>VGZT01000001.1 GCA_016872495.1 SAR202 cluster bacterium
CCGGCCGCCCAGTGAGCGAACCGCGCCGAAGACCGAATCGCCGCCGTCAACGAGTACCTGGCGGCCCCCGGGTGTCGTGATGAGAATGACATCGCCGCCGGTCGTCTCAAAGAAGGTGACATGCAGCTGCCCATCGCGCGCCGAGAACGCCGCGATCCACACCAGGAACGCAGCGCCAAGCGCGAGCACCAGGCAGACACCCGCAACCGGCCGTTGCGGCGGCCAGGAGGACGCCAGGCCGGTAACGGCCCGGCGCGCGGTGTGCTGGGCGGTCACGAAGAGTTCCAACCAGCGCGGCCGAATGACCAGTGCGGCCACCAGGAGGTAATAAAGCGCGGCGCCGGCAAACAGGGGCCAGGATGGCGGCACCGCGCCCCCGGGCAGCGAGCCGAAGAAGTGTGCGACTGCGATCACGTACTTCGCCGCCAGCCACGCGGGCCCACCGGCAAGGATTGCGACGCCCGGCGCCAGGGCGCCGAGCAGCGCCTCTCCCACGCCGGCAACGATCAGGAAAGGAAGCGCGGGTACCTGGAGGAGAGTAGCGGGCAGGCCCCAGACCGAGATCGCGTCGAATCGCAGGACGATCACGGGGCCGGTGAGGCTGATCGCGCCAACCGACATGGCGACGCCGCTGCTGGTCCATTCGAGAAGTCGGATCAGAGGCGACGGCCACGACCCCTCGACTCGCCGGAGCTGTGCCGCGCCCGCCGCCTGAACCCCTGGCGCTACCAGGGCTATGCCCAGGACCGCGAGGAACGAAAGCTGGAACGAGACATCGCCAACCAGCGCAGGCTCGTGCACTGCCATCAGGGCGCCCGCCGCTCCGAGGGCCGGAGGGATGCTGTTCTGACGCCCGAGAGACCGTCCGGCCAGGAACACGCTGGCCATCAGTGCAGCACGTACGACGGGTGGAGAAAGCCCGGCCATGAACGCGTAGCCCCAGACGGCGCAGCCCGGCACCAGTAAGTACCAGTGGTTCTTCCTGCCCAGCGCAAGGACCGATACGGCAAGCGCCATGGATGCAAAGATCCCGACGTGCAGTCCCGAGATCGCCAGGACGTGCGAAGTGCCGGACCGCCGAAAGGCTTCCCTGGTCCGCTGGTCGATGCCCGTGCGGCTACCTGTAACCATCGCCTTGACCAGGCCCGCGACCGGTTCGGGGCTGGTGCGGTCGATCGCCTGGTTCGCCCCGGCACGTAGACGAGCCAGCAGGTTCCCGTCCAGTTCGCCTGACGCCAGGCGTACCGAACTGGCGTTGACCGTGACGCCCGCGTAGCCCGATACGGCGCCATAGGAGAGCCGGCCAGCAATCGAAAGGCGATCGCCGGCCCGGTAACCGTCGGGCGGGCGGCCAGCAATGGCCGCTCCCGTGAGCTGGCGTGCGATCACATCGAGTTCGATCTCCGTCGTGAGCCATGGCGGCGACTCCGGCGCCACGAGGGGCGCCACGCGAATCCGAACCGCGTCGCCAAACGGGACCGGGTCCTCCAGCACGACCGCCTCAAGGCTGAGCTCGGGCGTAGTTAAGGCGGTGTCGGGCGTCCAGGCGTTGGCCGGGGCGGCCTGTATGCCACGGGTCAGGCCGACGACGACCGCTGCGCCCGCGATGGCCAACGCCAGCGGTGCAAAGCGCCCCGATCGGCCGCGTGCGATCGCCAGCGCGGTGCCGCCCGCGAGCAGCGTCGCGAGGCCGAAACGAGCGGTCTGTGAAGCGGTTTCGGGCCAGTAGTACCCGAGCGCGATCCCGGCGACCAATGACGCCGCCAACCAGCCCAGAATCACGGGGCGGTCAAGTACGGGCGCAGGGCGTCCAGCGTTGCCTGGCCGATGCCGCGCACTTTCAGCAGCTCATCAACGCTATCGAAGCCGCCATTTTCCTCGCGCCACTTGACGATTGCTGCGGCCGTCACCGGGCCGATGCGTGGCAGCGCCGCCAGGTCCTGCTCGCTCGCCGCGTTCAGGTTGACCGGTCCGGGGGCGGCCGGCCGGTCCGTCGTCGAGGCGGCACCCGGCGCCGCGGCGCGAGGTGGAACCGCCCGGACCACGATTCTCTGGCCGTCCGTTACCTTGCCGGCCATGTTTATGGAAAGTGCATCCGCAGCAGGCGAGAGCCCGCCGGCAGCCGTTACGAACTCGTGGACCCGGGCGCCCGCAGGCAGGGTGTAAACGCCAGGAGTGGCCACCTCGCCGGCCACGTACGCGGACACGGGCGCTGCAGCTGCGGGCGGCGGAGTCGTTACCAGTACAGGGCCGGCTCGCACCGCCATGCCCGCAAAGAATCCGAAGCCTGCGGCGATTGATAGTGCGGCGACTGCCAGCACTACGTAGCTGGCCAGCGCCCACCAGCGGGGTGCGCTCTCGAGACCGGGCGTTCGGAGGTTGATGGGGGCCTCATCGCGTGCCAAAGGTTGACCTCACGATCGAATGGCGAGCGCCAGATCGGACGCGCGGGCCGAACCTAGCAGAGCCGTCGCGGATCTCCCACGGCCTGGTGGCTGAACCTATAATGAACAGGTTGCCTAGCTGCGGACAGGGTGAGGTCGCCCGGGCGGTGCTCGAGGCGCATAGCTAAGGACGGTCGTCGGATGGCGGGTCAAGGGTGGGCATTCCTCGGTGGCAAGCAAGTGCGGATCGAGGACGCCAAAGTCAACATCATGACCCATGCCCTGCATTACGGGACGTCCGCATTCGAGGGCATCCGGGGGAACTGGAACCAGGAGCAGGGCAAGACCTTCATCTTCCGATTGCGGGAGCACTACGAGCGCCTTCTGCGCGGTTCGAAGATCCTGAAGATCGAACTACCGTATTCCGCTGATGACCTCTGCAAGATCACGGTCGATCTGCTTGACCGGTGCGGCTACCGCCAGGACGTGTACATCCGCCCGCTGGCCTTCAAGAGCGCGGAACGGGTGGCCAACCTCAAGCTGCACGAACTCGACAGCGACTTCGCGCTGATGATCCTGCCGTTCGGGTCGTACATCGACAACGATCGCGCCATCAGATGCCAGAGCTCCTCCTGGCGGCGGCCCGAGGACTCCATGATGCCGACCGGCGTGAAGCTGACCGGGCTGTACACGACCAGCATCCTCGCCAAGACCGAGGCGATCATGGCCGGTTTTGACGAAGCGATCCTGCTGACCAACGACGGCCATGTGTCGGAAGGCAGTGGTGAAAACCTGTTCATCGTGCAGAACGGTCGAATCTCTACCCCGGGTGAGACCGACAACTGTCTTCTTGGAATCACCCGCGATTCCGTGATCACGCTCTGTCGCAAGGAGCTCGGAATCGAAGTGATTGAACGCAGGATCCATCGCAGCGAGCTATACCTCGCCGATGAAGTGTTCCTGACCGGTACCGCCGCTCACGTGACTTCGGTTGGTGAGCTCGACAACCGTAGAATTGGCACTGGAGCAATCGGCAAGCTGACCGGACAGATCCAGGAGATCTACGCCAGAGTGGTCACCGGGCGCAATCCGAAATACCTGCACTGGTGCACCGGCGTGACGCCCGCGGGCGGCTAATGCCCTTAGATTGACACCCGACGACGTCCGCGCCCTGTTCATCAGGGACTACCTGATCATGTCGTACGTGGCCTCCCTGGGCGCGATCCAGCTCGGGGTGAGCTTCGGGGGATTGCGCGGTCTCTTTCTGTTGCCGGGGCGTGCTCGGACGCGCGCGCTCGGCGTGCTTCTTGTCTGTGCCGGCATAGCGTCGTTCTTCCTGGCCCCTCTGTGGAATCCGGGCCCCTGGGGGAGCGTCGCCGGCGGCCGCGTCGTCATCGGTGCGGGAGGGCAACCGGTCCCGTGGGGCAGGGCGGCACTGTATGACCTCCCGCAGGCACGGAATATCAATGACACCAATGGCGGGATGTCCGGCAATACGCAGGCGTTGTGGTTTGCCGTGGGCGCGATTTCCGCGATCGTCACCACCTGCACCCTTGGATCGATCGTCAACCGCGGACTGCGTTCTCCCGCGCCGCCCTCGGTCGGCATGGAGGCGCTCAAGCACACGACCTTCCTATCCGCGCTCGGCCCGTCGATCCAGTGCTGGCGCCGGACGTGGCGTGACGAATTCAGGGGTCTTTCCGCCCTCGCCTGGCTGACCTTCCTGAAGTCTCCGCGAAAGGGCGGATCGTGAACCCGTTCGATCGCGAGACACTGCTCTTCCTGAACGGGCTGGCGGGTAGGTCTGACCTGCTGGACGCCGTGATGCGAATCGTGGTCGGCGACTATCTGGTGGCCGTCCTGGGGGTCGTTACCCTGGTCGGCCTCTGGTTCGCCGGCAAGACGCCAGCCGAGCGGGAGCGCATGCAGGTGACCCTGCTAGCGGGCGCGGCGTCGGTCGGGCTGGCAAACCTGGCCGTTACCACGATCAACTCAATCTGGGCCAGGCCGCGCCCGTTCGTGGCGATGCCCGAGTCGGTCAAGCTCCTGTTCTATCCGTCGACGGATCCTTCGTTCCCGGCCAATCCCATCGCCGTCGCCTTCGCGATCGCGGGGGCGGTCTGGCTGATCAACCGGCGACTGGGAACTTCGCTGATCGCGCTGGCTGCCGTGCAGGCCGTCGCCCGGGTATACGCTGGCGTCGCCTATCCGACCGACACCATTGGCGGCGCGGTTGTCGGCCTGCTGGCGCTGACAGGGGCGATCGGGCTGCGGCGGCTTATCAGGCCGATCCCGGAAATGACGATCAGACTGGCGAGGGCCTTCCTGCTCGCATGACCACCGCCGGCCATCCGGCATCCAGGGGCCAGGGAACTAGACCCTGGCGAGCAGCTGACGGTACGTGGCTCCGTACTTGAATGCCTGCCCCACGGCCGACTCCTCGGCCCGGGTGCGGACTCTTCCTTCCGCGTCGCGCCCGCTGTCCTTGAGGCCTCCGACCTGGCTCTCGTGCTTGTAGAGGGCCTCCACCTGGAGGTCGACCGATTCCGTGATATCGAATACGACATCAGGCTCGTCGGCGCCCCAGTAAAGAAGCCGCCGCGTCTTGTGTGGCTTCAGACCTTCCTCATTGATCTGCTCGGAGAAGTGCAGGTGATCGCGGGCGTAAGGGAAGACAGCATCCGTGGTGACGATCCCGGTCATCCGGTGATCGCGGTGTTGAAACCCCTTCATGCGATAGGGGTCATGCGTGAACACCGTCTGCGGGCGGTACTTCCGGATCATCCGTACAACCGCCCCGCGAAACGCCCGGTCGTCCTCCAGCCCGCCGTCCGGGAAGCCGAGGAACTCCACCCTGGCCACGCCCAGGACGGCCGCGGCGGCCGCCTGCTCCTTTCGTCTAAGGGCGACCAGCCGCTGCGAATCCATCGAGGGGTCATTGCTGCCGCTGCCGCCGTCGGTGCAGAGCACAAACGTGACTTCGCAGCCTCGCTTCGCCCACAGTCCCGCAACGGCTCCGGCGCCGATCTCGGCGTCGTCGGGGTGCGCGAACACCACCATGGCGGTTTCCGGGACGTCGTCAATGACGGTAAGAGGTTGGGCCGGGCCCGGCTGATGGAACGCTGAGTCCTGAGGTGTTCTTGAGGTCATACACTACCTGAGGGTTTGGGTACGTGTGGCTTAGACTAATGCCGCGGCGAGCCACCGGCGGCCCGACGAAAGATAAACGAGCCTGAAAGGGAATGCCAGCGATGTTGGCACTCACCAGGCAGGACCCCGAGGTCGCTGCTGCAATCGACGCGGACATCCGCCGACAACGCGAGGAACTGGTCCTCATAGCCTCGGAAAACTACGCGAGCGCCGCCGTCCTGGAAGCTACCGGGTCGGTGATGACCAACAAGTACGCCGAGGGCTATCCGGGCCGTCGCTACTACGCGGGCTGCGAGAACGTCGATGTCGTCGAACGGCTGGCGCAGGACCGTGCGAAGCAGCTGTTCGGCGCCGAGCACGCCAACGTCCAGCCCCACAGCGGCTCGACCGCAAACATGGCCGCGTACTTTGCCCTCCTGAAGCCCGGTGACAGGGTGCTCGGCATGCGCCTCGACCAGGGAGGCCATTTGACGCACGGGGCAAAGGTCAACTTCTCAGGCAAGCTCTATGAATTCGCGTCGTACGGCGTGGACCGCGAGACCGAGCTCATCGACTACGACGAGGTGGCGCGGGCAGCGCGCGAGTTCAAGCCGAAGATCATCGTCGCCGGCGCAACCGCTTACCCGAGGATCATCGATTTTCCTAAATTCCGGGAGATCGCTGAGGACTCGGGTGCCCACCTGATGGTGGACATGGCCCACATTTCCGGCCTGATCGCCGGAGGCGTCCACCCTTCGCCGTTCCCGCACGCCTCGGTCGTTACCACTACCACCCACAAGACGTTGCGGGGCCCACGCGGCGCTGCCATCTTCAGCCGGTTGGACCTGGCGAAAGCGATCGATTCGGCGGTGTTCCCGAATATCCAGGGCGGCCCGCTCATGCACGTTGTCGCAGCCAAAGCGGTCGCATTTGCGGAGGCGCTTCGGCCCGAGTTCAAGGCCTACGCCGCGCAGATCGTCGAAAACGCGCGTGCCCTGGCAACCGCCCTGAACGCCGGCGGGCTGCGGGTCGTTTCGGGCGGGACGGACAACCATCTGATGTTGGTCGACATGACCCCCCTCAAACTGACCGGGCAGGAGGCGGAGGACGCGCTGCGCAACGCCGGGATCATCGTCAACAAGAATGCCATCCCGTACGACCCTCGACCCCCGCGGGTTGCCAGTGGCGTTCGCATCGGCACGCCCGCCGTCACGAGCCGGGGGATGAAGACCGCCGACATGACCAGGATCGCCGAGTTGATCCTCGAGGCGCTCCGCGCGTCCGGCAAGCCGGAGGAGCTGACCAGGATCAGGGCGCGGGTAGGGGTGTTTGCGGGCCACTTTGCCGTTCCCGGCGTCTCCGACCGCACCTAGCGCGCAGAACGGTCGGGGACAGCAAGGTCACAACACCGGGCGGGCCATTTTCCGGGCGTCCGGTGCTATACTTACCGTTCGTCTGCTTTTGATCAGGAGGGGTTCCGATTCCCGCGCCACGAAAATACGAAATGATGTGGGTACTGGGCGCCGACGCCGACGAGGCTGCGGGCCAGGCATCCCTTGAGACGATATCCGGACTGGTAAGCCAGCACGGCGGCCAGCTTGCTGCGGCCGAGGCCTGGGGTCGCCGCACGCTGTCCTACCCGATCAAGAAGAACAAGGAAGGTTCGTACTTCCTTGCCCATTTCACGATGGAGCAGGCCAGGGTGCCTGAGTTCGAGCGCGCCCTGAACCTGAACCAGGACATCATCCGGTACCTCGTCGTGATCCCGGACACCAAGCAGCCCAAGAAGCGGGAAGGCAAGCGCGCCGGTCGTTCCGAGGCTGCGACTCCCGCCGCATCGAGCTAGGGGGGCACGCTTGGCCGGCCTGAACAAGATCCTGCTGATCGGCAACGCGGGCAGTGACCCGGAAATGCGCTACACGCCCAACGGCGACGCAGTTGCTGACTTCAGGATGGCCGTCAACCGCAGCTACAACACCCGGGATGGAGAGCGACGCGAGGAAACCGAGTGGTTCACCGTCACAGCCTGGGGCCGGCTTGCCGAGCAGGTCAACCAGTATGTGGTCAAGGGACGGCGCGCCTATGTCGAGGGCCGGCTTCGGAGCCGGGCTTTCATGGGCAATGACGGGCAGCCCCGGGTCGCCAATGAGGTGGTCGCCGAACGGGTCCTCTTCCTGGACCGGGCGGGTAGTGCGGCTGCCTCGGGATCGGAAGTGAGTCCGCAGAGCGCCACGCAGGGCGCCCCGCAAGAATCGCAGAGCGAGGTCGAAGACCTGCCCTGGTAATTGGATATCTGATCCGCTGATGGCGGATCGTAACGGAGGCTCGTTCCAGCTATGACTTCACGATATGGCGACTCCAACCGGTCGCAGTCCGGCCCCTCCGGCTCCGGTCGTCCGGCGGCCGGCACACCGGGCGCGGCGGCTCGCTCGCGCCGACCCTGGGGGCGCCGCAAGGTATGTATCTTCTGCGCCGAGAAGATCGAGCCCGAGTACAAGTCGGTCAACCGCCTCCGCAGGTTCCTTTCGGATCGCGCGCAAATCGAGTCGGGAAAGAAGACCGGCACCTGTGCCCGTCACCAGCGGCTGGTCCGGCGTGAGATCAAGCGGGCCCGACTCCTGGGCCTGTTGCCATTCACGCAGGACCACGTCCGTATCACGGGGCCGGCGCCACTGGCGGGCGCGCGCCCGGCAGCGGAGTCGGAGGACTCTGAAGCTGTAGCTGGTACGCAAGAAGGGAGCCCTGCAGGGGCAACTGATGATGCGGCGGACGAGTCCGAGTCCGCTTCCGCCAACGTTGAAGCAGAGGAAGCCCGGTAATTTCCGGGCCTGCCGTCAAGTCGAACTCGTCGGCCAACCCGCGACCCGATTCAAGCGCCGCGACCGGCAGTGAATTGGGAGGATCCTGACTCATGACCAACCCTCCCGAGCAGGGGCAGGCAGTTGCGCAGCAGCCGGTGGGGCCGGAAAGCCACCCCGGAGGCCTCGCGCCTGCGTCCCGGAGATCGATAATCGCCCATCAGGCTGAGATGCGGCGACGCAACCGGCCATTCCTGATCGGCGGCATCGTCGTCTTCTTCCTCATCCTGACGATCCCCACCTACGCATTCGTCCAGAAGTACGTACTCCCGCCACGTGAGCTCGCGTTGCGAGTACAAGGGGTCGAGTTCACGCGGGGCGACCTGGTCGGCTTCATTCGCTTCCATCAGCGAATCTCCGAGGAGCAGGGTAAGCAGTTCCCGATCGGCACTTCCCTGTTCGATGCTCTCCAGACGATGGCAGACAACGAGATCGCGTTCCAGGTGGCTCCCCGGATGGGTATCACGGTCGAATCGGAGCAGGTCGACCGATTCATCAGGATCTCGCTCGGATTCTTCACGCTCTCGGATCAGGAAGCGGCACTGCCCCAGAACAAGGCGCAGATCGACGAGAAGTACCGACAGTTCCTGAACGGCGTTGGTCTGACCGAAACCCAGCACCGGGAGATCGTTCGCAAGGAGCTATTCCGAGGAAAGGTGCGCGACGAGGTCGGAAAGAGCGTGCCGCGCATCCAGGAGCAGGTACGCGTTTACGAGATCAGGCTTGCGTCCGAAGACAAGGCGCTCCTCGCGAGCCTGCGCCGGCAGCTAAAGGCCGGCGACAAGGTCGAGGACCTGGCCCTCAAGAACTCGGTTGATGTCAACGTGAGGCGAACACGCGGCGACCTCGGTTGGCTGCCCCGGAAGGTCCGTCCGGAGTACGAGAACCTGTTCTTCGGGACCCTCGCAGACGGTACGAGGCGCCTGCCCGTCGGACAGTTCAGCGAACTCAGCTATGACTCCGAGTCCCGCCAGTGGATTACCTTCATGGTCGTCGAGACGGCGTCGGCGCGGGAGATCAGCGACGCGCACCTCGAAATTCTGGCGGACCGCGCCTTCGCCGACTTTGTCGTAGAAGAGCGCAAGCGCATGGATGTTTACCTGGTCTTGAATGACCGCATCTACAGCTGGGTCAACCAGCAGGTGCGCATCGCATCGATTTTGCCGACTCCTACGGCAGTCAACCCGTTCCCTGGCCTTCGGTAACAGGGACCGTGAGCACGGCACAGCCCCTCAATGTCGGACTCCTGGGTCTGGGGGTAGTCGGGTCCGCGGTCGCGGCCGGGCTGCTCGAGGGTCGCGGTAACCTCGCCGGGGACGGCGCACGCCCGCTGGTGCTGAAGCGCGCGCTGGTCCGGGACGCCAAAAAGAAAAGGCCGGTCAGGCTACCCGCGCGCACTCTGACGACCGATCCCTCGGCCGTGCTCGATGATCCCGACATCGACATCATCGTCGAAGTGATGGGTGGCGAGCAGCCGGCCTGCGACTACATCGCGCGCGCCATCCGGTCGGGAAAGCATGTGGTAACCGCGAACAAGGAAGTCCTTTGCAAGCGCGGGGACGAGCTGTTACCGATGGCCGAAAGGCACGGCGTCCGCCTGCTCCACGAGGCCAGCGTCGGCGGGGGCATTCCCATCATAGGGCCGCTCTCGAGCGATCTCCTGGCAAATCGCATTTCCAGTATCCGGGCGATCATCAACGGCACCACGAACTACATCCTGACCAAGATGGCCAGGGAGGGCGCATCGTTCGACGACGTCCTTCGGGAAGCACAGAAGCTCGGTTACGCGGAGGCCGACCCCAGCGCCGATGTGGAAGGGTGGGACGCCGCATACAAGATTGCGGTTCTCGCTCGTGTGGCGTTCGGCGCCAGCGTCCCGCTGGACCGGGTCTACCGTGAAGGCATCGTAAGCCTCCAGGCACAGGAGTTCCGCTACGCGGCGACCCTCGGCTACACGATCAAGCTGCTGGCGGCCGCACGGAGGGCAGGCGATGGACTGCTCGTGCGCGTGCATCCCGCCTTGATCCCTTCTGATGTGCCTATGGCCAAAGTCGACGGCGTCCTTAACGTCGTCGAAGTCGAAGGCGACCTGGTCGGCCCCCTCTGGTTCCAGGGGCGCGGCGCCGGCCCTCAAGCCACGGCAAGTGCAGTCTTCGGCGACCTCCTGCGGATCGCGCGCGGGGCTGAGATTCGGCCACACGCGCGGACCGGACGGCGTGGGGACAAGGTGAAGCTCGCGCCCATGGCCAATCACGAGTGCAAGTACTACTTCCGGCTCGTGTGCAAGGATCGCCCCGGCGTCCTGGCCAGGATCGCAGGTGTTCTGGGAAGGTCGAAGATAAGCATCGCCTCGGTGATCCAGATGGACGCCGATGCGGAAAAGGGCGAGGCCGATCTGGTGATCATGACGCATCCGTCCCTGGAACGAAGCGTCCAGCGTGCGATGAAGGAGATCTCGGAACTCCCGGTGGTAGCCAGGGTGGCGGCGGTCCTGAGGGTCGAGGGCTACTAGCGGGCGGAGATCTGAAGGTCCAGCCCGTCGTTGCCCCTCTTCTACTACACTTAGGACGGTCTCTATTGACCCCGGGGACGACCGGCCGGGCTGCTCGCGGCAGGCCGTTCGACCACACGGGATCTCATGACCGGGTCGTCCGATCTCTCCAGAAAGAGGACGCAGCTTGGCGCCAACGGGCGGAATCATAGAGAGATACCGGCAGTTCTTGCCGGTTTCGGACCGCACCCCGCTGGTGGCGATGGGGGAAGGGAACACGCCCCTCGTCCTGTCGAAGTCGATCGGCCCCGAACTGGGCGCCCGAGCCGTCTATTTCAAGCTGGAGGGCTGCAACCCCACCGGTTCGTTCAAGGACCGGGGGATGGCGATGGCGATCGCCAAGGCCCTCGAGAAGGGCGCCAGGCGCATCATCTGCGCATCAACCGGAAACACAAGCGCCTCGGCCGCGGCGTATGGCGCACGCTACGACCTTCGATGCATCGTGCTTGTCCCTGCGGGGGCAGGCGACGTCGCGGTCGGCAAGCTTGCCCAGGCCATGGCCTACGGCGCCCGGGTGATCGCGGTGAAGGGCAGCTTCGACGCGGCGCTACGACTCGTTCGCGAGGCTTCCGAGCGGCTCGAAATGGAGCTGGTCAACTCGGTGAATCCAAACCGGATCGAAGGACAGAAGACCGGCGCGTTCGAGATCGTTGACGACCTCGGCGACGCGCCCGACATGCTGTGCATCCCGGTCGGCAACGCCGGCAATATCACGGCCTACTGGAAGGGCTTCAAGGAGTACTGGGAGATCGCGAAGGCGCGCAGCCTCCCGAAGATGATGGGGTTCCAGGCCGAGGGTTCGGCCCCGATCGTACGGGGTGAGCCGGTGGAGACGCCGACGACCATCGCCTCCGCGATCCGCATCGGCAACCCCGCGAGCTGGCAGCCAGCGCTCAAGGCCCGGGATGAATCAAGGGGCCGGATCGACGCCGTTACCGACGAGGAGATCATCGGGGCGTACCTGCGCCTGGCCCGCTCGGAAGGCGTCTTCTGCGAGCCGGCATCGGCGGCGTCGGTCGCCGGCCTGATGAAACTGCCGTCCCTGGGCGTGTCCTTGGAGGGGAAAACCATCGTCTGCATCATCACGGGGAACGGCCTGAAGGACCCGTCGACGGCTGAACGCAGAGCGCGGGTCGACTTTGAATTCGTCGAGCCATCTCTCGATCGGGTAGAGGCTCTGCTCGGTGGGCAGGCCTCTCGCATCCGATAGCGACCGGGAGCCGCGTCAGCCCACAGCGCCAGGCACCCGCAGACTAAGACCTGGGCGGAGAATTGAGCTTGGATTCTGATTGTCTCGAGGTCCGCGATGCCTCTTTCGGAGCCATCGCGGACCGCTGGGATCAGTTACTGCACCAGTGTGGGTCAGCGACGGTGTTCCTGTCATGCGCATGGCAACAGACCTGGTGGTCGCGTTTTGCCAACGGGGCGACGCTGGCTTTGCTCGAGGTGACGCGCGCCGGCCGGTCGGTTGCGATCGCGCCCCTGATGCGATCACAGGGCGTGGTCTCGTTCCTGGGTGACACCGACCTGGTGGACTATCACGATTTCCTGATCGCCGGCGCGGAAGTGGTGCCGGTTACCGACGCGGTGTTCGAACACGTCGCCCAGTGGCCGGAAGTCCATACCATCGACCTGAAGTCGATCGCAGGAGACTCGCCGACGCTCGGGGCCTTCAAGCAGGCGGCCGAGGCGCGCAGGTGGCATCTGGAAGACTCCTTCGAGGACGTCGCGCCAGGCGTGACGCTGCCCGAGACGTTCGACGCCTACGTCAGCGGACTCGATAAGAAGGATCGCCACGAACTCAGGCGGAAGCTGAGAAGGCTCAACGCGGCGGGTACCGTAGCCCAGGAAGACTACCGGTCGCCGGAAGACATCGCCGGCAGGTTCGATGAGTTCATCCGGCTCGTCAGGCTCAGCAGCCCGGAGAAGGACGCGTTCCTGACCGAAGAGAGGGTCCGATTCATACGGGAAGTGACCATGGCGCTTGCCCGGAACGGCATGGCATCGCTGGTGATGATGAACCTCGATGGCAAGCGCGTTGCCGCCTCGCTTGCCTTTCGCCTGCGTGACCGTTCCTACGGGTATAACAGCGGCTACGATCCCGAGTACCGGCAGCTGGCCGTGGGGCTGCTGAACCACGCGCTTGCCCTGGAGCGGGCGATCGCAGAGGGCGTAAGGTACTTCGATTTCATGCGCGGCAATGAGCACTACAAGTACGACCTGGGGGCCAGGGATCGGGAGATACGGCATGTCGTTGTCCGACGCTGACGGCGCGACGCTGGCGCGACCGCAGCTGCCTCCGTGCCTGGTTGAGCGTGCCGGTCGGTTCCGCCCGTTGAGCATTGCGATGATCAGCGTGCACGGATGTCCCTACATCCGCGCCGGTGAGAAGAATGCCGGCGGGATGAACATCTACGTATTGGAGACCGCACGCCAGCTCGCTGCGCGGGGCGCCCACGTCGACGTCTTCACCAGGCGGCACAGCCCACGCGATCCCCAGATCATGCAACTGTCGGCGCGTGCCCGCGTGGTCCACCTTAACGCAGGCCCGGTCAGCACGGAGAAAGACGCCGTTTACGAACACCTTCCCACGTTCATCAACCAGCTTTCCAGGTTCCGGCGCGACCATGGCCTCGCCTACGACCTGGTGAGCTCGCACTACTGGTTTTCAGGTCAGGCGGGCCTGGAATTGGCCCGCCAGTGGGATGTGCCGCATGTGACCAGCTTCCACACCCTCGCGGAGATCAAGCGCCGGGCCCGGCCGGGCGAACGCGAGCAGGCCGAACGGGCCCCGGCCGAACGTTTGATCGCGCATGGGGCCTCGAAGATCGTGGTCTGGTCGGAGCACGAGAAGCGCTCGCTGGTTAACCTCTACCAGGCCGACCCCGAGCGCGTGCAGATCATCCCGCCGGGGGTAGACGCGACGCGTTTCCGGCCCATGGACCAGGCGGAATGCCGGAAGCGGCTCGGCATGGGCCCCGGCCGCGTGCTGCTGTACGTGGGCCGGCTCGAGCGGCTGAAGGGCGTGGACATCCTGTTCCGTGCCATGGCGGCGCTCGATGACCTGCCGGACGTTCGGGTGGTCGTCATCGGGGGGGTTACCAATAACCCGGAGCTGGCGCGGCTGAAGCGGATTGCTGCTCAACTCGGCATCTCTGACCGGGTTGACTTCTTGGGCTCGCTGCCCCAGGACCGTCTGCCCGACTACTACAACGCCGCCGACGTGTGCGTGCTGCCGTCGTATTCCGAGAGCTTCGGCCTGGCGGCGCTGGAAGCCGCGGCCTGCGGCAAGCCGGTGGTCGCTTCGCGCGTAGGCGGTCTGCCGACGATCGTGAAGGACGGTGAAACCGGGTACCTGGTGGCCTGGCGATGCCCGGGCCCGTTCCAGGAGCGGCTGGAAGTCCTCCTCAGGAACGCGCATCTGCGACGCGCAATGGGAGAGGCCGCGCGCCGTCATGCCGAAACGCTCAGCTGGGAGCTGGCCGCCGGGCGACTCTGTGAACTCTTCGAATCGCTGGTTGGCGCGAGCCGGCGCGGCTGAGCTAGCGGATTCGCTTCTCGTACCAGAAGGTTCCGCCGCGTCGCCGGAACCCCAGGCGCTCATACATGCCCGCCGCCAGCACGTTCTTGCTGTCGACCTCCAGGTCGACCTCTGCGGCCCCGGCGTCGAAGAGCGAGCGAACGCCTTCGGCCGTGATTGATTCGCCCAGGCCCAGCCGGCGAAACGCCGGATGCACCCCGGTAGCGATCACCGTGCCGGCGAATCCCGATCGGTTCCGCAGCAGGTGAGTCCAGACGTAGGCGATCAACCGGCCGCCGTCGGATACGACCATGGCACGCTCGTGGCCCCGCCCGCTCAGGGCGAGGGCGGCGGTCATCTCCGGCTCGCTGATGCGGGCAAAGCCCCAGGTGCCATCGAATACGGCGTTCTGGAGCTCGGCGAGCGCGCCCGCCTCACTCGGCTTCAGCGTCCGGATTTCGAAGCCAGTCTTTGCGGGCATCGTCGTCGGCCTGGTCGCGCAAGCCATGCGGATGAAGTGCCTGGCCGGCACAAAGCCATTCTGCTGTAGGAACAATCCGGAGGTCGCGTCACCACCCGGGGCGGGCACATGGGCGAGTTTCGCGCCAAGCAACCTGGAACGTCGCAACGCGGCATTGACCAGTTCGGTGCCGATGCCCCGGCGGCGATGGCCAGGTGACACTCCGAAGCGGACGACGGTACGGCCGATTGATAGCTCGGGGAGGGTCGAGGCGAAGCCGATCACCGCTCCGTCGATCTCCGCGACGAAGAGGTTCGTCAGAGGGCTGACTCCCGGCAGGCGAAGTTCGGCTTCGAAATCCGCAATGTCATGTTCCCAGGATCGGTGAACGCGATCACCGATTTCGTGTATCAGGGCGTGCATACGAGACGAATCCGACCACTCGAATGGTCGGATGCGGTGGTTCGCAGTTGGTTTGGGCACTGTTCGTTCCGTAATCATCTCAGGCATGACCCCCAGCACAGAGGCGGAGTCTAGCAGGCTGGATTTATATCCGTGAAGTTGCCGGGCGCACTCGGGCATAAAGAAGCGGTTTGGTTTGACCCGCGGCTGGGGACCTGCTACGATTTCCGCAATCGCGTCACTCAGAGCGTGGAAGCCCTGCGTGGACGCATGACGCACACAACGCTGTGAACGGGAGTAGTACCGGAAACGGCGGGCATTAGTGAGCCGGCGCCAGTGGAAAGCCGGTGCCCGATCCGCCGGGAACTCGCCCGGGAGCGGCCGGCCTGAAAGCCTCTTCGGAGAGGATCTCAGGGCCGGACGGTCGCCACGTTAGAGCGATGAGTGTTCCCGACCGATGGCTGAAGGCCGTTTGGGCGGGAGAACGAAGGTGGTACCGCGGGGCACAAGTCTCGTCCTTTGAGGGCGAGACTTTTTTGTTTGCTGAACGGCACGTGACCGTACTAATGCGCAGGAGGCAAAACCTAATGGCTAAGACCGGACGAACTTTGACCGGCGGCCAGATCGTCTGTGAGAGCCTGTTGCGCGAGGGTGTCGAGGTCGTATTCGGCCTTCCGGGCGGGGCCATCCTGCCTCTTTACGGGATCCTGCCGCAGTACCGGAAGTTGCAGCACATCCTCGTCCGTCATGAGCAGGGCGCCGCGCACGCTGCGGACGGGTACGCCCGCGCCAGTGGCAATGTCGGAGTCTGCTTCGCCACCTCGGGACCGGGGGCGACCAACCTGATCACCGGCCTGGCGACCGCTTCGATGGACTCTTCGCCGGTTGTGGCGATTACGGGCCAGGTCGCCCGCAGCGCGATCGGGCGTGACGCGTTCCAGGAAACGGATATCACTGGCGCCACGCTACCGGTAACCAAGCACAACTTCCTCGTGATGCACGCATCTGACATCGCCAGGACGATCAAGGAAGCCTTCTACATCGCCCGCACCGGCCGGCCCGGTCCGGTGCTGGTTGATATTCCACGTGACGTCTTCCAGGAGCCCGCAGAGTTCGTCTGGCCGGAAACGGTAGACCTCCCCGGCTACGTCCCGCCGGGCAAGGGCGACGAGGCGGCGGTCGAGAAGGCGGCCCAGCTCATCAACTCGGCCAAGCGCCCGGTGATTCTCGCCGGCCACGGCGTGACGATCTCGCACGCCTTCGAGGAGTTGAAGACGTTCGCCGAGAAGGCGCAGATCCCGGTCATCACAACCCTGCTCGGTATCGGCTCGTTCCCGGGCCGCCACGTGTTGTCGCTCGGCATGCCCGGCATGCACGGTGTCGCGTGGGCGAGCCTGGCGCTCGACCAGGCCGACCTGATCGTCGCCGTAGGGAGCCGGTTCGACGACCGGATCACCGGTGACACCAAGAAGTTCGCAACCAGATCCCGGAAGATCCATATCGACGTCGATCCTGCCGAGATCAATAAGAACATCCATGTCGATGCCCCGGTGGTCGGCAACGCCCGCGATGTGCTCGAGCAGCTGATTCCGCTGGTGAATCGCGCGAGCCGACCGGAGTGGCTGGCCCACCTCGACGCGCTGAAGGCGGACCATCCGTCGCTGCGCATTCGCGAGACCGAGAAGCTCCTCGGCCAACACGTGGTCAAGGCGCTCAACGACATCACCGAGGGCAAGGCGCTTGTGGTCACCGGCGTCGGCCAGCATCAGATGTGGGCTGCCCAGCATTACCTGCCTTCCGAGAGCAACGTCTGGTTCACCTCGGGCGGCCTCGGCACCATGGGGTTCGAGGTCCCCGCGGCCATGGGCGTCCAGGTCGCCCAGCTCGACAAGATCGTCTGGTCGGTAGCCGGCGACGGTGGTTTCCAGATGACCATGTCCGAGCTGGCGACGATCGCCGAGAACAACCTGCCGGTCAAGTTCGCCATCCTGAACAACAACTCGCTGGGCATGATCACGCAGTGGCAGGACCTCTTCTACAACAAGGGGTTCTACGCCAACGCGTACACGCGCAATCCGGACTTCGTGAAGTTGGCGGAGGCTTACGGGATCAAGGGCATCCGGGTCACGAAACAGGAAGAGGTGAACGCGGCGATTCGCGCCGCCCAGAAGCACCCGGGGCCGGTCATCGTTGACTTCAGGATCGAGGCCAGCGAGCACGTGTACCCGATGATCCCGGGCGGGATGAGTATCGACGAGTTGATCGAGGAGAAGCTGTAGCCGTTGACATACAAGCCGGTCCAGGGTTCGAGAACGGTCATTGCGCTCGTGCAAGACAAGCCGGGCGTCCTGGCGCGCGTCGCCGGGCTTTTCCGGAGGCGTGGCTTCAACATCGCCAGCCTGGCGGTCGGCCACTCTGAGAAGCGCGGCCTCTCGCGCATGGCGTTCATCGTCGAAGGCGACGCCGAGACGGTGGGCCAGGTTGCGAAGCAGCTCGACAAGCTGATCGACGTAGTCCAGGCCGATGACATCACCGACCAGGACGTGGTCTACCGGGAGATGGCGCTGGTGCGGGTCAATGCACAGCCTTCGACGCGCACTGAGATCCTCCAGCTGGTGGGGATCTTCCGCGCCGATATCGTTGACGTGGGCGCCGAGGCCATGATCATCGAGGCCACGGGCGACGCCGACAAGATCGACTCGATGATCACGCTGCTGAAGCCGTTCGGGGTCCGCGAGGTAATGCGGACCGGACGGGTCGCCATGCCGCGCTCCGCGCTGGCCAAGGGTGGCCGCGACGGCTTCAACGTCAAGCGATAAGCGAATGTGACCGGCCCGGGCAGGGCGAGGGATGGATAAGAGGAAACATGGCAACGCTTTACTACGACAAGGACATCGACCCGAAGCCGCTGCAGGGCAAGACCGTGGCCATCATTGGCTACGGGAGCCAGGGCCATGCCCATGCCTTGAACCTCAAGGAGAACGGGCACAAGGTCGTCATCGGCCTGTACCAGGGCAGCAAGAGTGTCGAGAAGGCGAAGCAGGCCGGTTTTGAAGTGCTGTCGAACGCCGATGCCGCGAAGAAGGCCGACGCCCTGATGATGTGCCTGCCCGACACCCGGCAGGCAGAGGTCTACAAGAAGGAGATCCTGCCCAACATGCGGCCGGGCTCCATGCTCATGTTCTGCCACGGCTTCAACATCCACTACGGGACGATCAAGCCGCCGAAGGAAGTCGACGTCACGATGATCGCCCCTAAGGCGCCGGGCCACCGAATGCGCCGCGTATTCGAGATGGGACTTGGAGTGCCGTGCCTGGTGGCGGTCCACCAGGACGCAACCGGTCACGCCAAGGAGAGAGCGCTGGCCTACGGCCGCGGCATCGGCGGCGGCCGGGCCGGCATCCTCGAGACGACGTTCAAGGAAGAGACGGAAACCGACCTGTTTGGCGAGCAGGCAGTGCTATGCGGCGGGGTCTCGGCGCTCGTCAAGGCGGGTTATGAGGTTCTTACGGAGGCCGGGTACCAACCGGAGTCGGCCTACTTCGAGGTTCTGCACGAACTGAAGCTGATCGTCGACCTCATGTACCAGGGCGGCCTGGGCTGGATGCGGGACTCAATCAGCGACACCGCCGAGTACGGTGATTACACCAGGGGCCCGAAGGTCATCGACGAGCGGGTCAAGGACAACATGCGCAAGGTGCTCAAGGAGATCCAGTCGGGCGCCTTTGCGAGGGAATGGATAGCCGAAAACGACGAGGGCCAGCACCGCTTCCTCCGGCTCCGAAAAGAGAATGCCGACCACCCCGTGGAGAAGATCGGCAAGGAGTTGCGGGACATGATGCCCTGGCTGGAGAAGACCACCTAGGACGATCCCGATCGAATCAGTGCGTACTCCGGGGCACGAAAGGGCGAATCACATGGCGCAAGACAAGGTAGTCATATTCGACACGACATTGCGTGACGGAGAGCAGTCGGCTGGCGCAGGGCTGACTGTGGAAGAAAAGCTCCGCATCGCGCGCCAGCTCGATCGCCTGGGTGTGGACGTGATCGAGGCCGGCTTTGCCGCCAGCTCTCCGGGTGACTTCGACGCCGTCCGGACGATCGCGCGCGAGATCCGCAGACCGGTCATCTGCTCGCTGGCGCGGGCGGTGCCCGGTGATATCGATCGCGCATGGGAGGCGCTGAAGGACGCCGCTCGGCCCCGAATCCACACTTTCCTGTCGAGCTCCGAGGTGCACCTGTTGCACCAGATGCGCAAGGACCGCGAGACGATCATGAACATGGCGGTCGAGGCGGTGAAGCGCGCGCGCGGCTACTGCGCCGACGTCGAATTCTCCCCGATGGACGCGACCCGCACGGAGCCTGCGTACCTCTACGCCATGATCCAGGCCGTCATCGAGGCGGGTGCGACGACCGTCAACATCCCCGACACGGTCGGGTACACGACGCCTGCCGAATTCCGCGAGCTGATCAGGGGCCTGTTCGCGAAGGTTCCCAACATCAAGAAGGCGGTCGTCAGCGTCCATTGCCACAACGACCTCGGGCTGTCGGTCGCAAACAGCCTGGCCGCAATCGAGGGCGGCGCCCGCCAGATCGAGGGCTGTATCAACGGCCTGGGCGAGCGTGCCGGGAACGCGTCTCTGGAAGAGGTCATCATGGGGATCGAGACGCGCCGCGATCACTTCAAGATCGGCACCTCGATCAACACCCGTGAGATCGTCCCGACCAGCCGGCTGGTGAGCTCAATCTTCGGCTTCCCGATCCAGTACAACAAGGCGATCGTCGGCCAGAACGCATTCCGGCACTCGTCGGGTATCCACCAGGATGCCTACCTGAAGGAGCGGACGACTTTCGAGATCATGGAGCCGGAGCGCGTCGGGTGGCGAGGCGATGCGATCGTCCTGGGCAAGCTGTCGGGACGCGCCGGGTTAAGGGCCAAGCTCAAGGAGCAGGGGTACCTGCTGTCCGAGGAAGAGCTCGACCGGACCTTCGCCGCCTTCAAGCGCCTGGCCGACGAGAAGAAGGAAGTCACCGGCCTCGACCTGGTCTCCCTGATGGAGGAGCAACACAGGGCCGCGGACGTCACGTTCGCCTACACGGTCGACAAGGTCCACGTAGTGTGCGGCAACCAGCAGAAGCCCACGGCGACGGTGCGACTGGTCGACTCGAGGGGGACGGCAACCGAGCGGACTGCCGAGGGAACCGGCCCCGTTGACGCGGTGTGCAAGGCGATCGATGGCATCGCCAAGCTGCCGGTCACGCTCACCGAATTCGCGGTGAATTCGGTGACGGAAGGCATCGATGCCCTGGGCGAGGTGACGATTCGCATCGAGCGCGAAGGACGCGTCTACGCGGGCCGCGGCAGCTCCACGGACATCGTGGTCGCAAGCGCACGCGCGTACGTGAACGCAATCAACCGCATGCTCATGATCGTTGAGCAAGACGAGATCGCGACGCAAAGGCGCGCGGCCACGGCCCGCTAGCCGCAACCAGGCAATGTCCACGCGAGGTCTCTTCGAAACTCCTGCGCGGCCGTCGCCTCCGGGCGGCGGCCCGCCGGTCACGATCACGGCAGGTGGCGGACCACGGGTGGGCATCCGGTCGAATTCGTTGCGCCACGTCGAGATCCGCAGGCACAGCATCCGAATTGAGGGCGGGCAGCACCTGTCGAGTGCCGGCGTACAGCTGGCCCGTCGTGTCGGCGCCACAATGGGGCCCTTCAACCGGGTGGTCACCAGTACGTTGAGCAGGGCCCTGGAGACGGCGGTAGCGATGGGGTTCGCGGTGGACGATCAGACCGAGCAGCTGAGTCGCCTTGGTGCTGAGGTCGACTCCGAGATCGATGCCGAAGCGGGGTTTGCCGAGTTTGGCCGGGTGATCTCGAAGGGCGGCGCGACCGGCCTTTTTGCCGTCGCACTGGCGGCGCAGGTCCGGTCGTTGGCGCTACACCTGCCACCGGGCGGCTCCGGGCTGCTTGTCACCCACGGGGGGCTCGTCGAAGCGGCCGCGGTGGGGTGCCTGTTCGACGCGGACCATGCCTCGTGGGGGCCGGCCTGCGGTTACTGTGAGGGGGTGCGCCTGGCCTTCAATGGCGACCGTTTCGTTTCTGCGGAGGTGCTGCGCGTCAGCTAGGTGGTGAACCAGCCGCCGCTATCATTGCGAAGTCCGCACTCCGCCTGGCGCCTGCCAGGGCATGCGGACAAACCTGATGAATCGCACTTATTACGTTCCGACGGCCTGATCGGCGGGAAGGTGCCCGGGAGTGTCGAAGTTGCCGAAGACCATGTTCGAGAAGATCTGGGAACAGCATGTCGTCGAGGAGCGCCCCGGCGAACCGGCGCTCATCTACATCGACCTGCACCTGGTCCACGAGGTCACGTCCCCACAGGCGTTCGAGGGCCTTCGAATGGCTGGCCGGAAGGTGCGGCGGAAGGACCTGACCATCGCCACCGTGGATCACAACGTGCCGACGGATGATCGCAGCAAGCCGATCACCGACGAAATCGCCCGCAAGCAGATCGAAGCGCTCGAGAAGAACGCCCGGGAATTCGCGATCACCCTCTACGGGATGCGCAGTCCGAACCAGGGAATCGTGCACGTGATCGGACCCGAACTGGGCTATACGCAACCCGGGTCGACGATCGTTTGCGGCGACAGTCATACCTCAACTCACGGCGCGTTCGGGGCACTCGCTTTTGGCATCGGCACGTCCGAAGTTGAGCACGTGCTCGCGACGCAGTGCCTGGTCCAGCGGCGGCCAAAGACCATGGAGATCCGGACCAACGGCGAGCTGCCGCTCGGAGTGACTGCCAAGGACCTTATCCTGCACATCATCGGGAAGATGGGTGTTGCGGGCGCCGCCGGACACGTGGTCGAGTACACCGGCGACGCGGTGAAAGCGTTCTCGATGGAAGGCCGGATGACCGTCTGCAATATGACCATCGAAGGTGGCGGGCGCGCCGGCATGATCGCACCCGACCAGAAGACGTTCGACTACCTCCGGGGGCGCAGGTTCGTGCCGAAGGACTTCGACGCGGCGACCCGCGAATGGGAGAAGCTGCGGACTGACGAAGGCGCCATTTACGACCGGCTGCTGGAGATCGACGGTCCCAGCATCGAACCGCACGTGACGTGGGGCACCAATCCGGGCCAGGTCGTCCCGATCAGCGGCGCCGTCCCCGAGCCGGACTCCTTCGACGACCCGGCCGAACGAGAGAACGCTGCAAGGGCCCTGGACTACATGGACTTGAAGCCAGGGACGCCGATCCAGGCGATCCGTCTCGACCGTGTTTTCATCGGGTCCTGCACCAACGCGCGAATCGAGGACCTGCGGGCCGCCGCCGAGATCGTCCGCGGCAAGAAGGTCGCCGCAAAGGTCCGGGCCATGGTCGTGCCGGGTTCCAACATGGTCAAGCTGCAGGCGGAGAAGGAAGGCCTCGACAAGATCTTCAGGGAAGCGCGTTTTGAATGGCGCGAAGCCGGCTGCTCGATGTGTCTCGGCATGAACCCGGACATCCTGTCCCCTGGCGAGCGGTGCGCATCGACCTCCAACAGGAACTTCGAGGGGCGGCAGGGCAAGGGTGGCCGCACCCACCTGGTCAGTCCCCAGATGGCCGCCGCCGCCGCGATAAAGGGGCACTTCGTAGATATCCGGGACTGGTCGAGCTAACCGATGACTTCCGGACGTGGCCCGCGTCCGCGCGCTCGCGCACCGTTCGGGCGACGGGAGTCCACCACCAGGCGCGAAGACCTGATCGCCCGCGCCAGGAACGAGGCGCAGAAGCCGTGGGGCTACGAGTCGAACCGTTCGACGCTGCTGTGGTTGTCGATCGCCCTCACCGTATGGGTGTTGATGGCGTTGATCGCGGCCTGGGATAACAACCGTACCGCCAGCATGATCGAGAGCTGGCAGGCACGAGGATTCCGGACCGTGCCGGTCGGGCAGGCGACCATCATCCAGCTGTTCGAGTTCGCCGAGGTCAACGGCATCGACTGCCACTCGACGGCGGAATTGACCTCGGCTACGAGCGGCTGCGACCAGATCGTCGAATTCGCCGGGGACGTCAACAACGCGGATTCGACGAGCGCGATCATCTTTGTCGGGCAACTGGTCGCGCTGATAGCCGTGCTGTACTTGCTGGTCAGCTTCGTTCATCGCGCCAGCCGTAACCTGCGCCCGTTGAAGTCGGAAGGCCAGAAGTTCACGCCCGGGTGGGCGGTCGGCTGGATGTTGATTCCGATCGCCAACTTCTGGCAACCCATGCAGGTGTTCGCCGAGATCTGGCGCGGGAGTGACCCGGCCGCGCCGCTCGGCCTTCAGCTGAACGAGCATCGTGGGCGGCGCTCCCCCCTGATCTCATTCTGGTGGCTGACCGTTGTGGCGTCTTTGCTGCTGAGCCCGCCAATCCTGGTCAGGGCGCTGGCCAACGCCGACATCCAGGCGCGTATCGACGCCTACAACCTGCTGATGTGGTCGGACATTCTGATGGTCCTGCCGGCAATCATCGGGCTGATCGTGCTGCGCGGGATTCACAACCGTCAGGAAGCCAGGTTTGCGATCGTCGGGCCGAACCTCGTCAAGGCCCCGACGCCCGAGGAACGCGCGGCGGGTAAAGGCGAGGCTCGCCCTCGCCGGCCCTGGCGCCGCTGATGAGTCTGGTCTCACAAGAAGCCGCGAACAATCTGGAGTGGTAGATGGAACCGTTTAAGAAGTTGACCGGGATCGTGGCGCCGCTGGATCGTTCCAACGTGGACACGGACCAGATCATCCCCAAGCAGTTCCTCAAGCGTATCGAGCGCACGGGGTTCGGGGAGTTCGCGTTTTACGACTGGCGCTACCTCGAGTACCCGACGCCCAACCCCAAGTTCGTGCTGAATAGCCCGAAATACAGAGGGGCGAGCATCCTGGTCGCCGGTCCGAACTTCGGTTCGGGCTCGTCCAGGGAGCACGCGCCGTGGGCACTCCAGGAGTACGGGTTTCGCGCGATCATCGCCCCGAGCTTCGCCGATATCTTCCGCAGCAACTGTTTCCAGAACGGAATGCTGCCGGTCGTGCTGAGCCAGGAGGGCGTTAGCACGCTTATGGCGAAAGCGCTCCAGCGCACCGGCTACAAGGCGACGGTTGACCTGGAGCGCCAGACGGTCTCGGATGCCGACGGCTGGTCGGAGTCATTCGAGGTCGACCAGTTCCGGAAGGACTCGTTGCTGAAGGGCCTGGACGACATCGGTCGAACCCTGGTCAAGGATCCGTCTATCGCGGCCTTTGAGGCACGGCGAAAGCCCAGGTGGTAGGGGCCGTGAGCGGCTTATTTCCACCGGTCAAGCAATCGGGAGCACAGTAACCCTTGTCATACAAGATCGCAGCGCTGGGTGGCGACGGTATCGGGCCCGAAGTGGTCGCCGAGGCCATGAAGGTTCTTGACGCGGTGCGCCACCGGTACGGCCATGTCTTCGAGTGGGGGACCGGGCCGGTCGGAGGGGCCGCGATCGATGAGTTCGGCACGGCCCTGCCGGAAGCGACGTTCGACGTTGTGAGGCAATCTGACGCCGTCCTGTTCGGCGCGGTGGGCGGCCCGAAGTGGGACGACCCGAGGGCGAAGGTGCGGCCAGAACAGGGGATCCTGGCGCTTCGCAAGTCGCTCGGACTGTTCGCCAACCTGCGGCCGGTTCGGATGTACCCGCAGCTTGCCCACTCCAGCCCGCTGCGTCCGGAGCGGCTCAAGGGCGTCGACCTGATCATCATTCGCGAGCTCACCGGGGGCCTGTATTTCGGCAAGCCCAAGAAGCGCTGGGAGACGAGCCGCGGCCGGCGGGCGGTCGACACGCTCTCATACACCGAGAAGGAGATCGAGCGGGTCGTACGCGTCGGCTTCGAACTGGCGCGCAAGCGCCGGAGGAAGCTTCACTCGCTGGACAAGATGAACGTGATGGAGTCGTCACGCCTCTGGCGGGAGATCGCCACCGAAGTGGGCAAGGAGTACCCCGACGTCCAGCTGATCCACATGCTGGCCGACAACGCCGCCATGCAGCTGGTACTGAGCCCGGCCCAGTTCGACGTGATTGTCACGGAGAACACGTTTGGCGACATCCTGTCAGACGAGGCGTCGATCCTGGGCGGGTCGATGGGCATGTTGCCGTCGGCCAGCCTCTCTTCGCTGCCGACGGCCGACAGCAGTAAGCCCCGCAAGAGCAGTCCTGCGCTGTACGAACCGATCCATGGTTCTGCGCCCGATATCGCCGGCAAAGGCATCGCCAACCCGATTGCCGCCATCCTGAGCGCCGCCATGATGCTGCGCTGGTCCTTTGGCCTGCACACCGAGGCTGACGCGATCGAACACGCGGTGGACGGTGTCCTCGCGGAGGGTTATCGAACCCGCGATATCGCCGCTCCGGGCGAGCGCACCGTTGGTACGACGGACATGGGAGACATCATCGCCGGCCGCGTCGTGTAGCAACCTCGAGCCGCATTGATAGTCCCCGGCGAACCACTGCTTTCCCCGGGATCATTGGCCAGGGCGGTCTGCTACGCCTCGACATCCGCCGAGCACGCCAGGCGGGTCTTTGGCAGTAACGCTCTCCTCTTCGAGTTCGGTAGACAGGCGATCGCGGTTGCCCTTCGAGAGTGTCCGGCCGGGCCAGTGCTTGTTCCGGCCTTCATCTGCGACACGCTCGTGGACGGCGTCCGGGCGGCCGGACGCACGGTGGTCTACTACCGACTGGGACCAGACCTCTCGCCTGATATCGACTGGATTGAGCAGAACGCGCCTTCCGCGGGTGGTGCGATCGTCGTGGTCCACTACTTCGGATTTCCCTCGCCGGTGGCCGACGCCAGGTCGTTGGCAGACCGTCGCGGAGCGGTCCTGATCGAGGATCGGGCCCATGCCTTCCTGACGACCATCGCAGGAGGGCTACCCCTGGATGCCGACTCGCCTTGCGTCTACACGTGGCGCAAGTTCCTGCCGGTGGTGCATGGCGCGGCGCTCACTGGCATTTCCGCGCAGGCCGCCACGAACCGGCGGTGCGGCGTCGTACAGGCGGGAAGATCGCTGGCTTCCTGGGCGGTCTTCTCGGCCGGCAGCAGGAGGCTGCTTCACACGCTCGGGCCGACCTTCTCCGACGAACCTGACCTGCGACGCAACGGCACAGCTGCAAGGCTCCCAGACCGGCTTTCGACAGGCGTGCTGGCCTCGGAGTCCGGGAGACTGCAACGTCATGGACAGGCCCGCCGTCACAACTTCCGCCACCTTGCGACCGGACTCTCCGACCTCCCCGGGGTGACACAGGCCCTGGCGCGTGAACCGGACGGGTCGACCGTTCCGTGGTGCTACCCCGTCCGTGTGGCCGACCGTGCCCTGGCGGACGACCTCCTTGGCGCGCTGCTCTCCGAGGGGATCGGGGCGTGGAGGTGGCCGACTCTACCCGCAGGGCTGGATTCCGGAGCCCACCCGGAGGCGGCAGAACTTGCGGACACGACCGTGTGCCTTCCGGTACACCAGGGGCTAGGCGACGATGCGATCGCGTGGATGATTGACACCGTCAGCGGATGGGCGTTGAGCAGGGCGGCAACCTGGCCAGATCACCGGATCGAGCTTTCCGGATAGACGTTGATCACCTTCCCCCACGGCTGCGCCCACAGGCTGAACGTCTCGTGGTCCCACCAGGTCCGGCAGGAGGGCCTCGCGGGCGGCGCGCGGCCGGTCGGCATACGGGGAGAGTCGTGCCAGGCGGCAGCGCGTCGCGCGCTACCTCAGCGAGGACCGCGCGCGGGGGTTCCGCGCCGGTAGGAGGCGCCGCCAGGCGCAGGCATCGAACCGTCAACGTCCCCGTACTGACCACGTCCAGGTCCGTGGCTTGACACCAGAGCGCGCGGGAATACAGTGACGCTTCTTGAGTGCCGCGCCGATCGGAGTGGAGGAAGTCGATGTCCTCGCCCATCACCATGAATGACCTTCGAGCAGCCCTTCCTGACCTGACCTCGAAGGTCAGGATCGCTGGTCTTGAGAAGCCCGTCGACGTCTTTCGGGACCGGTGGGGCATACCTCACATCAAGGCTCAGAACGAGCACGACGCCTTCCTTGCGCAGGGCTTCGTAACGGCGCAGGACCGACTCTGGCACATGGACTTCGACCGCCGCAGGGCGCTCGGGAGATGGGCAGAAGCGGGCGGACCATCTGGTCTCACGTCGGGCGCGGTTGGCATCGCAGGGGACCGGACGTTGCGCCACATGCAGGTCGCCCGCGCCGCCCGCGCCGACTACGACGCCTCCAGTCACGGGGCCCGCTCGATGCTCGACGCGTACACGGCGGGGGTCAACGCCTTCCTGAAGACAACCCGCGCCTGGCCGATCGAGTACGGGCTACTCAAGGTGCAGCCGGAGCCGTGGGAGGCCTGGCACTGCCTGGCCGTGTACAAGGTGCGCAACATGCTCATGGGCACCTTCGAATCCAAGCTCTGGCGTGCGCGGGTCGCCTCCACCCTCGGCCCCGATGCGGCCGCCAACCTGTTCCGCGGCTATCCCCGGGGACATTTGCTGACCATTCCGCCCGGCGGGGTCTTCAAGGGCCCTGAGCTCGACGGGCTTAAGGAGCTAACGCGGGCCGCGGAATCGATGAACTGGCTTGGAGAGACCGATGCAGGCAGCAACTCGTGGGTGATTTCGGGCAAGCGAAGCGCCACGGGGCTCCCGCTGGTTGCCGGTGACTCACACCGTGGTCTGGACACGCCGAGCGTGTACTACCAGGTCCATGTGGATTGCCCGGAGTGGGCGGTCAGTGGCTACTCGGTCCCCGGCGTCCCTGGCGCGCCTCATTTCAGCCACACGCGGAACGTCGGCTATGGGATGACCCATGGGAACGCCGACTACCAGGACCTGTTCATCGAGAAGTTCAGGCGCACGGACGGGCGACTCGAATACCAGTTTAGGGACCAGTGGCTGCCCGCCGAGGTGCGCAGCGAGACGATAGGCGTGCTGGGGGCAAAATCGGAAAAGATCGACGTCGTAGTTACCCGCCACGGCCCGGTCGTGGCCGGTAACCCGGACAAAGGCTGGGGCCTTGCGTTCAGCCATACGGGGACAAACTCCGGGACGCCCTGGCCCGACGCCGTCTACGAGGTTCTGCGCGCGCCCGACGCCGACGGCCTCGAGGATGCGATGCGGGAATGGACGGAGCCGGTCAACAACTACATGTACGGTGACGTCCACGGCAATTTCGGCTACCGGCTGCGCGGTCGAATCCCCGTCAGGTCGATGTCGAACGCCTGGCGCCCCGTTCCGGGGTGGACCGGCGAGCACGAATGGAAAGGCCTGATCCCGTTCGACCAGATGCCGCATTCCAGAAACCCTGAAGAAGGCTATGCCGTCACGTGCAACCAGCGCGTGGTTGGCGACTCCTACCCGCACTACATCGGCCTGGATTTTTCGGCCGACTATCGGGCCAGGCGCATCACTGCACGCATACTGGAACTTGGTGAGGGAAAATCCACCGTCGAGGATATGTCCGCGATCCACGCCGAGCGTGTGTCGATACCAGCCAACGTCATCCGTGATGCATTGAGGAAGCTGAAGCCTGGCAACCCCCGCCAGAAGGATGCGCTGGCGCGCCTGGCGTCCTGGAATGGTGAGATGAGCCGCGACAGCGTAGAGGCGCTCATCTTCTCGGCGCTCCGGGTGCAGCTGTCGAGAGACGTGATCGGGCGCGCCCTCGGGCCGCTGGCCGACGAAGCCCTCGGAGCGACCGGCCGAGGCGCGGCGTCCCACGTTCAACAGCTGACCACTCGGATCGTCGAGTCGATAGCCAGCAACGACACACGGCTCCTGAGCGCCGGTACCAGCTGGTCGGACGTGCTGGGCAGGTCGCTGGAAGCGGGCCTGGGCGACCTGGAGAAGCGGCTTGGAAAAGACATGAATGCCTGGCAGTACGGCCAGCTCCACCGTACCCGCCCGCGCCATCCACTCTCGGCGGCGTTCCCCGACGCAGCGGGACTTCTGGACCCGCCGGGCACCGCCTGTCATGGCGATGGCGACACCCCGTTGCAGGGCGGCTACAACCTGGAGAACCCGTTTATCCTGACCGGGATGAGCGTGAACCGGTACATCCACGACCCGGCTGACTGGACGCGCTCGAGGTGGATCGTGCCGATGGGCGTCTCCGGTCATCCTGGAAGCCCGCACTATGCCGACCAGATGCCGCTCTGGCGGGACATCAAGACCGTGCCACAGCTCTGGGACTGGAAACAAATTCGGACGGAAGCCGAAACCTACCAGGCGCTGGTGCCTGCGTAGGGCGCAGCACGGCAAGCGGGCCCGGCCAAATATTCTTGACGGGTAAGAAGCCCCAGAGCGCATTTCTGATACGAAAAACGTTGAAGAGTGGCCGTCCGATTGGCGTGAAAAATTTGTAAAGAATCGAAGCGTGGGGTTTTCACGTAATAAGTTAGCGGCAAAATCTGATTGAGGAGCAATGACCTGGTTCTTTGCGCGTGAGTCCAAAAGGAGGCACGGATGGTCCGGGCATACGCCTGGTTCCAACAGTGGCTCGGCTCTACCAGCGCCCAGGCGGAACGGTGAATCCGATCGACCGTAAGCCTGGCTTGAGGCTCGGTACCAGCGCAACTTGAGAATCAGCCTGGTGGGTAGCAACAGGCTGGATAGGAAACACTGCGCCCCGGCGGCAACACCGGACTAACCCGAACAGCGAAGGTAACGAGTCGGACGTAGTGGCCGATCGGAAGGCGGCAAGAAGGGGGCATGCATGGTCCTGACATTCGTTCGGTTCCATGCGTGGCACTTCCTGCTACCGGGCCCGGGCACAGTCAGGCAGGGCACAGGCACCCTGGCGAGTGATATCCGGGCACACAGATCTGACCGGGCCTTGCGCCAGTTCCAGGACAGGGCCTTTCGGTCACCCGCGACCTGAGGGCCGGGTCCGAAGCCCATCCGAGCAAAGTGCTACGGAACGGCGCCCCTGGGATCGGCGACCTGAACGGTCGTAACAACAGCAGAAGAACAGAGAGGTCACGCTACCAACGTGACCTCTCTTCGCTTATGTCCGGGTGACCCCTTCAGTGATACTTCCGCTCGTCCTCGACCGTGCGGATCGAGCGCGGCGGAAACTGCTTGTGCGGGTACATTGCGAGTTTCTTTTCATCGATGTCGACCCCGAGCCCGGGCCGGTTGGGAAGCTCGATGTACCCACCTTCAGCCTTCAAGGGGTTGATCGAGATCTCCTGGCACCAGCTCTCGAGGGCGACCATGTACTCGTAGATCAGGAAGTTGGGGATGACTGCCGAGGCATGAACGGCCGCAGCCAGCCCGATCGAGGTCGTGTTCCAGCCATGTGGTGAGACGCCCACGTAGAACGGCTCCGCCATGGCCGCGATGTGTACCAGTTCAAGAATCCCGCCCGTATTGCAGATGTCGGGGTTCAAGATGTCGGCGGCCCGCAGTTCCAGCACCTCCCGGAACTCGGTGCGCGTGTAGAGTGCCTCGCCGGTCACGACCGGAATCTTGATCTTGCTTCTTACCTCGGCCATGGCTTTCAGGTTCTCGGACGGAATCGGCTCCTCGAACCAGTAGGGCCGGTACTTCTCGATCATCTGCGCCACGTGTACTGCGTTCATCGGCGCGAGCCTGCGGTGTACTTCAACCAGCAGTTCGACGCGCGGTCCAACCGCCTGGCGGATCGCTCCCACCGCTGCCGCGGCCTGCTCCAGCTCCGCAGCGTCGACGTATGGCCGCCAGGGCCCGGGAAAGGGGTCGAACTTCATCGCGGTGTATCCGCGATCGACGATCTGGAGGGCAGCCTTCGCCATGGCATCAGGCGTCTTGGCGCCGTCGCCCCAGCCGTTTGCGTAGACGCGGATCCGTGGCCTGACCGGCCCACCCAGCAGGTTGTACACCGGCTGGTCGAGCGCCTTGCCGACCACGTCCCACATCGCGATCTCGATGCCACTCACGGCGCAGTGAAAGTCCATCGAACCGCGTTTGGTCGCGAAATCTTCGTAGGCGATATGGGTGAAGTGTCTGATGTGGAACGGGTCACGCCCGATCAGGTAACGTTTCATCTCTTCGATATGCGCCACGATCGACCGGTCGCGGTCCGCCTGGGTATATGCCTCTCCCCAGCCGACGATGCCGTTGTCGGTCGTGATCTTCACGAAGATGAAGTTCTTGCCCCGGGGTGGGTGGGCGACCAGGACATCGATATCCGAGATCTTCATTTGCGGGTTCCTTCCGCGGCGCACGATGCGCCGGCCTGGTGCGTCGCGGCGCATCATACGACAGGGTGAATCCGCACCTTCCATATAATCCCGTTGGGGGAGGGCCAGACCACACTTGCTTCAGGTCCCAAAGCAACTCATTGGCGAGATGATCACGCACGCTCTGCTCACCGATCCTGAGGAGTGCTGCGGACTTGTGCTCGGGAAGGGCGATCGCGCCACGGCGACGCGCCGAATCACGAACTCACATGAAAACCGGGTCTCCCGGTACACGATGGATCCCGTCGAGGTCATGAAGGTAGAACGCGAGGCCGACGCGCGCGGAGAGGGGCTCCTCGCCATCTACCACTCACACACCTACACGCAGGGCTACCCGTCGGAGACCGATATCAGGAGCGCTATCGAAACCGGATGGCTGGACCCCTATTACATCCTCGTTTCGCTGGTGGAGAAGACTCGCCCGGTGGTGCGCGCGTACCGGATTTCCGACGACGGCCAGGTCAAGGAGACCTATATCCGGGCCGACTGAGGACCCAGCTTGCTAGACGAGTGGCCAGGGCACGTTGAAGTTAGGGTCAAGGACCGGGAAGACCGGGTCCGCCAGGATTCGCTCAAGCCGCTCGCGCGTCGCTTCGAGCTCGCCCTCCACCAGCAACTCCTCCAGCCGGCAGCCCAGGTCGGCCCTGGGGCTCAGTTCCGGTCGAATCCGGCGGAGGTCGTCGGTGAGCCGCTCCGTGATCCTTGCGCCGCAGAACTCCCACATCACCGTGCGCTGGATGGCGTACGGGTTGAAGGTCAGGCCCTGGTCGATGGCCCATACCTTGCCGTGCTCGTCCCGCAGGCAGGCCCCACCCTTGCGATCGGCGTTGTTGGCCAGGAGGTCGAAGGCTGCCACCGGTTCAAACGTCGGCAGCGACGATTCGCGCATCGTGAAGAAGTTGGCGGCAGGGTCGGCCTCTATGAACAGCTGGACGCTGCCGATGCCGTGCGGTCCCTCGCGCACCACGGTGGGCGGGATGTCGGGCCAACCCAGGGCGACACTGAGTTCGTAGGCGGCGCACTCGCGTCGGTAGAGGGTACCTCGTGGGAAGTCACGTAGTGGGCGCTCGCCCGCACGTGGCTTGTAGATCCCGTAGATGGGCTCGGTTCCCGCGCCGGGATCGAGCTTGACCACGAAAACGTGGTTCGAGCCAAGCGGATGGAGTCCGAAACCCGTGATCGGCGCGGTGGCCAGCAGCCGGAGCGTCTCGGCATCGGGGTGTGCGTCACGGATTTCCATCTCGGGCGCCCCTGGAGTTCGTGGGCACCGTTCAGGCGAACTTGATCTCGCCCTTGTGATGCCCGTTTGACTTTGGACAGACGTGACCACCTGGATCGACCGGCCCGCCACACAACGGGCAGCGCGGTCGCCCGGCGGCGCACACCTCGAGCGCCTGCTCGGACAGCTTCACGCCGCTCGGTCGGGAAAAACTGAACTGGACTGCGATCGGCTCCTCTTCGTCGTCGGATTCGCTTTCGGCCGTGGCCTCCGACTCGACACTGGCGGCCTCGACCGTGAATACGTCAGTGGAGCGATCATGTCGCAGGGACATCTCGACCGCCTTGAACTCCAGTTCGATCCCTGACGCAGGGGCCTGGTACTCCGGTGTATACCGATCGGGGTCGCCCGGGCGCTCGGTGGCGGCGACGAACTGGCGGATTGCCAGCGCTACCTGGAAAAGCTGTTCCTTCTCCAGCCACACGATCGCACGCCCGCGTCGTCCGGCCGCCGTGACCTTGAAGGTGCGCTCACCCGGCCGGCCCTGCGACTCCGCCACGACGGTGTCGACCAGTCCGAGGTCGATCTTTTCTACGCTAGCCACCGATTCCGGTCTCCCGGTTGACAGGTCCGTGAGTTGATTCTAGATGCCGTGGCAACCGCCCGCTTCAGCTGGCGGTGCGAATTGCCGGTATGACCGACTTGCCCACGACTTCGATCTGGGCCTCGATCGATTCGGATGGTGTCATCCAGCTGAGCAGGATGTCCCGGGCGCCGGCCTCGTGGAACTGTTGCAGCGCCGTGACGGCCGCGTCCGGTGGACCGAGGAGAACATAGCGTTCGGCTAACTCCGCATAGTTGCCGTCGTACTTGTAGCCCGCCTGCAGCGCGGGCGCAGCCAGCCTGATCGAGTCTTCCTTCGTCGCCCCGATCGCCGTCATCAGGTGCAACCCGAAGCCGAAATTATCGAGGGATCGCCCGCGCTTCTCTAGCAGCCCCTTGATGGCGTCCACGCTGCGAGCGTAGTGAGACGGCCGATAAAGGTAGGGGAGCCACCCGTCACCAGAGCGTGCGGCGCGCTGCATCGCAGCTTCGGTCCGGCCGCCAACCCAGATCGGCGGGCCGCCCTTCTGTAACGGACCGGGATTCAGTGTGACATCTTCAAAGGTGAACGCGCGGCCGGCATGTGAAGCGGGTCCTCCCGACCAGAGCGCCCGCATTATCCGGATCGCCTCGTCGGTCCGCGGTCCGCGCTCGTTGAGCGGGATCCCGAGGGCCCGGAACTCGCCCGGGAACTCTCCGCCGACGCCCAGGCCCAGTGTCAGGCGGCCGCCCGAAATCTGGTCGACGACCGCCGACTGCTTTGCCAGCATCACCGGGTGGTGCAGGGGAGTGATGATGATCGAGGAGAGCAGCCGCACTCTTTCAGTGGCGCCAGCGGCCGCCGCCAGCGCCGTGAGCGCAAGCTGGGTCGGTCCTGGCCGTTCGTCGCGGTAGAGGTGCTCGCCTGCAGCCACGAAATCAAAGCCGGCCGCTTCCGCCAGCCTGGCGTGGCGGGAGGTCAGCGCTGGCTCAGCCAGGTTGGCTCCAAGTTTGATCGGCATCGCTAGGGTCCCCGTGAGCGGATTGGGCGGCATGGCCCGCGCAGCATCGGCGGTCCTGTCGCCGAGTATCGCACGGCGAGCAGGTCTCCGATTGAGCCAGGCGTGCGCGCGTGATAGCCTCGACACAGGCGTTGTCCCGATCCGGGACGACACGGAGACGAGTAACCCCGAAGCCGTCGTCAAGCGAGCTCTGCACGGTGTGAGAGGGCACGAGCGGCCCGGGGCGAAGATCACTCCGAAGCCGCCAGCCGAAACCCCGTCCAGCGGGGGAGTAGACCTGGCCGGAAGCGGCCCGTTATCGACCGCTGAGGCATGAGCACGTGCCTCGCAAAAGTGCCCCGCCAGCAGGGGGAAGCAGGGTGGTACCACGGGCCTGAACCCGTCCCTTCAGCGGACGGGTTTTTTGTTGCCTGCGTTTCCTCCCGGGAGATGTTGCCATGGACAGGGTTGAGCTTTACGACACGACGCTGCGCGACGGCACACAGGCCGAAGGGATTTCGGTTTCGGTCGACGACAAGCTCGCCATTACGCTCCGCCTCGACCAGCTGGGCGTCAGTTTCATCGAAGGCGGATACGCCGGCGCGAACCCGAAGGATGACGAGTTCTTCCGCCGGGCAAGGAAGCTGAAACTCAAGAACGCGACCCTGACGGCGTTCGGGAACACGCGCCGAGCGGGTGGAGACTGTGAATCGGACGCGTCGATGCGGGCGCTGCTGGAAGCCGGGACTCCGGTCGTCACCATCGTTGGCAAGGCCTCGGAATTGCACGTCCGGAAGGTCCTCGAGACATCGCTCGAGGAGAACCTGGCGATGATTACCGACTCGATCCGTTTCCTCACCGCAAACGGGCGCCGGGTGTTCTGCGACGCCGAGCATTTCTTCGACGGCTACGCGCTGAACCCCGAATACGCGGTCCAGGCCGTAAATGCGGCGGTCGAGGCGGGCGCCGAGTGCGTGATCCTCTGCGACACCAACGGCGGAACGTTGCCCGAACAGGCTGCTGAAGCGGTGCGGGCGGTCAAGGCGGCGACAAGGGCAAGGCTCGGAATTCACGCCCACAACGACAGCGACGCCGCGGTAGCGGTATCGCTTGCGGCGCTGCAGGCGGGCGCCACCCAGGTGCAGGGCACGATCAACGGCTACGGCGAGCGCTGTGGCAATGCCAACCTGGTCAGCATCATCGCCAACCTGCAGCTCAAGATGAATGTCAAGTGCGTCTCGGACGAACAGATCCGATCGCTCACGGAGCTTTCGCGTTTTGTCGCCGAGGTCGTGAACCTGCCGCCACATGCGTACCAGCCGTACGTTGGTTCCAACGCGTTCAGCCACAAGGGTGGCCTGCACGCGGCTGCGGTCGAAAAGCTTGCGGAGTCGTACCAGCACGTACCACCTGACGTCGTCGGCAACCGAAACGCACTCGTCGTGTCGGAGCTGGCAGGCCGCAGCACGATCCTGCAGCAGGTGGAGGAGCTGGGACTCGGCGGCGAGATCACCCGGGACGATGCCCGCAACATCGTGAACCACGTCAAGGCGCAGGAGGCCAGGGGCTTCGCGTACGAACGGGCGGCAGCGTCGTTCGAGGTCCTGGTCAGGCGCACGCTGCCCAATTACGAGCCGCCTTTCGAACTGGTCGATTTCATGGTGATCGTGCAGTCACGGCACCCGGGCGCCGGCGGATCAAGTCCGGCCAACGGAGAAAACCTGACCTCAGAAGCGACGATCAAGGTGCGCGTGGGCGAGCATGTGCTCCACACGGCCGCGGAGGGCAACGGCCCCGTCAACTCGCTGGACAACGCGCTCCGCAAAGCGCTCCTGCAGTTCTTCCCCCACCTCGCGGTCGTGAAGCTGACCGACTACAAGGTGAGAGTGGTAGCGGATGGCACGGGCACCAACGCGGTGGTCCGGGTCCAGATCGAGTCGTCGGATGGGCAGCACACGTGGCACACGGTAGGTGCGTCCGGCAACATCATTGAAGCCAGCTGGCTGGCGCTGGCAGATTCAATGGAGTACTGGCTCCTGCAGCATACCGCCAGCAAGGGCAAATCACCCGGAACGTAGTCCTTTCTGCGCGGCACGGGACGAGATGGCGTTGCCCAGGTAATGGTGCCGTCCACCAGCGAAGATCGTAAGGTCCTCCCGGTCGCGGCGACCGGATCACCAGGGAACAGTTGCCTCAGCGCGTGCGGGCATCGAGCGAAGAGCGTCTCGGCGGAAGGTTGGTCAGGCACCCTCCAGACCGGGCGGATTCTCACCCGGCCTGGCCGCCGTGCTGGAGCATGGCGATGGTGACCGGGCGTTCGTAAAGAGCGTTGGGCCGTAGCCAAACGCCGACTCGCCCGATATTCACCGACGCGCGATCCACACGTCTCCTGGCTTCCTCCAGGTCTACCGGTCCCGGAGTTCATCTGGAGCATTGACCATGGCCCGGAGGCTGGGTCACGCCGGCTTTTCGTACTATCGACGGGTGGGAGCCGCAACTCCCCTGGACCGACAAAGAGCCAGGTCGCGTGTGTCGAGCACTGAACGAGCTCGCCGAGCGGCTGAAGCTGGCGCCGTTCGCCTCGCTGCCTGGCCGCCGCCTGCCCGAGGTTCTTGAGCGAAACGTCTGTATGCCTGCACAGGAGCCGCGTGGGTGGACTTCGTCGGTTTCGCCCCGAGCGTGGGAATGCAGGGCGGCCCCGACCCGGAATCGCTATTGAAGCTATTTCCTACCGACGGCGCTGCGGACCCCGGGGCTAGCGCGTCGGCGGTGGCGGCGGTCGCCGGCTACTTCACATGGCAGGCCGCTCAGCCTCTCTCGCCAGGTATCCCACGGGTACGGCAGTTCCAGGCGGCGGAAGGGGAAGCAGCCATGCGCTGGCTGCGCATGCGCACAGGCTAGTCGACCTGCCCTCGCCTTCTGCAGGCGGGACCGCGGGAACTACTTGCCGGGCTTGTCCCGGGCCGGCCCGGCATTCTTGCGGCGGTGCCCCGTGAGCACCATGCGTCGAAGGCGCCCGACCGTAGAAGGTCGACGCGGGCGTACATTGCCGGTGACGTAGTCGACGATGTCGGGACTACCGAGCAAGACCTGCCCGTACCAGGCCCGCATGCGCTTGAGGGTGTCTCCATCGTTGCCGTAGGGGGTTGCGAAGGACTCGAGCGGCCTCCAGCGATCCGTTTTGCCCCCTTTGGTGTCATCCACCGGCGTCATGGCGACCCCACCGGCTTCCCGGACGATCAGGACGCCTGCGGCAAAGTCCCAGATTCTCGCCGGGCCGGTGATGGAATAGCCGGCGATGCCCAGCGCGACGAGCGCCTGGTCGTAGACGGCGCTGCCGGACTGCCTGACCTCCCCGACTGCCTTCATGTACTCCTTGCTCAACCGGTAGCTTCGGCGGAGCCCGCCGGGCACCGCTGCGATCCGCCCGGAAGTCGGTGCGGCATTGGTTGCGCCGGCCTGGATCTGGAGACGCCGCTCACCGAGCCAGGCGCCCGCTCCCTTGCGGGCGTGGAGGGCGATCGAGGACGGTTCCCCCGGCCAGGGAAGGGCGCAGGCGGCGACCACCGGGCGGCCGCGTTGCAGGACCCCGATTGAAACCGCGTACACCGGCATGCCGTTTACAAAGTTAGTGGTTCCGTCGATCGGGTCGACCGCCCACACGAACTCGGCTGCGGGGCGGGCATCGTCTGGCTTGTCCTCCTCGCCGAGCACGACATGGTCGGGGAAGCGCGCGGCAACGATGTCGGCGATCAACTTCTGGCTCGCGAAGTCGGCGTCCGTCACGAGAGTGTTGCTGTCGTGCGGCTTGCGGGATACGTCCAGTTTTTTGCCGAAGCGACCCGCCACCAGTCCGGCAGCCTGGAGCGCGGCGTCGGTGGCGGTCTGTTCGATTAGCTGCAGTTGATCGGTGACTTCTCTTGCTCCTATACAATCCAATGGTAGCGTCCGCGTGACGGCATGACGACCGCGGGCGAGCACGTTGGTCGCCGCTTGGCCTGTACTGATCGAGGCGCCCCGGGGCGCCCCATGCGGCTTCGAAGTCAGGGAGGTACCGATGGCCATCACAACCGCGCGCAGCTTCCGGAGGGATCCGGGACTGGTCACGCGTATGTACTTCACGATGTTCATGCTGGGCATCCTGTACGCCATCTTCACGCTGGTGCTCTGGGCGTTTGGCGTGCCCCTCTTGTTCGTCGGCTCGGTCGTGGGCCTTATGGCCCTGTTCCAGTTCTTCCTGTCCGACAAACTCATCATCTGGTCGACGGGCGCCAAGGTCGTCACCAGGGAACAGGAGCCTGAGTTACACGCCATGATCGAGCGGCTGGCGACGCGTGCCGGCATGCCGATGCCTCAGGTGGCGGTGATGAAGAACGCCATCCCCAACGCGTTCGCGACCGGGCGCAGCCCGAAGAAGGCGCTCGTGGCCGTCACCACGGGGATACGGGAGCGGCTGAGCGAGCGCGAGCTTGAAGCGGTAATTGGCCATGAGCTGTCCCACGTGCAGAACCGGGACATGCTGGTGCTGGCCATTGCCAGCTTCTTCGTGACTCTCGCTAGCTTCTTGATGCAGATGTTCTTCTGGAGCATGCTCTTCGGCGGCATGGGTGGGGGAGGGCGGCGCGAGGGCGGCAACGCTGGCGCGCTGATGGTCGTGTATCTCGTCACGTTTGTCGTGTACTTCGTGGGCCAGTTGCTGGTCCTGGCGCTGACTAGGTACCGGGAGTTCGACGCCGATCACGGTGGCGCCGAACTGACCGGGGACCCCGGCTCGCTGGCCTCCGCGCTCCTGAAGATCACGGGGTCTCTGGGGCACATCCCCGAGAAGGACCTGCGACAGGCGCAGGGGGCGGCGGCATTCATGTTCGCCCCCCTGGCGGTTCGCGGCGACAAGATCCTCCACCTCTTCTCGACCCATCCGCCGGTCGAAGAGAGGGTCAGGCGCTTGCGGGAACTTGAGCAGCAGATGAGGTTCGGGCGCTAGGAAATTGGGATTCTTCGGTCGCAGCAAGCCCAGGGATGACTGGGACGCCATATCGACGCTGATCAAAGCGTGCGAAAAGCTGTTTGCACGGCGCGAAATCGTGCCTTCCCGGCGGGCCGGCATCATCTTCCGGCCTGCCGATGTCCCATTCCTGAATGAGTTGAAGACCCGGCTGGGGCCGATCCTCCACGAGGGAGAAGGCGCTACGAAGACCGGATTCGACCTGGTCGACGACGCCCACGGCACCCGCTGGGTCGTTCTGGACGACGGCAACTTTCCGGACCTGGTCAGTTCGGTCTACACGGTGGGCAATGCCATACAGGCGAACGGCGCGAAGGAGCATCGACTGGCCGCGGTTTTCGAGTTCTATCCCGGTGCCAACCTTGCGGCGGTCACCGAAGCGCGCGATTGGAAGCCTGGCAGCGCGGGGTACTTCATCTACAGCTACCTGCGCCAGGCCTACTACCCGTTCATCCCGCAGGGCAAGGACAAAGAGGGCAAGGATCAGCGAGACCGCCCCGCGGAGCTCAGCATGGGCGCGTTGATGCGCCACGCAGGGATCGCCACGGACCGACACCTGGAAAACTGGTACGCGCTCTGGGGCATCCCGTTTTAGGAGACCGGGCGTCGAGGCCCACGATCGCCGTCGTTGCGCTGGACCCCGCCGAATCTGCGATCTGCCGGGCTGCGCTCGAGGGCGCGGCGGCAATGCCGCTGGCAGTCCAGCCGGACGAACACCTGCCGCCGCACTCCTGCGCGTTGCTGGTGGCGGGTAATGGGTCGTTCAATCCCGAGGTTTCCGTCCCGCCGGTAGCGCTGGTCGAAGCGCTTGGCGCCGACCTTCCTGTTCTCGGCATCGAGTGGGGGATGCAGGCCCTGAATGCCGCCTACGGAGGGCGGGCGCCCATCGAGTCCCCGAGCCACAATGTGCCCGAGTCGCCGTCGAGGCACCGCGTGTTCCTCACCATGGGTGGCAAGGTGTCGTCGATCGTTGGTGGCGCCGGCGTCGTGGCGGTTAAAGGCAGGCATGCCCACGGCATAACCGAGGCTCGGCGGGGCAAGGGACTGATGTCGAGTGCCTTCGCCGTCGAGGACGGCATCGTCGAAGCGATCGAGATCCCGGGCGACCATTTCATCATCGGCGTGCAGTGGCCGGTCCACCTGCCCGGCGTGCCCGCGGGGTTCGAGAACCTTATCCCCGCGCTGGCGGATCGGGCGCGGGGCGGGCCTCCGGCCTGAGCTGGCCGCGGGGCACTTTCCCTGCGGTCATCTGGGCAACCTTTTGCAGAGCTGCCGGGAACTCGGGTTACGGCGCGACGAATTTCGTTGATTCGCTACCTTCCAGCAGATACAATTGCAAGGTGCGTCGCGCGCGCCCATTGCAGAGCGCGATCCGGCCCCCTGAACGGCATCCACCGCGGGGACTGACGACCCTTCACGTAGCGGCGCCTGGAGTCCAGAATGACGACCCCTTCCGATGTAGTCGGCCAGATTCGCCCGGTCCGTATCGACGACGAGATGCGCAGCTCATTCCTCGATTACGCCATGAGCGTGATCGTGGCCCGTGCGCTCCCCGACGTACGGGACGGGCTCAAGCCAGTGCAACGGCGCATCCTCTACGCCATGAACGAGCTCGGCATGCGGCCGACCTCGGCGTACAAGAAGAGCGCTCGACTTGTCGGCGAGGTGCTGGGCAAGTACCACCCGCACGGTGACCAGTCCGTGTACGACGCCATGGTTCGGCTGGCCCAGAACTTCTCGATGCGTGACCCGCTCATCGATGGCCAGGGCAACTTCGGCAGCATCGACGGCGACCCGCCCGCAGCCATGCGTTACACCGAGGCACGACTCGCCCCGATCGCCGACATGCTTCTCTCCGACCTCGATCGCGACACCGTCGACTGGGGCGATAACTTCGACGCCTCGCTCAAGGAGCCGCTGGTCCTGCCTGCGCGCCTCCCGCAGTTGCTGGTAAACGGCTCCGCGGGTATCGCGGTCGGCATGGCCACGAACATTCCCCCTCACAACCTGAGCGAGATCTGTGACGGGATCGTTCACCTGATCGACCATGCCGACGCCACCGTCGAGGACCTGCTGAAGTTCGTGAAGGGGCCCGACTTCCCGACCGGCGCGCACATCTGGGGCATCGAGGGCGTGCGGAATGCCTACGCGACCGGTCGCGGACGCATCGTCGTCCAGTCGACCCACGAAGTGGAAGAGATCAAGAAGTCGGACCGCCTGCGGATCGTCATTACCGAGATACCGTTCCAGGTCAACAAGGCAATGCTGGTTGCCAAGATCGCCGACTTGGCCAAGACCAAGAAGATCGAGGGCATTTCCGAGGTCAGGGACGAGTCCGACCGCAAGGGCATGCGCATCGTAGTCGAGCTACGACGCGGCGCTTCGGCCGACGTCGTCATGAACAACCTCTACAAGCACACGCTGCTGCGGACCGCCTTCTCGGTCAACATGCTCGCCCTCGTGGATGGCATGCCCCAGGTCTTGAACCTGAAGCAGGCGCTGCGACATTTCATTGACTTCCGCCGGGAAGTAATTACACGCAGGGCGCAGTTCGACCTTCGGAAGGCCCGTGCCCGGCTGCACATCGTGGAAGGGTTGCGCATAGCGGTCGACAACATCGATCGCGTGATCGAGTTGATCCGCGCCTCGGCCGACGTCGATGCCGCCCGTACCGCCCTCATGAAAGAGTTCTCGCTGAGCGAGGTCCAGGCCCAGGCGATCCTGGACATGCAGTTGCGCCGGCTGGCCGCCCTTGAGCGCGAGAAGATCGAGGAGGAGTACAACGCCCTGGTGGCCGAGATCTCCGACCTGGAAGCCCTGCTGGCCAGCCAGACGAAGATCCTGGGCGTGGTGCGACGCGAGGCCCTTGAGCTCAAGCGCAAGTTCGGCAGCGAGCGCCAGACGGTCGTGCACCAGGAAGAGATTGGCGAGTGGCGCCGCGAAGACACCGAGCCCCACGAGGAAGTGGTCATCACCCTCAGCAAGGCCGGCTATGTGAAGCGCATCTCTTCCAGCACCTACAACCGCCAGCACCGAGGCGGCAAAGGCGTCAAGGGTCAGAGAATGACCAAGGAAGACGACGTCATCCAGTTCTTGCTGGTCGCCGACACGCACGACCACATGCTCTTCTTCACGAACCGCGGGCGCGTGTTCACCGTTCGGGCGTTCGAATTGCCGAACGACCTCTCGCGGACCTCGCGCGGCACGCTCCTCGTCAACCTGGTTCCGCTGGATGCGGGCGAGCGTGTCAACGCCCTGCTATCGGTTGAATCGCACGTAGAAGACACCTACATCGTCCTGTGCACGCTGAAGGGCTTCGTGAAGCGCATGCACCTGTCGAAGCTGGCGAACATGCGCCGGTCTGGACTGAACGCGATGAACCTGAAGGCAGGGGATTCCGTCCAATCGGTGGTGCTGGCTTTGAATGAGCAGGACATCCTGATCGTCACCGAGCAGGGGCGGTCGATCCGCTTCCCGAGCGCGTCGATCAGGGCCCGGCAGCGTGCCGCCGGCGGCATGCGCGGGATACGCCTGCAGGACGGCGACAAGGTTGTCGCCATGGACGTGACGATCGAGGGCGGCCGCCTGCTCATCGCCACTCGCCGCGGGTTCGGCAAGATGTCGACCTTGCAGTCGTACCGTCAGCAGGGACGGGGTGGCCAGGGCATCCTCACGTTCAGGCTGACGCCGAAGAACGGCAAGATCGTTGCTGCGCAGGTCGTCAAGGACGAGGACGAGGTGATGCTGGCGACCGAGAAGGCGCTGCTGATCAAGATGCCGATCGACGAGCTGCGCACCATGGGCCGGATCACGCAGGGCGTCACGCTGCAAAAGCTGGAGTCGGGCGACGCCGTATCGGCCATCGTGGCCAAGTCTTCCCGCCGCACACCGGTTGCCACCATCGACCCCGATGAGGTCGATGATGATTCGGATAACGGCGACGGCCCTGACGTTGAGGAACTGAACGAGGACAACGAGGACGGCGAAGTCGACGCGGCCGAGGACGAAGACGCCGAGGACACGAAAGAAGAGGAAGACCAGCCACGGCGTGGGCGGCGGCGCCGCTGACCCGGGTGGATAACTCCGCGGCACGGTTTCGCGACGCCTGGGGCAGATTTGCCACGGGCGTCGTGGTTATTACGACCGTTGAGCCCGACGGCAGGATCCACGGGATGACGGCAAACGGCGTGACCTCGGTGTCCCTGGAGCCGCCGCTTGCCCTGGCCTGCGTGGGCCACAATCGAAACACGCACCGGCTCATCCGCACTACACGCCTGTTCGGCCTCAGCATCCTGGCCGAGTCCCAGAGGCCGATCGCCGAGTACTTCGTTCGCCCGACCGCGGCCCGCACCGGGGACGTCGAGATCCCGTTCGACACCCTTGGCGGACGCTGGCCGGTCATCACCGGGGCGATCGCCCGGATGGGATGTGCCGTCGTTTCCGAGCACGAAGCGGGCGACCACACGATCTTCATCGCCAGGGTCGAGGAGGTAGACACACTCGACGCGCGCCCCCTCGTCTACTTCCGTGGCAAATACAGCTGACCCGGGCCTGTCTACACCGGGACTCGCTCAGCACCCTTAGAATCTGGCCGGCGCGGTCCGCTTCCGACGGTGACACCGGACTTCCCCCTGCCTGGGAGGCGGCCGGGATGAGTGCGAGTTTCCTGGACGTGATCACCTCCGAGGCCTAGCTCAGGCAGATTCTTGGCGAGCCATCCGAGAGGGCAGTCAAGAAGTAACTCGACCACCTTGATCGGCACTGCAAGGCCTCCATGGCAAAGTCGCCATTCCTGCCGATCGATTCCGCCAACGCCAGTGGGCGAGTGACTGGCACGGCGCGGGTCGTACGCGACGCGTGGCTGTTGGGATCGATGCCGGAGCGGGGCATGGCCCCCGCGCTCGCCCTGGTCGTCTCGGTGCGCGCCGCCTTCTGCCACTGCACCAGGTGCGTGATCAGGTCGGGCCAGTGGAATTCGCAGTCCCTGGGGAGACCTCTCAGGCCTCACGCCCTTCGGGCAGGCCCTGACCGACCAGACAGGATCGAAGCTCCCGGTGGCCGAAGTTGAGGCCCAGCTCGCCGAGTCCTACCAGAAGAATTTGTACCAGCCGCGGGATCCGGAGCGGCCCTTTCTGGGGTCGGTCACGAGGTTACGAAGCCTCGCAGTTTCGTGGCGCGCTCCACCCTGGCGACGGCGACCGAGTAGGCGGCCGTCCGGTGGTTCGTACTCTGCTCGCGCATCATGTCAGTGACCGCCTTATATGAGCGTGTCATGAACCCGGTCAATTCCTGATTGACGCGCTGTTCGTCCCAGCGGAACTCCTGGATGTTCTGCGCCCACTCGAAGTAGGAGACGATCACGCCGCCCGCGTTGGCGAGAATGTCGGGGATGATCACTACCCCGCGGTCGTTCAGGATCTGATCGGCCTCGAAGGTCACGGGTGCGTTCGCCGCCTCGACGATGATGCGGGCCCTGACCTTACTTGCGTTTCCGCTGTGGATGACGTCCTCGATCGCAGCCGGGATCAGGATCTGGCAATCAAGGGCCAGCAGCTCCGCGTTCGTGATCGGCTCTGCGTTGGGTGCGCCCTTCACAGTGCCATTGACCGCATAATGGCGGTCTGTCTCCCATACGTCGACACCGTTGGGGTTGTAGATCGCGCCCAGGGCATCGCTTACCGCTATGACGCGCGCGCCAGCCTCGTTGATGGTTTTTGCGGCCCACGAGCCGACCTGGCCGAAGCCCTGGATGGCGACGGTAGCGCCGGAGATATCAATCCGCAGGTCCCTTGCCGCCATCGCGGCAATCAGCGCGGCGCCACGGCCAGGCGCGGCCTCGCGGCCGGCCGATCCACCAAGCTCGACTGGCTTTCCGGTCACGATTCCAGGCGTATATCCGTGGGTTGCGCCGTAGGCGTCCATCATCCATGCCATAGTCTGCGCGTTCGTCCCCAGGTCGGGGGCAGGGATATCCCGGTTCACGCCGATCAAGTGTCCGATCTGGCTGGTATACCGGCGGGTGAGGCGATTCAGTTCCGCCACGGACAGGGCTTGCGGATCTACCACCACGCCGCCCTTGGCGCCACCGAAGGGGATATCCGCCAGGGCGGTCTTCCAGCTCATCAGCATCGCCAGCGCACGTGTGTGATCCAGGTCGGCGCGCGGGTGATAACGCACGCCGCCCTTGTAAGGTCCGCGGGCGCCGTTGTGCTGCACACGGAATCCGGTGAAGACCGAGAAGGAGCCGTCATCTCTACGCACCGGCACAGCCACGGTCAGCTCCCGCCAGGGGTGCAGGAGCAGCTGGCGCATGTCGTCGCCCAGGCCCAGCCGTCCGACGGCCTGTTCGAAGTAGGCGCGGGCGCCTTCGAGCATGGGTTTGTCGGCAGTGGTCACGTTCGGGCCCTCTGAATCTTGACGCTGCTCAAGTCGCACACATACACTTAACAGGTTGGGCAGGTACAGAACAAAGCATGACTGACTACGCAATAATCAAGAGCGGCGGCAAACAGTATCGCGTTCGTCCGGGGGACACCCTTGAGGTCGAAAAGATCGAAGGGGCTGCCGGCGATAGGGTGACGCTGGGTGAGGTCCTTCTGACTTCCGTCGGCGGCAAGATCGTGGTTGGCACGCCCAGGGTGGCACATGCCTCCGTGATCGCCGAGATCTCGGACCAGGTCAAGGGCGACAAGCTGACCATCTTCAAGTACAAGGCCAAGACCCGGTACCGCCAGAAGAACGGCCATCGACAAAAGCTGACCAGCATCCTGGTCAAGAGTATTGAGACCACCGCGGCGCCGGCACGCCGGACCCGCACACGCAAGAAGGCGGAGGCCTGATATGGCTTCGAAGAAGGGTGGCGGCACGTCCCGTAACGGTCGCAACAGTCCTGGCCAGCGCCTCGGAGTCAAGAGGTACAGCGGCGAACTTGTCAGCGCCGGCACCATCCTGGTGCGTCAGCGCGGCACGCCCGTGAAGCCCGGCCAGAACGTCGGAATCGGCAAGGACCACACGTTGTTCGCGCTGGTCGACGGACAGGTCGACTACGACCGGCCCAGCCAGGACCGGCGCCGCGTGAACGTGCGACCGTTCAGCGATTCGACGAGCCAGGCATAAGGGGCCGATCAATGAAGGCCGGTATTCACCCCGTCTATCACCAGACGCCTGACATCGTCTGCACGTCCTGTGGGACCAGGTACGAAGCGGTCGGTTCGACCGCAGCTGAGTTCAGGTTGACGATCTGCGGCAAGTGCCACCCGTACTACACGGGCGAGCAGAAGATCGTCGACACCGAAGGACGCGTCGAACGCCTGATGCGTCGCTACAAGCTGGACTCCGCCAAGTCCTAGCCGGCCAAAGTCCATATCCCCGGTGCCAAGAAGGTTCAACTACGGCGGCCAGGCCGTTGTTGAAGGCGTGATGATCCGCGGCCGAACCAGCGCCGCACTTGCCGTCCGCCGTCCCGACAACTCGATCGAAACGCGCGAGCTCAAGATCCCGGGCTGGGCCGGCGGGCGATTCCGCACCGTCCCCCTGATCCGTGGCGTCCTCGTGTTCGCCGAGACCCTCGTGGTCGGCATGCAGGCGCTGACCATGTCGGCCTCGCTGGCCATGGACGAGGGCGATTCCAGTGAACCCACCTCACCGGTCACGATCGCGTTGACCTTGCTCGTGGCGATACTGGTAGGCATCGGGCTGTTCTTCATGCTGCCGCTTTTCGCTTCGAAGTGGCTCGAGGCGGGCGGCATCTCCGACTTTGGCGCGAACGTCGCAGAGGGCGCGCTACGGCTCGGGGCGTTCATCGCTTATATCTATCTGATCGCGCGTCTGAAAGACGTCCAGCGGGTCCTCGCCTACCACGGCGCCGAGCACATGGCGGTCGCCGCGCACGAAGCGGGCGCCGAGCTGGACATCGCAAGCGTGCGACGGTTCCCGCGGGCCCACCCGCGTTGCGGCACCGCCTTCTTGCTTACGGTCATGGTGGTCTCGATCGTGGTGTTCATGTTCGTGCCGCGCGACCCGCTGCCCCTGGTGGTCGCATCGAGGATCCTTCTCGTGCCGGTGATCGCAGCTATCAGCTACGAGATCATCCGGTTTGCCGGTAGCCATCCGAAGAACCGGTGGGTTCGGGTGATCACTGGGCCGAACCTTCTCCTGCAGGAGCTGACGACGCGGGAACCCGACGATGCGCAGATCGAAGTTGCGATCTGCGCCATGAACGCGGCGATCGCGCAGGACAACCTGGCGCAAGCCCAGCCGGCGGGTGGCGAGAACTAAGCTCGCGCGGCCGTGCCACCGGCCTTGCGCCGGCGTGCGAGCTCCGCCCAGATATCGTCCGGTCGCACGCCTGCGGCAGAAGCCAGCACCAGTACGTTGTACAGGAGGTCGGCGGTCTCCTCGACCATCCGGGCTGGCTCGGCGCCAAGTCCGGCGATAGCGGTCTCGCCCGCCTCTTCGATCAACTTCTGGGCGATGCGCTCACGCCCCTGGGCAAACAGCTTCGAGGTGTAGGAGGTCTCGGCGGGGTTCTGCCGGCGGTCCTCGATGACACCGAACAGCTCGGACAGGACCCCTGGCCCGGTCGCCTGCTGATCGGTCCGCTCGGGCTCCAGCGGACGGTGGAAACAGGATGTCTCTCCCGTGTGGCAGGCGGGACCGGTCGGCTCCACCGTGACAAGCAAGGTGTCGCCATCGCAATCCACTTCGATCGTCTTCACCTTCAGGAAGTTGCCCGACGTCTCGCCCTTGTGCCACAGCTCGTTCCGGCTGCGGCTGTAGAACCACACGTCGGGGCCCTTGAGGCTCCGATTGACGGCCTCAGCGTTCATATAGGCGACCGTGAGGACCTGGTGCGTCGAGGCGTCCTGGACTACGGCCGGAATCAATCCTCTGTCGTCGAAGCGCAACACTTTTCGACCTCCTGCAGATGGAACTCAGGTCGACCTGTCCAGCAGCACAGTGAGCTGTCGCAGATCGTCAATGGTCGCATCCGGCACCGGGCCATCATGCCCGCGCGGTGCGTGCTTCCGGTTTATCCAGATCGCCACCATGCCGACGCTCCGGGCGCCCAGGACATCGTCGTGCAGTTGATCTCCGACATACCACGCGTCCCGGGTTTCCACCTTCATCAGGCCTGCCAGGTGGTGAAACGCGGCGGTCGCCGGCTTGTAGACCGCGGCGGACTCCGAGCTGGCAACGACCTCGAACTCGAGCCTGGAATCCCCAAGCAGGGGCCTCAGAAATGCATCGTCCGCATTTGAGAATACTCCGAGCCTGGCGATGGGTCGGAGCGCGGCCAGGGCCGGTTTCGTGTCTTCGAAGATCGGCCTCTTCGACATGTCAGTGACCGACCGCTGTGCCGCGCCTGAGGCATCACCTTTCAGGCCCAGCTCTTTGAAGGTCTGCGCGAAGCACTCGGTCCATGCCACCGCGTAGGATTTGAACGGGGGGCTCATGCTTGGATCAGCCAGGTTCGTACGCCTCTGTCGAAAGCCGACCTCGATCCGCTTCCAGTGGGTCCAGAGCTCTTTCGCACCGATCTGCAACGACTGCGCGCGGCAGATGCGCTCGAACGTGCCGACCCACTCCTCCACCCCGTTGATGAACAGGGTGTCGTAGACGTCAAAGAGGATCGCCCTGGGCCGGCGCAGACGCGGCAGCCCGGGGTTCACGTCTTCCCGGTTCAACTGGCCGGCGCCGGTCGCACGGGCACGCCCCGTTCGGCCAGGTACGCCTTCGCCTCCTGGATCGTGTGGGTACGGAAGTGGAAGATGCTGGCGGCCAGTACCGCATCGGCCTTGCCGGCCGCCAGGGCCTCGTAGAGATGTTCCAACCGGCCTGCACCCCCGCTGGCGATCACCGGCACGTCAACGCTGCTTGAGATCGCCGCCAGCAGGTCCAGGTCGTATCCGGCGCGCCTCCCGTCGGCATCCATGCTCGTGACCAGCAGTTCGCCGGCGCCCAGCGAGGCGCCGATCCTCGACCACTTGATCGGGTCGATGGCCGTGGGGCGGCGACCGCCGTGGGTAAATACCTGCCACGGCGCCTCGGCGACCATCCGGGGCGTTCCCGGGCGCTGGGCTGTAACGGGGTCTTGCACGCGCTTGACGTCCATGGCCAGGACGATGCACTGCGAGCCGAACTCCCGGGCCCCCTCTTCGATCAGCGACGGACGGCTGACTGCGGCGGAGTTCACTGCGATCTTATCGGCGCCGGCCTCGAGCATCTTGCGCATGTCCTCGACGTTGCGGAGGCCGCCGCCGACGGTCAGAGGGATGAATACCTGCGACGACACGCGGCGAACCACGTCAATCATCGTGTCCCGCTCGTCGGAGCTCGCGGTGATGTCCAGGAAGACCAGCTCATCCGCGCCTTCACTGTCGTAAAGCGCCGCCAGCTGGGCAGGATCGCCCGCATCGCGCAGGTTCACGAAGCTGGTGCCTTTGACCACCCGTCCGCCGTCGATATCGAGGCACGGGATCAGGCGGCGGGTGAGCATGGGACCTAGGAACTGCCCTTGTTCTTCTTGAGGAGAACGAAATAGAAGTACGAGTTGAGGTCGCGTTGCGCAATGATGCGCAGGCCGGCCTCCTGTGCCAGCTTGACCGCCTGGGGGCGCGGGATCAGCTGCTCCGGGGACGGGCCATCGGCGCCAGAGCTCTTGACCCACTCGATCGCGGTGATCCACCCGTCGGCCTTGAGTACCCGTCCGACCTCCTTGAGGAGCGCGACCGGCTGCTTCGACTCGTGCAGTACGGGCGACATGACCACGCCGTCCACCGAGGCATCCTGGAGAGGGATCTTCCCATCCTTGCTCTGCAGGACCGCGACATTGCTGAGCCGGGCCTGTGCTACCCGTTCCTTGATGACGTCGAGGCTCGACTGCTGCGCGTCGATCGCGATTACCTTGCCGTCGTAGGCGTACTTGGCCAGCGGGAGGGTCAGGTACCCCTGGCCGGCGCCGATATCGGCGATGTGCTGATAGACGCGGATCGGCAGCAGGGTAAACAGCTGGATCGGATCGAGGTGCTCGTAGCGGGCCGGCGCCGGCGGCTCAACCGGCGTCTTGGTGGCAACCCGGGCCGGCTTCTCGACGCCATTCGCTGCCTCCCTTCGCGGGGATTTGCGCGCGGAAGTTTCTCTTGGCATTAGCTCTTGATCTCCGAAACCCGCCTGATCGCCTCAGCGAGCTCTATTTCGCCCGTATAAATGGCCTTGCCGCATACGGCAGCTTCAACCCCGATTCGGGCAAGTCTCTCGAGGTCGGCGATTTCCGCGATGCCGCCGGCGGCGATGATGGGCCGGTCGATCAATCCAAGTATAGCCTCGATGGACTCGAAATTGGGGTGGGCAGATGTGCCGTCCCGAGCGATGTCCGTGTACATGAAGCGGCCGACGCCCGCATCGATCATGTTTCGCATGAGGTCGACGGCATCGACTTCGGTGGCGTTCGTCCAGCCCCTGGTCGCAACTTTCCCCTTGCGGGCGTCTACGCTCACGATGACCCGCTCCGCGCCGAGCCGCTTGATGGCGCCCTTCACTTCATCCGGCGTTTCGATCGCAGCGGTCCCGAAAACTACTCGGCCGGCCCCGGATTCGATCGCCCCCACGGCGCCAACCGCAGTACGTATGCCACCCCCAAGCTGGATCGGCAGCGGCGTCGCCGCCGCGATTCGTGCGACCGCCTGACGGTTGCCGGGCACTCCATCGCGTGCGCCATCCAGGTCCACTACGTGAATTCGCGTCGCTCCCGCAGCGTGCCAGCGACGAGCGACCCCGGCCGGATCGTCCGAGTAAACCGTCTCCTTGCCGTAGTCGCCCTGGAACAGGCGGACACACCGGCCGCCCCGCAGATCGATGGCGGGAATGACCTCCATGGCGGTCAACCTGCTGCGCGTGCAGCAGCGCGCGCGGTCACATAGGCCACGAAGTTCTCGTAGATCCTCAGCCCAACGACGCCGCTTTTCTCGGGGTGGAACTGCGTCGCGATGATCTCGCCATCGATCAACGCAGCACACACGCTGACCCCGTAGTCGGTCGTCGCCGCAATGCGCGCCTGGTCGGCCGGCCTGCAGTGGTAGCTGTGGACGAAGTAGAAATAGCTTTCCTGCGGCACGCCCGCAAAGACGGGGTGGGCGCGCGCGTCATCGCTCAGGTGCACCCGGTTCCACCCCATGTGCGGCACCTTCAATGCACCGTCGCCGTAGGCTGAGTGCATGCCGTCTTCAAAGCGCACGACGTTGCCGTCGACCAGCCCCAGGCCCCCCTCACGCCCTTCTTCGGAGCGCGGGAACAGGAGCTGCATGCCCAGGCATACGCACAGCAACGGCCTGCCGGCGGCCACGAAACGCTTGATCGGCTCGATCAGCTCCAGGCGGGTGAGCGCGCGCATCGCGGCGTCGATTGCGCCCACGCCCGGAAGCACCGCGCCGTCGGCCCGCGCGAGGTCTTCTGGGGCAGAGCTGACCACCGGTTCAACGCCGCACCGAACCAGGGCCTTGGCAACGCTGTGGATATTGGCCGAGCGGTGGTCGATTACGACGATCCGCGGCTTACCGGTCAAGGTGTGTCAGCTTTCCCGCGCTCGACCCGCGTGCCAGTGACGAGTTCGGGGGAGAGTTCCCGGTCCTCATACCTCGCCAGCATGAACAATGCGTCCGAGCAGCGATTCAAGTACCTGACGATTTCTGGATTCATCAACTGGCTCACCTGGCCAAGGGCGATGATGTCCCGCTCGGCCCGGCGTACTACGGCGCGGGCCAAGTCGATCGCGGCCGAGCCGGCCGACGCGCCGGGGATGACGAACGAGGGAGGGAGCTTGATCCGGGCGTCGACGTAGTCGATCAATGCCTCGAGGGCGGCGGTCCGCTCGGGCGTAATTGCCTTGAAGTGCTTCTTGAAGCGATCGTGTTCGGAGGGCGCAGAGGCCAGCTCTGACATCACCGTGAACAGGTCGCGCTGGGCCTCAAACAGCTTCCCTCGCACCCATCCGTCCCGGGCTGTCGCGCGCGCCAGCCCCATTGCGGAAATGGCCTCATCGACCGTCCCGTAGGCGATCACCCGTGGGTCGGTCTTGGAAATCCGGCCCCCGAATAGGAGGCTGGTCTCTCCCTCGTCGCCCTTCTTCGTGTAGATCTTCAAGCGTCACTTCCGCCGGCGGGCGGTTTCGGCCACGCGCTCGAAACTCTCCGCAGATACGAACGTCCATTGTAACCAAGGCGGCATGTGGTTGACCCGGCAAAGGGGGGTTCCTAGAATAAAAACGAAGGTGATGCGAAAAAGCATGGAATATCCGGCCAGGCCCGGATCACGTGATCCGATTGGAAGTCGATGACCACCCAGACACCCCCCGCCATCCCTATCAACACGGTGAAGATCACCGAGAAGGCCGCCTCCAAGGTCAAGGAATTCGCGCTGGCGAAGGCCATGCCGCAGTTCGGCCTCAAGGTTTCGGTCAAAGGTGGCGGCTGCTCGGGGCTGACTTACGTCCTCGACATCGTTGACGGCCCGGACGAGGCCGACAAGGTCATCCATGACGAGGGCATCGAGCTCTACGTCCCAAAGAAGGCGTTCGTCTACCTGGCCGGGATGCTGCTTGACTTCTCGGACGGACTGAACGGCAAGGGGTTCACTTTCTCGAACCCCAACGCAAAGAAGACCTGCGGCTGCGGCACCTCGTTCTCGGTATAGCCGCCACGCCTTTCCCAGAGCCCATGCGCCTCCAGACCGGCCGCAGACCGCGGCCGAAAGCGTGCGTGGGGGTCCGTTGATACCGGTCACGAAATCACACTCCCGGGCCGCTTACCAGGCAGCGCTCGGTGGTGCGGCGTTCTTCGACGGCTCCCATCTCACCCGCATCGAGCACCGCGGCGCCGATGCACTGGACCTGCTGCACCGGCTATCCACCAACGACCTGCTTTCCCTCGGGGAAGGCGGGGTCCGCAGGACGGTGATTACGACGGCCGAGGCAAGAATTGTCGACGTCGTCACGGTCGTCAGGCGCAAGGGCCGGCCCATTCTCCTGATCGGCAGTGCCGGGGCGGCGCAGCGCTTGCTCGAGTGGCTGGACAAGTTCACCTTCGCCGAGGACTCGGAGCCCCGTGACCGGTCGAGCGAACTCGCCCAGCTGACCCTCGTAGGGCCGGAGTCGCCGCGCATGATTGCCTCGCTGGCTGGCGCGGAGGACCTGGTACTGCCAGGCGGCGCCTGCGGCGAGATCGCCGGGAACCTGGTGGTCGCGCGGACTGACGCCCTGGGGATCCCGGTGATTGAGTTGGTGTCGCAGCAAGCGTCGGTTGGGGACCTGGCGCGTGAGCTGGAAAAGAGCGGTGCGGTGGCGGCAGACCGGGCGGCATGGGACGCCCTGCGCGTGGCCCGCGGCGCACCCGAGTGGGGGAGCGAGCTCGACGAGCGAGTCAATCCGCATGAAGCGAATCTGAACGGCCTGATCGACTTCCAGAAGGGATGCTACGTAGGCCAGGAGGTCGTGGCCCGGCTTGATACTTACGACAAGGTTCAACGCCGGCTCGTAACCGTCCGCTGCGATACACCACTGGTATCAGGCGCGGCGCTTGCGGCTGAGGGCAGGAAGGTCGGCGAGGTGCGCACGGTGGCGGCGCCTGAAATCCTCGACGCACACGTGGCCCTTGCGTTCGTGCGTCGCGGCCACTGGGATCCCGGGACGCGCCTCGCGGTCGCTGGCGGCGGTAACGCTGCAGTGGTGTCGTTGCCACTGGCTTAAAATCCTCTCCGAAACCGCGAGGGCCAGAATTGCCGCGCTTGCGAGGAGCCGGGGAGGGCAGACGTGCAGTACCGACCGCTGGGTAAGACCGATATCAGGGTGTCCGTGATGGCGCTCGGGTGCTGGCCATTTGCGGGCGGCGCCGTCTGGGGGCACCAGGAAGACAGCGACTCGATCGATACCGTGCACGCTGCCCTCGATGCCGGCATCAACTTCTTCGACACGGCCGAAGGCTATGAGGAAGGGAAGTCTGAGCGGATCCTTGGCCAGGGGCTGAAGGGCAGGCGCACGGAAGCCGTCATCGCGACCAAGGTCAGCCCGAACCACCTGGCGTCCGAGGACCTCATGCTGGCGTGTGAACGCAGCCTCAAGAATCTCGGGACCGACTACATCGACCTCTACCAGATCCACTGGCCGAGCCGTTCGGCGGTGCCGCAGCCCGGCGCGAAGGCTGCCATGGGCTCCGGTGGCTCGGCGACGCGCGAAGTACCGCTTGAAGAGTCGATCGACGCTCTCGAGAGACTGAAGAAGGCGGGGAAGATCCGCACCATCGGCGTGAGCAACTTCGCAAGGCAAGACCTCACCCACGCGCTGGGGCTCGCGGACATCGTCTCGGACCAGATCCCGTACAGCCTCGTGTGGCGGGCGATCGAGTATGAGATCAAGCCGCTCTGCACGAAGAACAGGGTGGGCATCATCTGTTACAGCCCGCTTGCGCAGGGCCTGCTCACGGGCCGCTACCGGTCGGCGGACGACGTGCCCGAGGGGCTGGCCCGCACCAGGCTCTTCTCGAACAAGCGGCCGATGGCCCGCCACGACGATCCCGGCGCCGAGAAAGAGGTGTTCGAGGCCGTTCGCAAGATTCAGAAGGTCGCCGATCGAGTTGGCGCCTCGATGGCCGAGGTGTCGCTCGCCTGGATCCGCCAGCGGCGCGGCGTGATGTCGTTCCTGGTAGGCGCAAGGACGCCGGATGAGTTGAAGAGGAACCTGCCGACTCTCGACGTGAAGCTGGATGCGGCCACGAGCCGCGATCTCGCAAGGATCACCGACCCGATCAGGAAGAAGATCGGCAAGAACGCGGACCCCTGGAATTCGAACAACCGCATGCGTTAAGCGTGCAGTCGTGCCCTGCGCGGGTGACAGGCGGCGGAGGTTCAGCTTGCCTTTGGCCGGGGCGCTCGCGCGGAAGAGATCAGGCTGAGGCGGGTACCGTACCAGGTACCGGGTCTGGTACCACCACATGACGCTCGGCCTGCTTGCGCTGGCCTGCCTGAAGTCGTTTCAGTTCGACCGGGGGTAAGAGGGGATGGCCGCGTCCTTGCCGGAGGTGCGCCAGTTGCTTGAGGTCGTACTACCCCGCCCTCATTTGCGCTGACGGATCACCTTCCTACCGGACTGAGGCTGGCGAAATACAAGGGGCTGTGCGAGTTACAGAGGACTCTCAGGAACACCGTCCAAAACAACACTCTTTGCTGGCCTGATGACCGGTAGATCGCGTACCCGTTGGAACCGAACGGCCTGCGACTTTGCAGTCGGGAAGAGAAGGGGAAGCGTCTTGTGGGAATTCCCCGCTGAACACCTGGTGGACACAGGCGATGGTCGAGGTCTGCATTGAGCCGAGGACCCGAGGCGTCCCGAATATCAAGCGGGTATGACGCGAAGCGCCTTAGCGGAAGCTGATGGTCTCGCCGCCATCGACCAGGATCGTCTGGCCGCGGATCATCCACGTGTCGTCGGCGCACAGCCACGCCACGACCCTGGCGACGTCCTCAGGGGTCACGGCACGTCCTGCAGGCGTCGGGCGGCTGGCGATCTGCTTGATTGCATTTGAATCGGGGAAGGCGTCGAGCGCGTCCGTCTGGACGAAGCTGGCGGAGACCCCGTTCACCGCGATCATTTTTGGACCGAGCTCCACCGCGAGGTAGCGCGTCAGGGCTTCGAGAGCGGCCTTCGACACGCCGACCGCGAAGTAGTCCGGCAATACCTTGAACGAGCCGGGGCTCGAGATGTTCACGATGCGTCCGCCCTCTGGCATGACCTTGGACGCCTCGATGGCGCACAGCCACGGTGCACGGGCGTTGATGTCCAGCGTCCAGTCCCAGTGCTTGGTCTCGAGTTCCGCTGCGGGCCGCATGACGCCTGACGCCGCATTGTTGACGAGGATGCTGAGCGGGCCCAGCTCGCTCGTGACCTTCTTGAACATCTCGGCGATCGTCTCTGGCTCGCCCAGGTGGGCGCGTACCCTCAGGCAGCGAACGCCGGCGGCGCTGATCTGCGCCTCCGCCTCGCGTGCGGCCTCGTGGTTACGGAAGTAGTTGAAGGCCACGTCGCAGCCCCGCCTGGCAAGTTCGAGCGCGATCGCTCGGCCGATCCCCCGGGAACCGCCGGTCACCAGTGCGACCTTGCCTTTAAGCGAGCTCATGGGACGTCACCCTTCGACTGGCTCAGGGTCCGTCACGCCAGTCCGGACCTGAACCTGGCCCGATCTAGATGGCCATTCCGCCATCGACACGCAACACAACGCCGGTAATGTAGCGAGCCTCTTCACGTGCCAGGAAGTCGGCCGCCACGGCCACCTCGTCCGGCGTCCCGAAGCGGCCCATGGGTACCCAGGTCAGGATCTTGTCCTTCAGCTGTTGCGACAGCACTTCGACCGTTGCCGTTTCGACGTAGCCTGGCGCGATCGCGTTTACGGTGATGTGCCGTGTCGCGAGCTCCTTGGCGAGCGTCAGCGTGAGAGTGTCGATGGCGCCCTTGGACGCCGAATAGTTCGCCTGACCGATGTTCCCTCGGATTCCGACCACGGAAGTGATGTTGATGATCCGCCCCCAGCGTCCCTTCAACATCCCCGGTACGGCCAGCTTGCAGCAGTAGTACGTGCCGTTGAGATTGGTATGGATGACCCGGTCCCAGTCCTCGTCCTTCATGCGGATCAGCAGCGCGTCCTTGATGATCCCGGCGTTGTTCACCAGGATCTCGACGGGGCCGTATGCGGCCTCGGCCGTCTCGAACATGTTCTTGAGGGCGGCACGATCGGCAACATTAGCCTGCAGCGCCATCGACGTCCCGCCGGCGGCGGTGATCTCGGCGACGACTTTCTCGGCGTCCTCCCCGTGGGTGTTGTAGTTCACGACCACGCGGTGCCCGGCGGCGGCGAGCCTTAGCGCAATCGCCCGTCCGATCCCCCTCGATGCCCCTGTGACCAGGGCGGTCCTTGGTGTGTCAGGCAAGATCCGTGATCCCCAGCTGTGAGTTCAGGCCGTCGCCGGCGGCGGTTCGCCGAGCTTGCCGCGGAGCCGGGCAACTTCTTTCGCCGCGGCCTCCACGAAACCGTTCTGGACTGACTTGCGGGCCGTGTGAATCGCGTTGGCCACGGCCTGGGCCCGGGCGCGGCCATGGCCTACGACCGCCACGCCCTTGACCCCGAGGAGCGGCCCGCCGCCGTACGCCTCGGCCCGGTTGGTTAGCTCGTACACCCGCGTCGCGATCCGCTCGACCTCATCCGCGGCCAGCTTGCCGCCCAGGTGCGAACGCAGGTCGTTGGCAAGCGCCTCGCCAAGACCCTCCGTGAGCTTCATCACGACGTTGCCGGAGAAGCCTTCGCAGACGATGATCTCGGCCTTGCCGAAGGGCAGATCGGTACCTTCGACGTTGCCGATGAAGTTCAGCCCGCTCTGTTTCAAGAGCGGTGTCGCTTCGAGGACCAGTTTGTTCCCCTTGCCCTCTTCGGCGCCGACGCTGAGGATCGCTACCCGCGGACTCTCCACACCGTAGAGGATTCGGGACATTGCGGTCCCGAGCGCGGCAAAGTCGGCCAGCTGTCGCGGCTTGCACTCCACGTTCGTGCCGACATCGATGACGATCGTCCCGGGCGCAGTCCCGATGATCGGGCCACCCAGCGCGGCGCGGTCGATCCCTTCAAAGGTGCCGAAAAGCACGGTGGCGGCGGCGATGGTCGCCCCGGTCGAGCCCATGCTCACTACGGCCCTGGCCTTGCCAGCCTTGACCACGCCTGTGGCCACGAAGATCGAGGCACGCGGCTTGCTCCGGAAGGCCATGGCCGGATGCTCGCCCTCGCGTACGACATCCTCGGAGGGCACGATCTGGGCTGGCAACCTTTCAGAGCCCGGGAACTTCGCCAGCTCCGCCTTGAGAGCGGCGGGGTCCCCGACCAGCGCCAGCGCGACGCCTCCCTGTTTCATCGCCAGGACCGCACCGGCGACGGTCTCTGCCGGCGCAAAATCGCCGCCCATAGCGTCCAGGGCGATCGTCACCATGTTCGGTGGTGTGGTCAATCCGCGCTTCCTCCGCTAGCCCGTGACGGTAACAAATGCCTGGCCGGCAATTGCTTCGGTGCCGTCCGGCTTAAGAACTCCAACCCGATATTCGATGACCTGCCCCGGGCCGCTGGCACCGCTGACTGAGATCGCCTCGCCGGTCGTGCGCACCGTCTCTCCCGGGAACACCGGCGCCTTGAAACGGACCTTGAGCCGACCGGTGGTCGGCCACTCCCGTGGGAACGCCGTGGCCATCATCTCCGAGACAAAGGCAAGCACAAGCATACCGTGAGCGATGCGCCGCCCGAATTGAGTCCCCGCGGCGTAGGTTTCGTCGAGGTGAATCGGGTTGAAATCACCGGCGGCTTCGGCGTAGGCGCCTACCTGCTCCTGGGTCACCTGTTTGACGATCTCGGGCAGGCGCTGCCCGGGCTCAATGCGCGCGGCGTCGCCAGTCATGCCGGCACGATGACGGTGCTTGACGAGGCGGCTAGCTTCTGCCCGCGGGCGTCGAAGAACTGCGTTGCGACCGTCGCAAAGCGACTGCCGCGCCTGACCGAGGAAGCGACCAGTTCGGTGTCGGCGAACACCGCGACGCCCGGTCTCACGGGCAGCAGGAACTCGCACTCCTGGCCGGCGTGGACGGTGCCCGCCGACAACCCCAGCAGCTGAATCATGTGGCTCAGCCCGGCGGCGATCAGCGCCATCGGCGGGACGATGCGGTGGTGCCCCGGGGCCGCGCTCGGAGACAAATCGCCGGTCGCCGCGACGTATGCGTCGATGTCGGAGTCGGTGAAAGAGAATTGGTAGCGCGGAAAACGGTGTCCGGCCTGTAGCTCGCCTAGATTCACGGGTTGTGATTGTACTGCCTACAGGTCATCCTGCCGCTCGCCGCGCATCGCGTCGGCCTCCTCGAGGAGGTGCCGGGCCATCTCCATGGCCTCTGGCTTACGGAAGTCCAGCTGGGAGAGAGCGAGTACCCGGTACAGGAGCCCGGTAGACACGACCGCTTCCTCCGACCGGTTCAGCGCCGGGATCTTGACGCCCAGCGCGTCCGCCATCGCAAGCGACGCCCGCATCCCGCTCCGATTGATGTACACCCGTGTGAGGAGCCGGCCCTTGTGAAGCAGCGACACTCCAGTGTGATTCTGGACGAGCCTGACGCGCACATGCGCGCTTGGCCGGTCTAACAGTTGATAGGCGTAATCGAGCGCCTTGGCCCGGCTCGTTCCCATGACAAGAAACCTCGGATTGAATTGGTGGAGCCCGCTGCGAGTCCGATCCGGATCAAGCGCGCTTCCAGCGACGGGCGTCGGCAGTATAATCACCTTCCCTTTGGCGCCCGTACGGGGCGATTTCTGGGAAAGTCGGGCAGTGTGGCCGGCGCGCCGACCTGGACCGCGATTCCACGGTGGCAGGCGCAGTTCATGCTCGTTCAGGAAGCGAAATCAGCTTGGAACTGAAGGACCGAGTAGCGATCGTTACCGGTGGCGCCACCGGAATAGGGCGGGGGATCGGTGAGGTCCTCGTCAGGTACCGCGCCGCGATCGTTGTCGCAGACCTCGACGCCGACACCGCCGAGAGGACTGCGAGCGACTTCGCTGCCATGGGAGTGCCGTCCATGGCGGTGGTCGCCGACGTGACGAAGCCGGACTCGATCGAGAAGTCGGTCGCCGATGTCCTCGCCCGGTTCGGCCACATCGACATCCTCATCAACAACGCTGGCGTGGCAGGCGCGCGTGGCTGGCACACCTCCGCAGATTCGCGTGAGGAAGACTGGATCGCTGCTTTTGAGGTCAACGTCAAAGGCATTGCAAACGCCACCAACGCGGTATCGCCGGTGATGCGCACGCAACGCGCCGGCAAGATCATCAACATCGCGTCGATAGCCGGTCGAGAAGGCCGCCCAGCCCTGCCGCACTACTCGGCGTCGAAGGCCGCGGTCATCAATTACACGCAGGCGGTTGCGGACGAGCTTGCCCCGTTCAACATCAACGTAAACGCCGTCTGCCCGGGCCTGCTCTGGACGCCCATGTGGGACCAGGTCGGCCATCGCTACGCCAGGTTCAACCCCAGGTACGAGGGGCTCCCATCCCGCCAGGTCTTCGACACGATGATCCAGGACGTCATCCCGTTGAAGCGAGAGCAGACGCCGGAGGACATCGGCAATCTCATCGCATTCCTGGTGTCTGAGGACGCTCGGAACATCACCGGTCAGGCCATCAACGTCGATGGCGGCGCTTTCCTGAGGTAGCCGAGTTGCTTTCAGACCGGATCGCGATCGTTACCGGCGGCGCGTCGGGGATCGGCAAGGGGATCGCCATGGTCCTTGCGCAGCGCGGGGCCGATGTTGTCATTGCAGACACGAGCATCGAGAACGCCACCGACACGGCGCGGGCGATCGAAAAACTCGGCCGACGGTCGATCGCGCTGGAGACTGACGTCACCCGGCGTGCCTCGACCGATGCCATGGTGTCGACGACCCTCAGCAAGTTCGGCAAGATCGACATCCTGGTCAACAACGCCGGCGTGGGCGGTGGCCGGGAGTGGTGGACCAGGTCTCACAGCAACGGCGACGACTGGGATCGCGCCTACATGGTCAACGTGATGGGGATCGTCCACGGGATCGAGTCCGCACAGGCCCACATGAAAGAACGGCGCGCCGGCAAGATCATCAATATCGCGTCGACCGCGGGGCGGCGCTCCGTGGTTGGTTTCGTGCACTACTCGGCCAGCAAGGCGTCGGCGATCAACGTGTCCCAGGCCTTCGCGCTCAGGCTTGCCCAGTTCGGCATCAATGTGAACTGCATCTGCCCGGGACTGCTCTGGACGCCGCTCTGGGAGAGGATCAGTGAGCGCCGGCAGTCGCACCTGCCCCCTGATCAGCGCCTGAGCCCCCGCGAATACTTCCTCGCCCAGGTCAAGCAGCAGGTACCCCTGGGGCGGGAGCAGACGCCTGAGGACGTCGGCAAGCTGGCGGCGTTCCTGGCTTCCGACCTCGCCCGCAATATCACCGGCCAGTCCATCAACCTGAACGGCGGCTCAGTGAAGAGCTGACGTCTACCATGGCGGCTCGGTGAAGAGCTGACGTCTAACACGATATCCCTCAGAGCTTCACCGCGTCCGGCCTCTGAGGACCCGGCCAGCCACAACGCGGCGAGCTCAGGTAACGTCTTGCGCTCGCGCATCGCGCTCTCGTGCAGACGCGCGCGAACGACCCTGGCGCGGCGCTTCCCTGGTCAACGCCCGGGCAGGCCAGTCGCCCTTGCGGCAAGCTCGGCTCGCCTGCTCCGGTACTCCGCCTCTGCGATTTCGCCCGCCTCGAATCTGGTATCCAGTTCCGCGATCTGCTGGATGAGGGTCGCGCGCTCGACCTGAGCGTCCGCTTCCACTACGTCGGCACCCTTGTCGACAGCACTCCCGGTCCGCCGCCGGCGGACGACGAACACATACCCGAGCAGGGCGGCGAGAAGGGCGCCGGCCGCCACCGGCACGCCGATCTTCACGGCGTCGCTGGAGTCGTCAATGGCGTTGGTGATTCGATCCAAGAGCGGCGGTTCTGGCAGCTCTCCGAACATCAGTGCCACTTGCCGCCCACGAGCGAAGTTCGCGCCGGTGACCACGGAGTAGGTGGAGAGGCCGAGTGTCACGTCCTCGCCCGGTTTAAGCCCGTCTCCTGAAACCCTGCCCGCTTCCTTGAGCATCAGCACGCGCAGCTCGCGTGCGCCAAACGGCAGGTTCTTCGCAAACTCCAGGGTGCTCCCGTCGTACGGCACGAAGTACTCGAACAGTAGCCGGTACTCACCGGGTGGGATCGGGTTGGTCAGGGCGAACCCGGGACCGACCTCGACAAGCTGGCCGGCCGGCAGGGGCGGGTCAACGGAGATGCCCGAGAGCCCTTCGAAGCCAGGCGGCAAGCCGAAGCGGAACATGCTCAATCCGGTGACCTTGGGGTCGGTCAGGTCGGCGACAAAGGTGCGGTCGCCAGAGTTCCGAAATGTCACGTACTCCAGGATCCCCATGGCGCTGATCGAGGCGTCTGGCCGTACGACGAGCGCGTGGCTGGTTACTTCGATCGTTTCCAGCGATCGCGTCGTCTCGAAGATCTGGACCTTCAGATTTGCAGGGGCTAGCTCGTCCTGCAAATTGATCGCGGAAATAACTCCCTGGTAGTCGGTCAAGACGCGATTGACGACGTCCTGGCCGGACCTGACATTGGTGAAACTGAAAACGCCCCGGGAATCGACCCGCGTGGTTTGCTGGTCCACCGGCCTTCCTTCAAGGTCGGTCGTGATCAGGACGACTTCGAAACCTTCGGGTACCGAAGCGCCGGATGTTCCGTTGCTGACCACGCCACCCACCTGGCCTGCGAACTGCGCCTGCACGGAACCCGTAGATAGCCCGTCCAGGAAGACGCACAGGGCCAAGGAAAGGGTGCAAGCGACCGTGAAAGAGCGCTTGAGGGTCATTCGTTCTTTCCCTGAATGACCTCGTGCTTGTTCTGATCGGGCCTGCCACGCTTCTGTATCGTCGCCCGCGCTTGCGCGACCTCTGCCTCCAACCGGCTGTCTCCGGGTGCCATCTCAGCTTCCTGTTTGATCACCCGAGCGGCCCGGATCCGTAGATCGGCCACCTGAGCGTCGAGGTCTGCCTGCTCTATTAGCCCGGTTGCGCGATCGTGCTCGGCCTGACGGATCTGCCTGTAGATCTCAGCCTTGGATTCCTGGAGCTCACGGGCGCGTCGCCGGGCGCCGGCTTGGCTGGTGCGCGGCGGCCGGAATAAGGGCCAGACGACGACCGCGATTATGGCGATGGCCAGTACGAGGCCCAGAGCGATCCCCATGGCTAGGCCGTCGAGCCCGGTTCCGCCTGTCCACCCGGTACGGGCCGCCTGGAGGACGGTCCTGCAGCGGCCGGCGGGCGGGCCGGGGAAGGCGCCCTGCGCGTTTCGGTAGCCGGATTCGGCCAGAGCGCCAGGGCGGTACCTGCGATGAAAACCGGCCCGGCGATCCACAGCCACCAGGCCAGCGGGTTGATGCTGACGCGCAGTACGAGGCGGCCGTCGCTCAGGAAATCGCTGGGCACCACGTAAAGATCTTCGATCGGCGTCGACCGGATCGCAGCTCGCACCGACGCCTGATTGAAGGCAGGATAAAAGGCATGCCAGGGCCGGAGCGTTTCGATCAATGTGGCGCCCTTGTAGACGTCGATTGAGCCGGTTCGCAGGACCCGATCGCTCCTCGGCGTCTCTTCGCTTCCGGTGTAAACGAGTCGGTAGTCGCCGATCGTGGCTGCTTCCCCCGGCCGCAGGGCAAAATCCCCGCGTTGATCGAAGAACTGCGTGCCAACGACACCGAAAGCCAGCAACAGGATCGCCAGGTGAACAACATAGCCACCGTGCCTGGGCCGGTTACCATTCAAGAGCCGCCACCAGCCCAACGCCCAGTTGTCGCCCGCCCTCCGCCTGGCCAGCGTCCCCCGGATCCACTCCTCGGCGATCACCGACGCGACGAATACGAGAACTGCAAAGGCCAGGATCGCGATCGGCTCGCGGATCCCCGCGCTCGCCAAACCGAGCGCCGTCGCTGCGCTCAGCAGCAGCGGGATGGTCAACCACCGGCGCACGGAGGCTCCGGACGCCTTTCTCCATGCAAGTACCGGGCCGATGCCCATGAGGGCGATAAGGACGAGGAAGAGCGGGCCGTTCACGCGGTTGAAATAGGGCGTGGCGACCGTCACCGAACCGTCGGACGCGAACTCCGTGATGAGTGGGAAGACGACGCCCCACAAAGTCACGAACACGATGCCCAGGAGGAGGAAGTTATTGACCAGGAAGGCGACTTCACGGGATAGGAACGACTCGATCGGGCGGTCGCTGCGCAGCATCGGGTAACGCCAGAAGAATACCCCGAAGGCGAACAACGCGCTCAGGATCATGAAACTGAGAAACACGGCGCCCAGGGTGGATGCTGCAAACGAATGGACGGATACGACGGGGCCGCCGCGATTGATGAACATCCCGAATTGCGCGAGTACGAACGCGACGTTGAGCAGCACGATGTTCCACATGCGGAACATGCCTCTTCGTTTCTGCACCATGACCGAGTGGATGAACGCGGTCATCGCCAGCCATGGCATCAGGGCCACGTTCTCGATCGGATCCCAGCCCCAGTAGCCGCCCCAGCCAAGGATGGTGTAGGCCCACCAGGCACCAAGCAGCACCCCCGAACCGAGGATTGCCCAGACCACGATCCCGCTGACGCGCGCAAGATCGAGCCACTCGTCCGCCGTCCGGCCGCTGATCAGGGCCCCGGCAGCGTAGGCAAATGGCAGTGCGATTCCAGCCAGTCCGGCCATGAGAAGCGGGGGGTGCACGAACATCGCAGGGTGCGACAGCAACGGGTTGATTCCGAGTCCGTCGGCAGCGAAGAACTCGAGCGGCGCGAATGGATTCGCAAAGACTGCGAGCACGAAGAAGAAGAAGGCCAGCACCCCCATCAGAATCGCCGAGGTGAACGGCATGATCTCGGGGCGCTGGCGCTCGCCCACCCAGATCGCAAGGCCGGCCATGCCTGCATATACCGTTGCGATGTACAGAAGCGAGCCATCGTTGCCGGCGTAGAAAGCCACCCAGATGAACTCGCGGTCCATGACGAGGTTGCTGTGCTCGTAAACGTACTTGATGGAAAAGTCGTGATTGACGAACGCAGTGACCAGGGCGCCGGAACCGATGGCTGCCGCCGGAATGGTCATGTAGGCGGCCCTGCGTCCGCTGACCACGAGTTCCGGGATTCCGGCCAGCCTGCCGGCGACCGAACTGGCTGCCGCATAGAGGGAAAGCGCGAGCCCCAGCAGCACCGCTATCGTGCCAAGGTCAGCCATCATGCACTGTCATCTCGTTCCCCGGACATCTCCTCATCGACCTTCTTCAGGTACGGCCCGAGGCCGGCCTCGGACGCGCCGGACAGGCCCGTCCCGGCGGGCTGTCGGCGGCGACGCATCTCCCTGACCACCAGGTAGAGACCGATCGCGGCTGCGGCGAACCCGACCGGCGGGACGAGCCAGACCGCCAGGCTGATGCCGCTGGTCGGGGGTTGCGCGAGTATCCGGGTGCCGTAGCGATCTACGAAGTACTGGCGGATCTCTTCTTCGGACTCGCCGGCGTTCAGGCGCTCCCGGATTACTACCTTCATGTCCCGGGCGACCTGGACCTGGGACTGGTCCAGGGTTTCACCAGGGCATACCGGGCAGATGATCTGAGACTCAAGTCGCTGCGCGCGCTGCTCCAACCCGGGCTCAGGCCTGCCACACGCCACGGTGGCCAGGGTCAGGATCACTAGCGGTAACAGGGCTGTGCGCATCTGATGAGACCCCGGCGACACGGAAGCCCAGGAACCCTGCGGTCGGCCTACTGGTGGGAATAAGGCGCCCGGAAACGAGGCTACGTCGCTACTTACCGAGTCCGTTCTCGGCGTCGAACATGTACGAGACCAGGTCCCAGCGCTCTTCTTCACTCAGCAACAAACCGAACTTCGGCATCACCATGATCCCGTTGGTGAGGATGGAGTAAACCGCCTGTTCGTTCAGATTCTTACGAGACTGGATCAGGTTCGGGGGCGCGTTGTACGGCCCGCCGGCGGTCGAGGCGTAGTAGCTGTTTGGCGACGTCAGGTGCGGGACGATCGAACCTTTGCCATCGCCCTTGTTCCCGTGACAGGTTGAGCAGTTGACCCGGTACAGCTCGGCGGCAACCGCAGGCCGGTACTCGCGTGTCTTGCGGGCGGGAACTTCGAGCACTGACCTTTCGCCCAGCACCGAGAAGGGGACGGCATCCGGAGCCGGAGCCAGTCTTGGGGGTTCCTGCGACCTGAAGGATTGCGAGTAGTGCTGCTCCGGAAACACCTCGATCGGGTAAGTACCGCGCTTCGTGATGCAGCCGGTCGTGGCGAAAGCAAGCGCCGCCAGCACGAGGACCGAGATCCACGCGATTCTGCGCATTTCAGTGCGCCCGGGCATCCGAGAGAAGGAAGTCATCAAGCGGTCTTGATCTCCAGGGCCCCGGCCCGCTTCAGGACGGCCTCGACCTCCGACACCTTCTGCTCGTCGCATGCCACGGCGATGCCGATCAGTCCTTCGGAGATACGGCGGTCGTAAGCCTTCTTGCTGAAGAAGTCGGGCAAGCGCGACTCGAAAATGATGCCTACCACGGTGAAGATCACCGCATTCAGCATCGTGAACTCGTAGAGGATGATCAACATCGCGGGTACCGCGAGGATCGGCTTGCCACCGGTTACCAGGGGCCAGGCCAACTGCGTTCCCGCGGTGTATAAGAGGGCGAGCGTGAATCCGAACATCGCGCCGAAGGCTGGGAATCTGAAGAGCCGGTGCTGGGGCACGTGCTCACCGAAGGCGCCCTCCGGGTACGGGGTTCCGGTCAGTACCTCGGTCTGGTGTGGCTCGATGCCCGCCGCGTGGAGGCCGTCGAGCGCATTCGCCCCTGCGTCCGGGCTTTCGTAGAGGCCCAGGATGCTCTTGATCGCCATTTTGTTACTCCTGCTCCTGTTCTCGGAGCACGGCCGGCACGGATGCTCGGCCGATTTGAATCCGCGAAGAGAACGCCTGTGCTTCCTTCTGTTCGAACAGCGGAATCAGCGGGAAGAACCGGGCAAATAGCAGCATGTTCATACCGACGAATGCCAGCGACCAGACGATCATCATCATTTCGGTCAGGCTCGGATGGTAGGAACCCCACGTGTACACGAACGGCTGCTTCCTGGACAGCGCCGGAACGATGATGAGGAACCGTTCGAGCCACATGCCGATGTTGACCGAGATCGACGTCCAGAACATCCACGGGATGCTGTTACGTACCCGCTTGAACAGCCAGGCAGGCACGGGGATGAAGAAGCCGGTGATCAGGAACACGATGAACAGGAAGGCCCATGGCCACTGGAAGATCTGCATGTCGCGGAAGGCGAGTTCCTGGGCCTCTAGCGTGTAGAAGCTGTAGAGCAGCTCGATCAGGGTGAACGCGAACCAGGCCGTGCCCACCACGATCAGCAAGCGCGCCAGCGCGTCGAAGTGCTCGGGGCGGATGAAGTTGTCCCACTTCCAGAGCCACCGCATGAGCGCCATCATCGTCACAACGGCCGATACGCCTGAGTGGACCGCTCCGATGACGAAGTACGGGGCGAAGATCGTGGAGTGCCAGCCCTCGACGCTCGGGGTCACTGCGAAGTCCCAGCTAACGATCGAGTGTACCGACACGAAGATTGGCAGCATGAGGGCGGATAGCAGGATCCCCGCCGTGGTCTGCATTCGCCACTGCCGGGAGTTTCCGCGCCATCCCAGCGACAGCAGGGAGTAAAGCCGGTTCCTCCAGCCGACGGTCCGGTCGCGCAGGTTCCCGAGGTCGGGCAGCAACGCCACGTACAGGAACAGGATCGATCCCGTCAGGTACGTGCCGATTGCGGCAGGGTCCCAGACCAGCGGCGACCTGACGTTGGGCCAGATACCGCGCGAGAAGTCATACGGCAAGATCCAGTAGATGATGCGCCATGGCCTCCCGGCGTGGATGACCGGGAAGGATAGCGCGGTGATGAGGGAGAAGACCGTCAACAGTTCGGCCGCGCGTGTGACGGGCCGCCGCCACTCCGCCTGTGTGAGTCGGAGGATGGCGGAGATCATGATTCCGGCGTGGCTGATGCCTACCCAGAAGACGAAGGTAGTGATCAGGGTGCCCCAGAAGACCGGACGGTTCAGACCGGTCACGCCGAGGCCCTTGTTGATCATGAAGCCGAAGGTCGAGAACCCGGCGAGGACGATGATCAGCAGCCCCAGCACCGCCCATTTCCACCAGCGCGGGGTGGCCAGCGTGCCGTTCAGGAGCTGGACGTTGATCTGCTGTTCGCTTAGCTCGCGGTGTTGCTGCATCTTCCCTTAGTCCGGCTTCCCGATGATCAACGCGTGTCCCCTGATGAACCGTGCCGGTCGCGTCAGGAGCCGCGAGTACTGGATCTCCCAGAGCGAGACTGCGGGTATCAACCTGGTCGCAAGAATGAATGCAAGGGCGGCCGCTCCGAACGTCCCCAGGATGACCATGAGGTCGAAAATGTCGGGCCAGCGGGTCGCAGGTATCTCCCGCAGATACCGGTCGTTGATTCCCGTTGTCGACCACGCCGCCACGTAGATCCGAATGCGGTCCAGGAGCATCCCGCCCAGGATGATGAACGACACGATCACCGGTCCGCGGATGCTGTGCCGAACCGGGTTGAACATGAGCGTGAAGAGCGGGATTACGAACGACATCAAGAAGGTGGCGAAGAAGGCCCACCGGAAGGGACCGCTAACGAGCAGGTCGTTGGTTGCCTGGTCCGGGCCGGACCGTCCGTACCAGAAGACGATGAAGGCCGAGAAGAAGAAGTAGAACCAGAGCAGCGACGTCGCAAAAAGCAGCTTCGACATCGCCCAGAACTGGTCGAGCTCGATGTACCGCTCCAGGTGACCGTACCTGCGGATGAAATAGGCGGCAATGATGGTGCTGGCGAGCCCCGACTGCAGCCCTGTCATGGCGTGGTACATCGGGAAGATCGCGTCCTTCCAGCCCGCCACGAGCGCCATCGCGAAGTCGGCCGAAAACACGAGGTGCGTGAAGATCAGGAACAGGAAGTAGAAGGATCCGAGCACACCGATGCGCATCCGGAGGGCCTTCCACTGGGTATCAGTGCCTATGAAGCCCATGGCCAGGCGAGCAGCCCAGCGCTGGCGCCTGCCTTCACCCGACTCAGCGATCGCACGCAGGTCCGGGATCGATGACGCCCATAACAGCGCGAGGCCGAGGAACGTCAGGCCGAAGATCGCGATCGTGCCCCAGACGTGGGGCGTATATGCCCCCGCGCCGAACCAGATTGACCGTCGTCGAACGCCCTCTTCAACCAGCGGCGGTAGCGCAAACATCAACGGGATGTGCATCAGGGCAGTGACGACGCCGACCGACGCGAAAAGCTGTGAGACGCGTGTCACGGGGCGAACCCAGCTTGCACGCGCCAGCGTGGGGGCGATCGAAACCATGGGCGCGGCGGCTGCCGTGCTCAAGAGGAATGAAACCATCGCGGCGTAGTAGCCCCAGGCCGAACGGTCGCTGTAGCCATCGATGATCCGGCCGATCACGCCGACCAGTCCGACAAGGGCAAGGGCGGCGGCGATCATGAGCCAGAGGCGCGACGCAGAAGATCCAGCGCGCACCTTCGAGACGAGCTCGCCAGCCGCTTCCTGGAACGTTGGCCGGTGGTCCGGCGCTGCCGTGATGTTGCTAGCCATGTGCGACCTCGGCCTCGTCGTTGTCGACACGGGCCAGGTAGTAGACGTTAGGTTCGGTCCGGAGGGCGTCATTCAGCAGGCGGTATGCCCGGCGACCATTGCGCAGCTTGGAAACCTTGCTGTTCGGGTCGTTCAGATCGCCGAAGACGAGCGTGTTCGTCGGGCAGGCCTGGACGCAGGCCGGCTGGATCTCACCGTCAGCGACCGCGCGCCCGTCGCGCTTGGCTTCGATGCGTGCCCGGCGGATGCGCTGGACGCAGAAGCTGCACTTCTCCATGACGCCACGACTGCGGACTGTCACGTCCGGGTTCAGCTGATTTCTGAGCGCCTCCGGCCAGACAGGTTCCCAGTAGTTGAAGAACCGGACCTGGTACGGGCAACCGTTGGCGCAGTACCGGGTGCCGACGCACCGGTTGTAGACCTGGACGTTCATTCCCTGGTCGTTGTGGTACGTGGCGTACACCGGGCACACCGGCTCGCACGGCGCGTTCTCACAGTGCTGGCACAGGATAGGTATGAACCGCGCCTTGATGTTCGGAAACTCGCCTTCCCAGTAACGCTCGACGCGAATCCACTCGAACGCCCGTTTCTGGTGGAAGTGCTCCTCGAGGTTGATCGGGAGGTTGTTTTCGGCCTGGCACGCGACCACGCACGCCTGGCATCCGGTGCAGCGGTCGACATCGACCGTCATGCCCCAGTGATGGGCTGCAATTTGCTGTGCTGGTTGAACCATTAACTGAGCCTCGCGTACCTGCTAATGGAGGACCTTGTGGCCTGCTTCGAACCGATGCTTGGCATCTTCGGCCGACTCGCCGTCGCGCACGGTCAGAATCGGGAAGCCGGGCTCAACAGCGCGGGCTTCCTCTGCGCCGCCTTCGAACATGGGGATCTTGCGCGCACCGCCTGCCTTCCAGACCTTCACGCGGGTCGCCGCCCAGGCAAGGGCTCCGGTCTCCGCGTCCTTCTTGTCGACCAGGATGGCGAGCACGTTTGAGCCCCGCCCCTGTGCGTAGCGTCCCATCCGGGTGTGGCCCTGGCCCACCGGAATTGAGATCGTGTCGGGCGCGGCGGCGGGGTGAATGTAGACGAGGGCCTCGATTTCGCCCAGCTGCGACCGCACCATGATGCGATCGCCCTGGCGAACGTCGAGCTTTTTGGCCGTCTCCCTGCTGACCTCGGCCCACGTGGTCCACACGGCGGATGTGAGCGGGTCGGGAGTCGCCTGGGCCCACGGCTCGGCGGCATGGCGGCCGTCGCCGAGGCTCTGAGATGCGAACGGGAGCAGGTGCAGGGTTTCACCTTCAACAGCCGGCTCGGTCTGGGAGAAGTCCGCTGCTGCGTCCTTCACCACGGCGCGTAGCGCTGGCGCAGATGTCGATTGACGCGCCGACACGTCCCACCAGCCACCGCGCGCCAGGAGTCCCTGCATGAAGAGACTTGCCGACGGCGCTTTGACTGAGCCCGAGCCCTTCCCGTACAGGCCACCGGCCGCACTGTTCACGACGTCGCGCATGGTGGCGCCGCCCGCGGCGCCGCCAGAGACCTTGAGCAGGGTGTCCGCGAACCCCCGCGCGTCGGACAGTTTCGCCGTTCCATCGCGGGTGTAGGCGGGGCCGACGACGGGTTGCTGCAGCGCTACGGCCGGGTATCCGGGGCCTGGCTCGGGGATATCGGTGCCCCAGTCTTCCAGGGCGGTGTTCTCGGGCAAGATCAGGTCTGCCAGTTCGGTCGTCTCGTCGAGTACCGTCGCAAACGCGACCACGTGCTCGACGTTGGCGAGCGCGCCGGCCGGATCCGTCGAACGGGGCAGGCCGTACACCAGGTTGGCGTCGCGAATGATCACCGTGCCCACGCTGCCGGCCCGCCAGCGTGCGAGCTCACGCTCCCACTCGATGAACGGGGCGCCGCTGCTGGCCGCAGGTACGCCGGCAAACGGGGATGGCGGATTGAACCACACGCCACCCTTTACGCCGACCGACCCCAGCAGGATGTTGAGCGCATAGATGGCGGACAGGTTGTTGGTGCCGTTGGTGTGAGCGCCCGCAGACCCGCCCCCGAACACCAGGCTGGGGCCGTGCTTCGCGAGCGCCTCGGCGACCTCATGGATCCGGTCCGCCGAGACCCCGGTGGTGCGGGCGACGTTTGCGAGGGTCCGTGCGTCCAGGACTGCCTTCGGTACGCCTGCTTCGAAAGCCGCGATCCGCGCCTGCGGGACTAGCTTCTTCTCGATGATTTCGTGGGCGATACCAAGCGCCAGTTCGCCCTCGGTGCCGGGCCTGACCGGCAACCAGCGGTCGGCCGCGGCGGCCGTGATGGACATGCGGGACTCGGCGTGGAAGAGCGTGCCGCGCGTGCGGCCTTCGCCCTGCCGGAACTCGCCGTATTTGACGGAGAAGCGCGTGGGCGACACCCAGGTCCCGAGCCAATCGGCGCCAATCGACAGGATCGTGTGCGCGTTCTCGATATCGAATTCCGGGAGACGGTCCTGGCCAAACACTCGCTTGATGGCCGCGTAGAGGTTGGTCTGATCGAGCGGATCGAACGCCATGTGCTTCCCGCCGGCGTTCCTGGCGAAGTTGCCGACGACCCAGGCCGCGTGGCCCCGCATCGGGTTCGTGACGATCGTCGTGCGGTCACCGGACTCGGCGACCCAGGCCTTGAGCTGCGCTTCCGCGGCGTCCCACGAGATCGGGCGCAGCGGAGCACCCCTGGTGCGGCGGGCCATCGGGGTGGCAATGCGGTCGGGGTGGTACATGGACTGGAGGATGTACTCGGCCCGCACGTTTTGCTTGCCCCGGTTGATCGGGAAGTCAGGATTGCCAGCAACCTTCTTGGCGCGCCCTTCATTGACGCGGACCAGCACGCTGTCGCCGCCCTCCGAAGCCAGCGTCGTCGCGTACCAGGTGTCGGCGCTCCTGACCAGGTCCTCGGGGAGGCTGGACGGGCTCTGGACGACGAATTCCTCTTCCGGGATGTTGCAAGCCGCGAACACGACTGCACCGGTGGTTGAGGCACCGGCGATCGTGACGAACTGGCGTCTGGTGAATCTCTTCGTCATCAGGCTCCGCCAGTCCGCATTCTGGAGATGGCTTGTCGATTTAGAAGTGGCATGTGATGCAGTCCGTGGGCGCGCCGTTGTCGCGGTGGCAGTTCACACACTGGCCCATCTTGAGCGCTTCAACCTGCTTGACCTTGGTCATGGTCGCGATGTCGCCGTGGCAGGTGGAACATACCTGGGCAGGCGTCACCGAGGTGGCGCTGCCGATCGTCTTATCCGGGGAATTTTCGATCGCCGCGGGGTGGGTCGTCAGATAGCGGATGTGGGGCTCGTGCACGAAGCGGACGCTGTCGGGCAGACGGTGGACGCGCTGCCAGTTGATGGCGCCTTCGATGCCACCAAGTCCGAGTTCGCGCAGTCGCGCGAGCGTGTCCTTGTCGGCCGAGCCGATTACCTTGTGACAGGTCACGCACTGCTCGCGTGCGGGAATTCCAGCGGAAGCCGACTGCGTTACGGTGCGGTGGCAGAAGGCGCAGTCCAACCCGACGCCGTGCAGGTCGTTCCCCTGCGCGTCCTTGCGGGCCATGCCCGCTGTATCGACCAGCACCGCGGTCCCGGCATGCGCAGTGTGCGGGAAGGGGATCGGCTGTTCGGGCCCTTCGCCGAAACCGAAGACGGGCAACGGTTTTCCCAGCCAGGCGGTGATTACGAAGACGACCGCGAAGGCCAGGGCGGCGGTGACCGGCAGCCCCACGAGCGGCACGATGATCTTCACCCAGAGCGGCGTAGTTCGCCGCATCCTGTTCATGAATTCGAGCAAGTCTTTAGAGTTCCCGGCTATCTATAAAGATGCGGATAGATCGAGTGAACGAGGTCGCCCACACCGATCACCGCGATTATGTAGATGAACACGGCTGCGACACCGGCGAGGCACGCGAAACCGCCCGCGTACATCATTGGCCGGAGGCGCAGCCACCTGGCTGAAAGATGGTGGCTGGCGACCGATGAAGGAATGATTGCGTGGGCTGCTAGGAACGCCTGGGCTCCGGTGAACATCAGGACCATCGAGATCCAGAGCAGCTTGATCGCAAACCCAATATCGGCCCATTGGGACCTGGTTAGAGGTTCAGGGTCCATCGACTCGGTTTTCTACTCAATCATCTCGCGCATCCCGGGCAGCGCGAGGGTTGAAGGTTCAGCTATGGAACAGATAGCAGGGCAACGCCCCGGCGAGCCATTTGTGAAAAGTATCATTTGCCCCTGCGAGTGTCAAGGCAAGTAACATTGCAAGGCGCAATGATGACCCACTAAAATGCATTTCGCAGTCCACTGAGCATTTTAGTGGCGTCCGACAGGCACGTGGACGTCACTTACGCGGGCACCTGCATGGGTCTCCGCACCAGCACAGAACGCAGCATTAGGAGATCCCAGTTGGCAGAGCCCGTTCGAACCGAAACCGAGGGAGTCAGCCGGCGCAGGTTCCTGAAGTTCACCGGCCTTGGCCTGGCGGCGGGGTTCGCGGCCTTGCTCGTCGGCAATCGAGCGAAGGGTCCCCAGCCTGTTCGCAAGTTCGACGTAGCCGAGGACTCCATGTTCCGGCCGCGGGGCGACGTCCAGAACAGGAGCTGACAGGCTCCTTTCCGCGCCTGGCGTCCCTCGAGCTCAAGACCTGATCCGCAACAAGCCGTCCGGCGTCCACCGGGTGGGCCGGATAGCTGAGAATTGCCGCTTGTTTGGGCCGATGCTAGGATTCCGGACTGGCCATACTCGTTAAGGTCCCATTGACCAGGGGGCCACGGCCTTGCCCGGTTACTCGCCGGGAAAGCGCAGATCCGGAGTAAAGATCCCGCCATGCAATTCTCCCGGGAAAAGCTTCACTGGCTCTACGAGACGATGTATCGGATCCGCAGGTTCGAAGAGCGCCTGCTGGAAGAGACCGTCAAGGGCAACGCGATGGGCGTCGCCCACACATCCGATGGCGAGGAAGCCGGTCCGACCGGGATCTGCGCGCATCTTGACGCCAGGGACTGGATCGCTTCGACCCACCGGGGGCACGGCCACTGCATCGCAAAGGGGGTCGACACCAAGCGGATGATGGCCGAGATCTTTGGTCGCTACACCGGGATGTGCAAGGGCAAGGGCGGCAGCATGCACATCGCTGACTTCTCGAAGGGAATGCTGGGGGCCAATGGCATTGTGGGCGCCAGCGTTCCTCTTGCGGTAGGCGCGGCGCTGGCCGCTCAGTACAACGGTTCAAAGGCGGTCGGTGTGGCGTTCTTCGGCGACGGCGCCACCAGTCAGGGCGTGGTGCACGAGAGCATGAACCTGGCAGCGATCTGGCGGCTGCCGGTCATCTTCGCCTGCGAGAACAACCACTACGCCGAGTCCACGCCGGTCGAATACGCCGTCGCCGGCACGGACATCGCGGACCGGGCGGCCGGTTACGGTATCCCGGGCGTGGTCGTCGACGGCATGGACGTCTTCGCCGTCTTCGAAGCGGCCGGCGAGGCGGTCCGGCGGGCACGGGCAGGGGAAGGCCCGACGCTGCTCGAGCTCAAGACTTACCGTTACCACGGGCATTACCACGCGGATGATCCGCTCAAGTACCGGCTCAAGGAAGAAGAGGACCTCTGGCGGAAGCGCGATCCGATTCCGAATTTCGAGCAGCGGGTGACCCAGCAGAAGCAGATGACCGCCGCGGAACTGGCGGCGATTCGGAAGGCGATCGATGCCGAGATCGAGGGCGCGGTGAAGTTTGCGCTTGAGAGCCCGCTGCCCCCGGTCGAGGAGCTTTACACCGACGTGTATGTCAGCTATTCCAACTCGGTGGTGGGCCTCCGCTAGTTCCCGGACCAGGGCCTGTCAGCAGGCAGCAGGAGTACTTCACGTAATGGCGACCACGGTCAAGGAAACAACGCAGGCGAATCCGCTCGGTCCTGGCACCAACGTGCCAGGGAAGGAGATGCGGTACCGCGAGGCATTCAACAAGACGCTGCGCGACGAGCTGCGCAGGGATCCCAGTGTCTTCATCATGGGCGAGGACGTGGCTGGCGGCGCGGGGCGCGAGCACCTGGGCATCATCGACTCCTGGGGCGGGCCCTTCGCGGCGACCAAGGGGTTGATCCAGGAGTTCGGGGCCAAGCGCATCAAGGACACCCCGATCTCGGAAGCGGCGATGGTGGGAGCGGCGGTGGGCGCGGCCCTGACGGGCACCCGGCCGGTGGTCGACCTCATGTACTTCGACTTCACCACGGTGGCTTTCGACCAGTTGTTGTCCAACGCCGCCAAGAGCCGCTACATGTTTGGTGGCCAGACCAAGATCCCGATCACCCTCTTTGCACGCTCAGGCGCGGGCACCGGCCACGCGGCCCAGCACTCGGAGAACTTCTACTCGATCATTGCCCACATCCCCGGCCTGAAGATCGTGGCGCCTTCCGACCCGTACACCGTGCGGGGGCTCCTGGCCGCCGCGATTCGCGACGACGACCCAGTCATCGTCTGCAACCACAAGAAGCTGATCAACCTGAGCGGGTTCGTGCCCGATGAGTCCTACGTGGTGGAGATAGGCAAAGGCAGGCGCGTGCGCGAGGGCTCCGATGTCACGCTGGTCGGCATGTCGTGGACGACCGAGGTCTGCAAGCAGGCGGCCGACGAGCTTGCGAAGCAAGGCGTGAGCGCCGACGTAATCGACGTCCTGAGCATGTCTCCCCTTGACGAAGACATCATTCTCGACTCGGTCAAGAAGACGAACCGGGTTGTAATCGTCGACGAGGACACGCCGCGTTGCAGCATGGCGTCGGAGATCGCCGCGGTGATCGCGGACCAGGCATTCGACTACCTGGATGCGCCGGTGAAGCGAGTCACCGGTCCCCACACCCCGGTCCCGTACAGCCGGCCGCTGGAAACCGTGTTCATACCCGACGCGCCAGCGGTGGTTGCGACGACCCGGAAACTGCTGGGTCTCTAGCTTTCGGGCGCAGCCCCGGCGCAGAGTTCGCGGAGCATTCTGAAGGGGTAGATTCCGGTCGCATGGCCGTCGCTCCACAGGAACTGGAGGGCGTACCTGCCGACCTGCATCTGGTCGACCGCGATTATGTCGAGTGGTACGGTCGCCGGGTTCAACAGGCGGCGGCCGGACATCTCCTCGATGCAGGCAGCGCAGGCGCAAGCGAGGCGCAGGTCCCGGTAGCCGTACCGGCATTCCCGGCCATCGGACCACGCGATGACGACGGAATCGGCGTCGAGTACGACGCTCAGCGGACGTTCGTTGGCCAAATACCCCTCCGGAATTAATTGTATGGCGCGCTGCCGGCGTGAGTGCGCGAGCGCGTGTGCCGTCCGGTCGCCCGGCCCGCATGCCGGGACTCGACACCTGTACATGCCGCGGCTACGCTTGTGCGGTTCTGTGGCACTCGGAATTGAAACGGCCAGAGCCGACACCGCGTGGCTGGGAGGCGAAGATGCCTGGTGACGACGTTCGGGTAGGAATCATCGGAGCGGGCGCGAACACCAGACTGCGCCACATACCGGGTCTCAAAGCCATCAAGGGCGTTGAGGTGGCCGCGGTCGCGAACCGGACTAGAGCGTCCGGCGAAAGAGTGGCCGGGGAGTTCGACATCGCCACCGTGTGCGACGACTGGCGCCAGATCCTTGACGACGAGTCGATCGATGCGGTCTGTATCGGCACCTGGCCTTACATGCACTGCACGCTGACGCTCGCCGCGCTGGACGCCGGGAAGCACGTGCTGGTCGAGGCGCGCATGGCGGCCAACGCGCAGGAAGCGCGCGACATGCTGGAGGCGTCGAAGGCGAACCCCGACCTGGTGACGCAGATCGTCCCGGCGCCGCACACGCTCGAGCTGGACCGCCACATCATCGACTTGATCGCCGACGGCTATTTAGGTGACCCGGTGGGCGTGGACATGCGCGTCTCGACGGGAAAGTTCGCCGATTTCGACTCGCCCAAGCACTGGCGGCACGACCCGTACCTCAGTGGCAACAACATCATGCAGATGGGGATCTTCTACGAGGCGATGATGCGCTGGCTTGGCCCGGCGACGTCCGTGGCCGCGATGGGGCAGGTGGTGGTCAAGTACCGGATGACCGAAGACGGCAGGCGGTACGCGATGTCGATCCCGGACCACCTGGACATGATCGCTGCGCTTGCCTGCGGCGCCCAGGCGCGCATCAATGTCAGCGCGGTCTCCGGCTTCGCGCCCGCCGAGGACACCTGGATCTTCGGCACTGACGGAACCCTGCATATCGACCCCAAGCGGGTGCTCCACGGCGCCAAGCGGGACGACAAGGACCTCCGGCCGATCGACGTACCGCGCGAAAAGCGCATCGGTTGGCGGGTCGAAGAGGAGTTCATAAGCGCAGTGCGCGGCGTCGAGCAGGTCACGCGCACCAACTTCTATGACGGCGTGGCATACATGGAGTTCACGGACGCGGTGAATGAGGCGTTCAGGACCGGCAAGACCGTGCCGGTGCCATCCATCGGGTAGCCGGGACCGATCAGAGGTCTGAGGGGCCCGCCGCACGGCTGCCATAAGGCATGCCGCCGCAGAGAGGTCAGCGGATAGGCCCGTAGCGAATCCGGGCCCCCGCGTTCGGGCTGCCAGCCGGCGATGGGATTTGCACAACCCCTCCCACTAATCTGAACAGCGGGGAGACGCCTCGCCGAGCGAGGTGATAACGAATGCCCAGGTTCCCCGACCGATCACTGCCCGTGGAAACCGCGCGCTCTCAGGCAACCCGAACGGCTTTGCGCGACATGCCGGAATCGGACCGGCCGCGGGAGCGGCTACGGGATTACGGGCCGCCGCAACTTGCGAATGCCGAATTGATCGCGATCCTCCTCCGCACCGGGACCGCGGGGGAGAGCGCGTTGGCCGCCGCCGGCCGCCTACTCGCCAGGTTCAACGGGCTGGCCGGATTGGGCCGCGTCTCGTACGCCGAGCTATGCAATGAGCGCGGGTTGTCGGACGCCAAGGCGTGCCAGCTGCTCGCGGGACTGGAACTTGGGCGCCGCGTGGCCGCTCTGCGCCCGGATGATCGGTCGTCGATAAGCTCGCCTGCAGACATCGCCGCGCTGTTGATGCCGCAGATGTCCGGACTCGAGCGCGAGCACCTGAAGGTGGTCCTCCTCAATACCAAGAACCAGGTTCTGGCCGTGCATCCGGTGTATGTGGGAAGCGTCAATGCCGCGGTGGTCCGTCCCGCCGAGGTCTTTGCGGAAGCCGTCCGCCGCGTGTGTCCGGCGCTTGTCGTCGTACACAACCACCCGTCTGGCGACCCTGCGCCCAGCACCGAAGACGTTGCCACCACCAGGCGGTTGGCGGAGGCGGGACGCATCCTGGATATCGACGTGCTGGACCACATCGTGCTTGGCCAGGGGAGATTCGTCAGCATGCGCGAACGGCGCCTGGGGTTCGACTGGCCAGGCGGCATCGGTTAGGAGAACCGCCTCCCGATCAGGCGACGTGCCATGCCTCCCCGGCCGAGGTACGCTATGGATTCGTTTGACCCTCAGGATGACCCTGTCGGGTCGTAGGTCGGCCGCCGGCGCGGCCGCATCGGAGGTATGGCGGGTGGCCAGTGAGCCCAGGGGCGCAATTGACTTCAATTGCGACATGGGGGAGTCGTTCGGGACCTACAAGCTCGGGCTTGACGAAGAGGTCGTAAAGCACGTCTCCTCGGTCAATATCGCAGCCGGTTTCCATGCCGGCGACCCCGATTGGATGGCGCGTACCGTGCGGTTGGCGGAAGAGCAGGGCGCGGGCATAGGCGCGCATCCTTCGTACCCGGACCTGGCCGGGTTTGGCAGGCGCGACATGTCGTTGACGCCCGCAGAAGTGCGGAATGTCGTGACCTATCAGATCGGAGCGCTTGCTGGTTTTGTTCGCGGCCACCGGCTGCAGCACGTCAAGCCGCATGGGGCGATGTACAACAAGGCGGTACGGGACCCGGCGGAGGCGACGGCCATCGTCGAGGCTGTGAAGGCATATGACCCGTCTCTGATCCTGGTCGTGCTTGCGGGATCGCAGTGGGAGACAATTGCCCGGCGGGCCGGGCTGAAGGTCGCCCGGGAGGCATATGCCGATCGTGCGATTACTCCGCAAGGGACCCTTGTCCCAAGATCACAACCGGGTGCGGTCATACACGATGAAGAGGCGGTTGTTCGGCGAACGCTGAAACTGGCGTGTGAGGGGCGTGTCGTCACGATCGAAGGCAAAGAAATCGACTTCATCGCAGACACCATTTGCCTGCACGGTGACACCCCTGGCGCGGTGCGCCTGGCTGCGGAAGTCCGCAGAGAGCTCGGGAAGGCCGGGGTAGAGGTCAGGCCGATGGCAAGCATCATGGGTGCTCGGGCGTCTTGACGCTGGAAGCCGGCCCGCGAGTTCGCATCCTGCCTGCGGGCGAGTCCGCGCTCGTCATCGAGTTGGGGGACGCGATCGACCCCGGCCTGAATCAGCAGGTCTATGAACTGGCGACTGCGATCGAAAGAGCGTCGGTCCCGGGCGTCCAGGAGCTGATCCCGACCTACCGCTCGTTGCTGGTGCGCTACGACCCTTTGCGGACGGGGTTTGCAGAAATGGCCCGGAACTTCGAACAGATGGCTGCTGCGGCAGTTTCAGCACGTCCGCACAGGGAGGATCGACGGTTCGTTTTCGAGGTGCCGGTTGCGTACGGGGGCGCCGACGGACCCGACCTTCCCGAAGTTGCCAGGCATGCCGGGCTTACCGAAGAGGAGGTGATCGGGCACCACACCTTCCCGACTTACCGCGTCTACATGCTCGGGTTCGCGCCCGGATTCCCTTACCTTGGCGGGCTTGACCCGAGGATTGCCTGTCCGCGCTTGAAGACCCCGCGGACGCGCGTTCCCGTTGGCTCGGTCGGTATTGCGGAGCAGCAGACCGGAATCTATCCGCTGGCGACCCCAGGCGGGTGGCAGATCATCGGGCGGACGCCGGCGCCGTTGTTCCGCCCCGACCACGAGCCCCCGGTAGCGATCATGCCGGGCAGCTTCATGCGATTTGTGCGAGTCAGCGCCGAGGAGGCGGATGCCGTCCGTGACCTCGTGCACGACGGCAGGTACGAGATCCCCGTACGGCGCAGAGGGTTCTGACCGTGTTGCGCGTCACCTCGGGCGGTCCTCTCGCCACGGTCCAGGACCAGGGCCGATTTGGCTTCTCCCGGTTCGGGATCTCGGTGTCCGGCGCCGTGGACGCCCACGCTCTGACGCTCGGGAACCGCCTGGTGGGCAACCCTGCGAACTCGGCGGCGATCGAGATCACCTTTGGCGGCGCTGTCTTCGAGTTCGCCGCGGACACGGTATTTGCATTGACCGGAGCGGACCTTTCTCCGGACTTGAACGGCGTGCCCGTGCAGATGAACCAGACGATCGCCGCGATCCCTGGTGACCGCCTTTCGATGCAGTCGCCCAGGTTCGGCCTGCGTTCGTACCTGTGCGTCGCGGGCGGATTCGAGGTGCCCCTGACGATGGGCTCGCGTTCTACATATCTCGCAGCGGGCGTCGGCGGCCACCACGGCCGGGCGTTGAAGCAGGGCGACGAGGTGCCTATCGGCACGCCGGGCCGCACTGTTCACGCCGGGCGGCGTGCCCCCGATGCGATCATCCCGCGCTACGGGGCCGAGATCAGCGTCAGGGTGGTCCCGGGGCCCCAGGAAGACCGTTTCACCGAGCGCGGCCTTGAGACGTTCTACTCATCGGTCTACACGTCGACCGACAAGTCGGATCGCCAGGGTGTGCGGTTGGACGGGCCGGCGATCGAGGCCCACGGCAAGCGTTACGACATCGTTTCCGACGCCGTGGTGACCGGTGCGATCCAGGTTCCCGGGGATGCGCGGCCGATCGTTCTGCTGGCGGACCGGCAGACGACCGGCGGCTACCCCAAGATCGGCGTTGTGGCGACCGTGGATATCCCGCTGCTTGCCCAGGCGGCTCCGGGAACCAAGATCAGGTTCTCGAAGGTCACGGTCGAAGAAGCGCAGCAAGCCACCCGCACTGCGATTGCGGGGCTGGCCGGGATGGCGTTGGAGGAGCCGGTCGTGCAGGTCACGGAGATGGTGATCGACGGGCTTCCGGTCAGGGTGGAGATCGCAACTCCGCGCGAGCCAACCTCGTTGACCCGCCTCACGGTGGTTGAAAACGGCAGGCTCAGGGTTGCGGCGATAGATGTGGTTTAAGATGCCCGGGCCGATGCGAGACAAATCATGGTGAATCCAGAATCAATGCCCAGGGCCGGCTCGGGGGTCGACGAAGACGCCGCCCTCGCGGCCGCGATCGCGGTTGCGCTGGCGGTCGCCGAGCGAGACGTCAGGCCGGCGGCTGGCCCCGGCAACATGGCGCCGGTCGCCGGGTTGAACCCCTGGCTGCTGGACGGGCGTCGTCGTCAGATGGAGTCCCACGGCCGGGGGGTGCGATGAGTTTTCGGCGATACCGAATCGTCGTCGGCGGCAAGACCTACGACGTGGAGGTGGGGGATACTTCGAAGTCCCCGATTTCGGTCCTGGTCAACGGCGTCACCTACACGGTTGAGTTGCCGTCCCGCCCACAGCCGGCGGTCAGGCCGGTGCGTCCGAGCGTTGCGCCGCTGGTGCGTGCTCCTTCCTATTCAGCGCCGACCGCTGTTCCCGCCCCGGGTCCGGCACCGGCTGCCCCGGTAGGAGCTGGCGCGCATGCCGTGACCGCCCAGATGCCGGGGAAGGTCGTCTCGGTTGCGGCAAGGGTGGGCGATCATCTCGTGCGCGGCCAGCCGATCTGCGTGATCGAGTCGATGAAGATGGAGCTGACCATCGCCGCGCCGCGCGAATGTACCGTCAGCGCCGTGCACGTGGCGGCCGGTGAGGCTGTCAGGAGCGGCCAGGTACTCGCGGAGATCGAGTAGCGGGGCCCGGAGCCGGTCCTCAGAACACCGCGATCGGATTGCACGGAGAGCCGGTCGTGTTGGTCAGCCTGAGCGGCAGGATGTTGATCAGGAACTGCCAGCGCTTCCGTTCCCGGCACGCCTGCGCAAGGCCTTCGAGGTCGGCGTTGTCCAGGATCCACAGTCCGAGGGCGACGATCCCTACCTGGTGGACCGGGTTGGTGAATCGGGGGTAGCCGGTCGGAGTCACGTCGTTGCCGGTATCGGAGCCCATGACGGCGACCCCGCGCGAGTGCATGAACGGCAGGATCTCGGGCAGCGGTCCGGTTGATCCGCCGGCTGCGACATGCTGCACACCCTTCTCGTTCCACTTCCTTAGCTGGCCGGTACGCATCAGAAGCACGTCGCCCGGCTCGACCTTGAATCCGCAACGGGCCTCGGCGGCCTCGATGTCAGCCATTCCGACACCATCGGGCGATTCCAGCCAGTCGACCCCACGCAGATACGGTGCGTCGACCAGCACGCCGCGTGTGACGATCCCTTTCTTGACCAGGTCGACCGATTCCATCTTCGCCCCCTCACCGGCCGTGACCTGGGTGGAGGGGTGGCCGTTGTACATGCGGCCGTCCCAGAAGAAGTGGGCGAGGCTGTCCAGGTGCGTGATCGAATGGCCGTGAAACACCAGGCCGAAGTAGTCCATGGCCACCTGGCGATCGGGTCCGCCGTCGCCTGGCCGGTAGGGCTCGCCGGTCATGACCATGAAGTGGTGAGGCTGGACGCGCAGATTTGGCCCTCCCTCCCAGACGACCGGCCTGGAGCACGTGACGGTCACGCCCTCCCGGACCAGGTCGACCGCTGCCTTCGTCCTGGCTGGTGTCAGGTGGTTGAGGGTGCCGAGTTCGTCTTTGTCTCCCCAGCGGCCCCAGTTCGAGAGGGACTTCATCCAGCCGAGCAACTGGTCCTGGGTTGGCCTGGTGGAAGCCATCGGGCGTGCTCCTGTTCGGGTCGTTTCCACGTGACCGTTTTCAAGGAGTCACATGCTACAATCCCGCAGCGTTTTCGATGCCGATTTCCAGATACGATTTGAATCCGGAGCGCAGATGCCAGTCTCACCGCAGCGGCTCGACTACCTGGCGGCCCAGATCCAGGCGGTCCACCAACACCTGCGGCTCCTCGAAACCGTAGTCACATCCCCGATCGGCTTGACCACCGACCTGCAGTCATTGCGCGAGTCGCTTCCCATCCCGGAGGCGCAGCGGGAGCGTGATCGCACTGCATTCCAGGACCTGGCACGCGACCGTGATGCAGGAAGGGTGGGACTCGCCACCCGACGTGCCCTTGCGGAAACGCTGGCGCTGGTCCGCTTGTTGACCCCGGCGGACGCCGAAGCCGGTGTCTCGATGGACTGGCAGGGCAGGGCGCTGAAGATCCTGGAGAGGGTGGACGCCCGGCTCGGCGCTGAGGTGCGCCAGGCGAAGGCACGTGGACTGGTCGGGCTGTACGTGATCGTCGATCCCGAGCAGACCAATGGCCGGTCGCCCATCGACGTGGCTGGCGCTGCGCTCGAGGGCGGCGCGATCGCCATACAGCTGCGCGATAAGAAGTCGGACAAGGGGGCCCAGTCGAGGATGGCGTCGGCGATCGCCCGCCTCTGCAACGACCGTAAAGCGCTCTTCTTCGTCAACGACCATGCCGACATTGCTCGAATCTGTGGCGCGGATGGCGTCCACGTGGGGCAGACCGACCTCCCCGTTGCCGGTGCGAGGCAGGTCCTGCGGGCTGATCAGCTGGTCGGTACCTCGAACGCGCTCTTCGAGGAGGCGATCGCTTCCGAGTCGCAGTCCGCCGACTACATCGCGGTTGGCAGGATGTACGAGACAGAGAGCAAGTCGAATACCCGCCCCGCCGGGGTGGAGACCCTGCGCAAGGTAAAGGCATCGGTCGGCGTCCCGGTGCTCGCGATCGGCGGCATCAATGAGTCGAACCTGGCCCCGGTGGTCAAGGCTGGCGCAGATGCCATCTGCGTGATCGGCGCCGTTTGCAGGGCGCCCGATCCTGCCGCCGCGGCCAGGAGGCTGACCGGACTGATCGAGGCCGCCCGTCAAGGCCAGGGCTCTGGTTGACCGCCTAACAGGCTGGTGGTAGGTTCGACTTTTGCGACCGTTCGTGACTGAGACGAAGACCTTCCCTTTGAGAAGGTTTTTTCGCCGGGGGAACAAATAGATGGAATCTGCGCAGTGGGGGCTGTACCTCTCGTTGTTTGCGGGGGTACTCGGCCTGTTGGCCGCCCTCGTCATGGCGATGGGGGTCCTTAGGAAGAGTCCGGGGAACGAGACGGTCAGGGGAATCGGTGCACTGATCCAGGAAGGCGCCATGGCCTTCCTGCGTCGCGAGTACTCGATCCTTGCAGTATTCGTCGTGGTGATGGCCGTGATTCTGGCCGTCTTCATCGACTTCAACGTCCTCAACAACGCCCAGATCGACACCCTGTTTGAGCAGGGTGGTTACCACACGAAGGGGCCATGGACGGCAGTGGCCTACGTGTTTGGCGCGATCAGCTCGGGCCTGGCCGGCTTCATTGGCATGGCGATCGCGGTGCGCGGCAATGTCCGCACGACCACTGCCGCGCAGGAGGGCCTCAACCCGGCCCTGCGCGTGGCCTTCAACAGTGGGGCCGTCATGGGCCTCACCGTGGTCGGCATCGGCCTCCTCGGCGTGTCCGTGCTGTGGTTAATCTTCAAGGACCCGAACATCGTCGTTGGCTACGGCTTCGGCGCCTCTTCGATCGCCCTCTTCGCACGCGTCGGTGGCGGCATCTACACGAAGGCCGCCGACGTGGGTGCTGACCTGGTTGGCAAGGTCGAAGCCGGGATTCCGGAAGACGACCCGCGCAACCCCGCGACCATCGCAGACAACGTCGGCGACAACGTTGGCGACGTTGCGGGCATGGGCGCCGACCTGTTCGAGTCGTACGTTGGATCGATCATCGCCTCGCTGGCGCTCGCGCTGACCGTGGGCGTTGCGGGCCTGAAGGCGGAATCCTTTGACGCCGGGCTCGCGCTGCTTCCGCTCATCATCTCGGGAATCGGCATCGGTGCATCGATCATCGGCGCGATGCTCGTGCGCACCCCGCCCAAGGCTTCCATGGGGCGGCTTCTCTGGGCATTGCGCACCGGGATCTTTGGCGCCGGCGGAATCGCATTGATCGGGACGGCGGTCGCGATCATGATCCTCGACCTTGACTTCAACCTGTTCTGGGTCGTCGTTACCGGTCTCGTGGTCGGCCAGGTGATCGGCACCGCTACCGAGTACTTCACCGCCTACGAGTACCGTCCCGTCAAGTGGATTGCGAAGCAATCGACCACCGGCCCGGCCTCGACGATCATCGCGGGTGTGGCGATGGGTCTCCTGAGCACGGCCATCCCGGCCGTCGCCATCGTGATCGGCATCTGGGTAGCCAACTCGCTGGCAGGGCTCTACGGAGTCGGCCTCGCGGCAGTCGGCATGCTGTCGACGCTCGGCGTGACCCTGGCGACTGACGCCTACGGGCCGGTCGCGGACAACGCGGGTGGCATCGCCGAGCAGGCGCACCTGCCTCCCGAGGTGCGCGAGCGAACCGACTCACTGGACTCACTGGGGAACACGACCGCCGCCACCGGCAAGGGCTTCGCCATTGGCTCGGCGGTACTGACCGCGCTGGCACTGATGGTTGCCTACAAGCAGATGGTCGGGATAGAGGCGTTCGACCTGATCGACCCGAGTGTCCTGCTCGGTCTCATCGTTGGCGGATTGCTCCCGTTTGTCTTTTCCGCGCTGTCCATGCGTGCGGTCGGGGCCGCTGCGGGCCGCATGATCGACGAAGTGCGCCGCCAGTTCCGCGAGATCCCGGGGCTGCGCGAGGGCAAGCCGGGGGTCAAACCCGACGCGGCGCGTGCGGTCGACATCAGCACCCAGGGCGCGTTGAAGGAGATGATCCTTCCGGGGGTGATGGCTATCGTGGCGCCGATCGCCGTGGGCGCATTCCTGGGGCCCGCCGCGCTCGGCGGGCTGCTCGCAGGCTCGATTGTCACGGGCTTCCTGCTGGCGGTATTCATGGCCAACGCGGGTGGCGCCTGGGACAATGCCAAGAAGTACATCGAGGCCGGCGCGCATGGCGGGAAGGGATCCGATGCCCACAAGGCTGCGGTCACCGGAGACACCGTCGGCGACCCGTTCAAGGACACCGCGGGACCTTCGATCAACATCCTGTTGAAGCTAATGGCCATCGTGTCCTTGATCTTCGGACCACTGTTCGTTTGACAGACTGACCACTAATGATCGACCGGGGGGCGCTGCGGCGCCCCTCGGCGTTTCTGGAATGGACGCAGGGGAGTCCACAGATCTGCAGTTGCCATCACGGCGGGTTAAGATGTCCGGGCCCGGCCGGCCGGGCCAAAGTCGTGTCTGAACGGGGGTGAACGTGCGGCCGATCACCGATGTCGCCAGTGCGATGGGTCTCGACTGGAAGGACCTGGAGCCGTACGGCAGAGATCGTGCGAAGGTCCCGCTCGACGTCTTTCCGGTTTCCGGCAGGCGGGGCAAACTGATCGTCGTCACGGCGATAACCCCGACACCGGCAGGCGAAGGCAAGACGACCACGTCGGTCGGCCTCGTGCAGGGCCTGGCCCGGATCGGCAAGAAGCCCGTGCTCACGATCCGCCAGCCTTCGCTGGGCCCGGTCTTCGGGAAGAAGGGCGGTGGGGCCGGCGGCGGCAAATCGACCGTTGAGCCGTCGATCGACATCAACCTGCACTTCAACGGCGACTTCCACGCGCTGGAGTCGGCCCATAACTTCCTGGCAGCGATGGCCGACAACGCCGCCAAAAATGGCAGCGTACCCGGCTTCGATGCTTCCGGTATCACGTGGCGCCGTGTGACCGACGCGGAAGACCGGGCCTTGCGCCGGGTGATTACCGGGATCGGCGGTCCGATGGAAGGGCCCTTGCGCGAAACCGGGTTCGACATTTCTGCCGCGTCCGAGGTCATGGCGATCCTGGCGCTGGCGCTCGACTACAAGGACCTGCGGTCGAGGCTCAGCAGCATCGTGGTCGGATGGACGTCCGATCGCAAGCCGGTGACGGCGGGTGACATCAAGGCTGTCGGCGCAATGATGGCGTTGCTGAAGGACGCCCTGAAGCCGAACCTGGTGCAGACGGCGGAGGGGCAGCCTGCGATCGTCCACACCGGGCCGTTCGGGAACATCGCGCACGGCTGCTCATCGATCGTCGCCGACCGCCTCGCCCTGGCCTGCGGCGATTACGTCGTGACGGAGGCCGGATTCGGCGCAGACCTCGGATTCGAGAAGTTCATGGACATCAAGGTCCGCCAGGGCGGGGCCGAGCCGTCGGCGGCGGTGGTGGTCGTCACGGTTCGAGGCATGAAGTGGCACGGAGGGGTGGATTTCAAAGAGCTCACCACCCCGGATGTCGATGCCGTGAAGCGCGGGACGGTGAACCTGGCGCACGCAATCAGGGTCGTAAACCACTACGGGCTGCCGGCGGTCGTTGCGATCAACCGGTTCCCCGACGACAGTCCGGCCGAAGTGGCCGCGGTAAAGGACGCGGCAAGGCAGGCCGGCTCCGTGGCCGTTGAATCAAAGGGCTTCGCCGAGGGAGGGGCCGGCATGACGGACCTGGCCACGGCGGTGGTCGAAGCGGCCAGCAGGCCGTCGAAGGTCAAGCTCCTTTACCCGGATGACCTGCCGATCAGCAAGAAGGTAGAGACACTGGCGTCCGAGCTCTACTACGCCGCCTCAGTCGACTGGGGCCCGATGACCCGTACCACGGCCCGAAGGTACCAGGACCAGGGGTGGAACTTCCCGATCTGCATGGCCAAGACTCACCTGTCGATCTCGGCCGACGCCAAACTCAGGGGCGTCCCGAAGGGTCACGTGCTTCCAATCGGTGAATTACGCGTACTGGCAGGCGCTCGGCAGATAGTCACCCTCGTTGGTAACATCATGACGCTACCGGGATTGCCCGTTGAACCAAACGCGTGGGACATCGACTTGACCGAAGACGGGCAGGTGGTTGGGCTCCTGGGCGCATAACCGACCCGCCGGGCCCGCTTTTGCAAACGCTAGTTCGAGGCAGGCAGCCCACTTGACGACCGCAGCGAAACCCGGGACCACGAGCCATGCGCTCGTAGTCGTGAACGGGGCCGGTGTCCGGTACCGGGAGGGCGGGCGCGTGCTGGGCGCCCTCAAAGAAATCGGAGTAAAGGTCCCAACCCTCTGCTACGACGAGCGGGTCGGGCCGGTCGGCACCTGCCGGATGTGCCTGGTCGAAGTCGAGGTCGACGGCAGGAAGCAGACCGTCGCTTCATGCACCGCTTTCCAACAGCCCGGGATGAAGGTCGCGACCCACACGCCGGAGTTGCGAGAGTATCGGCAAACCCTTCTGGAGTTGCTGCTATCGGAGACGCCATCTCCGAATGAGTGTCCGAAGTGCCAGTCCTTTGCGACCTGTGAATTTCACTCCGCAGTCAACGAGTACCGGGCCCGCTGGGACAGGTTCCCGCGGCTGAGGACTCGCCAGAAAGCGGCCGATCCCAACCCCTTCATCCAGCGCGACTACGACTTCTGCATCGCCTGTTACCGGTGCACGAACATCTGCAACGACTGGGAGATGGCCTCTGCGATCACGGTCCAGGGCCGGGGCCAGGACAGCCGGATCCACACGTTCTTCAACAACATGTTGCTCGAGAGCCCGTGCACCTTCTGCGGGCAGTGCGTGAATACCTGCCCGACGGGAGCGCTGACCGACCGCAAGATCGTGGGCAAGACCGACGCGAAGAAGGTCACTCGAACCAAGACGATCTGTCCCTACTGCGGCGTAGGCTGTGGGATTCACCTCCTTACCCAGGACGGGAAGCTAATGGGCTCGGAGCCCGACTTCAGCGCGCCCAGTCGCGGCTCGCTGTGCGTCAAGGGTCAGTTCGGGTCCTGGGAGTTCGTCCGCAGCGAAGACAGGCTCAAGTACCCGTTGATCCGGCGGGGTGGCAAGAACGGAACACTGGAAAGAGCGTCCTGGGACGAGGCCCTCGACCTGGTGGCAAGCCGTTTCAAGGAGATCATCGCCCGGGATGGACCGGATGCGATCACGTGCTGGTGCTCCGCCCGCTGCACCAACGAGTCGAACTACCTCCTCCAGAAGTTCACCCGCATCGCCCTCGGAACGAACAACGTCGATAACTGCTCACGTACTTGACACGCCCCGACGGTCGCCGGTCTGGCGGTCATGATAGGGCGAGGGGCGATGAGCAATTCGATCGAGGAGCTTGCGGGCGTCAGGTTCCTCCTGGTCGCGGGATCCAACACGACCGAAACGCACCCGGTGATTGCGCTCCGGATGAAGCGGGCGGTGAGGAACGGCGCCGGACTGGTTGTAATCGACCCGCGCAAGATCGAACTGACCCGGTTTGCCAGCCGTCATCTCCAGCTACGGGTCGGCACCGACATCGCGGTCCTCAACGCCATGGCGCACGTGATCATCAAGGAACGGCTCTACAACGCAGAATTTGTCAAGAACCGCACGGAGGGCTTCGAAGCCCTGGCGCGCCACGTCGAGTTGTACACCCCGGAGTACGCGGCCGAAGTGTCCGGACTCAAGGCCGAGGACATTGCGGCAACGGCCCGCGAGTATGCGGCTGCCTCCCCGAAGGCCGCGATCTGCTACACCGTTGGCATCACCGAGCACTCTTGCGGCACGCACAACGTCCAGGCGATCGCCAATCTCGCGATGCTGTGCGGCAACTTCGGGCAGCCCAACTCCGGCGTGAACCCGCTGCGCGGCCAGAACAACGTGCAGGGGACCGGCGACATGGGCGCCATTCCGACCGACCTGCCCGGATACCAGAAGCTGGAGAAGCCCGAGGTTCGCGCCAAATTCGAGAAGGCATGGGGGGTCACATTGCCCCGCAGGCGCGGCGTCACCAAGATCACGGCCATTGATCAGATGTTGCGCGGCAAGATGAAGGCCGTGTACATCATGGGCGAGAACACGGTTGTTTCCGACCCCAATGCTACGCACGTCGAGCATGCGCTCAAGAAGGTCGACTTCCTGGTCGTGCAGGACATCTTCCTGACTGAGACGGCCAGAATCGCGGACGTCGTGCTGCCCGGCGCCGCGTTTGCCGAGACCGAGGGGACGTTCGCGAACAGCGAGCGTCGGGTCCAGCGGGTGCGCAAGGCCGTGGAGCCCCCGGGGGAAGCGATGGCCGACTGGCAGATCATCCTCGAGTTGTTCAAGCGGATGGGGCATCCGCAGAAGGCAACGGAGCCGAAGGAGATTTGGAAGGAGGCGGCGTCGCTCGCCCCGATCCTCTCCGGAATCACGTACGAACGCTTGGATAAGGAGGGCGGGCTGCAGTGGCCGTGTCCGACCCCGGACCACCCGGGCACGGTCTACCTGCACACTGACGAGTTCTCAACGGGCCAGCCGGGGTTCTTCGCTCCAGTGGACCACATACCGCCCGCGGAGGAGCCAGACCCGGAGTATCCGCTCGTGTTGACCACGGGCAGGCGTCGAGTCACCTACCACACCGGGACCCAGACGAGCCGGGCCAGCGGCTTCGAGCTCCTGGTTCCTCATGAGTGGGCGGAAATCAACCCGCACGACGCTGAGGGCGTCGGCATCGAGGACGGGGAGAGGATCGTGGTGGCGTCGCGTCGCGGCAGGGTCGAAGTGCCCGCCAAGGTGACCGACCGTTCGCCGCGGGGCGTGGTCTTCATGAGTTTTGCATTCCCGGAGCTGACACATACGAATGTGCTGACCAACGACGCCTTCGACTTCATCACCGAGACGCCCGAGTTCAAGGCATGCGCTGTGAAGATCGAAAAGTTGGCGGCGCCGGCCGCCGACTGAGCACGCGTTACCAGGCGGTGCTTGCTTCGGCGACCCGCTGCGCTACCCCGGGGACATCGCTGCACCAGCGCGTCACCGTAACCGTGCGACGCTCGGGGTCGATCACGATCGAATTTCCGCCGGCGCCCGACGCCGCGAACGCGGACTCGGGCAGCTGCTTTCCGTATCGCTTGTGCCGGGTGTTGAGCCACCACATGAACCCGTAGTTCGGATTCAGCGGACAGGGCTCGCGCATCATCTTCAGCCAGGCCTCCGAAAAGACCGGAGTGCTAAGCCTGCGGCTCTTGCCGGAAGGGTCCGCCGGGTTCCAGATCGCCCGGTTCAGAAACAGCAGACCGAAGCGGGCGTGGTCGTAGGCGTTGATCCAGAGGCCGCCGCCCCAGTGCGCTCCTCCGGACACGGACTCTATCGAACGGCCGTCCGCGAGTTCGATGGTCGAGTGGCTGCCATAGCCGTGCCACTCCCAGGTCGTTGTGGCCCCGATCGGGTCCATGACCAGCCGTTTCAGGACCGCCGGCAGTGGCTCATTCCAGACGCGCAGCAGCGCGAGGGCGAGGCGATTGACCCTGACATCGTTGTATTCCCAGTGCTCACCCGGCGCTTTGCGGACATCCCGCCCGGGCTGGTCGCCGGAGTCCTGGAGGCCACGGTTCCAGTCGACCGTGTCGGGGATGCCGAAGAGCTTGCCCTCCCATTCGGAGGTCTGCTGCAACAGGTGGCGCCACGTGATGCGATTGTTGTGCGGGGGCGCGAATCCGCCGTCCGTGACGTAGTCCGCGACCCGGTCGTCGACGTCCCGGATCAGGCCGCGTTGCAGGGCGAGGCCAGCAACTGCTGAGAGGTAGCTCTTTGTGGCGCTGAAAGTGACTTCAACCCGCTCCGGATCCCCCCACTCCGCCACGACGTAACCGTTTTTCAGGACCAGGCCAGACGGTCCTCCCCGTGGCTTCATCGGACCCAGTTTCTGGTCGAACGGTGGCTTGTCGTTCGATACGTTTACGCCGTTCAGATCGCGCGGCCATGGCATGTCGTGGGCCTGCGCGTAGCTGACGGCCTCCCTGAGCCTCGCTGGATCGAGCTCAAGTCGCTCGGGTGGCAGGCGCTCCCAGGCTGCGGTCGCGCCCTTGGGGGGAAGATAGCCGGCCAGCGTCGTGGTCACTATGCTCCTCCGATGATCTCCCCGAGAGACCCGGGCAGATCGATCCGGTTCGCTTCGATTGGGCCGGCGCTCGTCAGGCCTTCGCCGGCGTCTTCATCGGGCTGAACATCGAGCTCAGGATCACCGCGCCGTCGATGCCACCGAGTAGCGTTTCGACGCACCTCTCCGGATGGGGCATCATTCCAAGAACGTTGCCCCGCTCGTTCATGATCCCGGCGATGTTACCAATCGACCCGTTGGGGTTGGCTCCTGGCGTGACCTTGCCGTCCTCGGCGCAGTAACGGAACAGGATCCGGCGCTCACGCTCGAGCTCGTCGATCGTCTCCGGATCGGCCGTGTAGTTCCCTTCGCCGTGCGAAATCGGGACCCTGAGTACCTGGCCCTTCCTCGCAGTGTGGGTGAATCGAGTCTCGTTGTTTTCTACGCGCAAGTTGACCCACGAGCAACGGAACTCGAGGTGGTCGTTCATCATCAGCTGGCCGGGCAGCAAGCCGGCCTCGCAAAGGATCTGGAAGCCGTTGCAGATACCGATCACCAGCTTCCCCTGCGCGGCATGCGCTGCCACCGACTCCATGACCGGCGAGAACCGCGCGATCGCGCCGCAACGTAGATAGTCGCCGTAGGAGAAGCCTCCCGGGAGCACGATCGCGTCGAAGCGATCGATATCACGGTCCTTGTGCCAGACGTATTCGGCCTGCTGGCCCAGCACCTTTTCGAGGGCGTGGTGACAGTCGACGTCACTCCACGTTCCCGGAAACACCACGATGCCGAAGCGCATGTCCCCTCCAGTGCGGACTCCGGATGCGAAGCTTAGCCATTGTAGTGGGAAGGAAAAGAAAAGGCCCTCCGATGGAGGGCCATTCTCGACCGCCAGTCAGGCGGAACGTCAGGCGTTCTTGCGCTGCGTCTTAACGCTCTTGCGGAGCTTGGCCGCGGCCTTCTTCTTCTTGAGGGCGCTTGGCTTCGTGAAGTGCTGCCGCCGCCGCGTCTTGGAGATTATCCCCTCTTCCTGGACGCGCTTGGTGAACCGCTTAAGTAGACTCTCAAAGCTTTCGCCGTCAGCGGCGCGAACCTCTGCCAAGTAGCTTGCTCCTGTGGTTAGCCCGGTACTCGCGCGCCGTCCACTCAATGTGCGACGGTGCGTTCTTATTCAAATAAATAGTTTAGGTTCGACCGAAGCGCGGGGTCAAGGATGCCGGATGGCCTGGCAGTGATTCCGAATCTGGCGCCTGGCGATCCCGGTCAACCCGCCGGTTCAAGCTGACAGGCAGCCGGAGGAGCGGCTAACCCGGTTTCCGGGCCGGCATCAGTACCGCGAGGGCGAATTGCAGCCGGCGCAGACAGGCGTCGCGGCCCAGCACTTCCATGGTTTCGAACAGCGGCGGCGCCACTTTCTTGGCGGTCAGCGCTACTCGCAGCGACCCGAACAGCTGACCGGTCTTGATACCCAGTTCCTCAGTCAATGCGCGGAACTGCGCGTCGAGCGAAGCGTGCTCGAATGGGTCGGCCGCCTTGAGGAGGCTGATCGAGCGCTCGAATGCTGCAGCAGTTGACTCGACTGTCATGCCCTTCTGGACTATCTCGGCGGGGGCCGGATCCACGCGATCGACGTATAGGAAGTCGATCATCTCGCCGATGCGGACCTGGTCGGCGCCGCGCAGGGTCTTAAGGCGGTCCTGCACCAGGGGCACTACTCTGGCCAGGCGGGCCAGGTCGAGCGGACGCGTTGCACTGGCCGGCAGGCCACTGTCTTCCGCCTCGAGGAAAGGGGCCACCCGCGTCGCAAGGTCGGCCGGATTCAACTGGCGCATGTACACGCCGTTCATCCACTCCAGCTTCTGCTTGTCGAAGATCGCCGGCGACTTCTGGATCCGTTCCAGTGAAAAGGCCTGGACGACCTCGGCACGCGCCATGAGTTCGCGGTCATCGCCGGGCGACCAGCCCATCAGCGCAAGGAAATTGAATAGCGCCTCGGACAACACGCCGGATTCTTCGAACTCCTGTACGGTCGTCGCGCCGTGCCGTTTGCTCAGCTTTGAGCGATCGGGGGCCAGCAGAAGCGGCAGGTGAACCATGGAGGGCATCTGGTACCCGAGTTTTTCGTGGATAAGGATGTGGCGGGGGGTGCTGGCGATCCACTCCTCGCCGCGCAGCACATGTGAGATCTTCATCTCGTGGTCGTCGACCACCACCGCCAGGTGGTATGTCGGCAGGCCGTCTGACTTCATGATCACGAAGTCGCTTATCGTCGACCAGCTGAAGGTCACTTCGCCGCGGACTACGTCAGTGAATGACACCTCCCCGACCGGGGGGACCTTCATGCGTGTGACAACGTCGGCGCCGGCTTGCTTCGCCTTCAGGAGTTCGCCATGGTCACGCCGGCGGCAGCGGCCGTCGTAGCCGGGCGCGAGCTTCATCGCTTCCTGTTTCTTGCGGACCTCTTCGAGGCGTTCCGGCGAGCAGTCGCACAGGTAGGCGGCGCCGGCCTCGATCAGGCGGTCGGTCGCGGCCTGGTAGAGCTCGCGGCGCTCCGACTGGACGTACGGCGCGTGTGGCCCGCCAACGTCCGGGCCCTCGTCCCAGTCCAGGCCCAGCCACCGGAGGCCATGGGCTATGTAGTCCCTCGCCTCGGCGACGAACCTCGCCTGGTCGGTGTCCTCGATGCGCAGGACGAACTGGCCGCCCATCTTGCGGGCGAACACCCAGTCGTAGAGCGCGGTCCGTACATTTCCTACATGCAGTGCGCCGGTAGGGCTCGGGGCAAAACGTACCCGAACGTCGTTAACCATTCTCGGTGAAGATGTGACGGGGACCCGGGATGGTCACGGCGAGACGAATCGATGGCTCGTTCCCGAGCGTTCGAATCGCGTGCTTCTGCCCGGCCGGTGCGAACACGATGTCCTTCTTCTTGACGCGGATCGGCTCGGCGTCGCCGATCTTCCACTCCAGCTCGCCCTTGAGGACTACCCACCATTCGTCGAAGTCGGGGTGCCAGTGTGGCTTGTTCGACTCGCCCGGGAGCTGGTAGATCATGTTTGCCCGGTTGCGAGTGTCGAGCACGACCTCTTCCGCCCAGCCCTTCTGCGTGCCGTGCCGTTTCAGCATGAAATCCAGGGGCGTGTGGATCATGTTGGCCGGCGTCCAGTCGGTGGGTATGGGCAGCAGCCGTGACGGCGGCACGCCCTTGAGGTCGTGATTGCTGTCCGGTTTTGACACCGCGAGTCGGAAGGTCTGGACCTTCCCCTTTGGCTGGATGTCGTGGCGCTGGCCGCATGGGGCGATCACGATACCGCCTTCCCTTGCCGTGAACGGCGCCCATTCGCCCGTCTGCCATTGGATTTCGCCGCCGAGCTCGATCCACCATTCGTTGAAGTCGGGGTGCAGATGGGGGTCGGGCGGCGTGCCGGGCGGCGCCGAGATCAGGATGATCTTGTTGCGGCCGTCGTTGAATAACTGCTCGGCCCATCGCTCCTTGCCAGTGTGGCGGGCGACGATCTCGTCGAAGCGGTAGACCAGGCGTGCGGTTGTCTGCGTCGTCATTTCACCAGTCCCTGGATTCTCGTATGGGTCACGAGTATAAGGGCCACCATCGGTCACATTTCCTTTTCGGCGCGCGCCAGCGCGGCGGCAAGGTCGTCAGGGAGAGGCGATTCGCACTCGAAGCGCTCGCCAGTGAAGGGGTGGTCGAATGCCAGGTAAGAAGCATGCAGGAACTGGCGCCGCAATCCGTATCCCGGGCGCCCGTACACGGGGTCGCCCACGATCGGAAAGCCAAGCCCGGCCATGTGCACGCGGATCTGGTGCATGCGGCCGGTCTGGAGAGTGCACAGGACAAGCGTGGTCGTCGGCAGGTAGCGGATCACGCGGTATCCCGTCCGTGCCGGACGCCCGGTGGTTGTGATCGCCTGGCGCTGCCGTTGACCGGGGTGCCGGCCGACCGGCGCATCGATCACGCCGCCTTCTGGCACAAGGCGCCCCACCACAAGCGCCGTGTAGCGGCGCAGGATAGTGCGCCCACGGATGCTGGCTGCGAGCAGCTCGGCTGACTCTGCGGTCTTCGCCACCGCGATAAGGCCGGAGGTGTCCTTGTCCAGCCGGTGAACGATCCCGGGCCGCTCAGGATCGGGGCCCGCGCCCGTGATTTCCGGGCGCATCTGGAGGAGCACGTCGACCAGCGTGTCGCCGCTGTGCCCGGCCCCGGCATGCACCGGCAGGCCGGCGGGCTTGTCGACGACGAGCATCCACTCATCCTCGATCACGACCCGAACCGGAGAGGGAATCTGGGCGCGGGGGCCGGCCGAGAGTTCGCCTGCGACGACGCGGACCCGGGCGCCCGGCGAGAGTGACATGGCTGGTTTCTGGACGGCGACGCCGTCAACCGTGACGCGGCCGGCCCGGATCGCCTTCTGCGCCTGGGCCCTGGTCAAACCGATGCCTGCCGTGGAGAGGAAGATGTCCAGGCGGGCGCCCCCATGGGTGACCGTGAGTTCGCCCGGCTCGGTCGTCAATCCGGTGCGCCGGTATTCGCCCCGCCGGGTAACGGCGCGTCCCGAGGGGTCGATGCCGCAGACTCCGCTCCCTGTTGGAAGGCGAAATGCCAGGCGAGGATGGCGATCCCGATGACGATCGACGAGTCCGCGATGTTGAAGATCGGCCACGGGCCTACGTCAAAAAAGTCGACCACGTAGCCCAGGCGCAACCGGTCGAGCAGGTTTCCGAGTGCGCCGCCGAGCTGCAGCCCAAGCGCGGCACGAAGCAGGGGAAAGGTCATGGCGTTGCGATAGAACCAGACGATGGCGGCGACCGCCACGAACGAGACGATCGTCAGGATCATGGCCTGATCCTGAAATAACCCGAATGCCATTCCCGTGTTCCGGGCGTAGGTGAGGCGCAGAAACCCCGATTCAGGCCAGGACTCGCCAAGGCGCATGAAGCCGACGATCAGCACCTTGGTGAACTGGTCGGCCGCGAAAACGGTGATGAGGACCGCCAGCAGCAATGGATCCGAATACCACCGCCGCGCGCGGGTGGGGACCGCTGTGGACGTTTCGGGCCCGGTCTTTTCGGCCCCGTCGCCTGCCGGCCCCGCTGCTCCTGGATCGTTCTGGCCGGTCAACACCCGGGCACCTTCTCCGCGATCTACCGTAATGCACGGACCATGAACTGGGCTACCAGATCGCCGACCCGGCCTTCATGTCCTGCCAGGAAGTGGTCGGCCCCGGGGATCCCAACGATCTCCGGCGGCCGTGACATCGCCGCCAGCGTCGACTTCAATTCGTCGATACGAACTAGCTTATCTGATTCACCGGCGATCACCTGGCGCGCCCGCTTGTCACTGGCGATGGATGACCCCTTGAGAGCGTTAATCGGCGGCGCCACCAGGGCGAGCGCGCGTGCGGCATCCAGATAGTCGAGGGACTTGAGGATCGCTGCCGCGCCGAACGAGTAACCCGCCGCCCCGCACTTCTTCGAGTTTACGTGGTCCCACTGCTGGATGACCCAGAAGGCGGTCGCAACGTCGCGAGCCGCGCCGTCGCCGACCGCGGGCGAACCGTCCCCTGGACGCCGGAAGTTGAAGCGAAGGGAGGCGATTCCGGACTCCGCCAGGTGGTGGCAGATCGCGTACACGACCGGCGAGTCCATGGTGCCGCCGAATAACGGGTGCGGGTGGCAGACGACGACCGCCGGGATCTTGCCGGCAGGCTTCACCGGGCCGGCCATGATCCCCTTGACCGCCTCGCCGTCGACCTCGAACTCAATCGCGCTCTGTCTCAAATATGACTACATTCCTAGTAGAATGCCCTGCGGCCCGCTTTCCGTAATCGTACGCCGGGGCAGCGCCGCGCCGCCTCGGTTCGAACGGCGACGATACCTGAGGAACAGACCATGATTCGCGTAGACCTGCGAAGCGACACCGTCACCCACCCGACGCCCGAGATGCGACGTGCGATGGCCAAGGCCGAGGTTGGCGACGACGTTTACGGTGATGATCCGACGACGAACCGGCTGCAGGCGCGCGCCGCCGAGATGCTGGGCAAGGAAGCCGGACTGTTCGTCACCTCGGGCACGCAGGGCAACCTCGTCTCGCTGCTGGCGCATTGCACGCGCGGCGACGCCTTCCTGGTCGGCGACAGGGCCCACATTTACCAGTCAGAAGCCGGCGGTACCTCGGTCCTCGGCGGAATCGTGATGAAGACGGTGCCGAACAACGCCGATGGCACGCTGAACCCGGCCGATATCCGGTCGGCGGGCGCAAAGGGCGATTACCACAAGCCCCGGGTCAAGGTGCTTGCCATCGAGAACACCCAGAACCTTTGCGGCGGCGTCGCTCTTTCACCCAAGCAGGTCGCGGCCCACGTTGAGGTCGCCCGCGAAATGGGGCTGAAGGTCCACCTGGACGGCGCCCGGCTATTCAACGCCGCCATCTACCACAGGGTGGATGCCAGGAAGCTCACGGCTGGTGTCGACAGTCTCACGTTCTGCCTCTCCAAAGGCCTGTCGTGCCCGATCGGCTCGGTGATCTGCGGCTCGAAGGAGTTCATCGACGAAGCCAATCGGTGGCGCAAGATCCTGGGCGGGGGCATGCGCCAGGTCGGCATCATTGCCGCAGCGGGCCTCGTGGCTCTGGACTCGATGATCGACAGGCTTGCCGAAGATCACGAGAACGCCCGCAAGCTGGCGGCTGGGCTGGCGGAGATCGAGGGACTCGAGCTCGATCCGAAGTCGGTGCAGACGAACATCGTCAGGTTCAGTGTCCCGTCGGGGAAGGGCGTGCAGATCGCGCGGGGGCTCTATGACGAGGGCGTCTACATCAATCCGGGCGAGATGTCCCTGCGCGTCGTGACCCACTACGGGATCGACCGCGAGGACATCGACTACACCCTGGAAGCGGCGCGCAGGGTCGTCGCCGCCGTGATGGGCAAGTCGGTGTCGAGTCCGAAGGCGGGCCGGAATGGCCGCGCGGCCGCTGGCCAGAACGGCGCTTCAGCGCGCACCGCCGCAGCAAGACGCTAGCCTGTCCGCACCGCTTTGCATGACCCGGTGACCAGGGCTTCCAAACGGGCCCGGGTGCAGGCCGGTATAGCTATTCCTCAGGTTTGGGCTTTTCGTACTTCTGGCCCCACCACTTGAGCAAACGCTCCCGGATCGCGATCTCACGGCCTATTTCGGTGGGGAAGTAGTAGCGGCGGCCCGCCAGGTTCTCAGGCAGGTTGTTCGTCGGCACGAAGCCACCGGGGAAGTCGTGCGCGTACTTGTAGCCGTCGCCGTAGCCCAGATCCTTCATGAGTCCGGTCGTCGGGTTGCGAAGGTGCAGGGGCACCGGGTCGTTCCGGGTCTCGGTCACGTCGCTCAGCGCGCGCCCGAGCGCGGCGTAAGAGGCGTTGCTCTTGGGCGCCGACGCCAGGTAGACCGTGGTGTGCGCGAGCAGGATGCGTGCCTCGGGCCAGCCGGTCAGGTGCACCCCTTGCTGGCAGGCCACCGCAATCGCCAGCGCGCCCGGTTCGGCCAGACCGACGTCCTCAGCTGCTGAGATCACGAGCCTGCGGGCGATGAATACCGGGTCCTCGCCGGCGTCGACCATGCGGGCGAGCCAGTAGAGCGCCGCATCGGGGTCGGAAGACCTGATCGACTTGATGAAGGCGGAGATGGTGTCGTAGTGAAGATCGCCCGCGCGGTCGTAGCGCGCCTGGCGTTGCAGGGCGTCCTCCATGGTCTCCAGGGAGACCGGCCGGATCGAGTCCGCTCCGGCTGCGGTCGCTGCGACCGCAAATTCCAGCGCGTCGAGCGCGACGCGGGCGTCTCCGTTGGCGATGCGGATGAGGAGTTGTCGGGCATCGTCCGCAATGCTGGCCCCGAGATCGGCCAGGCCCCGTTCTGAGTCCGCCAGCGCCCGGTCAACGAGCCGGGAGATCTGGGCGTCGTCGAGGGCATTGAGGGTAAAGACCCGACAGCGCGACAGGAGCGGACCGACCACTTCGAACGACGGGTTCTCGGTCGTTGCGCCGATCAGCGTCACGGTCCCGCTCTCGACGTGCGGGAGGAGCGCGTCCTGCTGACCGCGATTGAAGCGGTGGATCTCGTCGACGAACAGGATCGTACGAGCGCCCTCCGACCCGAGGCGATCACGGGCGAGTTCGATCACCTTCCGAATGTCGGCGACCCCTGAAGTCACCGCGCTGAGGGTCTCGAAATACGACTTCGTCTTCTCGGCGATGACCCGTGCGAGGGTGGTCTTGCCGCTGCCTGGCGGACCCCAGAGGATCATGGAAGGGATGCGGTCACCGTCGATCGCCATGCGCAGGGCCTTGCCCGGACCGATCAGGTGCTCCTGCCCGGCGATCTCGTCCATGGTCAGGGGGCGCATGCGCGTAGATAGTGGAGCGCTCTTCGCGAGCAGCTCCTTGCGGCGGTGCTCAAACAGGGTCATGGCGGCCAGTGTCGCGCCGGGCGGCAGTCGTGCGTCTCAATTCGACGACGGTCACGCCGTCACCACCCATCCCGTACGAACCGTCGCGATATCGCACAACCAGCGGGTGCCTTGCCAGCCGTTCCCGCACGGCCTCTCTCAGGACCCCGGCGCCGTGGCCGTGCACGACATGCACCACCAGCAGGCCCGCTGCGTGACACCGTTCGAGATGCCGGTCGAGCCTGCCAAGCGCGTCGGACGGTCGCAGGCCGTGGAGGTCGACGGTCATTTCGACGTCGAAGTCGATGCGGCGGGGCTCCGGACCGCCACGACTCGATGGCCCGGGCATGCGACGGCGGGGCGGCATGGCGCTACCCGGCCAGCGCGGACTTGATCGCGTCGAGTAGCTCCGCTGTCTCTTCCGGCAGAACGGTGCGCGGATCGAACAGGACTTCGTCGGCTTCGATCCGGGCCACCACCGGGCGCCCGGCCCGGCGCAGCCGGCCCACGAATGCCTCCGCTGAGCCGGGTGGCCTGATCGCCAGGACATGGGTTGGCAGCGTCTCGTCGGGCAGGCTGCCGCCGCCCACCGTTGACTTGCTGGCCCGGACCGTGGAGCCGCCGGAGCCGATCGAGGACTTCCATTCTTGAGCCCGCGCCTTGAGCGCGGAGGGGGTCGCCGAGATCATCTGCCACACGGGAAGGTCCGCCTCGGCGGTCCCACGCGAGTAGCTGAGCAGGGTCGCCGACAACGCCGCGAGCGTGACCTTCTCGACGCGTACCGCTCTGGCCAGGGGGTGTTTTGCCAGGACATCCACGTGCTTTCTTTTGCCGACCACGATACCCGCCTGCGGACCGCCGAGCAGCTTGTCACCGGAAAAGAAGGCAAGGTCGGCGCCCTGCGCCACGCTCTCCTGGACCATGGGTTCGCGCGGGAGGCCAAAACGGGAGGTGTCGAGCAGGGCCCCGCTGCCAAGGTCGTGGAAAGCCACGAGTCCCCGCTCGGAAGCGAGCCGGGACAGGACCTGGATATCGGTCGAATGCGTGAAGCCGCGAATAGCGAAGTTGCTCTGGTGCACCTTCAGCAGGACTGCGGTTTCCGGCGTAATCGCGGCCTCGTAGTCAGCTACGTAGGTCCGGTTCGTCGTTCCTACCTCAATGAGCCGTGCGCCGGACTGGCGCAGGACGTCCGGGACCCTGAAGCCGCCGCCGATCTCAACCGCCTCGCCACGCGAGACCACCACCGCCCGGTCCCTGGCGAAGGCGGTGAGCCCCAGCATCAACGCGGACGCGTTGTTGTTTACGACCAGGCCGGCCTCGGCGCCGGTCACCTGCGCCAGGAGTGAGGAGATGTGGGCCTGCCGCGAGCCCCTCCGGCCGGTCTCGAGGTCCAGCTCGAGGTCCGTGTAGCCGGCGGCAACCTCCGCCGCAGCTTCGACCGCCGCCCGGCTCAGCGGGGCTCGGCCAAGGTTGGTGTGCAGGATTACCCCGGTCGCGTTGATCACGCGCCGGGGCCACGGCGCCAGCGCGCGGTGAACGCGGCTGAGGACGGCGTTCACCAGTTCCTCGATCTGTGGCGCCTCGCCGCCGGACTTGACGCCCGCCCTGGCCAGCTCAAGCTCGAGGCGGACCATTCCGGCCACGGCGTCATGCGAATAGGCGGCGGAGAGGTCACTGATCTCGCGCACGCCGAGGAGGCGTTCTACGCTCGGGAGCGACCGCAGGCGAGAATTCATGGGGTCACCTCATCCGTAACGGGCAGGCTACTAGCATAGGCGCGGCAGGCCTCCGGCTGACCCGGCCCGGGACCTTCCGTGGTCATGCCGGTTGCTCGCTTTCTCCCGGTCCCAGGTGCACGAATACTAGCTCGGTGTCGTCCGGGCCCAGGTAGTGAAGAACGCCGCTCAGCCTCCAATCCAGCTTCCTGCGCGGCCACTGCAACGGATGATTGGAGAGGGTGGTCGATGTCCAGAGGCGCCGCGTGCGGCAGGAGCGCCGAGCGCGTCCGGCCAGTGCGGTCGCTATCCCCTGGCGTCGGTGCGAGTCGGCGGCCCGGAGCGTCGGGATCAAGCCCTCCTCGAAGAATGAGTGCTCCAATACGCACCATCCGACCACCGTGTGGTTGTCGAGCGCGACCTGAAGGTCCCCGTTGCCTGCCCGGCGCGTCGGGGCGTCGGCGGTAGGGAAAGGGTGAATCCCGCCTGGCCTGAATTCCCCGCACCGGCGCGCGGTGGCTACGGTCAGCCGCTCTGTACGTGATTTTGCCCGCATCTGGCATGGCGATTCAATGATATTGCGTGGAGTCATTCCTGCATCTGGCCAGTGGCGGCGTGGAGCGCCTGAGGATCACCTCCTCGCATTGCCGGATCATTCCCGCGCAGTTAGAATCCTCATTTGGCGTCTGAAGACGCTTCAAAGCATGGTAGTTATCGGTCTAACGGGCGGCATAGGTTCAGGCAAAAGCGAGGCTGCTCGAATCCTGGAGCAGTTGGGTGCGGTGGTCGTCAACGCTGATCGCGTCGGCCACGCAACGTACCGTTCCGGGACCAGTACCTGGCATGCGATCGTCCAGGCCTTTGGGCTCGAGGTCGTCGGCCATGACGGCGAGATCGACCGCAGGCGCCTGGGCGCGATCGTCTTCGGGGACCCCGGCCGGTTGAAGCGATTGAACGAGATCGTATGGCCGGCCATTCGCCAGGCGCTCGAAGCCCGGATAGCCAGGGAGCGGCACGACGACAGCTCGGCGGCGATTGTGATTGAGGCGGCGGTCTTGCTGGAAGCCGGTTGGGACGACCTTGTCGATGAGGTCTGGGTTGTTGATGCACCCGAGCCGGAGGTACAGTCCCGTTTGGTCGCCAGGGGCATGTCCCGGGAGGACGTGCGGGCCAGGTCGCAGTTTCAGCTCTCTCGAGACGAACGCAACGGGAGGGCACAGGTCCTGATCAGGAACGACACCGACCTCAAGGGATTGGAAGTGGCCATCCGCAAAGCGTGGGACGGCCGGCTAGAAAAAAGGCGTAGGTAGGAATGGCGCAAGTCCAGGCAACGAGCTACCGGGAATATCGGATCGAAGAGTACGTAGTGGCTCGAGAGCCCTTCTACGTCCCGCAGTCGGATGAGATCGAGATCTTCACGGCCGCCTACAAGCAGCGGATTCCGGTCCTCCTCAAAGGCCCCACTGGGGTCGGGAAGACCAGGTTCGTCGAGTACATGGCGTGGCGACTCGGCCAGTCGATGGGCGGCAAGGGCAGCAAGGCCAATGGCGCCAAGCCGGGGATCCCGCTCGTGACGGTTGCCTGTCACGAGGACCTGACGGCGTCCGACCTGGTGGGGCGCTACCTCCTCGACACCGATGGCACGCGCTGGCTGGACGGTCCGCTTACCCGGGCCGTGAAGGCGGGCGGTATCTGCTATCTCGATGAAGTCGTGGAGGCCCGCAAGGACACCACGGTCATTGTTCACCCTCTCACGGACCACCGGCGCGTGCTAACGATCGACAAGCTCGGCCAGATCATCGAGGCCGACCCGGGCTTTCTGATGGTGATCTCGTACAACCCGGGCTACCAGACCGCCCTCAAGGACCTGAAGCACTCCACGCGCCAGCGATTCGTCGCGCTGGAATTCAGCTTCCCCAGGCCGGAGGTAGAGACCAAGATCATCGTCCACGAGGCTGGCGTCGACGAAGACACGGCCGAACAGCTGGCGAAGCTGGGCGAGAAGGTACGCAACCTGGGCGACTACGGCCTTGGTGAAGGGGCCAGCACGCGTGTCCTGATCTACGCGGGTCGACTGATGAACGAGGGCGTGCCCGCCCGAAGGGCGTGCCAGGTAGCCGTCACCTGGGGAATCACCGACGACGCCCAGCTCCAGCGGAGCGTCGATGAGGTGGTCACGTCGATCTTCGCGTAGCGGTGGATACCCGGGCGGGATCCATGGCCCCGGCCGGCGCCCTCGACCGGCTTGAAAGGTCGATGCGCGCCATCCAGGCGGTGCACCCGAAGAGCCGCTGGCCGGAGCCGGAGGCGGCGGTCGCCGCTCTGATCTGGGACGTCAAGCGCGCTCCGTCGCTTGTGCTGATGCGGCGGTCCATGCTCGTCCACCACTACAAGGGGCACATCGCGTTTCCCGGTGGCTCCCGGGAGCGTGAGGACTCTTCGCTCCGGGATACTGCGATACGGGAAACGGTCGAGGAGCTCGGGGTAAGGTCCGAAGATATCGAGCTGTGGGGTGACCTCGATTCGGTCACGACCAGCGACGGGATGACGGTTAGACCGTTCACGGGCCGTCTGAATCCTGCCGCGATCCTTGACCCGGACCCGGGCGAGGTCGGCTCGATCCTGACGGTAGCCGTGCAGGACCTGATTCGCATCGATTCTGAGCGGGACGAGACGAGGCTTATCGACGGCAAGCTGATCAGCCGTCCGGCCTATTCTTATAATGGCAACGTGGTGTGGGGCGCCACTGCTCGCATCCTTGCCCAGTTGATCCCAATCGCCCGATCGGCGTGGGAAGAAGCGGGACGACCGATTGAGTAACGAGCAGCAGGCGGGCCCTACCGTGCACACGATCGAGACGGAGCTAGGCCGGTTCCCGGCGCCCGTCATGGACGGCTATAAAGAAGCCCGTGTGCTCATGCAGGGCCGATTACGAGAGCAGGAGCTGGTCAACTGGGCGGCGCAGGGACTTGCGATCGCCGGCAAGACCGTCAGGTCGTGGGAAGCCGCTGCGGAGTTCTTCAAGTCCAGCCCGGCCGTGCAGCGACAGCTCTCAGGCGGCCAGTTCATGCGCTGGTCCACGGTCGGCGCCGACCTCTGCCAGGAGTCACCGTCGCTCGCCGTCGCCTATTTCAAGGCCAGTCCCGGATCCCTGCTCAGGTTGCGCCCCCGGCAGATCGACGAATGGGCGGGGCTCGGCCGATCCCTCTACCGCGGCACTTGGAAGTCGAGCACACTGGCGTGCCGGTTCTACGAGTTGACCCCGAATCTGCTCGAAACCCTCTCGTTTACCGAGATGACGCGTTTCGGGCAGTTCCTCGAAGTGCTCTCCCTGCGTTCTTACGACCTGGCCAGCCAGTGTCTCGTCGAAGGTTGCGGGCTGTTCCCGCGCCTGGGGACGGAGCGCGAAGCCTTCATCGGCGTGGCGCATGCGGTCGCCGAGCGATCCTGGCGCGACGTCCGCGCCTTCTTCGATGGTGCGACCGCGCTGGGCACAATCGATTCTGACCAGAGGTCGCGCCTCCTGGTACTGGCCCGTCGCATGGTTGCCTCCGGCGACGTCTCGGCAGGCGATTTCGTCAAGCACGGTTCAGCGGCAGTACGCGGCGTGCCGGTGGAGTATTCCGGCCGCCTCCTGGAGATGGCGGAGGCTATCCACGCGGTCGCCCCGGTAGCGGTCACCGATTTCCTAAAGCATGCCCCCACGGTCCTGGGCCGGATCAGCTTCACGCAGTTCGAGGCCTGGCACACGGAGGGCATGGGGATCCTGAAGGAAGGGCCGGAGGCAGGTCTTTCTTACTTCCGTGGCGTTTCCGGTCGGGCGCTTGAAGTGCTCGACACCCTGGCCTCCGGCGTGGAGCTGAGTCGCATCAAGGACGTGGTACGGGTCTACTGCCGCGCGCTGGCCGGCGAGGACATCGAGCTATCGTCCACGCAGCAGCTGGTAGAGAAGAAGATCGGCTGGACCGACTCCGATATCGCGACCACCGAGGGAACCACGATCTTCCTCCCGCCGGTCGTCGACCGCTTCCCTTCCAAGGACGACAACTTCGCCTGGTACAAGGTGGTCAGCACGCACCAGGTCGGGCACATCGAGTTCGGGAGCTTCCTGTTCCGTTACGAGCGCCCTTCGACCATGTTCGAGGACCTGCGCCCGCTGCTGCTGAAGAGCAAGGCAAAGGACGCGGAGGTGGCCGAGCCAAAGGCGCAACCGCCCAGGGCCGTGCGCGCTGCGTCGCCCAAGACGGTCGCGAAGTCATCGGCCGGCAAAGAACCGGTCGCCGAAGCCGCAGCAGCGCCCGCGGCGCCGGTCACCGACATGACACGCTTCTTCGACCTCTTCGACGACCGGACCCTTTCACACGACGTCTTCACGGTGGCCGAGGCCTGCCGGCTCGATGCCACGGTGATGTTCGAATACCGGGGCATCGTCAACTCCTACCGGAAGGTACAGGCGCGCGCTCTACAGGAGCGGCCCACAATTGAAGAGTTGCCGATGCGCGAGGCGATGGTTGAGTTCATCATTCGGCTCAGCCTCAATCAGCAGGCCGATCTCAAGGTGCCGCGCGACTTCATGCCTACGGCGCGCAAGATCGCCCGCCTCATCCGTCGGATCGCGGATCCCGTGGCGACGGTCGAGGATGTGTCGGAGGCAACCATCCGCATCTACGCGTTGCTGACCGATGTGCCGAACAACAAGGTGCCCGAGGACGAATTCGAGGACTTCGACCCCGAGGAGGAGGAAGAGGAGCAGCAGGAGCAGCCCGAGGACCAGGAGTTCTACCTGAACTCCATGTCCGGGGAGGGCGAGGGCGACGAGTCCCAGGATTCCGAAGGCCAGGAAGGCGAAGAGCAGGAAGAGTACGAGTCGCCCCAGGACGTTTCCTACCGTGGCGAATTCAAGCCGGAACTGGCGCAGCTGCTTTCGCAATTGCGACTCGACCAGGACATGCTGGACGGCGCCGAGCCTGCCGATATCACCGAAGAGCAGCTGCAGGAGCTCCTGGAGAAGTCCAGCGAGATCGAACAGCAAGAGGGCGAGGGTGAACAGCAGCAGGCCACCGAGGAGATGCTCAAGAACCTCCTCAAGGAGATGGCCAAGCGCGAGCCCAAGGACCAGGACTCCGGGCAGGGCAAGTTCATCCACGTTGATGAAGAGGGCGGGCCCCTGGAGGCGACGGAGGAGAACTCGTTCGTGTACGACGAGTGGGACTTCCGCGCCAACGAGTACAAGCCCCGCTGGTGCCTCGTGCGTGAGAAGGAGATGGCAGAAGGGGACAACACCTTCTACCAGGACACGCTCACCAACTACGCCTCGCTCGTGCGCGACATCCACCGGCAGTTTGAGCTGGTCGTCCCCGAGGTGTACCGGAAGATCAAGCGCCTGGAAGACGGAGAAGACCACGAGCTGGACCTGGTCATCGAGGCGATGGTCGATCGGCGCAGTGGCAACACGCCCTCGGAAAAGCTGTACTGGAAGCGCAATAAGATCGAGCGGGATATCGCGGTTGCATTCCTGCTCGACATGAGCGCGTCGACCGCCGAAGCAATCGACGAGTCAGGCAGGGACAACGACGACTGGGGGGCGCCCGACGATCCGGTCGAGTACATGGTCTGGCTGCGCTCCCGGCGGGCGGAAGGCCTGCGCCGGTCATACAAGCGGATCGTCGATATCGAGAAGGAGAGCATCGTTCTGCTCGTCAACGCGCTGGAGATGCTCGGCGATACCTATGGGATCTACGGCTTCTCGGGCTACGGCAGGGAGAATGTCGAGTTCTACGTGATCAAGGACCTGAAGGAGCGCTACTCAGGTGCGATCCCGCGCAGGATCGATCGCATCGCGCCGTTGCATGCCACCCGTATGGGTCCGGCGATCAGGCACGCCGGCCAGCGTCTCATGGAGTCCGAGGCCAAGTCGAAGATCCTGTTCATGATCTCGGACGGGCGTCCCCAGGATCGCGGCTACAGCCGCGAAGGAGTCGAGAAGGAATACGCGGTCCACGACACGAAGGTCGCGCTCACCGAGGCGAAGCGGAACGGGATCACTCCCTTCTGCCTGACCGTTGACAAGGCCGGCCATGACTACCTGAAGACGATGATGCAGGACATGAGCTACGAGGTCCTGTCGGACATCAGGTTGCTGCCCAAGCGTTTGCCTCACCTGTACAAGCGGCTGACCACCTGAGGCCGTGAGGATGTCAGCACGAGCGGCGTATTCCAACCGGAGCACCGCTCACCTATTGCCTGGCCTTCTTCAGATTTCCGGGGAGTCGGGATGAGATTCTCAGCCAGACATACGCTGTTGCCCGCTGCGCTCTTCTTCGCCCTCGCGTTGGCCGCTGCGTGCGGCGGCGGGAATGGCGGTTCAGAAACGGGTCTCAGCGGCTCTATCGACATCGATGGATCGAGCACCGTCTTCCCGATCACCCAGGCCGTCGCAGAAGAGTTTCGGAAGACCCAGAACAAGGTCCAGGTGCCGGTCGGCGTTTCGGGCACGGGCGGCGGCTTCAAGCGTTTCGTCACCGGAGAAACGGTCATCAACGACGCTTCGCGGCCGATCAAGCCCTCGGAAGTGGAGGCCGCGAAGGCCAACGGCATCGAGTTCATCGAGCTGGAGGTCGCACTCGACGGCGTTGCCATCGTGACGAACAGCCAGGCGACCTTTGTCGACTGTCTGACGGTGGCCGAACTCAGGACGATCTGGGCGCCGGGCAGCAAGGTCAACAACTGGAATCAAGTCAGGTCCAGTTTTCCTGACGCGCCCCTCCGGCTTTACGGCCCCGGCACCGACTCCGGGACGTTCGACTACTTCACCGAGGTGATCAACGGGACCGAGGACGCCAGCCGCGCCGATTACACGGCGAGCGAAGACGACAACGTGCTGGTGCAGGGCATCTCCGGTGACAGGAGCTCGCTCGGGTACTTCGGGTACGCGTTCTATGCCGAAAACAGCGCCCGGATCAGGCTCCTCGGGGTCGACGCCGGCAAGGGCTGCGTGAAGCCGACTCGGGAGACTATCAACACCGGTACCTACGCCCCCCTTTCGCGGCACCTCTACATCTATGTGAACAAGAAGTCCCTCGAGCGTCCCGAAGTGAAGGCGTTCGTCGAGTTCTACCTCAAAGAAGCGTCGATTCTCGCCGAGGAGGTCGGCTACGTGGCGTTGCCCGCCTCCGACTACCAGGCCGGCCTGTCGAAGATTCGCTAGCCGATGACGACGCGGGTTCCTACGTCGCCAGGCCGGGCGCCCGAGGGGCTGGCCCCGGCGCGCCGCCATCGGAGCCTGGCGCGCGCCGAGGAACGGGTCGTCGGCGTAGTCCTCCGGCTGGCCGCCCTCGTCTCTGTGATCACCACGGTCGCGATCCTGGCAACGCTGGTGGGGGAGAGCATCGGGTTCTTCAGGACCGTCTCACCTTGGGAGTTCCTGACGGGGACGACCTGGACGCCGCTCTTCAACCCCCAGAAATTCGGCGTTCTGCCACTGATAACCGGGACCCTGCTGGTCGCGACGATCGCGGGCGCGACGGCGCTCTCCGTGGGACTGGCCAGCGCGATCTTTCTGTCGGAGTACGCCCCTGACAGTGCCCGGCGCGTCATCAAGCCGGCGCTCGAGGTGCTGGCAGGGATTCCGACGGTCGTCTACGGCTACTTCGCGCTCACGTTCTTGACGCCGGCCCTGCAGGTCGTGTTCCCGGACATGATCATCTTCAACGCCCTGAGCGCGGGCCTGGTCATGGGGATCATGATCATGCCGATGGTATCGACGCTATCCGAGGATGCGATGGTGGCCGTGCCGCGGTCGCTGCGCCAGGCGGCTTATGCGCTGGGCGCCACGAGGTTCGACGTGGCGACCAGGGTCGTGGTTCCGGCGGCGCTGCCAGGCATCATCGCCTCGTTCATCCTGGGCTTATCGAGGGCCGTGGGCGAGACGATGATCGTGGTGATCGCGGCCGGATCGACCCCGAAACTGACATTTAACCCGCTGGAGAGCATCCAGGCGATGACCGCGTACATCGTCCAGATCAGCCTGGGGGAGACGCCCCACGGCACGCTCGAGTTCAGGACGATCTTCGCGGTGGGCCTCCTCCTGTTCCTGATGACCCTGGCGATGAACATCCTCGGGCGCTGGCTGGTCGGCAGGTTCGCGGAGCGCTACTCATGAGCGCCCAATCGCCAGGAGGAAGCATCCGCACCGAGCGGTCCGCGCGCGCCCGCTACCGGGCGATCAGGGGCGGCGTGTTCTATGCCCTCTTCCTGGGTTCAATCCTGGTCGGGATCGCCGGGCTGCTCGCGCTGCTGATCGACGTGTTCATGGACGGCCTGCCGTGGTTGAACTGGTCCTTCATCACCAGCTATCCCTCACGGCACGCGAATCAGTCCGGGATCCTGGCGGCGCTGGTGGGATCGATGTGGGTAGTCGGCCTGACTGCGGCCTTCAGCATCCCGGTCGGGCTGGCGACGGCCGTGTACCTCGAGGAGTTTGCTGCCAGGAACTGGCTGCAGCGCGTAATCCAGGTCAACATCGCTAACCTCGCCGGTGTTCCATCGATCATCTACGGTCTGCTGGGCCTCGCCGTGTTCGTCCAGCTGTTGTCAATGGGACGCAGCGTGCTGGCGGGCGCGCTCACGATGTCGCTGCTCGTGCTGCCCATCGTGATAATCGCGTCGCAGGAGGCCATCAGGGCGGTGCCCGGTTCCTACCGCCACGCGGCCTACGCGCTCGGCGCCACCCGGTGGCAGGTCGTGAAGGGGGTCGTGCTTCCGCAGGCGATCCCCGGCGTGATGAGCGGCATCATCCTCGCTCTCTCGCGGGCGATCGGCGAATCGGCGCCGATGATCGCCATCAGCGCGCTGGTATTCCTGACTTTCGTGCCGAACAGCCCGGGCGACAAGTTCACGGTGCTACCGATCCAGATCTTCAACTGGATCTCCCTGCCGCAGGCCGACTTCAAGGGAGTCGCCTCCGCCGGCATCATCGTCCTGCTGGCCGTCCTGCTGACGATGAACGCTGGCGCGATCTGGATCCGAAACAAGTACCAGAAACGCCGCAACGAGTAGGTCGGGGATTACGCGCCAGGCGTCCCCTTGCCGCGCCGGGGCAGGGCGGTAGCCCCGCCCCCAGGGGTTCCTAGGCTTCCGTGATCGTGATCTGGTCGATCCGTTCGCCCGGCGCCTTCGCGGAAGCAGGGTCGCGTGGCGGGATTCCTTTTACGATGTCGAGCCCGCTGCTCACCTTTCCGAAGACGGCATGTTTGCCATCGAGCCACGGTGTCGCATCGAAGGTGATGAAGAACTGGCTGCCGCCCGTGTTGGGTCCGGCGTTGGCCATCGACAACACTCCGGGGCCGTCGTGCTTTAGCTTTGGGCTGAACTCGTCTGGGATGGTGTAGCCGGGCCCGCCGCGCCCCGACCCGGTGGGGTCGCCGCCCTGCGCCATGAAGCCCGGGATAACGCGATGGAATGTGCCGCCGTTGTAGTAGCCGCTGCGGGCGAGCGCCACGAAATTGTTCACCGTGATTGGCGCGTCCGAGGCGAAGAGCTTGACCTTGAACTCGCCCCTCGACGTCTTGAACACGGCCTCATACGACTTCTTCGGATCGATCTTCATTTCTGGCTTCGAAGGCAACGTTAACTCCTTGCGAGTGCTTAGGGCCGGCCGATACTGTTTCTGTCAGCCTCGAGCCGGCAAGCGCCGGCTCGCCTGCGAACGCGCTAGCGCTCGACGATCTCGATCCTGGTAATGCGGGTGCCAGCCTGCGTGGACGGCTCCTTCGATGGGTCCCGCAGCCTGACACGGTTGACGACGTCCATGCCCTGGGTGACCTTCCCGAAGACGGTATGTTTGCCGTCGAGCCACGGCGTCGCATCGTAGGTGATGAAGAACTGGCTGCCGCCCGTGTTGGGTCCGGAGTTGGCCATCGACAACACGCCGGGGCCATCGTGCTTCAGTTCGCTGATCTCGTCGCGTATGACCCAGCCCGGGCCACCCGCACCCGTAGCGGTGGGGTCGCCCGCCTGCGCCATGAACCCGGCCAGCACGCGGTGGAACGTCACGCCGTTGTAATACCCGTCCTTCGCCAGCAAGACGAAGTTGTTTACCGTGATTGGTGCCTGCCTGGGGTACAGCTCGACTGTGAAGCTGCCCACCTCGGTCTTGAACACGGCCTCGTAGCGCCCGTCGCGATTGATCGCGAGGCCGGGGGTCGCGGTCACGACCGGGCCGCCGACGCGGGCGACCGGTTTCCCGCTGGAAGCCTGGGCGGGCTCCGCTTTTTTCGTCTCGGTCGGGGGGACCGAACTCGATGAAGGCCCGCAGCCTGCAACGAGCACGAAGGCGGCAAGAGGCATGAGCATGAACAAGAGACGTTTCATTGCTGACTCCGGAGTGAGGCGCGTCCCGTGCGCGGCACGGCCAAACCTGTTGAGTATAGCTTGCGTCACCTTGCGAATCGCGTTGACCGGCACGTTCGGACGCCGCACGCGCCCCCGGCCATATAATTCGGCGATGCCGACGCGCCGCAAACCTCATACGACCACCGCAGCCCGGCAGGCGGGGGCCGGGATAATCACGTCCCGCGACCTCCTCGAAATGTATCGGGTGATGGTCATGAGCCGGGTTCTGGATGAGCGGATCTGGCTCCTCAATCGCCAGGGCAAGGCTGCGATCGTTGCCTCCGCCCAGGGCCATGAAGCCGCCCAGGTGGCTTGCGTGTGGGCGACCGACCGGGCCCGCGATCACTACTTGATCTACTACCGCGAGCTGACTACGTTGCTGGCGCTCGGACTAACCCCGCTTGACCTGCTCAAGGGTTTCCTGGCGCGCGACGGCGAGCCGCTGAGCGGGGCCCGGCAATTTCCTACACACGGGGCCCACCGCGGCGTCGACGTCTTCTCTTTCTCCAACGTCGTGGGGACCCAGCTTCCCCAGGCCGCCGGGGTGGCCCTCGCAGACAAGATGCGCGGTGAAGCGAAGGTCACCGTGGTCTACTTCGGCGACGGGGCAGCCAGCCAGGGTGACTGTCACGAGGCGATGAACTTCGCCGGCATCCACCGACTGCCCGTAGTGTTCTTCTGCGAAAACAACCGGTACGCGATATCCGTCCCCTTGAGCAAGCAGATGGCGATCGAGGGCGTCGCAGAACGCGCCGCCGGCTACGGGATGCCCGGCGTGACCGTCGACGGCACAGACGTCGTAGCCGTCTACGAGGCGGTGCGTGCCGCCGCCGAACGCGCCCGCAACGGCCATGGGCCCTCGCTGGTCGAAGTGATGGTGGAGCGCCTCTTCCCACACACGAGTGACGACGATCACACGCGGTATCGGACGGCCGAAGACATCAAGGGGATGCGCGAGAAGGACCCGATACCCATCATGGAGGCATTACTCGGCCGCCAACGGCTCCTCTCGACCGAAGCGCGTGAGGCCATCTGGGCGGAGGCGAAGAGGACCGTAAACGTCGCCACCGAAGAGGCTGAAGCTACGCCATTTCCATCCGCCCGGGAGTTCCGGGCGCACGTGTTCGCCGACGCCTGACCGTGGCAGTCAAGACCGTCATCGAGGCCGTCCGCGAGGCGATGCGCGAGGAGATGCGCAAAGACCCGCGGGTGTTCGTGCTCGGCGAGGACATCGCCGAGCGCGGCGGGGTTTTCCTGGCCACCGACGGCTTTCTCAAGGAGTTCGGCCCCGCGCGCGTCATCGACACCCCGCTGGCCGAGTCGTCGATAGCCGGCATCGCCATCGGCGCCGCGGTGAATGGCCTGAGGCCGATCGCGGAGATCGAGTTCGCCGACTTCGTATGGCCCGCCATGAACCAGATCGTGGGAGAGGCGGCCCGGATTCGCTACGGGACGAACGGCACGAAGTTCGTGCCAATGGTCGTCAGGATGCCCTATGGCGGCGGCGTGCGCGGCGGTTTGTACCACTCGCAGACGATCGACGTCGTATTCGCCCACCAGCCCGGACTGGTGGTGATCGCGCCCTCTACGCCATACGACGCGAAGGGGCTGCTAAAGGCCGCGATCCGGTCCGACGACCCGGTGATCTTCCTCGAGCACAAGCGGACCTACCGGCTCGTCAGGGGAGAGGTTCCTGACGAGGACTATGTGGTTACGATCGGCGAGGCGGACGTGAAGCGGAAGGGTGACGACATGACCATCGTGACCTACGGCCTCGCCGTCCACTACAGCCTGGAAGCCGCGGAGCTCGTGAAGGACGAAGGCATCAGCGTTGAGGTCGTCGATCTCAGGACGCTGGCGCCGCTCGATCGCACGACCTTTCTCGAATCAGTGCGACGGACCAGCAAGGCGCTGGTCGTCCACGAGGACTACCACACCTACGGGGTCGGCGCGGAAGTGGCCGCGACGATTGCACAGGAAGCGTTTCACGACCTGGATGCGCCGGTCACGCGCCTGGCCGGACCTGACGTGCCGGCGATGGGATTCGCGCCCACGCTGGAAGCCGAATTCATGCTTTCGCCCGAGAAGATCGCGACCGCCATCAGGGAGCTGGCCGCCTACTGAGCCAGAACGCAGATCCAAGACGGACCTGGAGATCGAAGAGCGGGGGACGCATTGCCGTTTCGCATTAAGCTGCCACAGGTGGGCGAGTCCGTCACGGAAGCCGTAATAGGCAGGTGGCTCCGCAAGCCTGGCGACCACATCGAGAAATTCGATCCTTTGGTTGAGATCGTGACCGATAAGGTCTCGATGGAGTTCCCGGCGCCACACGCGGGCACGCTGACCAGGATCATTTACGCCGACGGGGCCGAGGTGCCCATGGGCACGGTCATCGCCGAGATGGACCTCGATGATCCCTCCGTCGACACTGGTGACGAAGCCGAGGCGCAGCCTGCAGGCGCGCCGGACAGCTCGCCGGAGGAGGTGGGGCGAGTGGGCCGGATGGTGTCCGGCGCCAATGTCGGACCGACCGGCGGAGTGTTCGCAGACGCAACCCGGAACGTAGCCCGGCAGGATGCGGAACCGGCGCAGCCCGCGCAGGCGGCGCGGCCGGACCGGGGCGACCTGAGCACCCGCTTTTCACCGGTCGTCGTCCGGCTGGCCGCACAGCATGGCGTTGACCTTTCCAGGATCGCGGGGACCGGCATCGGCGGACGTGTGACCAAACAGGATGTCATCGATGCCTCCCGGCGGGGCGCGGCCACCACCGGCGGTGAAGCCGCCGAGGCAACCCATGTGGCGGCCCGGGAACCTGGACCAGGGGAATCGGCCGCTCCAGGCGACCGCACCGTGGAGCCTTCGCCGGTGCGACGAATGATCGCGGCGCGCATGGTGCGCAGCGCGACCGAGATCCCACATGCCTGGACCGCGATCGAGGTGGACGTCACCAACATGGTCCTCGCACGGGAGGGGAAGAAGGCGGCCTTTGCCACCCGTCACAAGGCCGAACTCAGCTACGTGGCGTTCACCCTGCACGCGATCGCACGTGCGCTCCGGAGCAATCCACTGGTCAATTCGAGCTGGCAGGACGGGAAGATCCTGGTGCGCGGCGCCGTGAACGTCGGCATAGCCGTGGCGGCGCCCCATGGACTCGTGGTCCCGGTAATCCGCGACACCGACAAGCTGACGATCGCCGGGATCGCCCGGGCGACCGCCCCCTTGGTGGAGCGGGCCCGCGCCAATCGCCTCACGCCGGCGGACGTGCAGGACGGCACATTTACGCTCAACAACACGGGCGCGCTGGGGTCCGTGCTCGGCATGGCGATCATCAACCATCCACAGGCGGCCATCATGAACACCGAGGCGATCGTGAAGCGCCCGGTCGTGGTCTCCGGGTCGGGTGGCGACCAGATCGTGGTCAGGTCGATGATGAACGTGACGCTGTCGTTCGATCATCGCGTGATCGATGGCGCGGAGGCGTCCCGCTTCGTCCAGGACGTCCGCCGGAATATCGAGGGATACGCGCCCAGCATGGATATCGGCGATTAGGGTGGTCCCGTCTGGCGCTGCCAGCCGCACTGTTGCTGCGTCCCCACGCGGGCAGAGCAACCGGGTGTTGCGTGCGAGTTGGCTTGGACGGGTCTCCTATGCGGACGGCCTGGCGCGCCAGCTGGCGCTGCACCGCCAACGGGTCTCCGGGGACGTTCCCGGCACGGTCCTCCTCCTGGAGCACGAACACGTAGTCACGCTCGGCCGGCGCGGCACACCGGGCGACCTGGTCACCGGTCGAAGCGAACTGGAAGCGATGGGCGTGACGGTGGCCGAGTCGGACCGCGGCGGACAGGCGACTTACCACGGCCCCGGTCAGCTTGTCTGCTATCCCATCCTGAGCCTCCGGGCGTTCGGCCTGCTGCCGGTCAGCTATGTCCGGCTGCTGGAGCATGTGACGATCGGCTTCCTGGCAGAGCAAGGCGTCGATGCGCATTCAGTGCCGGGAGAGACGGGCGTCTGGACTTCACGAGGAAAGATCGCAGCGATCGGGGTTCGCATCAGCCAGGGCGTAACGACCCACGGGATCGCCATCAACATTGCGCCCGATCTGGCCTACTTTTCGCACATCGTCCCGTGCGGATCGCCTGGCATGCCGGCGGCGTCGGTCCGCTCCGAGACGGGGGCCGCTCCCACAGTGGAAGCGGCCGGGCGCTCGTGGGTGGCCCATCTTTGCGAATCGCTCGACGCAACGCTGGAAGCAACCTGGCGGGCAACTGGCCCCAATAGCGAGGTCGACCGTTGAGCTTTCCGGGAAGCGCTCTGACGCACCTGCAATGCAGCTACACGGGCGAGGTGGTCGAAGCCGACCGCCCGGTACGGCTCTCCCCGGCCGGCAAGGTCCTTTTCGCACGGTACGACCTCCAAAAGGCGATGCGGACGCTAACCCGTGAGGCTTTGCGCAGCCGCCCGGCAAACATGTGGCGCTATGCCGAGATCATGCCCGTGAGGCGCCCGGAGAACGTCGTCACGCTGGGTGAGGGCTACACCCCGATTCTTACTGCGAGACGGCTTGGAAAGCTGATCGGCTCTGACCGGCTCTTTATCAAGGACGAAGGAGTGAACCCGACGGGATCCTTCAAGGCGCGCGGCCTCTCAGCGGCGGTTTCGCGCGCCAGAGAACTCGGGTTGAGCAGGCTAACGCTGCCTTCGGCAGGCAATGCCGCCGGGGCGATGTCGGCGTATTGCGCGGCGGCTGGCATGGAGGCGCACGTTTTCATGCCGAAGGACGCGCCGATCGCAAACCAGCAGGAGTGCGTGGCGTACGGGGCCCGGCTGACGCTGGTGGACGGATTCATCACGGACGCCGGCAAGAGGTCGGCCGCGGCCGCAGAGGAGCTCGGGCTCTTCGACGTCTCGACGCTGCGGGAGCCCTACCGGGCCGAAGGCAAGAAGACGATGGGGCTCGAGATCGCCGAGCAGTTCGACTGGGAGCTGCCCGACGTGATCGTTTACCCGACCGGCGGCGGCACCGGGATCGTCGGCATGTGGAAGGCTTTCGAAGAACTCGAGCAGATGGGCTGGATCGGGAGCAAGCGGCCACGCATGATCGTGGTCCAATCGGAAGGGTGCGCGCCGCTCGTCCGGGCGTTCGAAGCGGGCAAGGAGTTCGCTGAACCATTCCCTGATCCCAGGACGCTGGCGGCCGGAATCAGGGTCCCGGCTGCGATCGGCGACTACCTGATCCTGAGGGCGGTCAGGGCCAGTGGCGGCACTGCGCTCACCGTATCCGACACTGAGATCCTCGATTCGGTCGGCCAGATGGCGAGAACCGAGGGGATCCTGGGCGCCCCGGAGGGCGGTGCGACCGTCGCGGGTTTGAAGAAACTGCGGGAGTCCGGCAAGGTCGCGCGCGATGAGCGGGTGCTCCTGATCAATACAGGCTCGGCGCTCAAGTACATGGACGTGCTCGGCCCGGTATTCGAACGGCGCTAGCGAAGCCGGGCCGGTTCGCGCCGCGATGCTAGTATCCCGGCCTGAGAGCGTCGAGCGGAGGGTTCTCTGATGGTTGATACAGCACCGCGCACGACCTACATCGGGGCGTCAACGCCCAAGGTCGATGGTGTCGACAAGGTGACCGGGGCCGCTCGCTACGGCGCCGACATGCGGCTGCCTGGGATGCTGGAGGGCCGGATCCTTCGAAGCCCGCACGCGCACGCTCGCATCAAGCGCATCGATACCTCGAAGGCTGAGGCGGCCCCGGGGGTAATGGCGGTAGTCACGGGCAAGGATTTCCCCACGCTCAAGCCGGGCTCACATGTACAGGTCGGCGTGCTGCGCCTCGACATGTACCGGATCAGCCACAACGCCATCGCGCGCGAAAAGGTGGTGTACGCGGGGCAACCGGTCGCCGCGGTTGCGGCCACGACCCCCGAGGCCGCCCAGGCGGCGCTTGCGTTGATCGAGGTCGAGTACGAGGTTCTCCCGCACGTGATCGACGAAGTCGCCGCGATGCGTGTGGACGCACCCCTGTTGCACGACGACCTGTTCACTTCGGGGGCCGCAGAAAAGCCGACCAGGCCGTCGAACGTCGCCCTCTACATCGAGATGGGGCGGGGCGACGTCGCGAAAGGCGAATCTGAAGCTGAGGTCGTGATCGAGCGCAGCTTCAAGACGCAAATGGTCCACCAGGGCTATCTCGAGCCGGAAGCGGAAACTGCGTGGTGGCAACTGGACGGCCGGCTCACCGTATGGGCCGACACACAGGGTCCTTTCGGGCAGCGGGCACAGCTGTCGGCATTCCTCGGGGTGCCGCAGGCCAGGATCACCGTGGTTCCCATGGAGGTCGGTGGCGGCTTCGGCGCCAAGAACGCGTTGCGCCTGGCGCCCCTTTGTGCAGGTCTCTCGCGGAAGTCTGGCAGGCCGGTCCGTATCGTGCTGAGCAGGGACGAGGTGCTGCGGGCGACCGGTCCGGGGGTCGCGACCACTACCTTCGTCAGGGTAGGCGCCCGCAAAGACGGCACGATCACCCTGATCGACGCTCGCATGGTCTACAACGCCGGTGCGTTCCCTGGCTCTCCCTTGGCCGGCGGCACGCTGGTCGGATTCAGCGCGTACCAGACGCCAAATCTGCGCATCGTCGGTTACGACGTCGTGACCAACCGGCCGAAGGTCCAGGCATACCGCGCTCCTGGCGGCCCCCCGATCTCATTTGCGGTCGAATCGGTCATGGACGAGGTGGCCGAGCGGATCGGCATGGACCCGGTCGCGCTGCGAATCAAGAACGCCTCCAGGACGGGGGACCCGGGCCCCAACGACCTCAAGTTCAACCGGATTGGCCTCGCAGATATCCTGGAACGGGTAGCCGACCACCCCGCCTGGACCGGCCCCGTAGCGGCCCCGAAATCGGGCGGGAAGGTGGGGCGGGGCGTGGCCCTCGGCTACTGGCGCGGCGGCACCAACACATCTTCTTGCGAGCTGAACCTTCACGGTGACGGCTCGATCAGCCTGGTGACGGGCTCCGTGGACCTTTCGTCCGCGCGCACCGCCTTTTCTCAAATCGTGGCCGACCAGTTCGGGATCACGCCGGCTGACGTGACCGTCTCCACCGGCGACACCAACTCCGTCGGCTACACGGACAACTCTGGCGGCAGCAGGGTGACCTATGTAACCGGCACGGCGGTTTTCAATGCCTGCCAGGCGGCTATCTCCATCCTGAAGAGCCGTGCCGCGCAGAAGTTAGGGGTAACGGCCGACGTGGTCGAGTTCGCAGCGGGCGTCTTCTCGGCGCGCGACATCCAGGATAAGCGGGTGACCCTGAAGGAACTGGCCTCGGACAGCGTGCGAGGCAGCGGCGTGATCAGCACCAGCGGCACTGCGACAGGCATGCAGGCGGCCCCCGCGTTTGCCGCGCACGTCGCCGACGTCGAGGTCGACCCGGATACCGGCAAGATCCAGATCCTGAGATTCACCGCTTTTCAGGATGTCGGCAAGGCGATCAACCGCGCGCAGGTCGAAGGCCAGATCCAGGGCGGCGTCGCCCAGGGGGTCGGCTGGGCAGTGCACGAGGCTTATGTCTGGGACGACAAGGGAACGCTGCGCAACGCGAGCCTGCTCGACTACCGGATGCCGACCGCACTGGATCTCCCGGCGGTCGACGTAGAGCTGATCGAGACCCCGGCTTCCGACGGGCCGTTCGGCGTGCGCGGGGTGGGGGAGGTGCCGATCGTTCCGCCGCCCGGCGCGCTCGCCAACGCGATCTACCGGGCCGTGGGCGTGCGAATGGACGTCTTACCGATGAACCCCGAGAGCGTGCTGTCAGCCATCAAGCGCCGTGCCAGACCGCCGGCCCGTAATCGCTGGCTGAAAGGCGTCGGCGCGATCGAGGCATCCGACGGCGGCGCCGTAGCGGGCGTAGACACTCCCAACGACGAATAGCCGAACGGACGCGGGTGGAGGCCCGTCGCGGCCCAAACACGCCAGCAAGTTCCGGGTCTTATACCCGGTGGACCGGCCCCGAACCGGGCGCGTGCGGGTACCTGCGCTCGTAATCGGAACGGAGCATGCCCAGGATCACCGAGTTGAAGCGGGCGCCTTGATGCGGCCGGCTCTGCCGCAACGTGCCCTCATGCACGAAGCCCACGTGCTCGAACATCTCCCTGGCGTGGGTGTTGTACTCGGGCACGTCGACCCAGGCACGGTAGAGCCCTAGCTTCGTGAAGATGTGCTCGAGAAGCGCGATGGTCGTGCTGGTTCCATAGCCGCGATGCCAGAGATCCTTTCGTCCGATCAGGATCGAAAGCTGGGCGTCGCCAAGGGCTTCGTCGATCGCAAGCTGTGCCTCGCCTACGTGTTCGCCGGAAGACGTACGGACCGAGAAGATGTCACGGTGCGGCTGATGGTCCGGCGATTTGAATACCCGGTTCCACTCTTCTTCGTTCGCATCGACCATCTTCGCGGGGTCGTACCCGAGATGTGCCGGTTCGCCGTAGGTGTACCGTCCGAACCAGCTTTCCGATATCTCCTGGTCCTGCAACCAGGTAGCGACGCGCGCAATATCCTCGCGGGTTACTTCGGTCAATTGAACCTCGGGTAACATCCAGGACCTCCTTGCGTGCCTTCTGGGTAGATGCGCCCACCAGGGAAGGAGGAGGCAAATACCCGGCCGATGGCGTCAACTTGGCGGCGAGTATACGAGCGACCCGACCACGCGTAAACAAGTTTGACGGGGCCAACTGGTAGCATCAAGAAAAGGTTCTGGCCATAGATCGGGAGTGGAAGTCGGATGATCGAGGGAACCGTCCAGGCCGAGATCTTCTACTGCGTGCCCTGAGGCTACCACCTCAACGCTGGCTGGATGCTCAGCGAACTGTATTCGGCGGGTGGGGCCGACGTGGCGATCAAGATCACCCCCGGTGATGCCGGCGTCTTGAAGCTGTACCTCGATGGTGATCTGGTCTACGACAAGAACGCGGAAGGCAACCAGACGCCGTCTCTTACCAGGGTCAAGGAGTTGAAGGCGCTCCTCAGGGAGCGAATAGCAGCGAAGAAGGCGGCGGCGGGGCCGCGCGCCCACTAAGGAGATGACCATGCCCAGGATCGGAAAGATCACCGTCGACATCGAATACTGTGTGCCCTGCGGCTACCAGAACCTCGCTGCGTGGGCCGTCAGCGAGTTCTTCCAGGCCGGCGGCACCGACGTCGCCCTGAGCCTGACCCCGGGTGACGCCGGTGTCTTCAAGGTCAAGTTCGGCGACGAGATCGTGTGGGACAAGAAGGCGATGGGCGGCAAGTCGCCCGACATCGCCCAGATGAAGGAACTGAAGGCGAAGCTGAAGAACAAGCTCGAAGCCATCAAGCAGACTGCCGTGGCGGCCGGATAGCCCTCGGCATACCAGGCACTCCGGGAGGCGGCCTGTCGAGGCCGCCTCTTCATTTAGAGGGTTTCATTTCGAGCGAGCGGAGAGCGAGGCGTCTTCCCCCTGCGCCGGGCGTTCAGCGGGGGTTGTTCTGTAGCAGCTGGAGCGTGTTGCCGTCCGGGTCATGGAAAGTGGCGAGCCAGCCCCAGCGTTCTCGCTCCGGAGGTCGAATGAAGGCGACCCCGCGTTCGGTGAGCCGGCGATGGACCGCGTGGATGTCCGTGACGAGCAGGTTGATCATCACCCGGTAGGGGTCCCTGGCCTTCCCCTTGACCTCGGAGTGGGAGCCGATCGTGAGGCGAAGGCTTCCCCACTTGAACTGGGCGCCGTCCGGGCGCTCCGAGTGTGGCGTGAAACCGAGTACGTCCTTGTAGAAACTGGCGAGCGCCTTGCTCTGCCCGCTCGTGATCACGAGCCCCGCTACGCCGTCGATCCCTTCACCCGCCACGATTCCCTCCATTTCCGAGCGCCCGCGCGTACGGCCGGCGGACCGGCACCCGCAGTCGTCATGGGGGCTAATATAGGCGGACGGCCAGTGGCCGCAACCACCGCCATGTCGCCGGGCAAACACCCCGGGGGCCGCACCCCGGTGCCGGAAGTCGATCGCCCTTATCCCAGTGCTTTTCCCTGCGGGGGGCAAATCTTGAAAGCCGCAGTCCTTTACAAGGCAGGAGAGCCTCTGAGGGTCGAAGAGGTCCGCATGGACCCGCCCAAGAATGGCGAGGTGTTGATTCGCATCGGCGCCGCTGGCATATGCGCAAGCGACCACCACGTGATGCAGGGGACCGCGTCATTCCCGTTGCCGATCGTACTGGGCCATGAAGGCGCGGGCACGGTCGAGCAGGTCGGCCCTGGGGTCAGTCGCGTCAAACCTGGCGACCGGTGCATTTTGTCGTTTGCCCCCAGCTGCGGGTGGTGCCACTACTGCCGGACTGGGATGGGGCAGTTGTGCGCGACCCATCGAGCGACAGGTTCCAGGATGTTCGACAACACCGTCCGATTGCACGCCGGCAAAGAGGACCTCTTCCAGATGCAGAAGCTGGGAGTGTTCGCGGAGCAGGCGGTGGTGCCGCAGGAGGCCTGCTTCCCGATCCCTGCAAAAGTCCCGATGGAGGTCGCCGCGCTCATCGGTTGTTGCGTGACAACCGGGGTCGGCGCACTGATCAACCGGCACGGGGTCGAGGCCGGCGCGACGGTCGCCGTGTTCGGTTGCGGGGGCGTCGGGTTGAACGTGATTCAGGGCGCACGGCTGTTGAGCGCCGCCAAAGTCATCGCGGTCGATATCCATGATCACAAGCTGGAGTTCGCTTACCGGTTTGGCGCCACGCACATCGTCAATGGCAAGCGCGAGGACGCGGTGGAAGCGATCCGTCGGGTAACCGGAGGCGGCGCCGACTTCGCGGTTGACAGCTTTGGCAGCCAGGTGACCACCGGCCAGGCGATCAAGGCGATCAAGACCGGGGGCACGGCCCTGATCGTCGGACTCGCGGCCGCCGGCGAGACCGTGCCGGTCGACATGGTCGACCTGGTGCGAAACCAGAAGACGGTTGTCGGCAACTATTACGGGGGTGTGAGCCCACAGGAGACGTTCGGCAAGCTGGTCGACTTCTACCTGGCCGGCAAGGTCGACGTCGAGGGCCTGATCACACGCTCGTACCCGCTGGAGAAGATCAACGAAGGGTTCGAGGCGCTCGCACGTGGCGAAGACGGACGAGGTGTTCTTGTCTTCAAGTGACGCGCGAGGCGGAAAGTCCGCGCGCGCTGCAGGGGCCACGCGATTGTGGCAAATTTCACGCAGCGGTGATATATTCGCCGCAAGCTAACTGGATACGGGGACGAGGATGCTGGAAGACTATTTCCGGCAGTACGCGCTGATCGGAATTTTCGCTGCTGTCGCGGTCCTGGTGCCGACCGGCATGCTCTTGGCTTCCTACCTCGCGTCGCTGGCCCGCATCCGGCCCACCCGGCCCCGGCCGCCCAACTGGCGCGAGTCGCCACCGCCGTACCTGAGGACCTACGAGTCGGGACTGCAGCCGATCGGCGGCCCCTGGCGCCGGATCAACATCCGGTACTACGCGTTCGGCCTCCTGTTCGTCATCTTCGACATCGAGACCATCTTCCTGTACCCGTGGGCGGTCGAGTACGGAGTCCTGTCCGCGCGGTTCGGCATCTTCGCGTTCATCGAGGCCCTGATCTTCATAGGGATCCTTGCTATCGGCTGGGCTTATGCCTGGCGCAAGCGCGCAATGGAGTGGACGTAGCCCTTGCTTGAACATCACGACCCCCTGGTCATAAGGCCGACGACCGAGAACCCGCTCTATCGCCAGACGAGCGCGCTCGACATCGAGGAAGGCGCAATCATCAATCAGATGAAGGCGACCCACGTCGAGCAGTTCCCCGACCCGGTAATCGATGTGCCGGCCGAGTTCCGGCGCAACATCTTCGTCGGCAGCATCGACGCCCTGCTCAACTGGGGAAGGAAGTCGTCGGTCTTCCCGCTGATGATGGGCCTGGCCTGCTGCTCGTTCGAGATGATCGCAGCGGCGATGTCGCGGTTCGACCTCTCCCGCTTCGGGATGGAGGTCTTCAGGGCGACGCCCCGACAGGCCGACCTGATGATCGTTTCCGGCACGGTGACCTGGAAGATGGCGCCGGTCGTTCGCAGGCTCTACGATCAGATGGCCGAGCCGCGCTGGGTGATCTCGCAGGGTGTCTGCGCAACGTCGGGCGGGCCCTATTTCGAGTCGTATTCGGTTGTCCCCGGCGTGAATAAGATCATTCCGGTCGACGTCTACGTCCCCGGCTGCCCGCCTCGTCCTGACGCGCTCATTTACGGGATCATGCAACTGCACGAGAAGATCAAGCGATACAGCGTGGCGGGCCGGGCGGCGGGCCGGGAATGACCGCGCTCATCCCGGGCGAGCGGATCGCATCCATGATCGCCTCGATCGTGCCTGGTGCCGTTGCCGCCCAGGACCGAGGGGCGGCCTGGATCAGGGCGGAGACCTGGCCGGCGGTGGCGCGTGGTCTTCGCGACGGCGAGGAAACCGACTTCAAGTTCCTCAGCGCAGTAACCGGCGTTGATTACATCGATCACTATGAGGTCGTCTACCACCTGACCTCCTTCCGCCTGAACCACCGGGCCGTGGTCAAGGTCCGGTGCGGGGAGGGCAGGGAAGAGCCGGCGGTCCCGAGTTGTGTTCCGGTCTGGCGCGGCGCCGACCTCCAGGAGCGCGAGGTCTATGACCTCATGGGGATCCGTTTCGACGGTCACCCGAACCTGAAGCGCGTGATGCTCTGGGAAGGCTTCCCGGGCCACCCGCACAGGAAGGACTTCCTCCGCTAGTGGTGACCCGCTGATGTCGATGCGCACCGAGCCCGTCACGGTAAACATCGGGCCGCACCATCCCAGCACGCACGGCGTTTTCAGGCTGCGCGTCACGTTCGACGGTGAAGTCATAGTCGACGTCGAACCGGTCTTCGGGTATCTGCACCGCGGCACCGAGAAGCTCGCCGAGGAGCGCACCTACGTTCAGTTCGTGACCCTGACCGATCGCATGGACTACGTAGCATCGATGACCAACAACCAGGGCTTTGTACTGGCGGTCGAGAAGCTGGCCGGGATCACGCCATCGCCACGCGGGGTCTGGTTGCGGATGATCGCCGCAGAGCTGCAGAGGATCGCGAGCCACCTGGTCGGCATGGGGTTCTTCCTGCAGGACCTGGGCGCGTTCGCCACGCCGTTGATGTACGCCATGCGGGAGCGGGAGCGCATTCTCGATCTGTTCGAGATGCTGTGCGGCGCCCGCATCACGAACAGCTACATGCGGCCGGGCGGCGTGTTCATGGACGCGCCAGAGGATTTCTGGCCGGCCGTAAACAGGTTCCTCGATGAAATGCCGGGGTATGTCGATGAGTACGAGTCGCTCATCTCCGGGAATGAAATTGTTCTCTCGCGCACCAAGGGCGTGGCCAGGGTCGAGCTCGACGCGCTGATCAACGCGTCGATCAGCGGGCCGATGCTGCGGGCGGCGGGCCTGGCCTGGGACCTGCGCAAGAAGCATCCGTACGAGTTTTACGATCGCGTTGAGTTCGACGTACCGCTGGCCCAGGAGAGCGACAACTGGGCGCGCTACATCGTCCGGATCCAGGAGATGCGCGAGTCGGTCAAGATCGTCCGCCAGTGCGTCCAGCAGATCGAGCCCGGTCCGATCAGGCCCAAAGAGGTGCCGTTCCTGGTCCGACCGCCCGCCGGCGAGGTCTATTCGTCGATTGAAGGGCCCAAAGGGGAGCTCGGGTACTACATCGTCAGCGACGGTTCGATCGCCCCATACCGCTGCAAGGTGCGAGCGCCGTCCTACATCAATCTGACGCTCCTGAAAGACATGCTGGTGGGATGGCGGGTCGCTGACATGATCGTCACCTTCGGCAGTATCGACATCAACATGGGGGAGGTCGACCGGTGACGTCGAGCTTCCTCGACAACGCCTTCTTCCGGAATATCTACTGCAACCTGGCGAGCAGCGACTCTGCGCGCTGTGCCGGCGGCGGGCCATTCGGCGACGGCCTGTTTCCTCCCGGCTGGGAGTGGTTCGCCTTCCTGGTGACCGCCTTCCTGACCGTGTTCGTCGTCATCAACGGCGCGTTGCTGGGGGTCAATGCCTACATCTGGGGCGAGCGACGCCTGATCGGCAGGATCCAGGGCCGTCCCGGGCCCAACCGCTGGGGACCATTCGGACTGCTGACCCCGGTCGCCGACTTGATCAAGATCCTGACCAAGGAAGACATCGTCCCGGCTGCGGCCGACCGGCTTCTGTTCTTCCTGGCGCCGTTCCTGATCGTGGTCCCGGTGCTGCTCGTGTTCGCGGTCGTCCCGTTCGGCAGCTCATCCTGGGTGGCCGATCTGAACATCGGCCTGCTGTACGTGCTGGCAGTGCTCTCGGTCGAGTCATTCGCGCCGGTAATGGCCGGCTGGGGGTCGCAGAACCGCTACGCGATGTTCGGAGCCTTGCGCGCCGTCGCCCTCCTCGTCAGCTACGAGATCCCGATGGTCCTGTCGTTGTTAGGCGTCCTGATGATCGCCGGTTCCCTCTCGCTGGTGGACGTCGTGCATGCGCAGTCCGTGCCGTTCATCCTGGTACAGCCGCTCGGCTTCCTGGTCTTCTTCATCGGGACCGTAGCCGAGATCCAGCGTGCGCCGTTCGACCTGGCCGAGGCAGAGTCGGAACTGGTGGGCGGGTACCACACCGATTACAGCGGGATTCGCTGGGGCCTGTTCCAGGCTGGCGAGTTCCTGGCCACCATCGCCGGCGCCGCAATCATCGTGACCGTGTTCCTGGGTGGCTGGCGCGGGCCCGACTTCCTGCCCTCGCATGCGTGGTTCTTCATCAAGCTGACCGGCGTCCTGGTCGTCATGACCTGGATTCGCGGTACGCTCCCCCGGCTGCGCATTGACCAGGTGACGAGCTTCGCCTGGAAGGGGTTGCTGCCGCTGGCAGCGCTCAACGTCGTCCTCAGCGCTCTGCTGTCGTTGATCTGGCCCGCGCCCACGAACGGTGAGCTCTGGATCATGGTGGCGATCAATATGACCGTGGCAGCTGCGGCGCTAATTGTTCTTGGCCAGTTTGGTCCGAAGGCGGGCGAACGTCCGACTCCGGCCCCGGTATCGACCCTCAGGGAAGCCACACCGGGAGGAGGTAACTGATGTACGGACTGGGGATCCTCAAGGGCTTCGGGGTCACCGCCCTTAACGCGTTTCGTTCACCCTTCACGGTTGAATACCCGGACCGCCGTGTCGGGCTGCCGGGGCTTGCCCGGTCGGCCGGGATAAACCCGCTGGCCTTTGTGCTGAAGCGGCCCAAGGACGCTCTCAAGGCGGTGCTCGGCCTGGCGAAGATTCCGGCCCGATCCCAGCAGCACTCGCGCTTCCGCGGCCAGGATTTCACCTGGTACGTGGAACGCTGCACCGGGTGCGCCAGCTGCGCAAAGCTGTGCCCGCTGGGGATCATCAAGATCGTCACGGATCCAAGCGGGCGGCAGACGCAGGAGGGCGAGGTCTACGACATCGAGACGTTCGATATCGATCTCGCTCGCTGCATGGCCTGCGGCATCTGCGTAGAAGTCTGTCCGTACGACGCCCTTCACATGGGCAGCGGATTTGAGCGGGCACGCTACGGGTTCCCGAACCTGCTCATCACGGTCGATGAGCTGAAGAAGGCCCCGAAACGCCCGAGCACCTGGTTCAGGCCGCAGCTGGAGGAGCGGGGGTACCACCCGCACAAGAGCGGCCAGGCGGACTGGCGGCTGGTCGGCCGCCACGAGCGCCCGACCGCGGGCCAACTCAAGCGCAACTGGGTGGACGATCGAGCGAAGTGACTGAATCCTCGGCCCTGGTCGACGTCATCTTCTGGGTGGGCGCCATCGCTGCGATCGGCGCCTCCGTAATGGTGGTTGCGGCGCGCGACGTCCTGAAGTCGGCGGTGTTCCTCGCGGCCTCGTTCCTGGCCGTTGGCGGGATCTACGTGCTGCTGCGAGCCGAATTCCTGGCCGCCGTCCAGGTCCTGATCTACGTCGGCGCAGTCTCGATCCTGATCATATTCACGATCATGATGGTGCGGCAGATCGCCGGGGGAAACCGCTCAGCGGGCCCCTTCTACGTCGTCACGGGTGCGATCGCTGCGACGCTCGTGTCCCTTGCGGTGATCTATGCCGCCTACAACACCGACTGGTCTGACCTCGACGCGGCGGCCGCATCTGATCAGCGTGTCGAGGCGGCACTGACCGGGAGCTACGCGTCACAGCCCGCGCCGGGGAACCCGAAGGTCGACATCATCGTCGCCCCGGCTACCGCTGCAGCCAACTCCCATCCCGGCGTGTTCGAGCGCAGCACCGGCAACCTGGGACAGCTGTTTATCCGTGACTATGTGCTCGCCTTCGAGATCATTTCCCTCGTCCTGCTGGCAGCTCTGATCGGCGCGCTCGTGCTCGCCAGGGAGCGGCGGCCGACATGAACCTCGAGAACGTCCTCCTGGTATCCGCCGTGATCTTCGGGATCGGGCTGTTCGGCGTTCTGACGCGGCGCAATGTCATCGTCGTCTTGATGAGCATTGAATTGATGTTTAACGCCGTCAACCTGGCGGCAATAGCGTTCGCCCGATTCACCGTGCCGTACTCCCTGGCCGGGGGGCCGGTCTCGGTTACCTCGGACGCGGTGCGCCAGGTGCTGACCGGCCAGGCATTCGCCGTGTTCGTCATAGGCGTGGCTGCAGCAGAAGTGACGCTTGGCCTCGCGCTTGCCATGGCTATTTTCCGCCGACGTGAGACCGTCGAAGTCACCGACCTGACGACGGCAAGGGGATAGGCCAGATGTGGGTTGATTACAAGAAGGCGCCGAACCTGTTGATCGCCGAGATGTGGAAGGACCTGCTGGAAGGCGAGGGGTTGCCGACCAAGATCATCCCGGAGGGCGACATCCTCGACTGGGCCGAGCGCGTGCCGTTCCGAATCCTCGTGCCGCGGGGGCGCGAGCACGTTGCCGACGAGATCCTGAGGAAGCTGTAGGCGATGACTGAGGCTCTTGCCTGGCTGATCATCCTGCTACCGCTGGCGTCGTTTGTCGCCGTGGCGCTGGTGATCCGCCCGTTCTTCAACCGGTGGTCGATCGCCGCCGGCTGGGTGACGATCGCCGCAATTGCCGGCTCTTTCGTGCTCTCTCTCGTCGCAGCGGCGGCCGTTTTCAACGATGGATCTATCGCCTATCCGTCCCGCCAGTGGATCGCCGCGCCGGGGCTCGTCATACCCTTCGGGATCCTCCTCGACCCGCTCACCGCCGTGATGCTGGTCGTCGCATCGGGCGTGAGCCTCCTCGTGCAGATCTACTCGCAGGGATACATGCGGGGCGATCGCGGCTATGCCCGCTACTTCGCCTACATGTCCCTGTTCACGGCTTCGATGCTTGGCCTGGTGCTCGCCCGATCCATCGTCCAGATGTTCTTCTTCTGGGAGCTGGTCGGGCTGTGTTCGTATCTGCTGATCGGCTTCTGGTTCACCCGTCCGGCCGCAGCGGCCGCAGCCAAGAAGGCTTTCCTGGTCACGCGACTCGGCGACTTCGGCTTCCTGCTGGCGGTCCTGTATCTCTTCTTCCAGGGTGGCGAACTGCTCGACGTGCCCACGTTGTACGAAGCGATCCATGCCGGGCTGATTGCGACCTCGGTGGCGACCTGGATAGGACTGGGGATCTTCGCCGGCGCAGTTGGCAAGTCGGCGCAGTTCCCACTGCACACCTGGTTGCCGGACGCCATGGAAGGGCCAACCCCGGTGAGCGCCCTCATACATGCCGCGACGATGGTCGCCGCGGGCGTTTTCCTGGTGGCGCGCTTCTTCCCGCTCATCGAGCTTTCCGGCACCACGATGGACGTCATCGCGCTGATCGGCGGGTTCACCGCGGTCTTCGCAGCCTCGATGGGACTGGTCGCCAACGACATAAAGAGGGTGATGGCCTATTCCACGGTCAGCCAGCTTGGCTACATGATGCTGGCGCTCGGCGTCGGCGCATACATACCGGCGATCTTTCACCTGTTCACGCACGCCTGGTTCAAGGCGCTGCTCTTCCTGAGCGCGGGCAGCGTGAACCATGCCGCGGGTACGTTCGACATGCGTTACATGGGTGGCCTGCGCAAGTACATGCCGGCAACCTATGCCGTGATGATCATTGGCGGCCTGAGCCTCGCTGGAATCTTTCCGCTTGCAGGATTCTGGAGCAAGGATGAAGTCCTCGTGGGCGCGCTCGAAAACGGCTCGCCGGTCGGCATCATGACCTTCCTGCTCGGCCTGATCGCGGTCCTGATGACCGCGTTCTACATGTTCCGAGCGGTATTCATGACCTTCCACGGCAGCTGGCGCGGAGGCGCCGACGCCGAGGCCGCCGCCAACGCCAGCGCCCACCCCGCGCCCCAGGCAGCCGGCGGCCACGCAGGCGATGGGCACGGCGACGGGCACGGCGACGGGCACGGCGACGAGCACGGGAGCCATGGCGGCGTCCACCTTGCGGAATCTCCGCTAGTGATGGTGTTGCCGATGGGGATCCTGGCCGCCGCTGCAATCTTCGCCGGCATCCTGGTCAACCCGCCGACCGCGCTGGGCCCGATCGAAAAGCACTTTTTCGGGGAGTATGCGGCGCACAACAAGCCTGTCTTCCCGACCCACGAAGACGCGGTCAGGGCGGGAGCCGAACCGCACTTCAACCTGGTAATTGCGCTGGCGTCGACCGCGCTGGCCGTTGCCGGCATCGGACTCGCCTACACCTTCTATGGTCGGGGCCAGGCGTCTGTGTCGCTGCCCGCGCCCCTCGCAAAGGTCCATCGTGTGCTCACTCGCAAGTACTACTTCGATGAGCTGTACGAGCGAGTGCTCGTGAACAACCTCTTCTACCGGCGATTCAGCGCCGCGTTCGAGTGGATCGACACCAACTGGATCGACGGCTTCAACTACCGGGTGACCCTCTGGACCGAACGCTCGGGGCGAGCCCTGACGCATCTCCAGAACGGCCAGATCCAGGCATACGGGACGGCTATCGCACTCGGCGTGCTCCTGACGCTCGCCGCTTACTTCGTATGGGGGGCCTGATCCGATGTTCTCGGGCTTCCTGACGACGATCGTCTTCCTGCCAGCCGCGGCCGCACTGGTCGTTGCGATGCTGAGACGGGAACAGCACATCAGGTGGTTTGCGATTGGCGCGACCGTCGTTGAACTGGTGCTGACCGTCGTCCTTTTCCTCGCCTACGACCGGACCGAAGGCGGTGTCCAGTTCATCGATCGCATCGGGCAGTGGATTCCGATCGCGGGTTTCCGGGCGGAGTACCTGCTGGGCGTCGACGGGCTCAGCCTCCCGCTGGTCCTGCTGACGGGTCTCCTGGGCGCAGCTGCCGCATTCGCGTCGTGGCGGATCTCGGTGCGGGTGAAGGAGTACTTCATCTGGCTGCTGATCCTGCAGACCGCAGTGACCGGGGTGTTTGTCTCGCTCGACTTCCTGCTCTTCTTTATCTTCTGGGAGATCGAGCTCCTACCTATGTACTTCCTGATTTCGATCTGGGGGAGCGGACGGCCGCAGTATTCGGCGCTGAAGTTCGTGATATTCACGCTGACGGGCAGCGCGTTCATGCTGGTCGGGATTTTGGCGCTTTACCTGACCGCTGACATCAACACGTTCGCAATGGTCTCGATCCCCGAAGCCGGCATCGTCGGCATCCCGGAGCTGATCCCCGGCGCCCGGCTTCTGCTGCCTGCCGGGCTGATCTTCGCCTTCCTTTTCATAGCGTTCGCCGTCAAGCTGCCGTTGTGGCCGCTCCACAACTGGCTCCCGGACGCCCATACCGATGCGCCCACCGCGGTCAGCGTCATGCTCGCGGGTGTCCTCTTGAAGATGGGCGGCTACGGGCTGCTGCGCGTGGCGGTCGGCATGTTCCAGGAGAGCCCCGGCTTCCAGATCGACCAGGTCGCGTGGCTGCTTGCGGCGCTCGCCGCGGTGAGCGTCCTCTACGGCGCGGTACTCACGCTGCGGCAGACCGATCTGAAACGGCTGATCGCCTACAGCAGCGTGAGTCACATGGGGTATGTCGTGCTGGGCGTCTCGTCGATCGTGGCGGTCGCCGACGTTGGCACCGGCGGGCTCAACGGCGCGGCGATGCAGCTGTTCACGCACGGAGTGATCACCGGCCTGCTCTTCCTGCTGGTGGGCATGGCTTACGAGCGGACGCATACGAGGTACATCCCTGACCTTGGCGGACTGGCAGGCAAGATGCCCTTCATCGCCACCGGATTCCTGCTCGCCGGCCTCGCCTCCCTTGGGCTACCCGGGCTTGGCGGCTTTGTCGCCGAGATCATGGTGTTCCTGGGCACGTTCCCCGTCTGGGGGTGGGCGACGGTCCTCGGCGCCTTCGGCGTGGTGCTGGCGGCCGGCTATATCCTGTGGATGGTCCAGCGAGTCTTTTTCGGCCCGCCGCGACAGCACCTGGGCCATCTCCATGACGCACACTGGGTCGACATGATTCCGGTGGTCGGCCTTGCGATCCCGATCGTCCTGATCGGCATCTATCCCGGCTGGCTGGTCGACGTCTTCAAGATGGGTATCGAGGCAACCCTACGCTGATGGGCGCACACGACCTCTGGCTACTCTCTCCACAGCTCGCCATGGCTGCGCTTGCGTGCACCGCCCTGGTGGTCGACCTGGCCACGGGCAGGTCGAAGCTGGTCCTGTGGCTCTCGCTGATCGGGCTAGTGATACCGGCGGCCCTGAGCATCGCGCTGTGGGCAGCAAACCCCGCTGACACGCTGGTCTTCTTCGGCGCGGCGAGCGTGGACCGCTTCTCGCTCTTTTTCACGCTCTTGTTCACGGGCGTTGCCGCGGCCGTAATCGTCTCGGCCGAAAAGTACGCCAGCCGATTCCAGGAACAACGCGGCGAGTTCGTCGGGTTGATTCTCGCCTCTACCACCGGAATGATGCTCCTCGCTTCGGCCAACGAGCTGATCACGATCTACGTTTCGCTGGAACTGACCGCGCTCCCCGTGGCGGCGTTGCTGGCGTTTCTGCGCGAGGACCGCTCAGCCGAGGCCGGCATGAAATTCCTGATCCTGAGCGGCGTAAGCTCGGCCTTGCTGCTCTACGGGCTGGTTTTCATCTTCGGCTTCACCGGAACGACCAGGCTCGACGAGATCTTCGCCAGGATTGGCGACCTCCAGGCCTCGGGTGGTTTCGATTCCACGGTGCCCTTCGGTAGCTACGGGTTGCTGCTGGGCATCGCGCTGGCGATCTCCGGATTTGCCTTCAAGCTGGCAGCGGCGCCGTTCCAGATGTGGGTGCCGGATGCGTACGAGGGCGGCCCCACTCCGGTCGTAGCATTCCTTTCGGTCGCCAGCAAGGCCGCCGGCTTCGCTGTGGTCCTGCGGATCCTGTACTCCGCCTTTGGATCGCCCGAGCTGGCGGTCGAGTGGTCGGCTCTCTTCGCGGTCCTCGCGGTCGTCACGATGACGCTCGGGAACCTCATGGCGCTGCCGCAGAAGAACGTGAAGCGGCTGCTCGGGTACAGCACGATCTCGCAGGCCGGCTTCATGCTCATCGGGCTGGCGGCCGTATCGGCCAACACCTCGGCCGGCAGCCTGGTCGCGGGGCCCCAGAGCGTCGTCTTCTACCTGGCGGGCTATGCTTTTACCAATCTGGCGGTATTCCTCGGCGTCATCGCGATCACGAATCGGACCAATGACAATACGATCGCCGGGTTTGCCGGCATGGGGCGGCGGGCGCCCGTAACGGCACTGCTGCTGGCGATCGGGCTCATCTCCCTCCTGGGGCTGCCCCCGACGGTCGGATTCATGAGCAAGATCTTCGTATTCAACGCCGCGGTCAATTCCGGGCTGGCGTGGCTCGCCCTCGCCGGCGTCCTGAACAGCGTGATCTCCGCCTACTACTACCTTCGGGTGATCCGGGCCATGTATATGGAAGCGCCCACCAGCGATGAGCGGATCACGCTCGATCCGTCCCTGGGTGTCGCAACCGGCATCGCCGCGTTTGGGGCGGTCTTGTTCGGCGTGGCTCCCTGGTTCCTGCTGCGTGCGGCCGAGATCGCCGTCCGTTCGCTGTCCGGCGTCGCCGGGAGCTAGTCATGGCGATTAAGGTGGCCGTGTTCAGCTCGCCCGGGGAGGTTGCCTGAATGCCGCGCGTCCGCAAGGTAGCCGTGATCTACCACGGCCTGGTGCCGGAAGCCGGCGTACTCGCGCGGAGACTGGTCCAGCGATTCCGGACCGCGGCGCAATGGACCGCGATGGACGCCGAAGCCGCGCGTAAAGCGAAGGGCCTCGCCGACTGCGAGCTGTTCGTGACCATCGGCGGCGACGGCACGATATTGCGGGCGATGCACATCGCCGCCCCGCTCGCGGTCCCGGTGCTCGGTTTGAACATGGGCCGCGTTGGATTCATGTCGGAAGTCGATGCCGAAAACGCGCTCGATGAGATCGAGTGGTACCTGGACGGCAACGCACGGATCGAAGAACGCGCAATGCTCCAGGTCGAATCCGCCGCGCTGCGGGGGGGGCCTCAGCACGCCCTCAACGACGTCACGATCGGGCGGGGCAGCGCGCCCAGGATAGTGAACCTGCGAACCCACATCAACGGTGTACACCTGACCAACTACCGGTCGGACGCGCTCGTCCTTGCCACCGCCACCGGATCGACCGGATACAGCCTGGCGCTGGGCGGCCCGGTGATGGACCCGGAAAGCGACGACATCCTGCTGAAGCCGGTCGCCGCGCACATGAGCCTCCAGGGCGGATTCGTGCTGCCGGTGAGTACCGTCATCGAGGTCAAATTCGAGGGTCCGGAGGCGGGCGTTCTCAGTGTCGACGGATACGTCGACATGCCGTTGCGGCCGGGCCAGGTGGTCACCGTGCGGACCAGCCCGTACCGGGCAAGGTTCCTGAGGCGGCATTCGACCGCCGAGTTCTACGCCTCGGTAACGCGCCGGCTGGGGATGCGACAGGAATCGCTGCCGAGGCGGCGGCAGGGGCGGCAAGCGCGGGCCTGAAATGGCCTGGCTCTAAGGTATGATGCAATCGATGTTGTCGACCAGGACTCTGGCTAGTCGCCGCCCCTTTAACGGGCAGATTCTTCAAGTGCGTGTCGACACCATTCAACTGGGGGACCATGCCCCCGTCGAGCGCGAGATCGTCGAACACCCCGGCTCGATCGTCCTGGTCCCCGTGACCGAGCGATCGACCGTGCTGCTGGTCCGCCAGTGGCGCCACCCGGTCAGAGAAGCGCTGCTCGAAGCTCCCGCGGGTCACATCGACCCGGGCGAGGCACCCGAGGCAGCGGCACAGCGAGAGCTCCAGGAGGAGACCGGGTTCCGGGCCGCGCGACTTCTCAAGCTCTCGGAGTTCTGGATCGCGCCTGGCTGGTGCACGGAGTACATGTATGCCTACCTTGCGACGGGGTTGTCCCCGTCAAGGCTGGCGCAGGATGTCGACGAAGACGTGCAGGTTGTAGAGACTGCGCTTGCTGAGATCCCGGAACTGATCAGGACAGGCGTGTTGAAGGACAACAAGTCGATCAGCGCGTTGCTGATCGCTGCGCATATCTACCGGGACCAGCTGTCAGATCCGACGAAGCGTTCGGCCTGAGCCAACTGGCCAGGCCGGGTTACTTGCGACCACGGAGCGGGGGATGTTCGAGCACGACGTACTGATAATCGGCGCCGGACTGGCGGGCATGCGTGCCGCCGTGGAGGCCGTCAACCGTGGGGCGAACGCCGCGGTCATCACGAAGGTGCACCCGGTTCGAAGCCATTCGAACGCGGCGCAGGGCGGGATCAACGCGGCGCTGACTGATCGAGGCGACGATTGGACCGACCACGCCCTGGAAACCGTGCGCGGAAGCGACTACCTCGCCGACCAGGATGCGGTTGAGGTCATGTGTAGCGAGGCAGGCGCCGCGCTGATCGAGCTCGAGCACATGGGGGTCGTTTTCAGCCGCGACGAGCACGGGAAGCTCGGGACCCGGCGATTTGGTGGGCAGAAGGCGGCCCGGACCTTCTTCGTGGGCGCAATCACCGGCCAGGCCATCCTGCACGTGCTGTACGAGCAGCTGATCAAGGCCAACGTGCGCGTCTACGAAGAGTGGTTCGTCACCTCGTTGATCGTGGAGGACGGCGTGTGCCGGGGTGCGGTGACGCTGGACATACGCACCGGCGAGTTGCACACGATCCGGGCGAAGGCGGTCATCAACTGCGCCGGCGGGGCAGGGCGGGTATACGAGCCGTCCACCAACGCGCTGATTTGCACCGGCGACGGCTATGCGCTCGCCTACCGGGCGGGCGCCCCGCTGATGGACATGGAGATGGTCCAGTACCACCCCACGACGCTGGCTTCCAACGGGGTCCTGATCTCCGAGGCTGCCCGGGGCGAGGGAGGCTACCTCCTCAACTCCAAGGGTGACCGCTTCATGCTGCGGTACGCGCCGGAGTACAAGGAGCTGGCCTCACGCGATGTCGTTTCACGCTCGGAACAGACCGAGATCAACGAAGGGCGCGGGATCGACGGCACCGTGCTGCTGGACGTCCGCCACCTGGGACGCAAGGTGGTCGAAGAGAAGCTCGGCTACCTCCAGGAGGTTGCCCACGACTTCATGGGCATCGACCTCGCCGAGCAGCCGATCCCGGTCAGGCCGGGCATGCACTACATGATGGGTGGTATCAAGACCGATATCAACGGCGCAACCAGCGTACCGGGCCTTTACGCGGCAGGGGAGGTCGCCAACGTCAGCGTGCACGGCGGGAACCGCCTCGGTGCCAACTCGCTGCTGGACACGGTGGTGTTCGGACGCCGGTCCGCGCTCGCAGCGATCGAGTACGGCAAGAGCGCAGGCGCGGGTTCCAGGAATGAGGACCTGCTCGCCTCGGAAAAGAAGCGGATCCAGGCCCTGCTGGACCGGCCAAAGGGGCTACGTAGCGCGTCCGTGCGCCGCGAACTAGCGGAGACGATGCACAGCCACGTGGCGGTCTTCCGTGACCAGCAGGGGATGGAGCGCGCCGCGGCCAAGGTGAAGGAACTGAAGAGCGCCTACGGCAAGGTGGCGGTCGATGACAAGGGAAAGGTATTCAACACCGACCTGATCTTCGCCCTCGAGCTGCGCAACGTCATCGACACTGCGGAGGCGATCTGCGCTTCGGCCCTTACCCGCAAAGAGAGCCGGGGAGCCCACTACCGAGTCGACATGAAGAAGCGTGACGATGCCAACTGGCTGAAGCACATCCTGGTGAGGCAGAGCGCCGCCGACGGCGATCCGAAGATCGATACAGCCCCGGTGACCATTACGCGGTGGCAGCCGGTGGAAAGGAAGTACTGATGCAGGCGACGGTCCGAATCCGAAGGTTCAACCCTGAGCAACCCGCCAATAACGGGAAGTTCCAGGAGTTCAAGCTCGACGTGCCTGACAGCACCACCGTCCTGGACGCGCTGATCAAGGTGCGCGAGGACGTCGACGGCACGCTCGGCGTTCGATGCTCCTGCCGGGCTTCGATCTGCGGTTCGTGCGGCATGCGGGTCAACGGCCAGGCGAAACTGGCCTGCAAGACCAAGATCGCCGACGTGTCCAGGCACGGCGAGCCAATCACGGTCGAGCCGATGGGCAACATGCCGGTCGTCAAGGACCTGATCACCGACATGAAGGTCTTCTGGGACAAGCTGCGCCAGGTGGAGCCCTACCTGCAACCCGAAGGTCCGGCTCCGAAAGGCGAGTACATCGCGTCCGACGAGTCCATGAATCACCTCGTTGGCGTGATGAACTGCATCATGTGTGGTGCCTGCGTGTCGGACTGCACCGTGCTGGCCGTCGACAAGAACTTCATCGCGCCTGCTGCGCTGGCCAAGGCCTACCGGTTCGTGGCCGACCCGCGCGACTCTCGGACCAGCCAGCGCCTTGGTGTCCTCAACGAGTCGGGCGGCGTCTGGGACTGCGTACGGTGCATGTACTGCGTAGAGGTCTGCCCGAAGGGCGTCGCGCCGATGGAGCGCATCATGAAGATGCGCGACCTCGCCATGGAAGCCGGCTACAACAACACGCCGGGGGCGCGCCACACCGAGTCGTTCGCAAGTTCGGTCAAGAGTGACGGGCTGCTTAATGAAACGAAGCTTGCGATTGACAGCACCGGGATCTTCAACATCCCGGGTCAGCTGGCGCAAGCGCCGGTCGCGGTCCGGGCGCTGTTGCGGGGCAAGCTTCCGCCGCTGTTTGGCCACAAGATCAAAGCCCGGAAGCAGATCAAGCGGGTGTTCGAGAAAGTCGAGGGCCAGGAGTAGTGAAGTACGCATGGTGGCCGGGATGCGTCGCGCGGGGCGCCACCCCGGAGCTGTATATGTCGACGGTCGCGGTGCTCGACAAGCTGGGCATCGAGTACGAGGAGATGCACGACTTCTCCTGCACCGGAGCCGGGGTGCTGCAGGAACGCAACCAGAAGCTGGGCGACACGCTCAACGTCCGTAACTTCGCGATTGCCGAGAAGCTCGGCCTGCCGATCATGACGATCTGCAGCACCTGCCAGGGTGTGATGGCCCAGGCCCATCAACGAGTCTTGAGCAACGCCGGCTATCTCAAGGAGATTAACCAGGTTCTCGCCGAGGAGGGCCTCGAGTACCGGGGCACCACGGTCATCAAGCACCTGCTCTGGATCCTGGTTGAGGAGCTGGGCGTCGAAGGCCTGAAAAAGCACTTCACGCGCGACCTTTCATGCCTCAGCGTCGCACCCTTCTACGGCTGTTACCTGATCCGGCCGTCGAACGCGCTGGGCCTCGACAAGGTGCCGATTCGAGAGACCTCGCTGGAGAAGGTCATCGAGGCCACCGGCGCCAGGGTGATCGATTTTGCCGGCAAGAAGGCGTGCTGCGGCTTCCCGATCCTCCTGATCAACCAGGAGAACTCGCTGAAGATGGTGGCGAGTCACACCGGGACCGCGAAAGATGGCGGCGCCGACGCGATGGTCACCCCGTGCCCGCTATGTCACCTGAACCTGGACGGCTACCAGAGTAAGGCGGCGAAGAAGAACCGGCCGGACGGCCACATCGACCTGCCGATCATCCATTTGCCGCAACTCGTTGGGCTGGCGATGGGGATTGAGCCCAGGATGCTCGGGTTCCAGAAGCACATCGTTTCGGCGAAGGACCTGCTCGAGACCTACCGCGCAAAGGCGGGGGCGATCGCCCGCTAGCCGCCCGTGCGCAGGAACCGCTGAGATGCAGCCCGTGCCGGCAGTGAAAACCCTCGGCAGAACGTTCACGGCGGCCGATCTGCGGTCGCTGGACGCGCCGACCGCACTGGCGCTCCGCTGGCACGCCCTGGCGCAGACCATCCCGGTCAGGGAAGATCGTTACATCGCGCTGTGGGTCAGCCTCGAGGCGTTGGCCGGCGGACCGGGCACCGACCTGCTAAAGCGTATCTGGGAACTCTTCGTCCAGGCGGTCGGCAGGGAAGAGGCCGACGCGGCCCGGCCCGGCTTCGATCTCAGAGCTCTGCGCGACCTCCGCAACCGGCTGGTCGCCGGCACGGCACGCGAACAGGCGCCGACGATCGTCGAATACGCCGTTTCGGACCGCAGCGTCGCGCTCGTGGATGCGCTGGTAGCGGACACCCTGCGAAGCCGTCTCGGCATCGAGGCCGAGAAGTCGCTGGCGAAACGGCTCGTCGAGTCCTGAAGAAGCTCAGCGCCTGAACTTCGCCCGGCTAACTTCGCAGTGCCTGGGCACCGCAAGGCGCCCCTGGAACTCGACCCCGTCCCTGGCCAGGGCAGGGTGCCGGTCGGGTTCGAGTTCGAGGTACTGGTTTTCCTGCCTGAACTGGGCCGTGGCGTTCGAACAAACGGGCCTCCCGGGCGGCTGCGACACGGCCTGGAGCCGGCTGGCAAGACCTTGGTCGCAGCCAGTGGATTTCGCCCGCCCGGTCATGTCCTTGAACACGTTGAAGTCACCGGTACGGGCGACGCAGCTGGCGGATATCGCGCAGGCATCCAGCATGGCCATGCTGCCGATCGAGATGTCGAGGATGTCGCCCGGTTCCCGCCCCGCCGCTGCCTCGGATCAGCTCGCCTCCGTCACGGGCGCGCCGCACCGATACCGGGAGGCGGTTGAAAAAAGAACCAGGTGGGCCAAGGGCCTCTCAGTGCGTCGGGCGCAGGCCGGTCCCCCGGTCCGGGATCGCCGAGGTGGTCCGGCGTCAGGCGGGTTGCTTCCCCATGATCGCGATCAGCTCGCGCACCGCTGCGGCCGACTTCTTCAAGGCTGCGTCTTCCTGCGGTGTCAACTTGACCTGGATCACTGATTCCACGCCGCCGGCGCCCAGCTTCACGGGGACGCCAACGTACAGCCCGTTGATCCCGTACTCACCCTCAAGCAGCGCAGCGCAGGGGAGCACGGCCTTGCGATCGAATATCACGGCCTCGACCATCTGCTCGACCGCTGCCGAGGGCGCGTAGTACGCGCTGCCGGTCTTCAAAAGGCCCACGATCTCGGCGCCGCCATTCTGGGTGCGCTTGACGATCTCATCCAGCCTGGGCGCGGGGATGAGCTCAGAGACCGGAACGCCGCCTGCTGTCGTGCTGCCGATCAGGGGAACCATCGAGTCGCCGTGGCCTCCAAGCACGTATGCCTGGACGTTGGTGATCGACATTTTCAGTTCCTGCGCCAGGAAGGTGCGAAACCGCGCCGTGTCGAGGATGCCGGCCATGCCGACCACCCGCTGCTTCGGGAATCCGCTGACGCGGTAGGCGTGCTGGACCATGGCGTCCAGCGGATTCGACACCACGATCAGGACCGACTTCGGGGACCGGGTTGCAACCTGCGAAGTGACCTCGCCAACGATCTTCATGTTGGTCATCAGGAGGTCGTCCCGGCTCATGCCGGGCTTGCGAGCGATACCGGCCGTGATCACCACCACGTCGGAGTTGGCGGTGGACTCATAGCTATTCGCGCCAGTTACGCTGGCGTCCGACCCGGTGATCGGGCCTGCCTGCAGCATGTCCAGGGCCTTGCCCTGCGGCATACCCTCCACGACGTCCACCAGCACGACGTCGGCGTAGCCCTTGTCGACGATCCGCTGCGCAGTCGTCGCACCAACGTTGCCCGCGCCTACTACCGTAACCTTCTTCCGCAATCCCGTATCCCTTCCTCGCACCACGGGCTACCGTCAGGCCGTGGGCACCCTTCGCACCCCCGGGGGGAGCGTTACTTCTTGGCCGAATCCTTAGCGACGAAAGCCTGCCACCGCTCCTTGAGCCGCGGGTCACGCACGGTCTCCGTCACGTACTTGCCGAACTGCTCGCCGGTAGCGCCGGTGTCCCGGCCCGTGAGCTTGACCTTCCGTTCGTACTGCCCGCAGATCTCCAGGGCCTTGTCGACCCGGTCGCCCAGTTCGGCGAATCCGATGTGGGACAGCAGCATTGCGACCGCCTTCAACATGGAGCTCGGATCGGCGTACTGGGCCCGACCTTCCTGGACCATGCGCGGGGCCGAGCCATGGATCGCTTCGAACATGGCGAACCGCTTGCCGATGTTGGCGCTGCCTGCGGTGCCGACGCCGCCCTGGATCTCGGCCGCCTCGTCGGTGAGGATGTCGCCGTACAGGTTGGGCAGCGCGAACACCTGGAAGTCGGCCCTGCGGGCCCGGTCGAGCAGCTTGGCGGTCATGATGTCGATGTACCAGCCGTCCCAGCTGATGCCGGGGTACCGCTCGGCAACCTTGGCCGCCACTTCCAGGAACTTCCCGTCGGTCTTCTTCACGATGTTTGCCTTGGTGACGATGGTCACCCGGGTCTTACCGGTCTTCTTCGCGTGGGCGAATGCCGCATCGATGATCCGCTCCGAGCCGGGTGTCGTGATCAGCCGGAAGTCGATCGCGATATCGGGCGTGACATCGATGCCCTGGCTGCCAAGCGCATACAGGTCCTCGGTGTTTTCCCTGAAGAAGGTCCAGTCGATGCCTTCGGACGGCACGCGTACCGGGCGCACGTTGGCGAACAGGTCCAGTTCCTTGCGCATCGACACATTTGCCGATTCCAGGTTCGGCCATGGGCCGCCCGCCTCAGGGGTGGTGGTCGGCCCCTTCAACGTGACGTGGCACTTGCGGATTTCCGCAAGCACGTCGTCGGGAATCGACTTCATGTGCTTGGCACGGTTCTCGATCGTCAGGCCATCGATCTGGCGGATCACGACCTTGCCCGACTTGATCTCCGCCGCCAGCAGGTCCTTCAGGACGTTCTCTGCGACCCTGGTGATGGCGGGGCCGATCCCATCACCGCCCAGCGTGCCGATGACGATCGGCTTGACCTGGCCGTAATCGATCCAGCCGCCCTCGCGCTTCATGCGCTCGATGCGCTCCAACTGGGGGACGAGGATCTTCCCGAAGTGTTCCCTGGCCCGTTCAAGAGCTGCCTGACTCATCTATCCCTCACCTGCGACTGCCCATGCTGCCGCCACTCGCGCGCCTCGTCGATTGTCGTCCGGCTCCCCGGCACTACCGCCCCTAGAGCGGGATGTTTCCGTGCTTCTTGGGCGGTACCGAATCGACCTTGGATTCGAGCATTCGGAGCGCCCTGACCACGTGCAGGCGAGTTTCCGCGGGATCTATCACGTCGTCGATGAACCCGCGCTGCGCCGCAATGTACGGATTGGCGAACTTCTCCCGGTACTCGCCGATGAGCTCGATCCGGCGCCCGGCCTGGTCGGCCGCTTCTGAGATCTCGGTGCGGTGAATGATGTTTACGGCGCCGTCCGGCCCCATGACCGCGATTTCCGCGCTCGGCCAGGCCAGGTTCACGTCACCGCGCAGGTGCTTGCTGCCCATCACGATATAGGCCCCACCGTACGCCTTGCGCGTGATGACGGTCACCTTCGGGACGGTGGCCTCGGCATAGGCATAAATCAGCTTGGCGCCATGACGGATGATTCCGCCAAACTCCTGGGCGGTCCCGGGCATGAAGCCGGGCACGTCGACCAGGGTCACGATCGGGACGTTGAAGGCATCGCAGAAGCGGACGAACCTGGCCGCCTTGTCCGACGCATCGATATCGAGCACCCCGGCCAGGTGTGCGGGCTGCTGTCCGACGATGCCCACCGTCTTGCCGTCCATGCGGGCGAACCCGCAGATGATGTTCGGGGCAAAGCGCTCATGTACCGGGAGCACCGAACCATCGTCCACGATCAGCCGGATGACGTCGTACATGTCGTACGCCCGCGATGGGTCATCGGGCACGACGCTCGTGAGCGCTTCATCCCGCCGCTCGGGATCGTCGTCCGACGGTGCCACCGGGGGCGACTCGGTATTGTTCGACGGAAGGTAGGACAGGAGCGCACGCACGTGCTCGTAGCACGACTTTTCATCCGGGGACAGGAAGTGGGCCACCCCGCTGCGCGCAGCATGCATGCCGGCGCCGCCCAGCTCCTCAAGCGACACCTGCTCGCCCGTGACGGCCTTAACGACGTCGGGTCCCGTGATGTACATCTGGCCGACCTTGTCGACCATGAAGATGAAGTCGGTGATGGCGGGCGAGTAGACGGCGCCCCCGGCCGCAGGCCCGGCCACGATCGTTATCTGGGGAACTACGCCGGACGCGAGCACGTTGCGCTTGAAGATCTCCCCGTATCCGGCAAGCGATAGCACGCCTTCCTGGATGCGGGCGCCACCGGAGTCGTTGATGCCCACGATCGGCGCCCCGGTCTTCACCGCGTGGTCCATGATCTTGCAGATCTTCAGGGAAGCGGCTTCGGAGAGCGAACCGCCCAGGACCGTGAAGTCCTGCGCATAGGCGAAGACCCGGCGGCCATCGACGGTCCCGTGGCCGGTCACCACCGAGTCGCCCTCGAACCGCTGCTGGTCAAGGCCAAAGTCCGACGAGCGATGCGTTACGAAGGAATCGATCTCGGTGAAGGACCCGGCGTCAAATAAGGCGTCCAGGCGCTCCCGGGCGACCATCTTGCCGCGCCGGCGCTGTCCTTCGACGCGCTCGGGGCCTCCGCCGGCCTGCGCAGCGCGCCGGCGTGCGGCCAGCGCGGCCCGCCTGGTGGCGGCAGCGGAATCGGTCCTACCATCGACTGGTCTGGTTGCGATGATCGAAGCCTTTCGGAGAGCGAAATCGAGGAGCCAGTCCGGCGGGCCCGCCCCGCTTGCGAACGAGTTGCTCCAGAACCGGCCAATCGTACCTTACCACCCGTACCACGACAAGGAGAACCAAAGCTGTGCCATGCGGGTGGCAGGCAGCTGGCGCGGTGCTAGTATCGAGACCTCTGCAAGTGGTGTTCAGTCAAGTCAGCGAGCGAGCATTCCCGGATGAGCTCTTCATTGGTCCCGGTCGCGCATGCGGCCAGGCTCCGGTTTCCTTCGATGACCATAGGCGGCGCCAGCTTCCCCTGGGGCGCCCGCACCTACGTGATGGCCGTAATCAACGTGACGCCGGACTCTTTCTCGGGGGACGGATTCGGCGGTGACCTGGCGGCGGCGGTGGACCAGGCTCTGAGGTTCCAGGACGAAGGGGCAGACCTGATCGACGTGGGAGGCGAATCCACCAGGCCACCCAGCGTCTACCACGGCGCGACCCCGGTGACGGCCGAGGAAGAGATATCGCGGGTCATGCCGGTGATCGAAGCCCTGGCCGGCAAATTGAACGTTCCGATAAGCATCGACACCCGTAAGGCGGTCGTCGCGAGGCGCGCCGTGGCGGCTGGCGCGGCGCTGGTCAACGACGTCTCTACGCTTGGCGACCCCGAGATGGCGCCGGCGGTGGCCGCGCTCGGCGTCCCGATCGTGATCAGTCACACGAGGTCGAAAGCCGAATACCGCGCTGTTGTCACGGAGGTCATCGAAGATCTTCGGGAAGCGACTGACCGGGGGGTGGCAGAGGGCATCGACCCGGCCGGGATCATCGTCGACCCGGGAATCGGCTTCGGGAAGACGGTGCAGCACAACCTCGAGATGTTGCGAGGCGTGGACCGGCTGCAGGTCCTCGGATTCCCGATCCTGATCGGCACGTCGAGGAAGTCGTCGATTGGCACGATCCTCGACCTTCCGCCCAACGACAGGGTCGAAGGGACCGCTGCGACCGTCGCCCTGGCGATTCAACGGGGTGTTTCCATCGTGCGCGTGCACGATGTCAAGGCCATGGTCCGCGTTGCCAGGATGTCGGACGCCGTAGTGCGTGGATGGCCCCGCCAGGCATGATCGAATGACAATCGACCGGGAAAAGAACGTGTTCATCGGACTTGGTTCAAACCTCGGGGATCGCGCCGGGAAGCTTTCGGCGGCCCGCGCGGAGCTCGAGAAGCTGGCCGGCGGCATCCGATGCTCGTCTGTTTACGAGACGGCCCCCTGGCAGGTCGGCACCCAGCCCAGGTACCTCAACCAGGTCTGCCAGATCGAGACCGAGCTGGCGCCGGAGCGGCTGATGGCAAAGCTGCTCCAGATAGAGAAGCGACTGGGTCGCAAGCGGCGGCTGTTCCGCGGCGAGCCGCGCCTGATCGACATCGACCTCCTCATCTACGGCGATCGCGTCATCGATGCCAGGAGCGTGCGGGTGCCGCATCCGAGGATGGCCGACCGCGCGTTCGTGCTGGCGCCGCTTGCCGAGCTTGCGCCCGGGCTGGTTCACCCGGTCCTGGGCCGGACCGTGTCGGAGCTGCTGCGCGCGGCCGATGCGAAGGGCGTCGAGAAGTACGCCGCGACCTGAGCTCCCGCTAAGAGGCGCGCAGGTTGGCCTGGAAGATCGCCGTCAGCAGGTCGGCCAGGAAGAAGACGATCAGTCCCAGCGCGACGATCGCGTTGTAGCCCAGCAACCACGACAGCTTGCCGGCTATCCCGGTGCGCGGCCCGGAACCGGGCGGCGACTTCCGCAGCACCCAGACCAGGTAGAACATCCCGAGGGCGAGCGCTATCTTGACTGCCAGGACGCTCACATATACGGCGTCGGCCCTGTGGGACGTCAGACGGTCCAGCGTCAGGAGAATCCCGCTGATCAGGATGGTGATGACCGCGATATCCACGATCTCGCGGTAGACCGCGGTGATCGGTCCGATAACGCGTTGCATCGCCTCCGGGTCGATCCTCGACGCGGGACGGAGAACCAGCGCGAAGACGATGCTGCCGCCTACCCAGGCGGTCGCCGCAATGCCATGCACCCATGCGACGACCGCAAAGAAGAGGTCGCCACCACCCAGATTCACGTGCTCTCCCTCAGCGCGCTGGAGCGGCGCCGCAGCGTGGGCACGCCGCCTCTCGGACGGGCATCAAGAGGCACTTCGCCTTCGGATTTCATCGAGGCGGTCGCGTAACGCCGCGACCAGTCCTTCGATTGGTACCCGCACCTGTTCCATCGTGTCGCGATCCCTGATCGTGACCGCCTGGTCTTTCTCGACCGTGTCGAAGTCAACGGTCACGCACAGGGGTGTTCCAATCTCATCCTGGCGGCGGTATCTGCGCCCGATGCTCTGGGTGTCGTCGAACTGGCTGTTGAAATTGGGCCTGACCAGCTCATGTACGCGCCTGGCGGTCGGCAGCAGGCGGTCGTTGCGGCTGAGCGGCAGGATGGCGACAGCGATCGGTGCGATGTCGGGGTGCAGCCGGAGCAGGACCCTCGACTCCTTCTCACCGGGCTCTTCGTCGTAGGCGTCAGCAAGCATGGCAAGCATGGTTCGATCGGCGCCCATCGCCGGTTCGATCACATACGGCAGGTACTTTTCCTTCTTCTCTTCGTCGAAGTACTGCAGGTCCTTGCCGCTGTGCTTCGAATGGTTGGCCAGGTCGTAGTCGGTCCGGTTGTTGATCGTCTCCAGCTCGGACCAGCCGAAAGAGAACCGGTATTCGACATCGGCCGCCGCCCGTGCGTAGTGAGGCCGCTCGTTGTCGGCATGCACACGCGTCCTGAGGTTGTCGGCGCGGATCCCGAAGCGCTTGAAGAAGCCGAGACTGAAATCAATCCAGTGCTCGAACCAGGTGTCGGCCTGGTCCGGCTGACAGAAGTACTCCATCTCCATCTGCTCGAACTCGCGCGTGCGGAAGATGAAATTCCCCGGCGTGATCTCGTTCCTGAACGATTTGCCGATCTGGGCGATCCCGAACGGCAGCTTTCGGCGTGTCGTGCCCTGGACGTTCTCGTAGTTGACGAAGATCCCCTGCGCCGTCTCGGGGCGGAGGTAGATGCGTGCGGCGTCATCTTCGACCGGCCCCATGAAGGTCTTGAACATCAGGTTGAACTGCCGGGGCTCGCCGAGCGTTCCGCCGCATTCGGGGCAGACCTTGCCGTGGACATGATCGGCACGATATCGCCGGTGGCACTTGTCGCACTCGACGAGAGGGTCGGTGAATCCCGCGACGTGCCCGCTGGCCACCCAGACGCGCGGGTCCATCAGGATCGCAGCGTCGAGGCCCACGATGTCGTCGCGCTCACGGACCATGGCTCGCCACCAGGCGTCTTTGACATTGCGCTTCATCTCGACCCCCAGCGGGCCGTAGTCCCAGACGCTGCCCAGCCCCCCGTAGATTTCGGAGCTCTGGAATACGAATCCCCGGCGCTTGGCCAGGGAGACGATCGTTTCAAGTTCGACGGGTTTGGTAAGGGCTCGCGGCAAGTGGTCGCTCCTGGTTCCCGCCGGGCAGGCGGGCGCCAAATCTGAATTCGCTCCAGCTGGTCAGTGTACAGGGGACCCCTCGGTTTCATGCTGGCAAGGCGACTCGTCCGAGGGCGGGCGTGCATAATGTGCGCCGCGCACGAGAAACCTCGGAAGGAACGGTGGTGAAGATGCGAGACCAGCTAGCCGGCAAGACGGCCATCATCACGGGTGCAGGCCGCGGCATCGGCCGCGGCATTGCGACGGTCCTGGCACAACGGGGCGCCACGGTGGTCGTCTGCGACCTCAACGCGAAGTCGGCACAGACCGTCGTGAGCGAGATCAATTCGGCGGGTGGTCGTGCGCTCGCGCTGGAGGCCGACGTGACCGAGCAGGCCTCTATGAACGCCGCGGTGGCGGGCGCCCTCAAGAGTATCGGACGGATCGATATTTGCGTGCCGAACGCTGGCGTGATCGGGGCAAGTGGGTACACCGAGCGGGCGCACTACTCGGAGGACGACTGGGACCGCACCTTCGAGGTGAATGTGAAGGGGATCGCTCACACCGTCGAGGCGGTCACGCCGCACATGAAGGAACGCAAGGCGGGGAAGATCGTCATCATCGCTTCGCACGGTGGGCGGGCGCCGCGCTTCGCGGGGTTCGGGTTGGGGTCGGTCGGGATCCCGTACGCGGTTTCGAAGGCGGCGGCCATCCAGTACACGCATCACCTGGCCCTGTACCTCGCGACGTCCAACATCAATGTGAACTGCGTGTGCCCGGGAACCCTCTGGACGCCGATGTGGGAGGCGATCGCGATCAACCGCGTGGCGAACGACCCGGCCAGCAGGGACAAGACCACCAAGGACGTCTTCGACGAATCCGTTCGCCAGCGGACGCCGCTGGGGCGGCCGCAGACGCCCGAGGACATCGGGAAAGCGGTAGCCTTCCTGGCGTCAGACGACGCCAACGAGATCACAGGCCAGGCGCTCAACGTGAACGGTGGCGCCATACTCAACTAGTTGGAGCAACAGGGACTTGAACGAACGTGAACTGATGCTGATGCCCGCCCACAAGCAGCGGGAACTCGTGGTGCAGAAGAAGGTCTCGTCGAGGGAACTGGTCGAGGCATCCCTGAAGCGGATCGACGCCCTCGATTCCAAGCTGCACGCCTTCATTACGGTTGACTACGAGGGGGCGCGTGCAGCAGCCGCGGCCGCCGACAAGGCGGTGGCGGCCTCCCGCAACCCGGCCGACCTGCCGCCGCTGATCGGCGTGCCCATCTCCATCAAAGACCTCGAGCTGACCAAAGGATTGCGCACGACCCTCGGGTGCAAGGTGTACGAAAGCTTCGTGCCCGAGTCGGACTCGATCGTCGTCGAACGAGTCCGCAAGGCAGGGGCGGTGATCGTGGGCAAGACCAACACGCCCGAGTTCGGCAACAGCGCCGAGACCTACACCAAGGTCGCGCCGGCGTGCAACAACCCCTGGGACGTCACGAAGACCCCGGGCGGCTCAAGCGGCGGGGCCGCTGCCAGCGTCGCCGCCGGCATGGTGGCGACATCCACCGGCACGGACGGTGGAGGGTCGGTACGGCTCCCATGCCATTTCACAGGGCTGTATGGGATCAAGCCGACCCAGGGCCGGATCCCGCGCTACGGCGGCGTGGGCCGGCCGTCGACTAACCAGACCTCAACCAGCGGCCCGATGACGTGGACGGTGCTCGATTCGGCGATTCTCATGAAGGCCCTTTCAGGGCACGACAGCCGGGACCCCGGATCGCTGCGCGAGCCTGTTCCGGACTTTCCGGCGCACTGCCGCGGCGGCGTGAAGGGCATGCGTGTCGCATTTACCGTCGACTGCGGGTTCGCTGCGGTTGACCCGGAGATCGCGAAGTCGGTCGTCGATTCAGCCAGGGTCTTCGAGTCGCTCGGCGCACACGTCGCAGAAGCGAAGCTCAAATTCGATCCCCCGCCTTTCGAGTACTGGTACACCGTCTGGTGTGGCAACCAGAAGGCGATGTACGGCCACCTGGTGGAAGAGCGGCTCGCCGACCTGATGCCATATACGGTCGCCATGAACTACCGTGGGGCTCAGATTACGGCTGCCGAGTATTCGAGGGCCCTGCGGCATGCCGACGGACTGCGCTGCCAGATGGGCGACTTCTTCGAGAAGGTCGACCTGCTGCTGATGCCGACCGCCGCAGTGACCGCCTTCCCGCACCAGGATCCACCGAAGCACGTGGGCGGGAAGCCCGCGCTGCGCTCGGAGGCCGGTATTCCCTACGGAGCGATCCCGTTCACGATGGCGTTCAACATCGGCTGGAACCCGGCAGCTTCGATCCCGAGCGGCTTCGACTCACACGGCATGCCGATCGGGCTGCAACTCGTCGGCGACCTCTCCGATGAAGAGACCGTGCTGCGAGCATCGGCGGCGTTCGAGGAAGCTCGTCCCTGGGCGGCCCGGCGTCCACCCGTGTCCTGATCCCCGTCTGGCAAGAAACTCCTCGGCAGCGGCCCCGGAGCGATCCGGGGCCGCGGTCCGTTTCGGCTGCGCGCCGCCGGGCGGGCAGGGCACTGCGTAAAGGAGAGCCTCCTGACGCTGCTCCGAAAGCTGCAGGGCTGGCTGGAAGCGCCCGCGAGCTGAAGTACTACCAGTCGGCGACTGATCCGTCGTTCTCGTAGACCCATCCGGGCCCACCGAGTTCCTCCGTGTAGGTGTCGATGTTCTTGGTCGCCGCCTTCTCGTCGATCTCGATCCCCAGCCCGGGCCCCTTTGGCAGTTCGATGTGCCCGTTCTTTACGACCCAGTCTTTCTTCAGGAGCCCGTTGCCTAGCCCGGCATCCACCTGCTCCTGGATCAGGAAGTTGGGTACACAGGCGTCAACCTGCATGCACGCTGAGAAGGCGACCGGGCCGATCGCACAGTGCGGCATGATGTGGATGTAGTAGACCTCGGCCATGTTGGCGATCTTCTTCAATTCGGAAATGCCGCCGCAGTGCGCGACGTCGGGCTGCAGGAGGGCCGCTGCCTGCTTCTCGATCACCTGGCGGAACTCCCAGCGCGAGAGCAGGCGCTCACCGGTCGCTATGTGGTATGGCACCGCGCGTGCCACCAGCGCCAGGGCGTCCGGGTTCTCCTGCGGTACCGGCTCCTCGACGAACATCGGACGCATGCCCTTGATTTCGTGGCAGACCTCGATCGCGAGCGCGGGCGTCATCTTCCCGTGGAAATCGAACGCCAGTTCGACATTCGGGCCGACCCACTCGCGCATCATGTACGCGGCTTTCACGAACTCGTCGATCCGGGTCGGTGACTCCTGGGCATGCCATTTGCCAGCGGGGCCCGCCTTGTACGCGGTGTAGTTGCCCTTCTTCCTGAGCATGTCGAGCCGCTTCCGGGAAGCAGCCAGCCCTTCGTCGGTCAGGTCACCAATGCCCCAGTGGGCGTACACGCGAATCCGGTCGCGCGTGGCCCCGCCCATGAGCTGGTAGGAGGGCACGCCAAAGTGCTTGCCCGCGATGTCCCATAGCGCCTGGTCGATGCCGGCGAGCGCGCTCATCAGGACGTTGCCGCCCTTGAAGAATGCGCTGCGATAGATCGCCTGCCAGTGGTGCTCGATGCGGAGCGGATCCTTGCCGATGAGGTAGTCGGAGAGCTCTTCGACCGCCGCCCAGGTGCTCCTGGGTTTCCCCTCGAGCGTCGTCTCGCCCCAGCCTTCGATCCCCGTGTCGGTGGTGATCCGGATCAGCCGGCATCGATTGCGCGGCCGGTACTGATCTATTCGCTTGATCTTCAAATAGGTCTCCTGTTCGTCATGTCTGGGCGAGTGCCGTGACGATGCCTGGCACTCGGCTCGCCCGTTCCTAAGCGGCGGGAATCATAGCAGCCGGTATAAGATGGGGCCTATCTAAGCAGACGCTCATGAGGTTGCCAGCATGCTGCAGACCAGGACCGCCTCGACCGGCCGCGAAGCGCGTGCATTGATTCGCAAGGGGGCGCTCCGCCACCCCACCTCCGGGATCGCTCCCGGGTACGTGCAGACCAACCTCGCGATCCTTCCCATGGACCTGGCGTTTGACTTCCTCCTGTTCTGCCAGCGCAACCCCAAGCCGTGTCCTCTAATTGAGGTCCTCGAGCCCGGGCAGTTCGAGCCCCGGAGTTCCGCGCCCGGCGCCGATATCAGGACCGATGTGCCGAGATACCGGATCTACCGGCACGGAAAGCTCGAGGCAGAGGTCGAAGACCTCAAGGCGGTATGGCGGGACGACCTCGTGACGTTCCTGATCGGCTGCAGCTTTAGCTTCGAGCAGGCCCTGCTCAACAATGGGATCGAGCTTCCATACTGGGGCACCGATCAGAACGTGGCGATGTTCAAGACCAGCATTGCGACCACGCCGGCTGGCAAATTCGGCGGCCCGATGGTCGTCTCCATGCGCTGGATACCGCGTGAGAAGGTCGTTCGTGCGGTGCAGGCGACTTCTCGCTTCCCCGCGGTCCATGGCGCGCCGGTACACATCGGCGACCCCGAGGCGATCGGGATACGCGATGTCGGCAAGCCGGACTACGGCCGGGCGTGGCCGTCAAAGGCGGGCGACGTACCGGTGTTCTGGGCGTGTGGCGTGACGCCCCAGGCCGTTGCGACCGCATCGAAACCGGCGCTGATGATCACGCACGCGCCCGGTCACATGTTCGTGACCGACCTCAAGGACGAGGACGTGGCCGCGCTGTAGCCGAGCGAAAACGGGTCGAGTTTGGTGAGCGCGGGCGGGTGCCTTGCTGGCCCCGCTCGAAACCCCGGAGGCAGAGTGGCAAAGCCAGAACGCACAATCGAGGACATCATCCTTCAGAAGGATGGACGGAATATCGGGGCATTGAGGCCCCACCTGCCAGCCAACTACGTCGAGGAAGCGGCCCGGCTGATCCTCGACAACCCGGCCAAAGCGCTGATCGCTACCGGATTCCATATCCTGTCGGCGGGCGCGCCGGAGACCGACGGCCCGCCGGGGGCGGTCGCGATCGGCAACGCGCTCAAGAAGCTCGGATTCGAGATCGCTTACGTCACTGACATCCATTCTTCGAAGGCGCTCAGGGCCGTCGCTCCGCGCAGCCAGAGGATTATCGACTTTCCGGTCACCGGCCACCGGGAGTCTTCCGAGTTCGCCTTCCAGGTGATCAAGGAAGAATCTCCGACGATCCTGATATCGACCGAGCGGTGTGGTCTCACCGGTGACGGCACGTATCGGAACATGCGCGGGCTCGACATATCGCAGTTCAACGCCAAGATCGACCACCTCTTCGACCTGCATCCGGCATCGGTCGGGATCGGCGACGGCGGCAACGAAATTGGCATGGGGAACCTCTACAAGGTGATCCCCAACTACGAGAAGCTGCCGAAGAGCCCCTGCGTTACCACCGTCAAGAAGCTGGTGATAGCCAGCGTGTCCAACTGGGGCAGCTACGGCCTGGTCGCAGGGCTTTCGTTGCTGGCCGGGAAGAATCTGCTGCCCACCGTTGAGCAGGAGATGAAATGGGTTGAGAACGCGGTCAAGGCCGGGGCCGTCGACGGGTTTTCCGGCGAGAGCAAGCCGTATGTGGACGCCTTCCCGCCGGAAGTGAACTCCATCTGCCTGCGTGAATTGCACGAATTCCTGGATTCACGCGGTATCTGAGTCACGCCCCGGCGCCATGCACCGCTTTGAGATCGAACGGGACCTCCCGATACTAGATCAAGCGTTCTGATCTAGCAGGAAGGGCCCGTGACCGAATGACTCCGCTCTGGGTCGCTGATCGTGTGTGGCGAGAGACGTTGTTGTTGCCTGCCGGTGACCGCCAGCAGAATCTGTTCCGGTCGTTGTTCTCGACCCGTCGCGAGCAGGACCTCCTTACCGACGAAAGTGCGCGGCCCCGCGAGGCGCTGGACTGGGCCCTCATTCGGACGCGCACCAGGTATCCGGGATACCGGCCACAAGTGAGCGTGGAGTTGCTGCGCGGCTGACGGCCGGATCGTCCTCTGTGGTTCAGGCGCCTGGCGTGTCCTGTCCAAGACCTGGCGACAGTTCCCCACTGTTGAATCGCCCTAAACCTGACGACCTTCAATAGAGGGTGCGCCGTCTCATTCGCGGCGCAGGGAAAACTAGGCCCGGAGTGTCGCCTCTACTCGTGGATCGGACAGCCCTAGCGTTTGCCCCGATCGGTCCTCGTCAGGGTCTCCCGGAAGAGGACCGACATCCAGACCGCCCCGAACCCGCCCATCCCGGCGGTGACGAGGCCGCCTACGGCCAGCGAAACGGCGGAGGCGACCGCGCCGATCGCAAACGGCGCAATCATTCCACCGGTGTCCGTGAAGAAGCGCCAGACACCCAGGAATTCGCCAGCCCTGCCGCGCGGGGCGAGGTCGGCCCCCAGAGTGAGGACGGCGCCGCTGCTGAGTCCATTGCCAATGCCGGCCAGCACGGCGACACACAGCAGGCCCCAGAACGAGGTCGTGAGAGGCATCAGTGCCAGGGCCGAGGAGATGACCAGCAGGCTGGGCACGATGGCAAATTTGCGGCCGAACCGGTCCATCAGCAGCCCGGCCGGATAGAAGAACAGCATGTCGACGGCCGCCGCGATTCCGATCGCCAGGCCGATGTCTCCGGCGCCCAGGCCGATCTCGGAGCCCCAGAGCGGGATCATCACTTGCCGGGCGTTCCTTACCAGCTGCAGCGCCATCGCGGCTACGCCAGCGGTGAGGAACGCGCGGCGGTGCTCGGTCAGGGTCGAGCCGATCCGCGCATAGGCGTTGCGAGTCGGCCGGACGTTCGGCTGCTCCTGGCCTTCCTTCATCAGCACGACCACGAGCCCCAGCGTGATGAGCGCGAACCCGGACTGGACGAAGAATGGCACTCCGAGGCCAAAATGTTCTCCTACGAAGCCGCCGATGATTGGCCCGATGAAGGTGCCTAGCCGTCCCATTCCGCCAAAGAGTGAAAGCGCCCGCCCTCGATGTTGGACAGGCACGGTATCGGCGATGTAGGTGTGCCGCGAGATCGACCAGAGCGCCATTGCGCCCCCGATCAGGAAGCGCAGCGCGATGAACTGCCAGATCATGGTCGTCAGGCCGGTGAGCAGGGACAGCACCAGGATCGCAATCGTTCCGGCGATCATCGTCCTGCGACGCCCGAACCGGGCGACCAGCGTGCCGACCGGTAGGTCGAAAAGCACCGTGCCGAGTTCCCTGGCGCCGACCGCGAAAGCGGCAAGCCCGACGCTCGCGCCCAGGTCTCGTGCGAACAGCGGCACGATCGGGACGAGCAGCCCGGTGCCGATCGAGAGCAGGAATGAAGGCGCGTAGACGGTCCAGATGAGGCTGCGAATTCTGAACTCGCGGCCGTCGGTGCTCGACGGAGTCGAGGCCACGGGACTCGTCGTGCTATCCGTTGCAGGCACTTTTTCGGGTCCTGATGCCGTTCTGAAACTCGGCCAAAGGGGAGGGCCCCCTCGTCGAGGGGGCCCTCGATCTTAGAACTGGTCGGGGAAGCCTAGCGCCGGCCGGGAGCGACCCTCGCCTTGCCCCTGGACATCTGCTTTTCGATGATCGACGCAAGCAATGCTATCCCGTCGCGGTTGTAGTCGGGCGACGGGTGGCCGTAGCAGAGACGGGCAAAGTTATCGCCGTTCCCGTTGGGGGCGAAATTGGACCCGGCCGAGTATCCAACGCCAGCCTCGAAGCAGATTGGCTGAAGCGCGGTCATGTCGTAGTTCTTCGGCATCTCGAGCCAGATGTAGAGCCCGCCCGCCGGGTTGGTCCACTTCGCACCCATTCCGCCGAAATGCTCGCCGAGGGCCGAGACCATGGCGTCGCGCTTGGCCCTCTGGACATCGTTGATCTCGCTGATGTGCCCGTACATGTCCTTCTTGAGGTACTCGACGACCGCATAAGACGTGAACTGGCTTGGACCGCCGCCGGCCCGGAAGCTCAGGGCCCTGCGCTGCACGTCCTCGGGCACCGTGAAGTACCCGTGTCGGAGGCCGGGCGCCAGGATCTTCGAGAACGATGCCACGTAGTTGACGATCCCGCTGTCGTCGAGCGTGCGGAAGGCCGGCTGGGTCTCCCCCTCGATGCGCAGATCGACGTAGCAGTCGTCCTCAAGGATCGGCATGTTGTGGCGATGGGCGATTTCTAGGATCTTCTCGCGCCGCGCGCGCGGCAGGGTCGAGCCGGTGGGGTTCTGGAACTCGGGGATCGTATAGAGGTACTTGGGCTTCTTGCCCTGTTTGGTCAGGAGCTTGATCAGGTCTTCCAGGGCCTCCGGAATGATGCCCTGATCGTCGAGCGGGGTTCCGACCACGTTGGCGCCCGCACGACGAAGCTGCGCCAGGGTACCGGTGTAGACGAATTCCTCGGTAATCACCGTGTCGCCTGGATTCGTCAGGGCCTGCACAACGAGCCAGTTGGCCTCGCTGGAGCCGGCCGTGATCACGACCTCCTCAGGGGTCACCTTGAAGCCGCGATCGCGCTCGAGCTTCGTGACCACGAGTTCGCGCAGCTCCGGCAAGCCGAGCGGGTGGGGGTAGTAGGCGAGGTCCTGCCCATCGCGCGCGAGCCCTGCCTTGAGCCCGTCCATCAGGCCTTCGAGCGGCACCGTCTCCGGGTCAGGATATGCCACCACGAAGTCGTACTTGGGGTGGATGACCTTGCGGGTTGGCAGGTCCTGCGACCTGCTCGAGAACAGGCCGGCGTAGCTGAATTTCGCCGAGGACATGTAATGATCTCCTGTTGTTGCTCGTCCGATTCGGCGCTGCGAAGCGTCTTCGGAGCGGGTTCCGTAGAGCCTGCCAATGTTAGTTCCGGATCAAATCGTTGACAACCGGAGGCCGCGCCGGCGTCCATGTCTGCCGCCTGGGGCTATGACGTGTTCACGCGCACGCGGTGGCGATGCGAACGGGCCAAAACCCGCGGTCGCGTGGATGGGACGCACGATGCCCACCACCCTTTGCAACCCTAGACTGGGTCAATGCGAACGTTCGACGTTGTAGTCGTCGGCACCGGGCCTGCTGGCCAGCGTGCCGCGATTCAGGCAGCCAAACTCGGCCGCAAGGTCCTTGCGATCGAGCGACGCCGCACGGTCGGGGGCGGGGCCGTGGCGACCGGCACGATCCCGAGCAAGACGCTGCGCGAGGCGGTAATGCATCTCACGGGGCTGCGTGAGCGCAGCATCTACGGCGTCAGCTACGCGGTCAAGCGCAACATCACCGTCGCCGACCTGACTTTCCGGCTCGACCACGTGATCCGCAATGAGGTCGCGGTGGTCGAGTCTCAGCTGATGCGCAACGGCGTCGAGCTGGCCTACGGGGTCGCATCTTTCAACGGCCCCCACCGCATGCGGATTGGCACCGGAACCGAACAGGATGAGATCGAGGCCGGCCTCGTCGTACTCGCCCCTGGTAGCGAACCGGCGTTGTCGCCGAAGTTCCCGGTCGATGGCAAGAACATCCTCGACACCGAGTGCCTGTTCGGAATCCGTTGTATTCCGAAACGCCTGACCGTAGTCGGCGGTGGCGTGATCGGGGTCGAGTACGCCAACATCTTCGCCGCCCTTGGCGTGAAGGTAACCCTCGTCGAGCGTCTCGACCGCATTCTCGGGTTCGTCGATCGCGAGGTCGTCGATGCCCTCGTCTATCACATGCGCGATCAGGGCGTCGTCTTCCGGCTCGGTGAGGAAGTCGAAAGCTGCGTACTCGATGGGGAAACCGTGGTCGCCACGACGGCCAGCCGAAAGACGATCACCGGCGACTGCCTGCTCTACACCGTGGGCAGGCAGGGCGCCACGGCGGACCTGAACCTCGAAAGCGTCGGGCTGACCGCCGACGCGCGCGGGAGGATCCCGGTGGACGCCCACTATCAGACGGCCGTCCCATGGGTCTACGCAGCCGGCGACGTGATCGGCTTTCCGGCGCTTGCCGCGACATCGCTTGAGCAGGGGAGGGCTGCCGTCCGGCACGGGCTGGGAGTCGCCACGAACGGGGTCAACCGGGTGTTCCCGCTGGGGATCTACACGGTTCCTGAAATCTCCATGGTGGGCAGGACCGAGGAAGAGTTAACGCACGATGGGGTGCCCTACGAGACAGGCACCGCCCGCTACGGGGAGACCGCGCGCGGCCAGATCCTCGGTGATAACACCGGGCGGCTGAAGATCCTGGTGCACGCGCAGGACCGCGCGCTGCTGGGCGTCCACATCATCGGTGAGGGCGCCACCGAACTCGTACATATTGGCCAGATGGTGATGGGTCTGGGCGGGAAGCTGGACTTCCTGGTCGATAGTGTCTTCAACTATCCCACCCTGGCCGAGTGCTACAAGATCGCCGCGCTCGATGCTTTCAACCGCCTGAGTGTCCGCGCCTGCACCAACGGGGTAAGGGCCGCCTGACGGAAGCTCGAAGGCGATCGATTCCCACTTCACGGATCCAAGGTTGCGCAGATAGACTAGGGACGCCGGAAAGCTGCGAGCGGCGGTAGCTCAGCCTGGTAGAGCGCCGTCCTTCCAAGTCGGAGGTCGCGGGTTCGAGTCCCGTCCGCCGCTCCACTCACAGGCGCCCCCTGAGTCACATCGCCACTTCACCTGGTAGCACCTTCGGCTATCATGCGCCGGCTGTCGACACCACCTCGAGCGGAACGAGCGATGGACAAACCCCTGCACTTCAAGACGATCACCGAAGTAGCCTCGCTGATCAAGGCGAAGAAGCTCTCCCCGGTGGAACTGACGAGTTCGCAACTGGCGCGCATCGCGAAGATCGATGGGCGGCTCAAGTCATACGCCACCGTCACCTCCGAGCTAGCCATGGAGCAGGCCAGCCGCGCCGAGAAGGAGATCATGCGGGGACGCTACCGCGGACCGCTGCACGGCGTCCCGGTGGCCGTCAAGGACCTTTGTTACACGAAGGGTGTCCGGACCATGGGCGGCACAGCGGTGCTGATGGACCACATTCCGGACCACGATTCGACGGTAGTCGATCGCCTGGCCGGAGCAGGGTCGATCCTGCTCGGCAAGCTGAACCTGACCGAAGGCGCCATGGGCGGGTACAACCCGAAGTTCAAGGTGCCGGAGAACCCGTGGCGCAAGAGCCACTGGGCCGGCGCGTCGTCGAGTGGCAGCGGCGCCGCTGCGGCTGCCGGGGTCGCCTATGCAACCCTGGGTTCTGACACCGGGGGCTCGATCCGCAACCCTTCCTCGGTGTGTGGCCTCGTGGGAATCAAGCCGACCTGGGGACGCGTGAGCCGGTATGGCGTGCTCGCCCTTGCTGAATCTCTGGACCACGTCGGACCAATGACGCGTAGTGTCGTCGACGCTGGCGTGATGCTCGAAGCGATCGCCGGATATGACCAAAACGACCCGACGACCCTTCCGCAGAGTGTGCCGTCCATGCTGCGCGGGATCGACCGGGGCGTGAAGGGGCTGCGCATCGGGTACGACCCGGGATTCACCTGGGTCGACAGCCCGGCCGACTACGCCTGGGCCATCGAAAAGGCGGTTGGCGTGATGAAGGGGCTGGGCGCCACGATCGTCCCGGTACAGATGCCGGGCCACCTGCGCGACTACCTGCCCGCATGGCAGACGCTGTGCACGGCGGAGGCGCTCAATGCGCACCGGGCCCACTTCCCGGCCCGTGCGAAGGAGTACGGGCCATTCTTCCGGCAGTGGCTGGAGCGGGGCGCGGCAGTAACCGGCGCCGACTACGCCGCGGCCAACAACCTGCGCGACGCCTGCACCGGGGAGCTCCGGGTGATGATGCGCGAGATCGACGTGTTCGCCTGCCAATCGACCGGCAGATACGCCTATCCGGTGACTCCTGAACTGCTCTACGGTCCGATTCCGCTCGACCGGGATCCCTGGCATTCGCGTTACACGGCGCCGTTCAACTTCGCCGGCCTGCCAACGATTTCACTGCCGTGCGGCTTGTCGGACGGCGGACTTCCGCTATCGCTCCAGTTGGTCGGCAAGCACCTGGCGGAGCCATTGCTGCTCAGGGCCGCCTGTGCCTACGAGCAGGCGACCGACTGGCACACGAAAAATCCGGAGGGCTGGGACTAGCCGGACTCGTATGCGTCAGGCACGCACGAACTTCTGGAGTCGGTTGAGCCCGCCGACCTCGGCTATGTAGATCGACTCATCCGGGTCGATCCAGACCCCGTGTGGGGAGCCGGCGAACTGGCCCGGTGCATTGCCTTTCTCGCCCCAGCGGCCGACCAGCTTGCCATCCAGGCTGCGGAGCTCGACTCCCGCCGCGCTCACGATGTGCATGACGCCGTGGCGATCGATGAACGAGTCATTGGGTCCCCGGACGTCGGACCATTCCCTCAGGTACTTGCCGTCCATGTTGAAGACCTGGCAACGGTTATTTGTGCGGTCCATGACGTACACGTTGCCGGCCGCATCCGTGTTGACGTCGTGCGGCAGGTTGAACTGGCCCGGGCCAGTGCCAGCTTTCCCGGTGACCGGCAGCTTCGCCCACTGCTGATAGAACACCGGGTCGCCTGAACCCCACGACTTGATGAGTTCACCCTTTGGAGAGTAGCGGTGGACCCGATTCTGGCCATACCCGTCCGAGACGATGATGTCACCGTTGGCCGCCCGCTTCGCCCTGGTTGGCATGTTGAACGGGCTGCCGGCGGGGCCGGTCTTGCCCCTGGTACCCAGCGATAGCTGGACCCGGCCGCTGGTGGTGTGCATCGTCACGAGGTGGAATCCGGTGTCGGCGTGAAAGACTTCGTCGTCCTTGCTGACCCAGATCCCGTGCGGCGCCGAAAAGATCTCGCCCCAGTCGGAGACCCGCTTCCCGTCCTTGTCGAGGACGAGCACGGTGCCTCTGCCGGGCCCGATACTCGCAGCTTCACCGTTTACCGGACTGCGGACCGCGACGTAGGCGCGTCCTTTTGAATCGAGCGCCACATCGGCCGCGACGCCGTTGATCTTCTCCTTCGGCCAGCCCTTCGCGAGCTCATAGCGGTACGTTCCGACTCCGAATGTCGATGCCATTGAGCCTGACCCTTCCCGAGTTCAAGTTCGTCCGTGGCCTTGCGAGCACCACAGGATACCTGCAATGCCGTCGCCTGAACGCTGACCCGCGCGCCGCCGGCCCCGCCGCCCTAGAGCCGGTAGATCCGCACCGCGTTGTCGTGGAACAGGCGTGAGCGCTCGCCAGCCGGAAACCGGGCGGTGATCGCGTCGTAGCACTCCCAGAGGTGCACATAAGAGCTTGCGAGGCTGTCCACCGGGAAGTTGCTGGCGAACATGCTGCGTCCGACGCCAAAAGTCTCGATCGTGTCCAGAACGAACGGCTTGATGTCGTCGGCCTTGAAGCTTCGCTGGAACATGCCGAGGCCGGAGATTTTCACATTGACATGGGGGACCGCCGCCAGCGCGCGCATGCCCTTCCGCCACTCCTCGATCCCGTCCCGGTCCCTGCGGATCGGCAACCCCGTGTGGTTGAGGATCATCGGGACTTCCGGGATCTCCTGCGCGAGCGCCGCAGCCTCCGCCAGCTGCCAGGGCCAGACCTGCATGTCGAACGACATTCCGAACCTGGCGAGCAGGCGATACCCGGCCCGCCACTTGCGGTCGCCCATCAGGTCGCCGCGTCCAATGAACCTGAGCTCCGGCCGATCCGCAGACCAGTTGAGGATCTGCCGGATGCCGCGCATCGTCGGGAAGGCCGCGTGCCGGGCGAGCACGCGCTCGACGTCCGGGGCCGAGAAATCGGCATAGCCGACAACCGCAGTTGGCAGCCCTTTCGAACCAGGCGAGTCATGGACTCCCTGCAGCCACTCGGTTTCCTTCGCCGGGTCCTGCGTGTGGTCGAACTCAGCCTGCAGGTGCACCGACTTGACGATGCCGGCGGGCAGGGCGTCTTTCAAGAAGTCCTTGACCAGGTAGGTCCTGCGGATCGAGCTGTAATCGCCCGCGAAGTGGTCAACCGGCTTTGCGAGCCACGGATAGTGGTGCTTTTCCAGGTCCCACAGGTGGTGATGCGGATCGGCTATCTGCACTGGCTGCCTCCCGATGACTTTGCGGGAAGTCTAATACCGGTGGGGCATGCGCGGCGTCCTGCGCCAGTGGGCTGCTTCCGATATGATCCCGCCCGAATGGGAGGCGAGCGTTTCACGGGAGGACACACGTGCGCCTGGTAATTGCGGGATGCGAGTACGCCGGTACGACTTCGATCGCGCACGCGATCGATGACTGGATGGCCGAAACAATGGGCGCGCGATTCTCGCTGATCCACGACCATTACAAGGTGCCGCACACTTCGGGCCACCCGGACGACACCACGCCCGAGGAGAGGAAGCAGATCCTGGCGCTCAGTCCGAAATTGAAGGAGATGACGCAGCGTCACAGCCTCTACTACCACGTGCAGCCGGGGTCGTTTGATGGGCCGGACTGGCTTGCAATCGGCCTTCATATCGAAGACGCCGTCTACGGCCCGCTCTACTTCGGATACGGCGCCGACGGCAAGCCGCACGATCGCAAGGTGGTGGCGATGCAGGTCGAGAAGGCGATCATGCGCTTCGCACCCGATACGACGCTGGTGCATGTGAAGGCTTCGCCAGAAGTCATCGCCAGGCGCATGAAGGCAGAGCCTCACGAGCATGAACTTGTAAAGGCTGCGGACATCAAGAGGGTGCTTGGCCTCTTCGAAGAAGCCTGCGCACGCTCAACCCTGCGTCACAAGATCTCGATCGACACCAGCAAGTCGACGCCCGCGCAGGCGGCGGCCGAGTTCGCACGCAAGGTCGAACCGTACCTGACCGATACCGACCGGCTGCGTGTGCTGACGCGCCGGGCCTTGAACCGGTAGCGCCGCCTAGTTCAGGCCGAACGTCGTGGGACCGCGCCCGGGCCCGGAGCGCATGATCTTTTTCTCGATCGTTCGTGCCGAGCGTTCCAGCGCGCGTGTCATCAAGCGAAGCCGCGCGCTCAGCGGCTCCGCCTCGAGGACCGTCTGGCGGAGCTCTGGTGTCTGGTCGTAGAGCAGGGTGCCCGCGAGGTCGGACAGGGTCGCGGGGTCGCCGGGGAGGTCGATCTGCCCCCGGTACTCTCCCTGGGAGGCGAAGAGCAGTCTTACGTACTTCTGCGCAACTGGACGCAGCGCTTCCGCCGCCAACCCGGCCTCCGGGTCGTCTTCGTCGCGCAGCATGGCCACCTCTCCGACGAGGTAGGGCAGCGAGCGGTCCAGGGAGGAGATCCGGAAACGGCGCTCGCCGACCAGCGTCAGTGGAATCGCGCCGGCGGCGGGCGCACCCAGCTCGTCGATACGGCACTGTGTCCCGATAGAGTAAGGTTCGGCAGGGCCGCCAACCTCGAGCCCGCTCTTGATCAGCACGATGCCCATCGTGCGGTCCGACTCCAGGCAGTCCTTGAGGAGCTGTTTGTACCGCGGCTCAAAGATCCGCAACGGGAGCCGCCCGCCGGGGAATACGACGGTGTTGAGCGGGAAGAGCGGCAATCTGGGCATCGTGGCCTCCCATGCTAGACTCCGCGCCTCAATTCGGGGAGGGGTTATTGGCTCCGGACGCGCTTTCGGTTGATATCGCCAGGCTCGCACCAGGGGTGGTCGAGCTGCGACGGGACCTCCACCAGAACCCTGAGCTCGCCTTCAAGGAGACGCGTACTGCCGCGCTGATTGCCGAGCGGTTGGGCAAGGCCGGGTACCGCGTCGAGGCCGAAGTAGGCGGGACGGGTGTCGTCGCCACCCTGGAAGGCGTCTCCCCTGGCCCGACCCTCATGATCCGGGCCGATATCGACGCGCTTCCGGTGACCGAACTGACGGGACTGCCGTTCGCATCAAAGAACGGAAACATGCACGCGTGCGGGCACGATGGCCATATCGCCATCGCAGTGGGCGCCGCCGAGATCCTGAGCAAATATCGAAATTCCCTGCGAGGCGCATTGAAGTTCGTGTTCCAGCCCGCTGAGGAGATCACGCAGGGGGCGCTCGCGATGCTTGGCGATCGCGCGCTCGCCGGGCTGACCCCGGACCGCGTGATAGGGCTTCACATCTGGAACCGACTGCCTGCGGGACACGTGCTGGTTAACCAGTCGACGGTCTTTGCCAGCGCCGACGCGATACGCATCACGGTCAAGGGGAGGGGCGGGCACGGCGCCATGCCGCACCTGGCGGTCGACCCCGTAGTAGCGGCCGCGCTCGTGGTAGCGAACGCACAGACCGTCGTAAGCAGGGAAGTCCCACCCAATGAGATGGGCGTACTCACCTTCGGGCAGATACACGGAGGATCGGCACCGAACGTGATCGCGGACCAGGTAACGATCGAGGGTACCGTCCGAGCCTACCGTCCGGAGGTCCGCAGCCTCATCCTCGCGGCAGCCAAACGGGTCGCGATCGAAACGGCACGCAGCGTTCGCGCTGAGGCCGTCTTCGAACGCCTCTACGGGTCGCCCCCGGTCGTAAACAACCCTGAGGTTGCAAGCTGGCTCGGGGCGGTGGCCCGGCAGATCGTCGGCGATGGGCGGGTCGGGGAGCATGATCCGGTGAGCGTGGGCGACGACATGGCCGAGTTTCTGAATCGCGCCCCCGGGTGCTACTTCATGCTCGGCGGGGGGCGACCGGGGGCCGAGAATCACCACAATGCTCGTTTCGATTTTGACGAGGCTTGCCTGCCCGTAGGCGTGGAAGTCTTCGTGAGGGCCGCCCTCGATTACCTCGGAGCCTGAATGTCGAAGGTCTATGCGGTCGCGGATCGCTACGTAGAGGATTTCGCCCGGCTGCATCCGGTGGCCGCAACCCATGCCGGCATCGGCGGCTACGACGACAGGATGACCGACTTCTCGCCGGAGGGCGAGGAGGCCAGGAACGAGCTGGCGGTGCGGACGATGGCGGCGTTGCGGGCCGCGCCGATCGAATCGGAGCGCGATCGCATCGCCAGGGATTCGATGATCGACGAGTTGACGGTCCAGACCGACCACCACGCGGCGGGCGGCCATCAGCACGATCTGAACGTCATATGGTCGCCGTTCCAATCGATCCGCCTCGTATTTGACCTGATGCCACGGGCCACCGAGCGCGACTGGCGCGCCATCGCGACGCGCATGAACCTCGTCGAGTCTGCGCTGGCCGGGTACCTCGAGACGCTCAAGTCTGGCCTGGCCAGCGGCCGCACCGCGGCGCAGCGGCAGGCCCGCGAATGCGCGTCACAGGCCGCGATCTGGTCAGGCGGCAGGGAGGCGGTCTCGTACTTCCAGGGGATTTTGGACGAGTACCGCAGGTCCTCGGTCAGGTCGCGGTCCCTCGAGCTGGAGCTGGCGCGCGGCGTCAAGTCTGCGAATACGGCGTACGACGAGGCCGGACGATATCTGGCCCACGAGTACTTGCCGAGGGCGACCTCCCGGGACGCCGTCGGGCGCGACCGATATGCCCTCCGCGCCCGTGCTTTCTGTGGAATGGAGATCGATCTTGAGGACACCTATGAGTGGGGCTGGAACGAAGTCCGAAGAATAGGCCGGGAGATGGAGCAGACGGCTGGCCGGATCCTGCCCGGCAAGAGTCTCACCGAGGTGAAGGAGTTCCTGAACACCGATCCTGCACGCCTGGTGGACGGCGTGGACCGCTTCCGCGGCTGGATGCAGGAGCTGGTCGATCGCACGACTGCCGAACTGGATGGCGTGCATTTCGACATCCCTGACCGGGTCAAGAAGATCGAGGCCATGATCGCCCCGCCGGGCGGCGCGCTGGCGATGTACTACACCGGGCCGTCGGAGGATTTTTCACGTCCGGGCCGGATGTGGTGGCCGGTGGATGGAAAGACCAGGTTCCCGCTCTGGGAGGAGATCACCACCGTCTACCATGAGGGCGTTCCCGGCCACCACTTCCAGGTCGGCTACACCGTCCACCTGGCCGATCGCCTGTCCCGCTTTCAGCGGATGCTGGGCGGCACGTCGGGCCACAGCGAGGGCTGGGCCCTGTACTCGGAGCGTCTGATGGCCGAGCTCGGCTATCTCGAGAACCCGGACTACTACCTCGGCATGCTGGCTGCGCAGGCGCTGCGCAGCGTGAGGGTGGTCGTCGACATTGGCATGCACCTGGAGCTGGCGATCCCACGCGACTCCGACTTCCACCCCGGTGAGCGATGGACGCCCGAGCTCGGGTACCAGTTCGCGGTCGAGAAGAGCCACGCGCCACCCAGGTTCCTGCGCAGCGAGGTTGATCGGTATCTCGGGTGGCCGGGGCAGGCGATCAGTTACAAGGTCGGCGAGCGCGTCTGGATGGCGGCACGAGCCAGTGCGAGGAGCCGCCATGGCGCCAGCTTTGATCTCAAGCGGTTCCACACACGCGCGCTCGAACTCGGGCCAATGGGACTTGCGCAACTCGAGCGCGAGGTCAGCCGGATTTAGGCCGGGCCCTCAGCCAGGGCGCCGGGCTACACGACCGGCGCGTTCCCGCCATCGACATTGATCGCTGTGCCTGAGATGTAGCTGGCCTTCTCGGAAGCCAGGAAGCAGATCAGGTCCCCCGCTTCGTGCGCCTCACCGACCCGCCCGAGCGGGACGGTCTTCCCGAGGTTGCCGTAGAAAGACTCGAGCGTCAGGGCCGGCTCCGACTGCTTGAGGCGTTCATATCTTCGCTCGTGCTGGCCGCTCTTGATCAGGCCGATGCACACCGTATTCACGAGGACGTTGTCGGCAGCGTAATCCTTCGACATGGCCTTGGTCATGGCGATCCCGGCGGCGCGCGATAGCGAGGTCGGCAGGGTGCCGCCCGGCGCGGCCTTGCCGCCCGGCGTCGTGATGTTGATGATGCGGCCCCAGCGCGCCTTCCGCATGTGGGGCAGGGCGGCCCGGGAGAAGTAGAACGCGCCGTAGACCTTGATCTTGAGGTCCTCGCTGAGCATTTCGTCGGTCACGCTGTCGAACTTCGCCGCGGAAGAAGTCCCGGCATTGTTGACCAGAATGTCGAGCCGGCCCCATGTCTCAGCCACCGACTGCACGGCCGCCTTCGCTTCGGTCTCATTGCGCACATCGCAGGAAACCGCGATTACGTCCTGGTTGCCGGTCTTCTTGCGGATCTCGCCAGCGGCTTTCTCGAGGACGTCCTTGCGCCGGGCAACGATCGCCACCCGGGCGCCCTCGCGGGCCATCGAAGCCGCCGCGGCCTTTCCGATGCCTTCGCTGCCGCCCGTCACGATTGCGACTCTGCCCTTGAGGCCCAGTTCCATTGAGAAACTCCTTGGCTGCGTGTGTCCTGTGTGCTCGCGGCCCATTATATGGGCCGTGATAGCCTGATTCTTTCCTTCTGGCCAGAAGTCCGGAGTTAGCCATGCCCGAGTTCGTTCCAGGTCCGTTTTCCGTTCCCAGACGCACGTTGATGGGGCCGGGACCGCTGAACATCCACCCACGGGTCCTGCGTGCGATGTCCACGCCCATCACCGGCTACCTCGACACGGCCTATTTCAAGGTGCTCGACGAAGTCGTCGAGATGCTGCGCCACGTGTACCAGACGACCGCAAGGACCATGGCGGTCTCCGGATCAGGCTCGGCCGGCATGGAAGCGGGCCTGACCAGTCTCCTGGAGCCGGGTCAGAAGGTGATCATCTGCTCGTACGGCTACTTCTGCGAGCGCATGGTCAGCATGGCCGAGAGGATCGGCGCCGAGGTTATCCAGGTGCGATCGGAATGGGGCAGGGTCATGGACCGGGCGCTGTTGCGTACCGCCCTCGAACGCAACAAGGACGTAAGGCTCGTCACGGCGATCCAGGCGGAAACGTCGACCGGCGTGCTGCAGCCGGTCGCCGAGCTCTCAAAGCTGGCGCACGACCACGGAGCCCTGTTCATGGTCGACTGCGTCACATCGTTCGCCGGCGCGGAGATCAAGTTCGACGGTTGGGACATCGACTACGCCTACTCCGCGCCTCAGAAGTGCCTTGCAGGCCCTCCTGGCGTGTCGCTCGTGGCGCTGTCGGAGCGCGGCATGCAGGCCGTGCGCGGCCGGAAGCGCCCACCAAGCTCGTGGTGCTTCGACCTCGGGCTGATTGCGGACTACTGGGGCCCCGAGCACAAGCACCACCACACCAGCCCGATTCCACTCATCTTCGGCGTGCGCGAAGCCCTTGCGATGGCCCTCGAAGAGGGGGTGCCGCAGCGTATCGAACGGCACGCCCGCGTCGCCGAGGCCTTCCGCGCCGGCGTCACCGCCCTTGGACTGCGGTTACCGATCCCACCGGACAGCCGGCTCAATCAATTGACCGTGATCGGAGTTCCGGCCGGGATCGACGACCAGAAGGTCCGCCAGCAGTTGCTCGATCACCACGGCATAGAAATCGGGCGCGGTCTCGGCCAGTTCCAGGGCAAGGTCTGGCGGGTCGGGCTCATGGGCGAGTCGTCGCAACCCGCCAACGTACTGGCCCTGTTGTCCGCGCTGGAGCGCGTCCTGCCTGAGTTCGGTCACGAGGTAGCAAGCGGCGCTGGCGTCACGGCGGCCAGCCGGGTCTTTGCGGAGAAGCCGGTACAGGTTCCCTGATGCCCGGGAGCTTACGCCTGCTTCTCCAGTGCGTAGGCCCGGTCCAGCAGATCGACGACGTAGGCGACTTCCGTTTCGGAGCCGAGCTGCCTGAGCGCGTTCTCCATCTGGATCGCGCAGCCGGGGTTCGGCGTCGCCACAACCGCCGCCTTCGTCGTGACCACGTTGCTCGCCTTCCTCTTTGCCAGCCGCCTGGACATTTCCGGTTCCTGCAGGAAATAGGTGCCGCCGGCACCGCAGCAAACCGACGATTCGGGCATCTCGACCAGGCGTACGCCCGGGATTGCCCTTAGCAGCGCACGGGGCGGCTTCGATATGCGCTGCGCGTGCGCCAGGTGGCAGGCGTCCTGGTATGTCACCGTCATATCCAAGGCGGCCCTGGGCGGGTCGAGCGGCAGCCCTGCGAGAAACTCGTGCACGTCCTTGACCAGCTTGCCGAACCGGGCTGCGCGCTCCCGGTAAGAGGGATCGTCCCGCAGCAGCTCTCCGTACTCCTTCATGGCCGAGCCGCAACCCGCCGACGCCACGACGATGGCATCGATCCCGTCGATCATTAGCGAATCGATCGTCTGGCGCGCCAGCGCGCGCGCCCTGTTGCGCTCGCCGGCATGCACGTTGAGCGTGCCGCAGCACCCCTGGTCTGCGGGCACCACTACTTCGACGCCGTTACGCGACAGCACGCGCAGCGTGGCTTCCATGGTCGGCCCGTGAACCAGGGGCATGACGCAGCCCGAGAGCAGCGTCACGCGTGCCCGGCGAACGCCACGCGCGGGCAGTAGCTGGCCCCTGGGGATGAAGAAGCGCCCCCTGATCTCGGGCGCAGCCCGTTCGAGGTTATAAATGCCGCCGGGGGCGAGCTTCAGGATTCTTGAAGCCTGAATCGCCCGCCTTACGCCCGACTTCTGGTACAGCTTCAGCCCGACCCCGGCCATGCGTAGCTTGCGCGGGCTAGGCAGCAGGACCTGGTATCCGAGCGCCCGACCGAGCCGCTCCGGGACGCTGCGGCTTGCCTGCGCGACCATCTCGGTCCGGGTGGCCTCCATTAGCCGCCCGTACGGCACGTTTGAAGGGCAGGCCGCCTCGCAGGCCCTGCATTGCAGGCAGAGGTCCCAGTGCTTGACAAGGCTGGGCGTCATGGTCGCGCGGCCCTCTCGGACCGCCTTCATCAGTGCAATCCGGCCCCTGGGCGACTCAGCCTCGAGGCCGGTCTCCAGGTAGGTCGGGCACGCGTTCAGGCAGAGGCCGCAGTGCACGCACTTGTACAGGTCTTCGTCGGCCGGCGCGTCCGGCCCTGTGAAGCCCGAAAGCCCTCGTGACTGGGTCACGACGTCATATCCCGGCGACGAATCGCCCGGGGCTCAAGACGTCCCCGGGGTCGTACTGTTTCTTCATGTTGCGCATTATCCCTGCCGCCTGCGGCTCGCCCCAAACGTCGATTTCCTTCTTGAGCGCCACCGAGCATCGTTCCACGACTACGGTCACGCCATGCGGACGCGCCTGAGCGCGCGCCTGTTCGACCACCGCCCTGGCGCGTTCGGTCAGGCTTCCGGGTGGGGCGTCCTCAGGGTGCGACCAGTGGGAGAGGACGGTCCCGAATCCAACGTGCAGCACGCTTCCGCCGCGCGCGGGGTCGTCCTTCGTTGCGAGGCTGTCTAGGAACTCGAACGCGGGCACCGGCTTCATGGTGGCACGCATCGAGAGCGCGGGCGGCGAGTCGAGCGCGGGGTCCAGGCAGCCCCAGAGCGGGTCTGCGGGACCATCCATCGAATTCGACCAGGCCGGGCCATACTTCTTGAGAGTGTCGAGGCTCGTGCGGGTCATCCTTGCTACCGCTTTTTCCCCGGCCGCCAGCTGCGCCAGCACGACGAACCGCGATGACCCGGGAGGTTCTCCGAGCGCGGCCCCGATTCTGCCGGCGATGTCGCCAGTCGCACAGATGAATCGCTCGGGCTGGAAAGGCGCGCGCAGTAGCGCAACACAGGCGCTGCGAGCCGATTCCAGTGAGTCGAAGCCGCCGGCGACCGCCGCGCTGGCGTGGGGCATCGGGACCAGCTTGAAGGCGGTCTCGACGATCACGCCCAGGGTGCCGATCGCGCCGATGTGCGGGCGCATGAGGTCATAGCCGGACACGTTCTTGACGACCTTGCCGCCGCTCTTGGTCACGGTCCCGGTACCCTGTACGACCTTCATGCCGATCACCAGGTCGCGAACGCCGCCGAAAGTCGATCTGAGCGGGCCGACTGCGTTCGAGGCGAGCGATCCACCCACGGTTGCGGTGCGGGCGTACGGTGGATCGAAGGCCAGCCGCTGCCGCTTCTCGGCCAATGCCGCCTGGAGCGCCGAAATGGAGACGCCCGCCTGGACGATGACCGTCAGGTCCGCGGGCTGGTACTCGACGATTCGATTGAGGCCCGTCACGTCGATCGCAACGTCGTAGCGTCTGGGCAGGTTGCCCAGTTGCATCCTCGATCCACCGCCCCATGGGATGGCCGCCAGTCGATCCGCCGAGCAGCCGCGCAGGACATCGGACAGGTCAGAAAGCGTCTGAGGTGCGGCGACCTTTACAGGGGTCATGCCGTCGACCTCATATACGTTGACTGGTTGCTGGGTCATCCTCGGGCTCTCGTAGGCAAGTTGGTCAGGCCACCAGCGGCGCGTGGTCGCGGTACCAGTCCGCTATCTCGTCGGCCACTTTGAGGGCCTCGGCCGGCACCGGCCGTTCCCAGTCGGCCAGGTTAGAGGCAAGTTGCTCCTCGGTCCGGGCGCCGACGATCAGAGAGGTGACGACCGGGTTCTTCCGCACCCAGCCGGCACCCAGCTGGAACTGGCTGACACCGTGCTGCTTTGCCGCGGCCAGGAAACGGTCGACCGCCGTGAATGCGACGTCGTTCCAGTAGGTCCTGCGATAGAACTGCGCGGCACGGAAGGTGGTGTCGAAGCGTGTGCCGGGCGCGGCAGCCTCCTTGCGGTGCTTGCCCTGCAGGAAACCGCCGGCCATGGGCGAGTAGACGATCACTCCGACCTTCTCATCGGCGCATGCCGGCAGCAGTTCGAGTTCCGGGTACCGGTAAAGCATGTTGTACCTGGGCTGCACGGAATCGAACCTGGCCAGCCCACGTCGATCGCTCATCCACAGCGCCTTTACCAGCTGATACCCGGCGAAGTTGCAGCACCCGATGTAGCGCACCTTGCCCTGGTGAACGAGGTCGTCGAACGCCCGCAGGGCTTCGTCGATCGGCGAATCTGGATCATACGAGTGGACCTGGTAGAGGTCGATGAAATCGGTCTGTAAGCGCCTGAGCGAGTCCTCGATCGCCTTCATCACCGCCTTGCGGGAGATACCGATGTCGTGCAGCCCGGGGCCCGCCTTGCTGCGGCACTTGGAGGCCAGGACGATGTCGTGGCGGCGTCCCTTCAGAAACTTCCCGACGATCTCCTCCGACTTGCCAGCGATATAGGAGTTGGCGGTGTCAATGAAATTCACGCCGGCCTCGACCGCCTGGCCCATCATCCGGAGCGCGGTCGGCTCGTCGGTCTGGTCGCCGAAGTTGTCGGCGCCCATGCAATATTGCGAGACCTTGAGACCGGTACGGCCAAGTCGGCGGTAGTTCACGTCTGGTCCTCTTCGTCCTCGATCTTCTATCAGGCAGCCGGCGGGGGAGGCGGGTAGTTGGTCCAGGAACGGTTGACCGCATATTCGGCGGCAACCTTGCGCACCTTCTCCATCACCTCGGGCGGCGCCTCGCCGTTCCACGCTTCGATCAGCCCCCTGTACTGCTCCTCCGTACGGGCGCCGATGATCGGACACGTCACGCCCGGCGTCTCCCGTACCCACTGGAGGCTCAGCCGGGCGATCGGCTGACCGCTTTCCTGCGCGATTGACTTGAGTTTGTCTACAACGTCGAACTTCAAGTCGTCCCAGTACCGCTTCGTCAGTGGACTGCCGCGCGCCCGGTCGCGTGCACCGAACTTCGAGTTCTCGAGCGGCGCTTCTCTCGGGTGCTTGCCGGTCAGGAACCCGCTGCCAAGGGCGCTGTAGGTGGTGACTGCGACCCCTTCCTCCAGGCACATCGGAAGCATCGCCTCGGCAAGCCCCGGTTGGACGATGTTGAAGACCGACTGCAGGCACTCGAACCGGACCAGGTTGCGCACGTCGCTCAACCAGAGGGACTTCATGACGACCCACGCCGGGTAGTTGGAGCAACCGACATAGCGCGCCTTGCCCTGGCGAACGATGTCGTCCAGCGCGCGCAGGGTCTCCTCGAGCGGCGTGGACGGGTCCCACGCATGGACCAGGTAGAGGTCGACGTGATCGGTCCGGAGCCTCTTGAGCGTGCCCTCTATGGCATCCATCGCGTGCTTGCGTGAAGCGCCCACCTCGTTTGGACCAGGCGTGGCGCCGGGCGCGCCCATCCGGAACTTGCTGGTGATCACCAGGTCCTTGCGGCGGCCCGTGCGGGCCAGGAAGTTGCCTATGACCTCTTCGGACCGGCCACCGGCATAGACGTCGGCGGTGTCGATGAAGTTGATACCGTCTTCGATAGCATGGGCAAGGATCCGGTGGCTCGTAGACTCATCGGCGCCGTACTGGTTGCCGAAGTTGTCGCTGCCCAGGCAGAGGTTGGAGACCTTGAGCCCGGTCCGGCCGAGCTTCCTGTAGGTAACGGCGTTCATTGCCACCCTTTGTTACCGGCTAGCCCTTTTTGATCGTGACCCAGCCGCCGGAGCGGGCAGAGCGATGGGCGGCGTCGACCAGCTTGGCGGCCTCGAGCCCCTCTCGGAAACTGGTCCTGACCGGCTCGCCGTGCAGTATCGCCCGTACAAACTGCTCGTAAGGCTGCGGGTATGGCCCGCGCGGGTCGAGCTGGGCCAGCGGGCCCTGCTTGCCGGTCACGCCCTTCAGGCCGAAGAGACCGTCGGTGGCGATCCGGCCGCGGCTGCCGGCGACGTCAACCTGCACGCAGGTCGTACCGTCCGGTTCGGTGCCGCGTGCGACAAAACTGGTGTGTATCACGCAGGTCGCCCCGCTCACGAACTCGAGCATGTACCCGGCGGTGTCGGGCACCTTGACCGCCATGCCCCTGGGCCGGTCTGCGAACGCCCGCTTCTTCTCGGAGGTGGCAAGCATGGCCACGATCCGCTTTACGTCGCCGCCAAGGAACCGGGCCATGTCGAACACGTGGACAAGTTCATAGACCGGGCCGCCGCCGCTCTCGGGGGAAAACCGCCAGCTGGTGATTTCCGGGCGAACATCCGGCTGGAGCGTCATCCACCATCTGATGTTCATGGTGTAGATATGGCCGACGAACCCGTCTGCGAGGTAGCGCTGGAGCCGGCCGACCGGGGTCCGGCCGCGCTGATTGAAGTTGGTCGCGTGTACCAGGCCTGACTTCTCGGCCGCCGAGAGCATTGAGCGTGCCTGCGACGCGGTCATCGCCAGCGGCTTGTCGCACAGCACGTGCTTGCCGGCCTCGAGCGCGGCGAGCACTATCTCGTGATGCGAATCCGTCGGCGTCACGACGTCGACGGCGTCAACTTCCTTGCGGGCGAGCAGGTCACGGTAATCCGTGAACCCGAGCGACACGCCGTATCGCTCCTGGATCTCCTTCAAGGCGGCAGGCGTGCGCCGGCTGAAGGCAACCACCCGGGCCTCGGGCACCTTCGCGAACTCGGTCATGTGCGTCTTCGTGAAGAGGCCCGCACCGACGATCCCTATCCGGACTTGCTTCTGCTTTGGCATCTCGTCTCCGCGCGCGTCAGACGACGTCGCCGGTGCCGGTCTTCCGGATGGCACCGCGATACGCCGCTCCGTGCAGATTCCGGCCGGTAGGGAAGACCTTCAACGGATTGAAGAAATCGCCGGCGCCGAACGCGACCTTCAGCCCCTCCATGGCGGCCAGGTCGTCCTGGTTGTACATGAGGCCCATATAGGCCTGCTTCTCGATACCGATGCCGTGCTCGCCGGAGAGCGCGCCGCCTGCCTCGACGCACATCTCGAGGATCCGTTCCCCGGCAGCGATCGTCTTCTCGACCGCCCCGGGCTCCCGCTCATCGAACAGGATGCAAGGGTGCAGGTTGCCGTCCCCGGCGTGAAACACGTTGGCGATGAGAATCTCCATCTCCGCCGCCAGGTCGCTGATCTTCCGCATCGTCTCCTGCAGCTTCGTGCGCGGCACGACGCCATCCACCAGGTAATAGTTTGGCCGCAGGCTCCCGAAGGCGCCGATCGCACCTTTGCGGGTTGCCCAGAGCTCCGCCCGGCGGACAGGATCGTCGGAACTCCGGAAGTCGCTGGCGCCGCTCCTCCGGCAGATCGCCTCTACGTGCGCCGCCTCTTCCTCGACCGTCTCGCGCATGCCATCTACTTCAACCAGCAGGACGGCCTCAGCATCGGGCGGGTAGCCGGGGTGGTAGAAGGGCTCGACCGCCGCAATCGTGACCTTGTCGATCATTTCGATGGCGGCCGGAACAACCCCGCTTCCGATGATGTCGGACACGGCACCGGTGGCCTCGTCCAGGGAACGGAAAGTTGCCACCATCGTCTGGACCGCTTCTGGCAGCGGCAGCAGCCGCACGGCCACCTTCGTGACGATCCCGAACATGCCCTCCGAGCCGATGAACGCGCCGCGCAGGTCGTACCAGGGGGTCTCACGGGTCTCGCCGCCCAGCCAGGTCGCCTCGCCATCGGCGAGGACGACCTCCATGCCCAGGACGTGATTGGTGGTGACGCCGTACGCGAGGCAGTGCGGGCCGCCCGCGTTCTCGGCGACGTTGCCGCCGATCGTGCACGCCTTCTGGCTGGACGGATCGGGGACGTAATACAGGCCCGAGGGCGCAACGTGCACCGACAGGTCAGCGTTGACTACGCCGGGCTCCACGACCGCGGTCCGGTTCTCGACGTCGACGCTCAGGATCCGGCGGAACCGCGTCATCACCAGCTGGACTGACTCGTCGAGCGCGATTGCGCCGCCCGAGAGCCCGGTGCCGGCGCCGCGCGGCACGAGCGGCACCTCGTAACGCCGGCAGAGACGGACGATTGCCGATACCTGCGCCACATTGGCCGGGACGACGACCGCCAGGGGCGTGGCGCGGTCAATGGAGCCGTCGTACTCGTAGACGAGCAAGTCTTCGGGCCGCCACGCGACGAACGAGGGGCCAACGATGGCCTCCAGATCGTCGATCAGCGCATTGCGATCCACCATTCGATAACTCGATGGACTTAAGGGGCGACGACGGCGCGTGTGACCTTGGAGCCGCCGCTCCGACCCACCCACTCGGCTGTTCTGAACGCCTCGTCGATCCTGTCCAGGGGGAAAGTGTGCGAGACGACGTCGGCGATCGCGTACTTGCCCTTGGCCCGCTGCATGAAATCGATCCCGGCTTTCACGATCCAGGGATCGTAGTGCTGGATTCCGAAGAAGCGGACCTGGTTCGCGACCAGGCCCTGCACGTCGAGCGAGGCCATGCTGTTGGGCGAGATGTGACCTACCTCAAGGTATGTCCCGCGCATCCGTAGCATCTTCACACCCTCTTCGACGACCGCCGGGAACCCGACGACCTCAACCACGATATCGGCGCCGATGCCTTGGGTGAGCTCCATGACGCGATCGATGCGCGACCTGGGGGTCGGGAACTGTCCGATGTCGATGGCGTGAGTGGCGCCCGAGCGCATGGCAAGATCGAGCCTTGGCTTCTGGCCGTCGATCGCGATGACCATCTCAGCGCCCATGTCCCTGGCCACCGCGCAGGCGTTCACACCGAGCCCGCCTGCGCCCTGGATGACGACCCGGTCGCCGAACCTGACGCGCCCAACGTGCAGGGCGTCGATCACCTGGGCCAGCGCGCAGTTGATGGGCGCCGCCGCCTCGTCGCTCAGGTCGTCGGGGAGCTTGAAGATGAAATGGGGCGTGCGGAGGTAGTAGTACTGTGCGAAGCCCCCGTTGCACACGTTCCATTCGCTGAGGGGCTTGCGCCCCCCCCGGAACTTGCACGCGCCCATTTCTCCCCTGATGCAGTTGTAGCAGGACATGCACGGGAAGAAGTACGGGAACACGACCCGGTCGCCTTCCTTGAGCGGACGTCGCAGCGAGTCGGTCTTTACGCCCTTGCCAAGCGCGGCGACCTCGCCCATCATCTCGTGCCCGAAGACGAACGGCTCGCGGGGAGGGTCCGACTCCTTCAGGCCGTCGCCACGCCAGACGTGGAGGTCGGAGCCGCAGACGCTGGTGCGCCGGACACGGATGCTGATCGCGTCGGTGTCCGGGTCGGGCACCGGCAACTCTCGCATCTCCCATTTCTTGCCGGCATCGTGCCAGACCGCGGATATGCCTGACTTTGCCATTCTCGTGTTTCCTCCGCGCCGCCCGGTCGTTGCGGGGGGGGCGCGCTGGGGACCCGATCCTGAGATCGGAGTCCGGGGTTTCCTACTTACGACCTTTGCGTGGGGCCGCCTTGCGATCGGCCAGGATCTTCTGGCCGCCCTCGATCAGTATGGTCTGGATCCACTCCGAGCGCATGCAGTCGCCGCCGACCAACCGCCCGGCCCGGCGGATGCGGTCGTGGATGTCTTGCATCGCCGCGGTCACCTTCGGGTGCTCCGGCTCGCCCGGGAAACCAAGCGACTGCGCGAAGTCGTTCGGGCCGATGCCAAAGTAGTCGATGCCGGGCACCGACAGGATACCGTCCAGCTCCTTGATCACCGCCCGGTCTTCAAGGAGCGCGCCGACCACCATGTTGTCGTTGCGGTCCTGATAGTACTTCTTGCGGTCAGGCAGCGCCGCTGCGTAGTTGTAGTCGCTGCCGCGGTTGCCGCCGAACGAGCGCTCTCCCTGCGGTCCAAAGAGGCAGGCCTTGACCAGCTGCTCGGCATCCTTTTTGGTGGCGATGTGCGGCCCCATTATTCCCATGACGCCGCGGTCAAGGTAGCGCAGGATGGTGGACGACCCGATGTCGGGGACTCGGGCGATCGGCGTCACGCCCACCCCCTCCGCCGTCCGGCAGAGCTCCTCAATCTGGTCGAGCCCGAAGGGGCCGTGCTCGCCATCGATCCAGACGAAGTCGAAGTCGAGATAACCGAGGATCTCGATTACCCAGGGCGATGGGAAGATCAGGTTGTACCCGTAGGCGATGCGCCCCTCGCGCAGCGCGGCCTTCAGGCGATTGGGCCGTTTCAACCAGGGCTCCTTGGTAGGTGGCGGCTAGTGGCAGTCAGGTAGAGATCAGGGCACGGCGGCGCCCGGTACGAACGGCCCGTCCGGCGGGTTCATAAGGTACCTGTGGCATCCACCGGGCGCAAGGACGCAGTACGATGCCGTGCGAACCACGCACGGGGCGCCAGGAGGACCGCAACCGCATGCGAATCGTCACCCATAAGCAACCGGCCACCGCGACCCGGGGAATGGTCGTCACGAACCACCCGCTGGGCTCCGCGGCAGGGATCGAGATGCTGGCCATGGGAGGCAATGCAGTCGATGCGGCGATCGCATCACTGTTTGCCCTGAGCGTCGTCGAGCCCGCGATGGTCGGGCCCTTCGGCGCGGGATTCATGAACATCCGGTTGCGAGACGGGACGTACGCGGTCGTCGATAACTATTCGGTGGCCCCGTCAGGGGCGGCACCGGATATGTACCGGACCGTTTCGGATGCCTGGCCCGATTACATGGAAGTCGAGGGCCACGAGAACCGGATCGGATACCGTGCCGTGAGTGTCCCGGGCAACTTGAAAGCGTGGTGCGAGGCGCTTGCCGCATGGGGGACGCTCGACCTGGGCACCGTGATGCGTCCTGCGATCGGCTACGCGCAATTCGGCTTCCCCGTGACCCGCTTCCTGTCCGACACGATCGATGCCAACGCCGAGGCGCTCGGCAGGTTCCCCGGCAGCGCCCGCATGCTTCTGCGCAACGGCCGCGCGCCGGCGCCGGGCGAGCGGCTCGTCAGGTCGGAGTATGCGGAGTCATTGAAGGCCATCGCCGCATACGGACCTTCGGTGCTTTACGACGGCCCGCTCGGCCAGGCGATCGTGGACGACATCCGGAAGAACGGCGGCCTGATAACGATGGACGACCTCCGGGCATACCGCACCTCAACGCGCCCACCGCTGCGCGGGGCCTATCGCGGGCTGAGCGTCATAGTCCCGCCGCCAGCCTCGTCTGGTGGCACCCATGTGCTGCAGATGCTGAATCTCCTCACCGGTTTCGACGTGCGTGGCATGGGCTTCGGCACCGTCGACGGTATCCACCTGCTGGCGGAGTGCATGGACGTCGCCTTCGCCGACCGCTTCAAATACATGGGCGACCCTGCGACCGTTGCGATGCCGATCGAGTGGCTCACCTCCGCCGGTTATGCCGAAGAGCGCAGGCGCGACATCCGGATGGAGCGGGCGAGCCAAATGGCGGCTGGCGTACAACGCACCAGGGAGTCGTCGAACACGACCCATCTGACCACCGCCGATTCCCTTGGCAACGTAGCCTGCGTGACCCAGACCATCAACGAGGCGTTCGGGTCGCGGGTCACGGTGCCGGGGACCGGGATGCTCTTGAACAACAACATGCAGATGTTTGACCCCCACCCCGGTCATCCCAACTCGATCGCGCCTGGTCGACGGCAGACCAGCAGCATGTGCCCGACGATCCTGGAGCGAAACAACAGGCCATTCCTGGCCCTCGGTACTCCCGGCGGGCTGCGGATCTTCCCATCGGTCCTCCAGGCAATCGTGAACGTGGTCGATCACGGCATGACCCTCCAGGAGGCCGTGGAGGCGCCACGCGTCTGGACGCAGGGGCAGGCGCTTGAAGTGGAAGAAGCTATCCCGGTTGCCGTCCGGGAAGGCCTGGTTGCCCGCGGCCATGAAGTGGTCCCAGTGCTGCGCGTCGCGGGTGGAATGAACGGGATCACGTTCGACTCCGAAACCGGAGTCATGACCGGGGCCGCTTGCTGGCGGGCCGACGGCGCCCCGATCGGGATCTCGGGTGGTGATGCTCGCCCCGGGGCCCACTTCGGCATGAGCGCGCGATGAGTGAAGCCCGGGCCTTCTCATTTCGTTGTATTCGCTGCGGTGCCGGCGCGCCGGCGTCGGTGTTCAACCTGTTCTCCAAGTGCTGCCAGCTGCCGTTCGAGATCGAATATCGTGACCCCGCGGCCGCCGCTTCGCCACGACTTCCGCTGAACAGGGGCCACGTCAGCGTTTCGCTCGGGGAGGGGAACACTCCCGTCATCGAGTTGAAAAAGATCGGCGCCTTGCTCGGATTAGGGAAACTCTGGGCCAAGCTCGAATACCAGGCGCCCACCGGGTCGTTCAAGGACAGAGGCAGTGCGGTACTCGTCTCGGCGGCGGTCGAAGCCGGCGTCCGGGAGTTTGTCGAAGACTCGTCCGGTAATGCCGGGGCATCGCTGTCGGCATATGCAGCGGCCGCGGGCCTGAAGGCCCACGTCTTTGTGCCCGCCTCGGCTGCACGCGGCAAGCTCGACCAGATTGCCGTCTTCGGTGCGACGCTTCACCCGGTCGAAGGCCCGCGCCAGGCCGCCACCGATGCAGCTCGCAGGTTCGCCGAGGCAGAGCGTCTTCCATATCTTTCGCACAACCTGAGTCCCTACTTCGGCGAGGGCATGAAGGGGTTTGCCTTCGAGATCGCCGAGCTTCCCGGACCCATCGACCAGATCCTGTTTCCGGTGGGCAATGGCTCGTTGCTGGTGGGTGCGGCGCGTGGTTTCGGGGAGCTCACTGAGGCCGGTAAGCTGGCGCGCATTCCGCAATTGCACGCGGTCCAAGCGGAAGGGGTGCGGCCGCTGCTGGCGTTGCTGCTTGGTGGGCCTGCAGCCGAGATCCGTCCGACCGTGGCCAGTGGCATCGCCGTCTCGAATCCACCGAGGGCTTCGCAGGTGGTGGCGGCCGTCCGGCGCACGGGGGGCACCGGGGTCGCGGTCGCCGACGGCGCGATCCTCGAATGGCGCCGACGCCTGGCCGCCACCGAGGGCATTTTCTGCGAGGCGACGTCCGCGGCCGCGCTGGCTGGCCTTGAGCAGCTGGTCCGCAACGGGCACATCGGCCCTTCTGACCGCGTGCTGCTGCCGATCACGGGCTCGGGTCTCAAGGAACCGCTCGGCGGGTAACGCCGCAGTACTGGCACGGTAAGGACAACACCAACAAGATCCGCGCCCACCGCATTGTCGGGGCGGGTGCGGAACCTTGGATTGGGCCTGTGGCGGTAGTGCCTGTCCGTCCAATGGCACGTTGCGGCCTTTTTCCCGCGCGGGGCGCAAGACGGGACGAAGAGCTGGAGCACGCGCCTGCTGCGAAGCCGCCACGGAGGGGGCGATCTCAGTTGGAAGCGCGCCTGGCGTGGGATCGAAGTTTGCATTCTGGATCCCGAACGGAGGCGGTGTCTAACCAGGCGCGAAGGCAGGGATCGCGCCGCAGGCCGTGCGTGTGCGGATGTCGGCAAACAGCAGGTGGACGCTGCTCACCGTATTGCCGGTAGTGATCTGGGCATGCGGCTTTTCGATAGTGGTGATCTACGTACCAGGGACGACGCTCTGCAGCTGATCGGTGATGGTGCCGATCTCGTGGCAGGTTCCCGAATGCACGTGCACAGGCTGAGCCGCGGCCATCGATGGCGCAACCCTGGCATGAACCTTGTTCGAACCGCCATGGGCGGTCAGGGTCGCCGCGCCGGCCTGGCAGGTGCCAGCGGGCTCCGACAGGTGGATCCTGATGAGTCACCGACCCCGGGCTAACGCATGGCCATCTGCCTGTACGAAGTTCGAGTGTCGACGGATCCTAGCTTCGCGCCGTCGCCTCTGCAAAAGCACCTTCGAACCCGGCGATCGCTCCTTCCAGGGTCCGGTCGTCAACGCAGTATGACAAGCGGAAGTAGCCCGGGGCGCCGAATCCGGTTCCCGGTACGACGAGCACCAGCCTGGATTGCAGCAGCGCGACGAACGCGCGGTCGTCCGGCAACGGCGAGCGCGGGAACATGTAGAAGGCGCCATCCGGTTTCACGATCTCGTAGCCGATGCGCGTGAGTTCGGAGTAGAGGAAGTCTCGCTTTTTTCGATAGGCGTCGATGTCCACGGTCGCCCTCTGGATCCGCGCCACGATACGTTGCGCTATAGCAGGTGCATTCACGAAACCCAGGGTCCGGTTGGCGAAGGTCGCGGCGTCGATAAGGTCGGCCCTGGCCGGGTCGGCCGGGTTGGCCGCGATGTAGCCGATACGCTCGCCCGCCAGGCCGAGGTCCTTCGAATGGGAAGTGGCTACGACCGTGCGGACGTGGTGCGGATAGACGAACGGGTAGCTGACGCCGGAGTAGATCAGCTTGCGGTACGGCTCGTCGCTGATGAGGTAGATCTCGGTGGCAAGGCGACGTTCGGCGTCAAGCACGACCTGGCCGATCTTCGCCAGGGTTTCCTTGCTGTAGATCACACCGGTCGGATTGTTGGGCGAATTCACGATCACCGCCCGCGTGCGGCCCGTGATTGCCGAAGCTATGGATGCGGGGTCTGGCTGGAAGCCCTTGTCCGACCCTGCAACCTTCACCTGTCCGCCCTGGTTGTCGACGTAGAAGACGTACTCCGGGAAGTAGGGCGCGATCACGACGACCTCGTCGCCCGGATCGAGCAGCGCCTTGAGGATCACGTTCATGGCGCCACCCGCGCCGCAGGTCATAATCACTTCGGAGGGTGTGAACGGGATCCCTGACTCCTCACGCAGGGCGGCGGCAACCGCAGCCCGCGTCTCGGGGAATCCACCGTTCGGCATATACCGATGGGTGCCCGGCGTCTCGTCCCGGGCGATGCGCAACAGTTCAGTCCTGAATTCGGAAGGGGGTTCGAGGACCGGGTTGCCGAGCGACAGGTCGAACACGCGGTCCGCACCATGCTGCCGCTTGAGCAGGATCCCTTCCTCGAACATCCGGCGGATCCAGGAGCCCTGGGCGATCTGCGAGCGGATCTTTTTAGATATCGCCAAGCGAGGCCTCCGAGCTCATTTGCGCTCGTCACGGTTTTCGCGACGCAGGATTCTTCCCAGCATTCCCGGCACGCCGGCGTCCGATTTCTTGACTACGTAGGTGCCGGCGATCTTGTCGTGCAGTCCCTGGCGGTCGTGGTCGTACAGGATCCAGGCGAAACCGATGCCGAGCGTCACCACTGATACGAACTTGCCTAGCATCTCGCGCGGGATCGCCAGCGGGAGCCCCGGCACGCGCCCCTCCCGGTCGACGACGATTATCCCGGCCGCGAACTTGCCGGCGGTCTGGCCGAGGATCCCGGTTGTGACAATGAAGTAGCCGAAGAAGATAAAGATGTCCTGGGGCGCGGCGTCCGCCGCTGCAACCCGGCCGCTGGTCACCATGTGCAGAGTGATGAACAGGACGATGATTACGCTGAAGTCGACCGCCGCGGCATATAGCCGCAACAAGGGGCTCGCGTGCTCGAGCGGATAGACTCGGTCCCGACGCCGCACCGAGGTTGGCGCGTCAGCAGGCGGGCGCGGGCCGGTACGGTTTCTTCGTTTCCTGCGGTTCGACATGATTAGCGTCATGATAAGGAGTTGGACCGTAGCTATGCACGCCGACACGTGGATATGGAAGGCTTAGTGGTCGAAGGCCACGGGGAGATTCGATGCGTCTCAAGGACAGGGTGGCGCTGGTCACGGGGGCTGGATCAGGGATAGGGGCGGCAACGGTCGGGCTGTTCGCGCAAGAGGGCGCCAGGGTCGTGATTTCGGATCGCTCAGTGGAAGCGGCCCGGCAGGTCGCCCGGCAGGTCCGGGACAGTGGCGGTGACGTCCATGTTGCCATCGGGGACGTTACCAGCAGGGCGGACGCCGAACGCATCGTAGCCGAAACCGTGCGCCACTATGGTGCCCTCGATGTGCTCGTAAACAGCGCAGGGATCACCGGGCGACAGGTAAGACAGGGAGCCGACTTCGAGGAAGTCTTTGACACGGTGATCGACGTCAACCTGAAGGGCACCTACCTGATGTGCTGGTTCGCCGTGCCGGAGATGAAAAAACGCGGCAGGGGATCGATCGTGAACCTCTCATCCATAATCGGCCTCGTCGGGCATCCACTGAGCGATGGCTTCAACCCGTATCCCGCGTCGAAGGGCGGGGTACTTCAGCTCACGCGCGACCTCGGCATCAACCAGGCAAGGTTCGGCATCCGGACCAACTGCATCTGCCCGGGCTTCACCCGCACCGCACTGACCAGGGGGATCACCGAGGATCCGAAGCTGCTGGCGACCCTGGAGGGGCTGCACCCAATGGGCAGGCTGGGAGAGCCCGAAGAGATCGCGAAGGCAGCCCTTTTCCTCGCCTCGGACGACGCGTCGTTCGTTACCGGGGCCTACCTGGCGGTCGACGGCGGCTACACGGCGAGGTAGCGATTGGCCAAGCCGGCGAGGCCGTTACGGGCGCGTCCCGACTACCTGATCGACCAGGCGATCACGGCGTTCGCGGCCGCCTCGCTCTTGCTGGGCGCGGGAGCTTTCTTCGAACAGACCGACCGCTGGGCGCTCGGCTTCCGCGGCGTCGTGCCCGAACCCGAGCTGCCCGCCTGGTTCTACAACGGGTGGGCCCTGGGCCTGCTATTACTCTCGGCGTGCCTGGGGACCGCAGCGTTCGTCGGCCCGGTCAAGCGCATCGTCCAACGTTTCCGAGGCCTGTTTCAGATCTGGCTTCCCCTGCTAGCCTGGCTCGGGCTGCTGGCTGGCTGGCTCGGCACTCTGTCCGGCCTTGAGCGTGGGAGCCTGACGTACTCGGCTTTCCTCTGGGTCGGATTCGGATGGACGATCGTCCTCGGCGTTCGACTGGCGCTCAGCGCCGTCCGGTCCGACTAGCCGGTCGACGCGACCCTAGTCCTCGGGCGTCACGATCGATAGCAGCGGGCGCGACTCTGCGAGCCTCAGAAAATTCGACATCGCAAAGCGCACCGCGCGTTCGTTGCCTTCGACCGTGCCCCCGGCCCAGTGCGGTGTCACGACGACGTTCGACATCCTGAGCAACGGGTTGTTCGGATCCGTCGGCTCCTGTTCGAGGACATCCAGCCCGGCGGCTGCAGGCCGGCCCTTCTTCAACGCCCGAATCAGGGCCGCCTCGTCGATGACCGGTCCGCGACAGGCATTGATCACCACCGCGGTCGGCTTCATCAGGCCAAACTCGCGATCACTCAACATCCCGCGCGTCGAGCCGTTGAGGGGCACGTGGAGCGTGACGATATCGGAGCGACGCAAGAGCTCGTCCAGGCTGGCCCGGGTCGCCCCGAGCTCGCGGTCCCGCCCGGGCACAAGCTCGACGACATCGTGGTAAAGGATGTCGACGTCCCAGCCCTGCAGCCGCCTTGCGACCTGCCGTCCGATATTGCCGAACCCGATGATTCCCACCGTCTTGCCGTTGATCTCGTGTCGCAACGGCAGCTTCTCGAGGCCCTCCCGCCACTTGCCTTGCCGGGTGGTGTCCCAGGAGTCCATGAGGCGGCGATAGACCGACAGCATCAGGCTGATCGTGTGTTCAGACACGGAAATCGCGTTCGATCCGCCGTTGTTGGCTACCTGGATGCCCAGCTTGTTCAGGCCAGGCACATCGAGGACATCGAAGCCCGCTGACATCAGCTGAATAAGCTTGAGCCGTCGCGCGTGCTGGGCCGTTGAAATCGGGAATTTGCCGCCGACCGCTGGGATCAGCGCATCAATATCAGCGAGCTGTTCGATCAACTCTCCTTCCGAGGCAGTGCTATCCACCAGCCTCACGGTCACACCGGCCGGGGCCAGGTCCTTCATGACCTTGAAACGGGATACGATTTCGTTCGATTTCGGGTTGGCCAGGAAGGCGACGTTGATCGATGGCATTAACTGCTCCTTTGGCTGGCGATTCTAGCAACGACAGTCCTGGTCACCGGATTGCGAAGCGGCCGCTCCTGAACGGCGCCGGCACCGCGGCCTCGTCGGCATCGATCGCAAGGGCGGCCACCATGCGGGCGATGGCGGGGCTGAGGAGGATCCCCTTCTTGCCCGCTCCGTTGGCGAGATAGAGGCCGTCGAGCCCGCCGCGGCCGATGATCGGAAGGCCGTCCTTGGCGACCGGGCGAAGGCACGCCGTCTGCGTTACCAGGCGCGCGGCTTCCAGGGCAGGGGCGAGCCGGAGGACGCCCTCCATGATCGAGGCACGGGCGGCTTCAGTGGTTCGGTCGTCAAATCCAGGCACGGTTTCATCTGTTGTGCCGACCCAGACCAGCCCGTCGGGCTTGCGTGCTATGTAGTGGCTGTCCAGCGTGACCCGGCTCCGAAAGTCATCGCCTGGAAATTCGAGGCGCAGGATCTCGCCCCGCGAGGCATGAATCGGCAACGGTCTGACGCCGGGGATCTCGTCCGTCGATGCCCAGGGCCCGGTGGCGAGCACGACGATTCCCGCGGGTATCGTCTCCCCGTTACTGAGCGCAACGCCTGTCGCACGTCCATCACGTTCGGTGACGGCCACTGCCGAGCTGCGAACGATCCGGCCGCCCCGTTTTTCGAAGGCCCAGCCCAGGCCAAAGGTGTATTTATAGCTGTCGACCTCGTAATGGCTGGAGTGCAGCGCCCCGCCAATGATGTCCGGGTTCAGGCGCGGCTCAATCTCCCGCATGCCCTTCTGATCGAGCAGTTCGACCTTGAAGCCTTCTTGCAGCTGCCACCTGGCCTCGCCCTTCAGCCAGTCGACGCGTCGCTGGTCGAACGCGACCTCGATCGACCTGGCTGGACGGAAGCCGTCGTCCAGGCCGGTCTGGTCTCTGATGTCGTCGGCCAGGCCGCGGTGGAGCTCCAAGCACTGCTTTGCGACTGGCAGGACCGGGCCCGGGATCCCGGCGCCGGTGGTCGCGTAAAGGCCGCCGTACGCGAAGCCAGATGCGTGCGAAGCGATGCCGTCTCGTTCGACCAGGCTCACTCGCAACCCACGGCGCGTGAGTTCGTATGCCGTGGCGCAGCCGACTGCGCCGCCGCCCACGACCACCGCGTCGGGCGCGTTGGGTGCGCTCACCGGTTCCACGCCGTCCTCATTTGACCCCGCGTTGTATCTGGCGTCCGGCCTGGTACACGTCCCGCACGTCCCACAGCGTCTTGAGATCCCGCAGCGGGTCGCCGCCGACCACGAGCACGTCGGCCTGCCGTCCGGGCTCAAGCCGGCCGGCCTCACGCCCCACGCCGATCGACTCGGCCGCACCGGAGGTCGCCGACATCAGGGCGTCGCGATTCGAGAGTCCGGCGTCCGCCAGCGCCAGGATCTCGTTCACAAACTCACCCGGGGCGTACCACCCCCAGGGCGAGTCGGAGCCTGCGACCATTCGGACGCCTGCGCCGGCCATCTTGCCGACCGCCTCGATCCGCACATCGGAAGTGCGCTTGATCGTTTCCATCTCACGCGTTTCCTGCGGCGTCAGCTTGCCATTGATCTCGCGCTTGCGGAGCAGGCGATCGATCCGGGCTCTCTGCACGTATAGGGTTGGATTCACCCAGGCGCCTGCCTGAACCAGCCGCTCCACGAGGTCGGGCCGAAAGCGGTACTTGCCGTCGGGGTCCACGAAGATGCAGTGGATGATCATGTCCACTTCTGCGTCCAGGCAGTTCTGGACCCCCTGGGCGGACGTGCAGTGAGCGGCGGTCAGGCGAGCGGCCCGGTGCGCCTCGTCGGTCATCACCCGCAGCTCGGCGACCGTGTATGACGCACGGTTGGGGTCCGACGTACGGGTGCTGCCGCCGGTCGCCGCGATCTTGATGTAGTCGGCGCCTTCCTTGAGAAGCTTGCGGACTTCCTTCCGGACGCCGTCCTCGCCGTCGGCCTCCGAGCCGAAGTAGCCCATGTGGCCACCGGTAATTGCGATCGGGCGGCCGCACACGACCATCCGGGGCCCCGCAGCCAGCCCTCGCTTGATCCCGTCCCTTAATGAGAAGCCGACTGCGTGCTTGGCGCCGTTCTCACGTGCCGTCGTCACTCCCGAGTGCAATACGGTACGGGCGTTGCTGGCGGCCTGGAGCAGAAGCATGTCGTCCTGCTCGCGCGCCACTTCGTCGCCCGGCGTGCCGTCCCCTGGCGCGCACATGTGCGTGTGGGCGTCGACCAGCCCCGGCAGGATCGTGGCATTGCCGTAGTCGACCGTCTGGACGTCCGCTCCTTCCGGCGCTCGTAGGTCCGACGAACTGCCGACCTTCGAGATCTGGCCGTCCTCGATCAGCAAGGCGGCGTTGCGCACCGTGGCCTTCCCGGATCCGTCGAACATGCGGGAGGCTTTGATCAGGGTCAGTTTTCGATTCGGCAAGTGGCCTCTCCTCGCGGGCTACCCCGCTTCGACTCCAAGCGCCGCGAGATCGCTTCGCAGCCTGGCTACTCCGGTGAACTGGACCGCCTGAATGCCCGTCTTGCGCGCCCCTTCCACATTGGCCGGGATGTCGTCGATGAATACGATACGCGCATGGGGGATGCCGCTTCGGTCGCTGATCGCATCGTAGATCTCCCGGTCCGGTTTCATGACGCCGATCTCGTAGGAGACGATCGCGGGATCGAACCGCCTGCCAAACGGCAGGCGCCCCTTCTCGAGCAGCCAGTGCGGTTCGCTGGTATTACTGCACAGGGCCACCCGGTAGCGCGCTGCCACCGCTTCGACGAGCCCGAAGATAGGGCGGTTGGGGGTCAGGGAGCTCTCAAAGATCTCCAGGAAGCGCTCGAATGCAAGGCGGAATCCGAGCGTCCGTTCGACCCGTGCGACGAACTCGCGCCACGTGACCTGGCCGGTCTCGAGAACGCGCTTGGCGGCGGGGGAGTAGCAGGCGTCGAACACGGCCTGCTCATCCCTGTTCGAAAGCCGCGCCAATTCCCTGATCGCCGGCCGTTCATCGACCAGCGTCAGGACGTTTCCAAGGTCGAAAGTGATCAACTCCGGCCGGGGAGGCCGGTCGTTCTCAGGCAAGGCTTACTCCGTCTGGGTCAACGGAGCGGGACGCTACGGGTTTGGTACGGGCGTGTCAACGGCGGCCGGCAGGTAGACCGTGAACCGGCTGCCCCGGCCGACCTCGCTCGCCACGGAAAGCTGCCCCTCGTGCGCCTCGACCAGCCGCTTCGCGATCGTGAGCCCGAGCCCGGCGCCACCGGTTGCACGCGCCCTGGAAGGATCGATCCGGTAGAAGCGTTCAAACACCATGGGCAGCTTGTCGGCAGGGATCCCGACACCGGTGTCGTCGATGTGGACCTCGACTCCGACGGGCCGGGCCACGGGTGAGCTAAGTGCCGGCGCCAGGTGCACCGAAACACTTACGCGCCCGCCGGTCGGCGTATGGGTAATCCCGTTCTCGATCAGGTTGGCAAAGACCTGGCTGAGGCGGGTCCGATCGACCAGCACCTTCGGGAGGTCGGCATCGGCCCGGAAGCTCAGCAGGATCCCTTTTTCCGCCGCCCTTGGCCCGAACGAGTCGATGGTGGACTGGGCAACGACCTCGGCGCTCTCCAGCCCGGTTGCCAGCGTCAGCGCGCCCGTCTCGGCAAGCGCCAGCATGCGGAGGTCCTCGACGAGCCGGGAAACGTTGATCACCTGGTAGTACAGCTTGTCGATGGTCGCCGTGTCCGGCTGCAGGACACCGTCCTTGATGGCTTCCAGGTACCCCTGGAGGTTGGAGATCGGAGTCCGGAGCTCGTGAGCGACGTCGGCTGTCAGGGTCCGGCGCTGCTGTTCCGCCGATTCGAGGGCGGCGGCCATGTCGTTGAACGTTCGCCCCAGCTCGCTAAGTTCATCGGTGCCGGAGACTCGGACCCGCTGGGAAAGATCGCCCGATCCCAGCTTGCGCGCCGCTGCCGTGAGGGAGCGCACCGGGGTAAGCGCACTGCGCGTCGTCAGGCCGATCGCAAGCACGCCGATCGCACCCGCGGCGATGCCTGCCCACAGCAGCGATCGATTGAACGACGCCGCGAGGCGCGAGAACTGCGGTTCGGCGACGGCGACCGCATCCTCTGCGGCGAGCCTCTGGGCTTCATCCCGCATCCGCCTGATGTCGGAGGGTCCAAAGCCGAACGGGCCGGGTGGGGGACGGTCTGATATCTCCCGGGAAAAACTCTCGACGACCAGCAGTCCGGCCTGTTCGTTCTCCAGCATGATCGGGAAGGCGCGCACCCCGCGCTTGGTCAGCACGACCTGCCCGCCCCGGCCATGCTGGGAGTCGGCGACCACCACGCCGGTCTCGTCGTAGACGACCAATCGACTGTGCAACAGCGTTCCGGCGTTCTCGATGGCGGGCTGGATGCCGGCCATCCCCGCCTGTTTTTCGTAGGCGCCCGAGATGAGGTCTCGCAGCCGGGCTTCACGCGCCGCTTCGACCTGGGATTCGAACCTGGCGAGTTCCTGGCGGGTGGCGTACGAAGAGGCCAGGCTTACGGCCGCGAGGGCCAGCCCGAGGGCGATCGCAAACGCCGCCAGCAGGCGGACATGGAGACTGGAGAAGTGAACGTTCAAGCGTGACTTCCGGGCGCGATGAAGCGATAGCCGACGCCGTAAACCGTTTCGATTACCTTGCCGTCGGGGCTGTTCGCCTCGAGCTTCCTTCGAAGGTTGGACACGTGGGTGTCCAGGGTCCGGTCAAAGCCGTCGAAGTCGTAGCCAAATACCCGCTCTACGATCCTCTCGCGCGAGATCACCAGGCCCTGCGAACGCATCAGGAAGACCAGAAGTCGGAACTCGGTGGGCGTGAGCCTCACGTGGCGTCCCCGGACGCTCACGTCGCGGCTGTCCAGCTCAATCGCGATGTCGCCCGAGGTGAGTTTCCGTCCGCCACCCTCGGCGCGGTCGCGCCCTGATCGTCGGAGCACGGCGCGCACACGGGCGGCAAGCTCGCGCGGGCTGAACGGCTTGGTCACGTAGTCGTCGGCGCCCAAATCCAGCCCCTGCAACCGGTCGTCTTCTTCGACCCGTGCCGTGAGCATGATGACGGGCACGTCGTCGGCGTCGGCGCGCAGGCTTCGGCACACGTCGAAGCCGTCCATCCCCGGCAGCATGAGGTCGAGGATGACGAGCGACGGCTTCCGCTCCCGGGCCAGTTCCAGACCCCGCTTCCCATCCTGGGCGATGACGACCTCGAAGCCGTCGCGGTTCAGGTACAGGCGCAGGATCTCAGCGGTATGCGGGTCGTCCTCGACGACCAGCACGACCTGGTCGGATTGTGTCTCTGCCAGTGCCATTTCGAAAACAGAACCCCCGGCGCGCAAGTTCCGCCGATTGCATTCTCGCGGAAGTTCTTCAAGAAATCCTTGAGGGCTAGAAGTCCTGGGAGCACCAGGCAGCAGGGCGCCAGTCGAACATCAGGTCGGTCCGGTCGATCGCGCCCGCCGAGTTTTCGACGATCCGACCCGCATCGGCGAGCGATCGTGCGGAGACCGCGCCCAGGTAGAGCGAGGCCAGCTCGGTCGGGCCGAGCGTGATATCAGCCTTGCGCGTCGTCTTCCGGCAGGTCGCGCCGTCGGGACCGCCTTCGACCTCGAAACGGCCGCCGGCAAGGCCCACAAACTCATCCTGGACTGCAACCACGATGCGGCCCTCAGCGGAGTAACGCCGCGCCGACAACGCCTTCGGTGTATCTACGATACGGAGCCAGAGGCCGTCGCGGGGGCTCCGCGCAAGGCGCCTGGGATCGGCCAGACGCCACCAGATCGCGTCATCGACCGGGCGGTTCCACGACTCGACCGTCGTCGTGAGGTCGATGTTGCAGCAGTAGTTGAAAAGGACGGCGTCCACGTCGGGATTCGCGCCTGCGAGCTCGACGATCACGATCGTGCTGTTCGGTATGCCATCGCGCCAGTCGCGCCGGATGCGGTACATCACGTAGCCATCGTCTACGGGGCCGGTGCTGTGCAGGGCGAAAAACAGGGCAGACGCGCCTCCACGCCAGTGTTCGGGGTCGCGCAGCCGCACCGCCCACATCGATTCCGTCCGCGGCATCATGCCAGGCCGACGTGCCACCGCACGGTCGTGGATGGCCGGCACCGCCTCCTTGAACTCGTCCGGGCTGGCGACCCGCATCCTGCCGGTGTCGGTGATCGGCGGCGCGAATCCCGCGCGGGTGCGCTCGATGGACCAGCGCTCCGACAGCGTGGCCATGCCATAGCCGAACCTGCGGTAGATGATGCTCTCGGATGCCCACAGTGAAGCGGTCGCCTCACCGCGTTCCCTGATGTCCTGCAATTGCATGCGCATCATTTCGGTCAGGATGCCCCGCCGCCGGTGCGTGGGTTGTACGGTCACCATCGTGACTGCTCCGGTCGGCTGCGGGCCGGCGCCAGGCACCGTTACTCGGAACGAGAGCGCGATCGCGGTCCCGACGATCTGGGTGCCGTCGAAGGCGGCGAGGGAGCGATCGAATTCAAAGAAGTTCTCCCGAGTAAATTCGCCGTCTTCCGGGCGGGCATGGTTGCCAAATCCCCGTTCCACCGCCTGGCGGAACGCGTCGAACTCACTCGCCTTGATAGCACGCATCGGATAGGTCATACGGTTCCAGCCTCCAGAGCTCGAAACATCCTACGACAGCGTGTTGGGAGAGCGACCGGGACACGGCGGGCGCCCGCGTTTACTGGACTGGCCGGTCTGACCAGATACTCCGACGTGGTCCCGGTGGTCGGTGAGATCCTCAAACTGACGCAGCGCGTGCCTGGCCCTCGCCTGGTCGGCGAATACCTCTACGGCCCAATCGCTACCGGGGAGTATCCCGGCAGTGTCAGCGATGTCGATCTGCTCGCCATCCGCAATCGCCTCTTGAGGCCACGGGATTCCGGGCGCTGGAAGCCGGGCACCGGTCCCTGGTCCTCGATCGCCCGGAGTGGAAAGAAAATGTCGAGGCCCTGTGCGTCCCCGCTGCCGTTCTGGAGACCTTCTGGCGAAGGGGCGGCCACATCGCCGTGATCAGCCCGGGGGAGCCCCTGGACGTCCGCGAGGCGGGGCGTGACTGGCTCATGAGCTGATAAGCGGTCCAGAAGTACGGAATTCGTCTTTACGGGCCAGACCCGCGCCAGTTCATTCCTCACATTACGGCCGAGGAGTCCATGGATTGGATCCGCGAGCGCGCCCTGGACACATGTAAGAAGCGTGGGCA
>VGZT01000002.1 GCA_016872495.1 SAR202 cluster bacterium
CGCTCTGTCGGATCTCGACCACGCTGCGCCGGACCCGGTTGTAGACCTCAATGAAGTTCGGGAGGAACTGGTTGATGACGACTGCGGTGGCGGTTGGGATCGGCGTGGCGGTTGGGATCGGCGTGGCCGTCGGCAGCGGGGTCGGGATCAGGACCGGTGTAGGGGTCGGCTGGGGCGTGGCCGTCGGCAGCGGGGTCGGAATCAGGACCGGTGTAGGAGTCGGCTGGGGCGTCGCAGTCGGCAGCGGAGTCGGGATCAGGAGGGGTGTTGGAGTCGGCTGGGGCGTGGCTGTCGGCAGCGGGGTCGGGATCAGGACCGGTGTTGGAGTCGGCTGGGGCGTGGCTGTCGGCAGCGGGGTCGGGATCAGGACCGGTGTAGGAGCCGGCTGGGGCGTGGCCGTGGGGTGTGGCGTTGGACTGGGGAAGACGGCCAGGGCGGCATCGATCCGGGCGTCGATCGTCGCCTGCAGTTCGGCGTCATTGGGCCCGCAGGCGGCGAGCAGCAGCGGCACGAGGGCCAGGGCCATGCATCTCAGCAGGCGAGCGGTTCGTGGCAAGTTCAGGCTTTCGCCAGCTAAGTCCAGCATTCGTCGAACCGCTTGCCGGTGACCGGCTCGCTGCGCATGATCGATTCGGTGTCGCGGCCAGCCTTCTCTTCGCCCATCCAGCGAGGGAGTTCTTCAAGGCCTCGCCGCAGCTCCCCCCGCCCGATGTCCATGTCGCGTGGCCTGAACATCACCTTGCACGTATCGAGGCGCTCGATCAGGGTCTCCGGCGACTGTCCGGTGTGCCATGCGACGATCACCGCGCCCAGGGCGCACTCTTCGCCGTGGATCCAGAAGCGGTCGTTCGCCAGCTCGAGCGCGAAGCAGAAGCCGTGGTCCGCAGACGGCGCGGCAAGGTGGCGGAGCATCGGATCGTCACGGTCCTGCACGGCCTTCATGATGAACTGCACGCTGTTGCAGGTCAGGTGTTTCTGCGGATCGAGGGTTGCAGGGAACCTTGAGACGATCTCAGAGCGGTGGGCGATGACGTCCCTGGTCGCTTCCGCGTCGAACGCGGGGCCGCGCCCACGGGCGGCGCTGTGCCGCCACTCTGATAGCCCGGCATCGCCGCACAGGACGTCGCCCGGGCCCGCGGTGTTAAGGCGTTCCGGGGCGCTGAGGGCGATGTCGTAGTCGACCAGGACATATTCACAGTTCACGATGCAGGCGACGCCGTGAATGACGCGCCCCGTCCAGTCGCCGCAGAATCCGTGGATGATCGCGCCGGTCGATACGACTGTTGGTACCTGCATCAGGGGCACCTTCTTCTTGTGTGCCACGTACTCCGCGTGATCCAGGGCGCGTCCCGCGCCGACCCCCACGGCCAGGTCCATGTCGTCAGGCAACGCGCCTGTCGTCTCGTCGAGGTGATTGGGATCAAGCCACTTGTTGTAGGCGATGCCCGCCGGCTGCTTGCTGAGCATGGGGTCGGCGACTTTCCATGCCGAGGGCGTGGTTACCACGGCATAGCGCGGCCATCGAGCGGAGTCGGACCTGGCCAGGCCGTGTCCGAACCGGATGTCGTAGTCCCGCGCGGGGCGCTGCCGGGTAGTCGTGCTGTTCTCCTCTGTCAGGCCCCGAACGCCGCCCTGACCGTCCGCGACATCGACGACAGGCGCTCACGGTTGACCTCATCGCCCTGGATTCCGGACGTCAGATAGGCCATCGCGATGCCGGATTCCGGGTCGCCCCAGGCGATCGACGTGCCAAAGCCTCCGTGGGCGAAAGCCCGGGGGCTCGAGTTCGGACCCAGCGCATACGCGCCAGGGTGCGAGCCCCCGAGCGCGATGCCCAGGCCCCAGCGCCTTAGCTCTCCGTCATCCTTTGCCAGTCCTTCGGCGTGTGGGGCGGTAGCCTCGGCGACGGCGGCCTCGCCGATCCAGCGCTTGCCGTCTAGCGATCCACCATCGACGAGCGAGGCGTAGAAACGGGCCAGGTCGCGCGCGGTCGTGATGATGTTGGCGGCAGGGATAACCGCCTCCTGGATTCGAGCGAGATTGAGGAGCTGGGCTGCTCCGGGTGGGTCAATGCCCGCGGCCTCGGTGAGCCTGGCCACCCTGCCAGCCAGCCCTGGAGGGCGTCCGAAGTACGTGTCACTCAGCCCGAGCGGCTGCTTGACCACTGACTCGAAGAACTCCCGGAACGGCTTGCACGCGATGCGCTGCACCAGTTCGCCGACCAGCCAGCCGAAAGTGACCGAATGGTACTGGATGGCGCTGCCTGGCTTGTACTCCGGTTCCGCGTCGGCCATGAGTTGCGTTGCCAGGGCGAAGTCGCCCATTCGAACGCCATTGACAGGCGGCGGGGTGGTGGGTAAACCTGCTCGGTGCGTCAGTACTTGTCGAATCGTCGTCGAGCCCTTGCCCCTGGCGGCAAATTCGGGCCAGTATCTGGCGACCGGATCATCCCAGTTGAACCGTCCCTGTTCCCGGAGGACCCAGAGACACGCGGCGGCCAGCGGCTTGCCGCAGGAGAATCCGACGAAGAGTATGCGGTCGGCTTCGGAACCGACGCGGTGACCAGCGCGCCCTTGCAGGTCGATCGTGAGCTGTCCGCGCACGGATATGGCGAGAGACGCGGCTCCGTGCCAGCCCTCCTCTAGCTGAGCGTTGAACAGTTGCTCGATGTCACCGGTGTGGGCAGCCAGACGCCGGTCCAGTCCGCGTTACCCCCGGCGCACGAAGCCGGGAAAGCTACGATTATATGGGGATCGACAAATGACCGTAGATAGCGCCAACCTGCCTGACGACCGCTTCGGGTACAGCGTCTACGCGGTCGTGATCGTGGCGCCACGCGAGATCATGCAGATGGTGGGGGGCCTGCGACAGACGCTCAGGATTACGCGCCCCATGATTCCTGCGCACGTGACGGTGAAAGGTACCTTTTACGACGTTCCCGATCTTGACGACCTCAGGAAGAGGCTCGCCGCGCTGGCCACCCGCATGCGGTCCTTCCGCTTGCGGTTCGACGGCCAGCAGCACGCGAACGAAGGCAGGCACCGGTTTTTCGCGGTACAGAAGACCTACGAGCTCATGAACCTGCACCGGGACCTGGAATCGCTTATCGGTCCGGTCTCGAAGAATGCCTACGGGGACCATGAGTACCAACCACACCTGACGATCTACGAAAGAGTGACGGAAGAGCAGGCAGCTACGGGCCAGGTAATTGCCGAGTTCATGGATCCGGGGGCAGGGTTCATTGCGACCGCCTTCTCGCTGATGGCGCGGAAGGGGAAGGCGGCCGACGGAACCTGGGTAGAGGTCCAGCGCTATGCGCTGGGAAGCTCAGGCGGCGGCGACTGAAGGAGGGTCGAGCACGGTCGCCTTCACTGTCTCGTGAATGCCCTTTAGCGTGAGCACCTTCTCGATAGCTCGCGGGTATTCGCTACTGACGGACCTGCACGCGTCCTCGGTAACCATGGGCTCGCCCGGGGCGGCCTCGCACTGGAAGCAGCTCGCGATGTCCAGCGCGTCACCCGGCGCTGTGTAGTCGTCGCAGCTGATCGGACCCACCGCGCCGGTCGGTGCGACGCCGGTACTGGTTCCGATACCCACTTGCAGCAGGCGTTCGCCACCGGCGCGGGCACCTATCTCGGGGATCATCCCTTGGACTACCGCCGCACGGACTGCCAGCAGGCCGTGATCGGGTGGGGTCGCCCGGGCTCCCAGTGGACCTCTCACTTGTTGCAGACGTTCGGATTCTTGGTGCTGCGCTTTTGGCCGAGCGGGACCACATGCGCCCCCTGATTCCATTGAAGTGCATCAAGCGATCGAGGGCGGACATCGGTATCAGCAGACACTCCCGGAACGCGCGCGATCCGGTTGGCAACTCTTCTGAGAGGTAGCCGGCTATTCAGTGATCTGGGAGGCGCCGGTGCTGGGTCATGCTTACTCCCTGACAGGCCTGCATGGCCGGAAGCTCCGGACGAAGAGCAAGGTGATATCGCTCAGGCGCGCGCCGGGACGGGTTTCGCCCGCGTCGGCCAGCGCTGCACCAGCGCTGCGCCGATCATCACGAACAGCGCGCCGACCCACAGCATGGGCGTCAGTGGCTCGCCGAGGATCAGCCAGGCGGCGAGGATCGCAAAGATCGGCTGAGTAAGGTTCAGGACGCTGACCTGTGACGGGAAGAATCGCTGGATCAGCCACAGGTTGCTGATGAATCCGAAGCCGGCGATCACCACGCCCTGGTACAAGACAGCAAGGCCCAGGCGGTTGCTCCAGACATAGCCGTCCGATTCGAAGAGGAGGCTGGCCACGACGAACGTGACCGTCCCGATCAACGCCTGGGCGAGGAGCAGCTTGGCGGGATGAATGTTCTGCGAAGCCTTGGCGATGTAGACCTGGCGTTCCGCCAGCAGGAACCCCGAGGCCAGCATGAAGGCGTCGCCCATGAGTCTCCCTGGATCGAACTGGAAGCTCTGCGCCAGCAGGGCGACGATGCCGCCGTAGGCTATCAACACGCCGGCGAGCTTGCGCTTGGTGAGGCGGTCGCCGGCGATCTGGAAATGCGCCAGGATTGCGACCCAGATGGGGAACGTGATGGTCAGCACGCCGCCGTTGCCGGCGGTTGTCAGGCTGAGCCCGATGTTCATGAATGCCAGCTGAACGGAGAAGATGCCGCCCAGCACGATCAGGGGTAACCATTCATTACGCTTGACGCGCAGGTCGGCCTTCACGGCGATCGCCCAGATCAAGACGACCAGCCCGCCGAGGACGAACCGGTACCAGCCAAGCCGTAGCGGTGGCGCATCCTCCAGCCCTGCCTTGATCGAGATCGGGTTACCGGCCCACAGGATCGACAGGAACAGGGAGAACAGACCTGCCGGGAGGGTCAGGTTGCGATGTGAGGTTTGGGTCGGGCCGGGCCGGTCGCGCCGGGCCTCATCGTGAAGCGCCTTCGACAGGGTTTAGCCTTCCAGGCGCTTGAGGTGTTGACCTACAAAGTCGTAGCTGACGAGCTCGATGTAGGCGTCAGTGAGGGCCTTGGTGACCGGGCCGGGAGGCGCCCCGTTGCCGACCTGCGCGCCGTTGAGCGAGCGCACGCCGCAGATGCAAAGGCTGGTCGAGGTCAGGAAGATCTCGTCGGCAGTGGCCGCGTCGTACAGGTCCAGGTCGGCCTCTTTGAGCGGGATGTCGAGCTTCTGAGCGAGTTCGAAAACGGTCTCGCGACTTATGCCGCCAAGAACGTACTGGTTGCGCGGTGTGTAAACGGCGCCGTCTTTCACCGTGAAGATGTTGCTGCCGGTGCCCTCGGCCAGGAAACCACGCGTGTCGAGAAGTACTGCCCACGCTTCGGGATCGCGCGCCTTGGCTTCCATGTCACCGAGGGTAAGGTTCAGGTAGTTGTGCGTCTTCGCGCGCGGGCTGACCGACTCCGGAGGAGTGCGACGTGTGCTCGGCACAATGACGTCGATCCCGTCTCTGAACAAGCGCGCGCGTGCCCTGAGCGAAAGTGGCATGCATTCAACGATGACCGTGGGCCCCTCGAACAGCGGGGGGTCGCCTTCGGGGGTCCGGTAGCCGCGCGAGATGCGCTGACTTACCCAGTAGTCGTCGTCCGGTCCGATCAGTTTCAGGTTGGCCTCGGTCACCTGCATCGTGATGTCTTTAAGTTGTTTGGCCGAAAGGCCCGGATCGATCTGCACGTACTTCAACGACCGGAAGAAGCGGTCGATGTGCTCGTCGAGCTTGAAGATCCGATGCCCGAACGTGCGGGTAGTGTCGAAGACGGCGTCGCCGTACAGGAAGCCGCGGTCTCTGAAGGAGACGCGGGCCTGGCTTTCAGGGACGATCTTTCCGTTGAAGTAGGCGACGCGCTCACGGGCTGCTTCTCGAGCTGGCATCTGGTCCCCCCTGGCCGGGCGTTCTGGTGGGCGACGGTCCCTCGGTGCCCGGCTGATGTTATGCCGTACCGCGCACGCCGGCAACGCGGCGCCCTCAGAAAACAAATCTCTTGAAAGGCGTCGCGCTTTCCCCGTGCCAGCCGGCATGCGCGACCGCTACATACATATATTGCGCGGCATGTCGACTCGACCGCCGCAGATTCCAAACGCGTGACGGAGGCTCGAAATGGTCCAGATGGCCGACCTGGAGATCGCCGACGAAACCGGGCACCTGCTTGCCAGCGTCGCCCGCAAGCGCGGGGAGTCGGTGGACGACGTCGTTCGTTCGATGCTTGGAGCCCGGGAAGCTGTGCCATGTAAGGCCGACAGGAGCGACGATTCGTTCCACGCGGTCTGGACACAGATCTGCGAGCTGGCCGGCACGGAGTTCCGAACTCGGAACGGCCAACGGTTTAGCTACCGGATCGAGGGCGATTATGTTGAGCCAAGCACCAGCGACGTTCGAATTCCCGTAAGCCAGTTCAAGAAAGGCCTGGCGATGGGCCCGGTGCGGGGCCCGTCATCCCTCAGGGGTGTATTCGCTCCCAGCCTGGTCTGGGCGATTCTCAATGACAATCGGATCATGGAGGCGGTCGAGGCGTCGACCGCAGGGTCGGCCGTTTCCAACGGCGCACACCCACGCGGCAGACCCGCAGAAGCAAGGGGCGAATCGTTACCACCGGTGGACGCCCAGATCTCCAGGGTCCATCAGACGTGGCCCGACGACAGCGCCTATGACGAAGGGGACATGCCGTTCAAGACAATCGAGCCGCTTCGCAAGCCGGCTGAACCGGCCGGCGTCCCGCTCTACCCGGAGAACGCCCACGTGTGGGCGATTGGCCCGGCGTCGATCGCCAGTAGTCCGGACCCTGAGGAGGAAGCTACGCCGGAAGAGCCAGCCGTCGAGGAAACCCGGGCCGCGATGGCGTTCCCGGTGAGCCGCGTGAACGCCGCTGCAATGGCCGCTCTGACGCAGGCCGGAGTGGCCGAGCTTCAGCGCGCGCAGTCGAGGGGGTCGGGTCATCTCGCCCGCCCTGAAAGCGGGACGGACCAGCCGTTCCCGGTGACCGCGCTCGCCGACCTGATGGTCGCCGAGGTCTTTCCGGGCAACGGGCAAGCAGAGCGCGGGACCGAGTGGCAGGCACCAGTAGAGGCCGCTGCGTCCGGCGGGGACCGGGCACCTGACCTTACGTCGGAGGACGCCACCACGCCTCCCCACGCAGACGACGCGGATCGACCCGAGCATGCCCTGCGCGCGTCGCCACTGGAGGCCCCGGCGTCCCCGAAGCTACGAGGACTGATCAGGAAGCTGTTCTCCAGCGCATAGTCGCTCATCAACCTGAGCGCAGGCGGCGTTGCTGGGTCCGCCGCGCCTCGCGAGGTACGCCGAACGGCGCCACCGGCGCGATCCGCACCCGGCTGCCGATTGCGCCATGGCCAGGCGTGATCTGGTGAAATCGCCAACCGGGGCAGGGAACGGTCGCGCAACGGTTGCCGAGAGGCTGAGATCGCGTGATGAACAGGGTTGTTTTGGGTAGCAGGACGGTGGGATGGCGCGGATCCGTCCCACGAGGACTTTCAGGGGCTGAAGCTCCTCGCCGCGCTCGCGGCCCCAGGCCTTGGCCAGCAACCTGCCGTGCTCGAGTGGTGTCAGCGGTACCTGTTTGTCGTCGAAAAATACAGCATGAGCAGCGAAGCCATCTTGAATGGCCCGATGACAGACGGCGGCCCGGCGCCGCCTGGGGGCTACCGCCGGCCCGCCGCATGACCGCACGAACTCGGGCAAGCAATTTGAGTTGATAGAACGGCCTGTTGTTGTGGTCGTCGGCGCCAGGCTCAAGGCCTCCTGCAACGTCGACGTGGCCCCCTCGTCAGGTCAACAGACGATCGGTACCCGGGACGTCACGCGGATCGCCTTTCACACTTCGAAACCGGTGACGTCCGGAAGGTCCAGGTGGAGGATAACCAGGTCCGAATCCTCTGCGCGAAACTTCCGGACGGCAGTCTGGCCCTCCGGGGCTTCGACTTTTACGGCGTCTGGCCAACGTATCGTGAACCCTGGCTGGACCGCCTCGAGGGTGATGGGATCGTCGTTAAGCCAGAAGGACTTTCATCGTTCCCCTGGGCAGGTAGCGACACGAAGAGCCAGCGGTCCTGCCGTGAGGTGGTCGGTATCCAGCAGGTCCGAGATCTGCCGCGCCAGCCGCTCGACGCTCTTGCCAGAGCTCTCGATCAGGTGCCTGAAACGGTCCGGGTGCGCCTGCAGTGACTTGAACGGGGAGGGGGCGCGCAGGAGGTCGCAAGCGCTGCGGATCGATGACAGCGGGCTCCGGACTCATGCGCCCCCCGGGCCACGCGATCGAGGATGGCCTTCTCGGTTTCGGCCGAATATTCAGGCCGGACAGGGTCTGATTGAGGCATCGAAGCCAGAAGTTCAGGCAACGGTCATGACTTCCGGACTCCGCGGAATCGCGTACTTCAAGCTGAGATTCGGTGGACTACCGAGGACCAGATCGCTCGCCGGGCCTGTTCGATGGCGTCAGAGCGCGGTCGGTCGACGGGCACGCGGCGGGCGATTTCGCGATCCCGTAGTCTCGCCAGCGCCGGGCAGTGGACGAGGAACCGGCCCAGTACGATGCGGTCTCCGCCGAGCGCGAGGTGATCGAGCCTCCCGGCAAGCGGCCCGCACGATTCTTGCCAGGCCGAGCAGGCGCGGTCGAACAGGGCTTCGATCCACTGGTCCCGGTTGCGTTCCCAGCGCCGCTGCGACTGACCGCCCGCCCTGTGGCGTCCGTGTACATATCGGCTACCGCCCCTGGCAACTTCGACTGCCCCGTTGTTGACCACGCCGACCGCGAAATAGCCGAGTCGCAAGAGGACGACGCCGATTCGGCGCGGCTCGGACAGGGTGCGCCGAAGATCAGCCTTCCAATCGGTGTAGGGGGGGGCGGGCGCGAACGGGGGGACAATGGCCAATTGCATTGCCGGTCCTGATATCAGGTACACACCAGTGCGGCTGGTGCGGGCACTGCCCGGCAACCACTCCCAATCGTCGGCCAGCACGCTGCTTTCCGGGCAGTATGTCCCCTCTTCCGTTCGAATTCCAGCCAGCAGCTCATCGATCCGACCGACCGACCACGTCTCGTTCAGGACGCGGCCGTTCATGGTGTCGTGTCAGGACCGACCGGCAGGAAACAACGATGGGCGGGCATGTCACGATGCGGGGGGCTTTGTCCGGTATTTTGCGTACTGTGGGCTATTCGAGAAGGCGTCTATTGAGACGCGCTCACCTTTGCGCTCGTCCGAGACGTTTGCCGCCAGGACCGCAGCCAGCGAGTTCAGCCCGCCACGAAAATCGGTCTTGAGCAGACCCTGGTCCTGCTGGGACACGGCCCTGACAAACGCCTGGTCGAGCTTGAGCGTGTTGTGCTGGCCCATCGCATCCTGGTGAGGTCCCCTTGCGAGGATGTGGCGTAGCTCTGCGTCGGTAGGACGCTTCGCGGGCCTGAACTCCTTGCCTTCGTACCAGTAGCCGACGAGGTCGTCCTCGAACTTCACCAGGCTGCGCGACGACAGGATGTAGTCGTAGCGCTCGTTGGCCATCACGCGCCCCGGGCGGGTGAAGATGAGGCTGGCGACCCAGCCTTTCTTGAACCCGTACGTGACGTGGTAGGCGATCGGATTGTCGCCCTGCTCTTCGACGTCGGCGGCAGGCCGCGGGACGTACGCCGACTGCACCCAGGCGACGTCGTCATGTCCCCAGAAGCGCATCAGGTCCGTCTGGTGGATGCCGGCCTCGACGACCGTTGTCCCTGACCAGGCGCGGTGGGCGGTCCAGATCCGGCTTTTCGGCCCGCCGAGCTTCTCGGCCGCCGTGTGTTTCACGCCGTGGCTTTCCACTGGTGCGATTACGACCATCGAGACGCTGGCCATGGTCTTGTCCGCGAGGTGCTCGCGCAGCACCCCGTACCAGTTGTCGTAGCGCATCTGGAATCCGACTGTCGAGATCACTCCGGCCTTCTCGATCTCGTCGGCCATTTCCTTCGCCTCGTCGAAGAAGAGCGTCATCGGCTTTTCCGCCAGGACATGTATGCCTTTCCGGACAGCCCGGACGATTTCTCGCTTGTGCAGGTTCGGCGGGATCACGAACAGGACGGCGTCCGGCCGGGCCTCCTTGATGAGGTCGTCGACGTCGTCGAAAAGGCCGATATCGCGCTGGCGATAGGCGGGAACCTTCTGCTTGATGTTGGTTTCGACCAGGTTGTCCGGGTTAGGGTCGGCGAGGGCGACAAGCCGCGCCTCTTCGTGTTCCTGCAGCGCCACCAGCGCTGCGACGTGCTGGAGGCCGCGCTGGCCAACGCCGGCTACGGCAACCTTGACAGGCGTGCTCATGTAAGGGCCTTTCTTTTTACGTGGATGGGGGACGGCTTTGAGAGCCGCCACGTGGGCAGTTTAGCAGCCACCAATTGCATTCCCGGGTTGGCAGGCGTTCAATACCGCGCTGTTGCAGACGATCAGTGCCTGGCTGTGCGATTGGAGTTTCCGTCCCAATGAAGATCACGAAAGTCGAAACGCTGCGAGCGAGCCGTTTTACCTGGGTCAAGGTCCACACCGATGAAGGCCTGCACGGCATCGGGGAGGCCCACCCGGCGAGCGGTACGTCAGGGTGGCCGAAGGCGGTGTATGGCGGCATCGAGTACTGCGCCGACTACGTGGTCGGGAAGAACCCGCTCGAGGTCGAGAAGCACTGGCAGCACATGTTTCGCCGGCAGCTGTTCAGGGGCGGGTCCGACATCATGTCCGCCATGTCTGCGATCGACCAGGCGCTGTGGGACATCGCGGGCAAGGCCGCCGGCCTTTCGGTGAGCCGCATGCTGGGCGGTCCGGTCCGGGACCGTGTCAAGGTCTATGTGCACATCAACGGCGAAACGCCGGAGGCGCTGGCTGACGACGCTCGCCGCAGGGCGGATGAGGGGTACAAGGCGCTCCGCTTCTATCCGCTGGCGTCGCTCAGGCAGGGGATGCCAGACAGCTACCAGGGCATCGTGAGGACTGCGGTGGCGTTCACGAAGGCCGTGCGGGAGGCCGCAGGCCCGGACATCGACATCATGATCGACGTCGTCAACCGCCTGTCGCCCCCGGAGGCCATCGCCATCGGCCGCGCCCTCGAGGAGTTCGGGCTGTACTTTTTCGAGGACCCGATCGAGCCCGACAACATCGAAGCCATGGCGGACGTCGCACGGGCCATGCCTGTTCCGGTAGCGACCGGTGAACGCATGTACACGCTCTACCAGTTCAGGGAACTGCTGGCCAGGAAGGGCGCCGCCTACATTCGGCCCGACCCGGCCCTGGCCGGCGGAATCAGCCAGATCAAGAAGATCGCGGGTCTGGCGGAGGCTGACTACGTCGGCGTCGTACCCCACAACCCGCTCAGCCCCGTCTCAACCGCGGTCTGCGCGCAGCTGTGCGCGGCGATCCACAACGTCCCGGTGCAGGAGTACACCGGAACCGAGCACGAGCCGCAGAAGCGCGATCTGGTCAACGACGTGCTGGAGGTGGAGGACGGCTTTCTGAAGATCCCGGATCGACCCGGGATCGGCATCGACCTCAACATCGAGGCCTTCAAGCATCACCCCCCTGTGCCGTACGAGCGCCCGATTGCCTACCATCCGGACGGGTCGCTCAGGGAATACTAGACGTGAAAGTCACGCGCCTCGAGGTGCTCAGGGCGTCATGGTTCATGTGGGTCAAGGTCCACACCGACGAAGGGATAAGCGGGATCGGGGATCTTCATGGCGGGAGCGGCGGGGTAGGTGACCCTGCTGCGGTCCGGGCCGGCGTCGAAATGTGCGGCGACTATCTCGTCGGGAAGGACCCGCTCCAGGTCGAGAACCACTGGCAGCACATGTTCCGCATGTGCCTGTTCCGGGGCGGCGCTGACCTGATGGCGGCAATCGGGTCGGTCGACATGGCCCTCTGGGACATCGCGGGCAAGGCGGCGGGACTCCCGGTCCACCGTCTGCTCGGAGGCCCGGTCAGGGATCGGGTCAAGGTGTACGGCCACCTGGTGGGCGACTCCCCGGAAGCCATGGCTGAAAACGCGCTGTCGATGAAGGAAAAAGGTTTCAAGGCCCTGCGGTTTTACCCGCTCGGCCCGTTCTCGGAAGGCGTCCCGGATTCGTACACCGGTATCGTGCGCCGCGTTGTGTCGTTCGTCGAAGCGGTGAGGGAGGCGGTCGGTCCGGACCTTGACCTCATGATCGATGTGGTCTGCAGGCTGACTCCCCCCGAGGCGATCGCGGTCGGCAGGGCGATCGAGCCATACGGGCTGTTCTTCTTCGAAGATCCGATCGAGCCCGACAACATCGACGTAATGGCAATGGTGGCGGAGCGCCAGCCGGTGCCGATCGCGACCGGCGAAAGGCTCTACACGATCTACCAGTTCAGGGAGCTGCTGAACAAGAAGGCCGCGGCGTACATAAGGCCCGACCCGAGCGTTTCTGGCGGGATCACGAACCTGAAGAAGATGGCTGCGCAGGCCGAGGCTCAGTACGTCGGGATCGTCCCGCACAACCCGTGCACACCGGTCATGACTGCTGCGAATCTGCAGATCTGCGGGGCCGTGCACAATGTCCCGGTGCTGGAGTACACCGCCAACGAACACCGGTCGCCAAAGTGCGACGTGGTGAACCGGCTGCCGGAGTTCCGGGACGGATTCTTGATGGTCCCAAAGGGGCCTGGGCTCGGGATCGAACTGGACGAAAAGGCCCTCAAACGGTTCCCGCCGGAGCGGCATTCTCGCGCCCCGGTCATGGCGGGCGACGGGTCGCTGCGGGACTATTAGTGACGGTCTTGGACCGCCTGCTGAGGAGCCATAAATGACCACGGCGCAGTCTTTCGAGCTCGTAGTAAAGGGCGGCCGGGTCTTCGACCCCGCCCGGCGTATCGACGACATCCAGGACATTGGAATTTCCGGCGGCAAGATCGTCCGAGTCGCAAGATCGCTGGACACCGGCAAGGCGGCGCGCGTCGTCGAGGCGGGCGGCCGCCTGGTGGTGCCAGGCTTGATCGACCTGCACACCCATGTCGCGGGGTCGCTGCGCAAGGCCGTTGGCGAAGACGCCTTCGTAGAGCCCGATGTCGCCGGCGTGCATGGCGGCGTGACCACGGTCGTCGACGCCGGATCCGTGGGCGCCTATACGTTCGGTGGCTTCAGCAGGTTTGTCATTCCGAACGCCCGCACGCGGATCATCTCGTTCCTGAACGCCGGGGCGGTAGGCATCTTCCAGGCCCCGGAGATACGTGACCGGGCGAGCATGGACGTTGAGTCGACGGTCGCTACCATCAAGGCGCACCCACAGGTTGTGAAGGGTGTGAAGTTCCGGATGGTCAGCCCGGCGATCGTGGACCTGGGCCTGGACCTGCCTAAGCTGGCCAAGCAGATGGCGGTGGAAGGCGGAGTCAGGGTGATGGTTCACGTCGGCGACATCATTGCCGACAACCCGAAGGGCGCCGAGCTTGCGCCGAAGCTGCTCTCGGAGGTCCTGACCGCGGGCGATATCGTCACCCACACGACCAGCCACCGTGTCGGTGCGCTGCTGGGCCGGGACGGCAGACTCCTCCCGGAGGCGCTCGATGCCCGCAAGCGCGGGGTGAACTTCGACGTCGGCCACGGCATGGCGAATTTCACGTTCAAGAGCGCGCGCACAGTACTGGACCAGGGGTTCATTCCGGACACCCTCAGTTCCGACCTGACGGTGCGTGGCCGATTTGGACCCTTGAAGAGCCTCACCGAGGTGATGGGCAAGTTCCTGGCGCTCGGACTCTCGCTCGAAGACGTGATCCGCATGACGACCAGTAATTCGGCGCGTTCCATCGGCATGGAGTCAGAACTCGGCTCACTGGCCGAAGGCAGGACGGCAGACATCTCGATCCTGGAGCTTCATGAAGGCAAGTTTCTTTTCAGGGACAATTTCGGCGGGACGCTCGAGGGAAAGATCGCCATCGCGCCCTGGCGGGCGATCAGAGCGGGCCAGCCCATGCCGCTCGACCACGGCCCCCACCCCTGGGGATGGCTCCCCGAGCGGGCAGGGTAGCCAGAGGATCAGTTGGCTTTCTCCGAGGAGGGGGATCGATCATGGCGACCACCAGGACTGCTCAGAAAGTGCTGACTCGTTCGGAATTGCGGGCGAGGCTCGAGAAGCTGCCGAGGGTGCGGCTGGGACACCTTCCGACGCCGCTCGACGAGGCGCCGAGACTGAGCGAAGCCCTTGGCGGTCCCCGGATCCTGATCAAGCGGGACGATGCCACCGGAATGGCGTTCGGTGGAAACAAGGTCAGGCACTACGAGTTCGAGATGGGCCACGTCCGAGACCTGGGCTACGACGCGCTGGTCAACATCATGGATTACCACTCGAACAACGCTCGCCTTACGGGCGCGGCCGCCAATCGGACGGGCCTGAAGTACGTCCTGATTTTGAAGAACTCCAGTGGCCGCGCGGTGCAGGGGAATCGGCTCATCGACAAGCTGCTCGGGGCGGAGATCCACGACCTCGACGCGAAAGCCTCGAAAAAGGCAACGGAGTACGCGCGCGCCGTTGGTGACCGTTTGAGGAAGGAAGGCTACAACCCCTACCTGCTACAGGATCACGAGTTCCCGAAGATCGCCGGCACCATCGCGTACCTGGACGGTGGTCTCGAGCTGGCGCAGCAGCTCGACGATCTGGGGATCAAGAAAAATGTCCACATCTTCGGCGTGGCCGGGCGCTCGACCGCGGGGTTGGTCCTGGCCTCGAAGAATCTCGGCCTGGGCTGGAAGGTGACCGGGGTCAGGGTCACGTACGACATCACGATGCAGGACTACCTCTACGACGTGGTCGGCGGGGCCGTGCGTGAGATGAAGCTTCCGGTCGGCTTTGAGCCGGACGACATGGAGGTTCTCGAAGACTACGTCGGCGAGGGCTACGGGATCATGACCGAACAGGTCGCGGAGGCGATCCACCTGTTCGCGGGCAAGGAAGCACTGTTCGTCGACCCGAACTACACGGGCACGGTTGCCGCCGCGCTGGTGGACCAGATTCGCAAGGGCCGCGTAGGCAAGGGGGAGACGGTCGTCTTCCTGCACACCGGGGGCCTGCCGGCGATATTCACGTTCGCCGACGAACTGGCCGGCTGGCGCGGCGCGTAAGACCGGCACTTGTGCCGCGCTCAGGCCGGTCTGCGCGCCTTCAGGCTGAAAGAAAGCGGGATCTGAGGGAGTCCTTCCGGAATCCGCCAGAGCCCGCCAGCGCCCTGGACCATGCCCTTGAACATGCGCCACGCGAGCGCGGGCCTCTCACGGAACATCGCGATCCGAAGGCCCGCCTCCAGGAGAACGTCGAAGATCTCTGACATCGGGTGGGGCCACTCGTTGGTTGGCAGCGCGTGCCGGAAGCTCGGGTCCGCGTAGTCGGGGTCCCCGTCTCCCTGTGGCTGGTACCTGATCCCGCCGCTGGCTGAATGCACACTGGCGCGGCAGGTGATCCCGTCACGCCCGGCGGCTGAACCTGTCGAAGCCCCGGAACCGGGACGCGCCTCAGCGCGATCTGCCTAGGCGACCTCTTCGAGGATCTCGGTGTGGTGTGTCTTTTCCAGGGTCGGATAGATCTTTTCGAAGACCGAGGTGATAGCCGGGGTCTTTCGCACCTTTTCACGGGACGACTCGTAGGCCAGGACGCTCTCCCAGCGCTGCTCCGAATAGATCACTCCGTGGTCACCGTGCCATCCCCGGAGTAGCCGGGGGGCGTCAAATCCGGCGGCACCCATTGCGGCGCTTGCCTGCTTGAGGAGCGCCAGCATCTGTCCCCCATGGCCGGCCTTCGGGACATAAGTGCGGCGAACGATGATCATCAAGGGCCCCCAGAGGCTGAAAAACGTGGCCCCGGGTGCTCCCGGGGCCACGAATGTTACTCGAGTGCGGTACGCGGCCGGCCTCTAGTCCGGATCCTTGGCGTCCTTCGACGCCTTTCGGCTCTCCTTGCTGACCGCCGCGTCGTCACGCCGCATCTCGAACTTCTTGTCGAGCGCTGTGAGGGTGTCGGTCAGACCGGTGTAGGCCAGTTCGGTCTTGGAAGCCATGGCGACTCCGAAGAACCCCTGCCGGCGGAAGTCGACCGCCTTCTCCTGCACCTTGTGGCGAACGTAGTCGAATGCCTCTCCGCCGAAGAAGTCGACGTAGTTGCTCGAAAACTTGCCCTCCTTGTTCAGCGAGAAGCCGAGGGAGGAGACGATCGGAAGGCAGTACGGCCCGGTAACCGCCTGGTTGATCGCCGTGGGCATGATCGGCATGTTGTGCGATCCGCGGCAGTCGCCCGTGACGATCTGGTGGATGGTAGCCCAGGGTTCGACCAGCTCTTCAGGCGCTGGGAATAACGACTGCACTCGAACGAGCGCTACGGGGTCGTCCTTGCCGGTGTACTTTCCCGCTACGTTGTGGAGCCGCGTGGCTGCCACAGAAACGATCTGTTCGTCGGGGTGAACCCTGGAGTGGATCGCTTCGATCGCGAACCGGTCCTCGTCGCGGATCAGGGCCGCAAGGTCCCAGACCTGCTCGGGGATGTTCAGCTTGATGACACGGTCTTCCTTGCCTCTGTGGTCCATGTCGATCACAGTCACCGTGAACCCCTTGTGCAGCACCGGGCTGAGGAGCAGGCCACCGTTGTGCATCGGGTCGCAGAATGAAAGGTAAAGCGGCAGGTTGTAGGCGCCCGGCGCGCACTTGTCGGCGGCGAATACCATGAATGCTTCAGCCGGCCGGTGCTTTGGCAGGAGTTCAAAGCTGATTTCGGCAACCGCGGGGCCGGCGCCCCGCACATTCCCAGATGGGGCGTCGACGAGGAGATCCTGGCCGGCGCCGTAGTTACCTTCGGAGCGCGCGATTGCCGTCGCCTGCAGGAATACGTCCCAGGCAAAATTGTGTACAGGCGCCGCCGCGGTCCCGTGCTGGTGCGACATGATGAGGGCGATATCGTCACCGGTATAGGTGACCATCCCATCAAGCAGCAAGCCTTTCTTGACCGCGTCGGCGACTAATTGTTTGGCTCGGCCGACCATCGCGGCGCTGGGCATCGTGTGGCCGCCGACCGATCCCACGTCGGCCTTGATTACGCTCAGAGTGACGCGCATAAGTCTCTCTCCCGGTGTTGGTTCGTTAATGGAGTGGTATCAGGAACGGGCTTTTCGCCATCGTTAACAAGTGCCCGGTGAGTATAAACCGGCTGTAACGGACCCGACCACCTCGACCGACACGCGCGTCTCCGATCGGTAAACTTGATCGCCATGATTGAGATCTACACAGATGGCGCATGCCGAGGCAACCCGGGACCCGGCGGGTGGGGCGCGGTGATCGTCAGGGACGGCCAGCCCGAGACCGAGCTTTCCGGCCACAGCCCTCGGACCACCAACAACCGCATGGAGATCCAGGCCGTGATCGAGGGCCTGGGCGCCGTCCCCCCCGGCGAACCGGTGTGCGTGGTCAGTGACAGTGAGTACGTGATCAAGACCCAGACCCGTGGCTGGCAGAAGAAGGCCAATCAGGACCTCTGGGCCGAACTGGATCGCGCCACACAGGGTCGCCGGATCGAATGGCGTTGGACGCAGGGGCACTCCGGCGATCCTTTCAATGAGCTGGCCGACAGGCTGGCGGTGGCCGCATCAATGCCGCCGAATGGCGGTAGCGACGTCCAGCCGGAGGGCGCCCCGAGGCTAAGCCACATTACGGAAACAGGCGAGGCTCGCATGGTCGATGTGGGCGACAAGGAGATCACGGAGCGTGTGGCGGTGGCCCGGGCCACGCTGGTCATGAAGCCTGAAACCATCAAGTTGATCCAGAGCGGCGGCTTCGAGAAGGGTGATGTCCTGGGTGTCGCCCGGGTAGCGGGTGTCATGGCAGCCAAGCAGACTCACGGCCTGATTCCGTTGTGCCACCCGATCCCGTTGGCGCAGGTGACGATCGATTTCGACACGACCTCGAGAGAGGGCGAGCTTCAGCTCACAGCGATGGCGAGGGCGACCTGGAAGACCGGGGTCGAGATGGAAGCGCTGACGGCGGTGACCGTGTCAGCCCTGACGGTCTATGACATGTGCAAGGCGGTCGACCGCGGGATGTTGATCAAGGACGTGCGGCTCGTGAAGAAGACCGGGGGCAAGTCCGGGGACTGGTCCGCCGAGTAGGTCCCGGGATCCGGGTGAGGGGGTGGCGCGCTTGGCGGGGCTCGAACCCACAACCTCAGCCTTCGCAGGGCTGCGCTCTATCCATTGAGCTACAAGCGCGTGAGCGGTCGGTGACCGGTCATCACCATTCTAACGGTGTGGTGCCGAGGGAGAGATTCGAACTCTCACGCCCGTGAAGGCACTACGCCCTGAACGTAGCGCGTCTGCCATTTCGCCACCTCGGCCGGGTGGTCAACTAACGCAAACAGGCCTGGAACCGTTGTACTGGTGGGCGATGGAGGGCTCGAACCTCCGACCTCATGCGTGTGAAGCATGCGCTCTAACCGGCTGAGCTAACCGCCCACTCTTAGACGTCGAGCGATTTCAGGCCGTACACCGGAAGCCAAACGCCATCGCTATTGTACATACGGGCCACGATCTGTCAGCGGAGCCCGGTCTGGCGGTAGCAGCGATGGCGTTCCGTCTTGATCCAGACACGGTACGAGCGGCCCCGTACAGAGCCGCTCGTGTGGCGCCGTTCGGACTCCGACTCGCAAGAGCCGAACGAGCTAATCGACCTGGTAGCAAGGACAGGATTTGAACCTGTGACCTAGCGCTTATGAAGCGCCCGCTCTAACCACTGAGCTACCTTGCCTCGGGCATCGGAGCCGACCTCCGAACCTGATTCGATGGTACACGACGTGAAAGTGGCCCTCAACGCTACGGCGCTATACCGGCAGAACCACCGACTCCGGCTCCTTGCCCTGGATCACCCGCACGGCGTTGTGCACCGCGAAGTCGAGCGACTTCTCGCGCGCTTCGATCGATAGGCCCGCCAGGTGTGGCGTCAGGACGACGTTGTCCATCTTCAAGAGCGGATTATCGGCGCCGATCGGCTCGAGTTCCTGGACGTCGAGCCCGGCTCCCGCGATCTTCCGGGCCTTGAGCGCCCGGATCAGGGCCGCTTCGTCGACGACCGGTCCACGGCACGTGTTAATCAGGACTGCGGTCGGCTTCATCAGGTCCAGTTCAGCGTCGGAGATCATGCCGCGCGTCACGCGGTTCAGCGGGACATGCAGCGACACGATGTCGGAAGTCTTCAAGAGCTCGTGGAGCGTGACCTTCTTGACGTTGGCCGCTTTTTCATCAGCCGCCGGGATCCTGGCGACGTCGTGGTAGACGATCTCGCACTCCCAGCCAGCCAGTCTCTTGGCCACCCGTGAGCCGATGCGCCCGAGGCCGATGATCCCGACCCGCTTGTTGGTCAGCTCGTGGTACTGCTCCCATCGTTCGAAGAACCCCTGGGCGTATGTGCCTCCGTACAGCTGGCGCATCTGCACGTGGGCCTGCCGATAGGTCGAAACCATGAGCATGACGGCGTACTCTGCGACCGCAACGGCGTTGCCGCCGAAGTTGTTGGCGGTCTTGATGCCCATTTCGGCCATGTTATTGACCGGGAGGTAGTCGGTACCTGCCGACAGGACCTGCACGAGCTTCAGGCGCCTGGCCGAGCGTGCGACGTCCATGTTGAAGAAACGGCCCCAGGGGATGATCACTGTGGCATCGGCTACCGCCACCATGATCTGCTCCGGCGTGGCGGTCGGTGGAAGGGCCACGATCTCGAGGTCGGGCGGCGCCTTCGACTTGAGCCGCTCCACCTCCCAGTCCTGGCGGTATCCGATGTAGACGAGTTTGCCCTTCGCCGGCATTTCACTGCTTTCCTATGAATGGTGGGTCGCAATTGGCCCGGCGATTCTACCCGCACTCAGCCCGGTCGGGTGATCGTCGCCTGACAAGGACGCGGCGAATTGTGCCTACTCGACCGGCCTGGCGCCGTTCGACGTCGTTCTCGGACGCGGATTTCGACGTCTGCCACGTGGCATGCCCGGCGTAGCCCGGCCAGTTGCGGCCTTTTCTTCGTTCATGAACCACATGATGAAGACCACGCCTGCGATGAGCACGCTCATCATCTCCATCGGCAGCCAGAGGATGAGGCCACCGATCAGCTGATCGTCCAGGGCGCTGAGATTGAAGGAGTGACCGGTCTCGCCGTAGGCGGAGTAGAGCACGACGCTTGAGAAGACCACGAGCGCGCCCAGCGCGGTGTTAGGGATGATCGTGATCGCCACGTAGAGCACGCGCAGGCCATAGTGGATGCGGGAACGGTGCGGCGCCGGATCGATAACAAGCCACCAGTAGAGCATCGCGGACGCGAACATCGTGAAGTGCATGAGCAGGTGGGCAAGGGTGTTCCGTACGACCAGGTTCTGCAGCTCCTGGATCTGCCAGACCCACAGCGTGCCGATGAATAACGAGAGCGCGAGGAGCGGATTGGTGATGAACGCGTAGGCCCGGCGAACCCGCTGGTTACCCGTGATCGGGCGGACGTAGTCGTACAGGAAGCCGTCGGGGAGCCCTCTGAGTACGGGCGTGAGGGGAGCGCCCAGGAGGATCAGCACCGGCCCGATCACCCGCAGCATCAGATGCTGGATCTGGTGCATCAAGAACAGCTGATCGGACAGGGCGTCGATGGGGGAGACCAGGGCGGCAAATACCGTCAACTGGCCGAGGACAAACGAGATTCTCTGCCAGAGGCGCACCGGGTGGGACGGGCTGCGCCATCTACTCAGGCCGTTGAAGTACAGGTAACTGAAGAGGAGCGGGCCGACGATCCCGATGGGGTCGATCGACCACATCGCCCAGATCGGCGTGGTGGTCCCATGCGGGCCGTCATGTCCGGGTGCGGCGCCGACCAGCAGGAAAGCAGAAACCGCCAGGATTGGGAGCATCAACGCCGGCCTGGTCAAGGAACTTTGGGGAGCGGTCCTTCGAATCATCGTGGAGAAGTTTAGGCTCTGGCCCGGATTGACGCTCGTAATGCCCCACAATAGAGTGAAGATGCAAATTTTCGCATGAGGGAACTCTGTGGCCTGTGACGAAATGACCGCGCAGGGCCTGAAAGCGGCCGGACAGCGCCTGACGCCGATCAGACTTAGCGTACTCGGTGCGCTTCGACACGCGCGTCGCCACATGACGCCGGCGGAAGTGATCGACCAGGCGATGCAGGCTTATCCGCACGTCACGCCTTCGACGGTCTACCGGGCGCTGTCCACGCTCCGGGACGTCGGCCTCATTAAGGAAACTCGGCGGGGTGGCGACACCCAGTACGAGTGGCTCGAGGAACCTCACCATCACCTGACCTGTCGGAGCTGCCACGACGAGGTCAGTGTGCCCCACGCCTCCTTTGCTTCCGCCGAGAGGAAGATCGAGGCGGACTCCGGTTATCGAATCGATCTCTCTCATGTTTCGCTGACCGGGCTGTGCCCGGAATGCCTCGCCGAAAGCGGCGAGAAGTGAAGCCGGAGGCGAAATGACCGGCGAGATCGGCATCGCCCTTCTGGTATCCGGCGTTGGACTCGGGCTGCGCCACGGGATCGACTGGGACCACATCGCGGCGATCACCGACGTGACGGGTTCGCAGCCGTCTCGAGTGCGCGCGCTGGCGATGGCCACGTGCTATGCGGTCGGCCACGCCGCGGTCGTGGTTGCGCTGGGCCTGCTGGCGATCTGGTTTGGCTCGACCCTGCCAGGCTGGGTCGACGGCTACATGGAGACCGTCGTCGGCGTGACGCTGATCGCGCTCGGGCTCTGGGTTTTCTGGTCTCTCCGTGCAAATCACGGCCACCTGGTCCTGCGCAGCCGCTGGATGCTGGTCGGCTACGGCATACGCAAGGTCTGGGACAAGGCCTTCAGGCGTCCCCCTGCGGCTGTGGGCCACACCCATGGACGTGGCACAGCCTACGGGCCGATGGCCTCCACCGGCATCGGGATGGTCCACGCGATCGGGGCAGAGACGGGCACGCAAGCGTTGCTGCTCGCTTCCGTGGCGGGCGCCACATCAGTCCTTGCCGGCAGCTTCTTGCTCGCGGCCTTTGCCGTCGGGCTGGTCGTCTCGAATACCGCTATCGCCATCGCGTCTCTGACAGGCGTCATCGGGGCGAGCGGTAGCCGTCGAATTCAGATCGTCCTGGGCGCCGCGATTGGCTCTTTGAGCCTGGTCCTTGGGTTCCTGTTCCTTTTCCAGAAAGGCAGCATCCTGCCGGGGTTCTTCGCGTAGAAGCGTCTGCCGATCGACCGTGCGGCGTGTGAATCCGAAAAGGCTCGCCGGGGGTATTACACGGAAGCTTCGCCGGAGTTCGTAGGATAGAATTCGACTGCCTGAATCAATGCAAGCAAGGGCGATTAGCTCAGCCGGTTAGAGCGTCTGTCTTACACACAGAAGGTCAGAGGTTCGAGCCCTCTATCGCCCACTTCCGGCAGCACGGGTGCGGTTACATCGCTTGCAGGCTGAACGCTGTACGGGGATTTTGACCCGGCGTAGCGCTAGCGCGCCGCCCTGGTGGAAGGGGACGCACCGTGACCGTTGCCGCTGAGCCTGGCCTGCATGCGCAGTCGATTGTCGAAAACGTTGCCAGGGTGATCGTCGGTAAGACCGACGCAATCAAACTGGGAGTGATCGCCCTCATTGCGCGCGGGCACGTTCTCATCGAGGACGTTCCCGGAGTCGGCAAGACGATGCTCGCCCGAAGCCTCGCGCGGTCGGCCGGTTGCAAGTTCCGCCGCATCCAGTTCACGCCTGACATACTCCCAAGCGATGTGACCGGGGTTTCGGTCTACAACCAGCGGGACAACGAATTCGAGTTCCGGCCAGGACCGATCATGGCCGAGATCGTGCTCGCCGATGAGGTGAACAGGGCAACCCCCAAGACCCAGTCCGCACTCCTGGAAGCGATGGAGGAGCGGCAGGTCACGGTCGACGGCGTCACCTACGGTCTGCCAAGGCCTTTCATGGTCCTGGCGACGCAGAACCCGATCGAGTACGAGGGCACCTTCCCGTTACCCGAGGCTCAGCTTGATCGATTCTTCCTGCGCATCGGACTCGGCTATCCGGACGCGGCAGAAGAGGTCTCGATCATGAACCGTCAGCAGATGGTCGATCCCTTTGACACACTCGAACCGGTGACCACGCCGGCAGAAATCGCGACCCTGCAGGATGCTGCCCGCAGCATCTACATCGACGATCTCGTGAAGGAGTACATCGTAGCTCTCGTCAGCGCCACGCGTTCGCATCCAGACACCTCTCTGGGTGCGTCCCCGCGGGCGTCTCTGGCGCTCATGCGTGGCGCCCAGGCCAGGGCGTTGATGGACGCACGCGATTACGTGTTGCCGGACGACGTCAAGTCGATCGCGTCTGCGGTGCTGAGCCATCGCGTCATCCTTGCTCCGGGCGCCCGAATGCGCGGCGCTAGCGGGGAGACGTTGGTGGCGGAGGTGCTGGGCCGAGTTCCGGTGCCTGGGGCCAAGCCCAGGGTCAAAGCCGGGCGCTGAGTCGATAGCAACGGCGACAGCACGGGGCGGCCGACAGCGCGGGGCGAGCCGCGTCACTCGGCTCGCCTCAAGCGGGTTCGTCTCGGCCCTGACGCTCAGGGGCGTGCTGCAGCGGCGTCCGCTGCTGATCGTGCTCGTGCTCATGCTCATCCTGTTCGTTTCGGGGCTGGCCACCGGTTTCGATCTCGCGGTTCGACTGAACTACGTCCTCGGGCTTGTGGTCGTGATCGCCTATATCTGGGCCAAGTGGGGCACCGGGCGGCTGACCGCGCGCATTGAACGCCCGCAAGGCGACCTTTCCGTTGGCGACGAGTTGCGCGAGACGATTACGATCCGCAACTCGGGCGGCCTCCCTCGCGCCTGGCTCGAGGTCGAGGACGTTACCGACATTCCCGGGGTCAGCCTGGGCAGGGTGGTCAGCATGCCGGGGATCGTCACGTTCCGCCGCGTGGACGCGAGCGTCCGGCTGACGAAACGAGGCGACTACACCCTGGGTCCCCTCGTGATCCGCTCCGCCGACCCCTTCGGCATCTTCCCGCAGGAGAAGCGGCTGGCGGGAGCACGCCCTTTGAAGGTGTACCCGCAGATCCTCGATATCCCTGACTACGTGACGCCTTCGGCGGAGCTCTCGGGGGAGCACGCCAGGCGACGACGGTCGCTGACCTTGTCGCCCGAGGTCTCCTCGGTGCGCGAGTACCAGCCGGGTGATGCGATCAGCCGGATCCACTGGCCCAGCACGGCTCGAACCTCTCAGCTGATGGTGAAGCTGTTCGACCGCGGCCGCGCGGGCGAAGTCTGGATCGTGTTCGATCAGCACCATCGCTATCAGGCTGGTGAGGGCGCCGAATCGACCGACGAGTATGGCGCCACGATCGCGGCCTCGACCGCTCACAGGTACCTGTCGATTCAGATACCCGTCGGCTACGTGGCCCACGGCGGCCGGTCGCTGGTGATGGTCCCGGAGCGAGGCGCGACCCAGCACCAGGCGATCTTTGACCACCTCGCATCGAGCAAGCCAACCGGCTCCCGTGAACTATTCGATTCGCTTGCCGATGTCGAACGCGAGCTCGGCCGCAGCTCGTCGGTTGTTGTGATCACGGCTTCGCCCGATGGTGACTGGGTCGATGCCCTGATCAACCTTCAGCAAAGGGGTATTCGCACCAGTACCGTGTTGCTGGATCCGGCGTCGTTCGGGGCGGCCTGGTCCATCGATGGCGCGCGCAAGCGCCTGCTCGCTTCAGAGGCGCGCGTCTTCACCGTGCGACGCGGCGCCTTCATCCCAGCTGCACTGTCGGAGCCAGAAATAATCGGTCCGCAAACATCAAAGGGGCGACGACCCCACCAGGGCATCTACCGATGACCGCCGGCGCGGACGCAATTGGCCGGACAGCCATTCATCCGGCGTCGAACCGGGCAGCCGCGGGCTGGTTCATCCGTTTCCTGGAGCGGAACTTCCAGTTCGCCGTTTACGAGGATGTCGTCGCCATCATCCTCATGGGTGGGATCCTGGCGACGGTCGGCTGGTCCGTGCAGCTTGCGAGGTGGGGCAACTCGCCCTTCATGCACGCGACCCTGCTGCTTGCGGGCGTTGCCGGCCTCCTGTTCGCACGCTGGCGGCCACACTGGCTGCTGGGTCATCTGCTGGCCGTCGCCGGTGGATTTGCCGTGGTCTTCTGGCAGGCCGCGTACCGGACCGAAGGCGACAACATCATCGAGCGCACCAGGGACGTCTGGGAACGCTTCTTTGCCTGGCTCGAGGCCGCCAACACCGGCGGAACGAGCACCGATCTCGTGCCCTTCACGGTCATGTTGCTGTCCGTCGCCTGGATCGTGGGGTACCTGGCTTCGTGGTCGGTGTTCCGCTGGCGCTCTCCCTGGGTGGCTACGGTGCTCCTGGGCTCGGCGCTACTGATCAACCTGAGCTACCGACCCGGCCTGTACGAATACACGTTGTTCCTGTTTGTGGGGATCTCGATGCTTCTCTTCGCCCACCTGGCGCACGTGCGTCGAACCAGGCGCTGGCGGTCAACCGGGACGCGCTATCCACCAGAGACGCGGTTGCTCAGCGTCCAGGACGGGTTCTTCCTGACATCTGCGATCGTCCTCATCGCGGTGGTCATCCCGCTGGTGGAGCCGAGGTCGCGCTTGCTGACCGAAACCGTCGGGCGTGCGCTGCGGGCACCGTCTGCGCGCCTGGAGGAGCCGGCCAAGCGCCTGCTCTCCGGGGTGAGCGGCCGCCCGAGGGTGCTGTTGCGAGATTTCGGACACAACCTCCCGTTCCTGGGAGCCTTCGAGCTCGCCGACAACACTGCCATGTCGATCGAAACGGAATATCCGGCGATGAGCCCGGGCCGCATCTACGACATCTACACGTCTTCCGGTTGGAAGAACAGCCCGCTGCTTGAGCTGGACATTCCCAGGGGCGGCGTGATCGAGCCTTCCGAGCAGTATCTCGAGCGAATCGTCGTGTCTCAGCGGGTCCAGCCGGGCTTCAACACGGTGTCGGCCATCTCCGCCAGCGGGATCGTAGGCGCCAGCCAGAAGCTCCGCGTGATGACGCCAATGCCAGTGGAATGGGTCTGGCGTCCGGGGATCAACGAGCCGCCACGCGATGCGCCGGACGAGGTAGTCGAGTTCGCCCGGAACATCGTGACGACGCCGATCACGGCTGGCCGCACCGCCACTGCCGCCGAGCAGGAGCTCAGGAGCAGGCTGCCGCCTTCGCTCGTTCTGAACTCGATCCGCATGGACGGTGAACGACTGACTGAAGTGAATGTCGGACGAGCGGGCGCGCTGATCCTCGATCCGATTGCCGTCGACCTGCCCGGGGGGGTCATGGCGGGAAGCACTTACACGGCCAATCTCAGCATGTCACGTGCCTCCGACGAACAGCTGGCCGAGTCCGGAGACGACTACCCGGCCTGGGTGACCGACCGGTATTTGCAGTTGCCCGAGACCTTGCCGGGCCGGGTAAGGGACCTGGCTGCCAGGATCGCAAAGCACTCCGGGGCCGAAACGCCCTGGGAGAAGACGGTGGCCATCTCAGGCTACCTGCAGTCGCTGAGCTACTCCGAGATGATCCGGGGCCCCGCCGCCGGAGTGCAGGACGGCATCGACTACTTCCTGTTCGATACGAGGTTCGAGCCGTGCCCGGCGGGGACTCGCCTGGGGGCCAACTGCGAGGACAACGCGCCCAAAGGCTACAGCCAGTACTTTGGCTCGGCGCTGGCGGTAATGCTGCGCTCGGTCGGAGTGCCCGCCCGCATGGTCGCAGGCTATGCGGTGGGAGAGTACATACCGGAGGAGAAACGGTTCTTGATCCGCGACACCGACCGCCACGGGTGGGCGCAGGTTTACTTCCCGGGTTACGGCTGGATCGACATCGAGGCCACACCCGGGTACCCGGCGGTCGGCAGGGGGGTTACCGTGGACGAATTCGCCAGGCGCACCAACAGCCCGGTGCCCTTCCCCTTCTCCGAGTTCGAGCAGGGGTTCGTCGATGATGTGAGTGAGTTCGAGGCGCTGGCACGCCTTAACGCACAGCGGCGGCTTGCTCAGGCTGCAGAGCCGCCGGAGTCGTCCGTGCGGTGGGTAGCCGTTCCCATCGCCGGCCTGGCCGCAGTACTGCTGGCTCTGGCGGTCGCCTGGAACTTCGGGATGGGCAGGCTTGCGCCGGCGCAGCGCGCCTACGTCAAGATGAACCGCCTGGGGTGGCTGGCGGGAGCGCGGAGGCGGCAGGGTCAGACATCCGCCGAGTATGGCCGTGCGCTCGACGCGCTGCTTCCGCGCAGCCAGGGTGCGGCAGAAGCGATTGCTCATCGCTATAACGCCTACCTTTATGCCCCGCGGCCGCCGGTTGAGCACGACAGCCAGGAGGTCGAGGGTCTCTGGCGGATGGTCAGGTCCGCCCTGGTACGCCGGGCGGCACGGCGGATTCTGCCGACGGCCTAGGGCCAATCGACAATTGAGAGAAGCCTTGTGGCCAGCTTGCGGTGCTGGCCGGAGGCGGGGGTCGGCAGGTGGTAGGGCTCCAGCTCCTGGAGCGTCTGAATCTAGATTGGCCCCGGATGCCACGCACCCGGTGACTCGCCCCGCCCGATTGCACATAATGCGGTTGATCGGGAGGTCACAGATGGTCGCCAAGTCGAATGCGCACACGCGCGTTGAAGCCCTGTCCTACGACGTTTTCGAGACCCCGCTAGGCTGGGTTGGCGTCGTTGCCTCGGTAAACGGCGTGAGGAAGACGACCCTGCCGGAGCCGTCGGTCGATGCTGCGCTTTCCGGCCTGGGGCCTGATCGCGCGGGCGCGGCGCACGATCCTGAAGCGCTTGCGCAGTATCGAAAGGTCATCGAGGAATACCTGGCGGGCAAGCGGACCGACCTGTCCACGCTGCCGGTCGACTCACGACGCTCGACGGAGTTCTTCACGAAGGCGTGGGCGGCATGCCGGCGGATCCCTGCCGGCGAGACGCGCACCTATGCGTGGCTGGCAAACGAGGCGGGCCGACCGCGCGCCATGCGGGCTGCCGGCCAGGCGATGGCCAGAAACCCGCTGCCGCTGGTCGTGCCCTGCCACCGGGTAGTTGGATCGGACGGCGGCCTGCACGGGTTCGGCGGTTCGGTCGGCCTGCCACTCAAGAAGCGCCTGCTCGAGCTCGAGAGGCGGGGGAAGCCCGCCGGGTAGTGCCCGGGTCAGGGTTCCGGGCGCTCGGAAAGGGCGGAAGCTAGGACCGAGCGGGCGTTGTCGGCATCGGCTTCCGAGGTCATGAGCCTGACCGGAAGCTGCGATAGTCCGAGGAACGAAGTGACGTCGCCGGGTCCCAGCTCGCAGGTAATGCCGGCCTGGCGCACAATCTCGCGCCAAATTTCCGCCGTTAGCTGGTCAGGCGCGGTGGCGATCGTGACGAACTTCAAGGCCTTGGATCACGCGGCGCGTACGTTATCGGCGCCCAGCAGCGCAGTCAGGCGCTCGGTCAGCTCCTTGCATGGGCGGATGGTCACGAAGGGCATTTCCAGGCGGACCAGGCGGCCGCGGGTCGCGACCTCCAAGGTCACTGGCCTGTCACCGCGGAACTCGAGCAGCATCTTGACCAGGTCTTCGAGCCGGTAGCGGTCTTCCAGTTCCTGGCCGGACTCCGCGATCCGGATCACCAGGCCCGACGTTTCATTCTGATGCGCCTGGGAGTGCCCATTGGTAGCGCCGTTCAAGTGGGCGGGCATTCCGGGCAGTTCATTTGAGGGAGCCAATTCACCTTCCAAGTTCCTGTTTGTTTCCGGTGTTCGGACGGCCGGCACGTCGGCTTCGGTCCGAACGTCGTTGATCAGGCTCGCCGCCGGGGCCCTGGCGTCGCCAGGCAGTGCGTACTCCGTAGCTTCTCTTACGGCGACCGAAACGCGATCGTCACGCGCTCGGATGGTTCCCGTCAGCGCGATCAAGCGGCCTTCCAGCCACAGCGCCTCCGTCTGGGAGAGTACGTTGTTCCAGACGATCGCCTCTACTTCCCCGTCGAGCAGAGCCATTGCTACCGCCAGGAAGGCGTCGCCTCGCCTGGTGGTCAGGCGCCGGATCGACTTCACCTGTCCGAGCAGGCTGATCTCCTCGCCCGAGCGCTCGGCGGTTACCTGGCCTGAGAAGACCACGTAATCGGCCGAGCCGGCAAGCATCTCACGTGTGACTGCGCTTTCGGTCAGGGCGATCCCGAGGAGGTCCTTTTCCCAGAGGGCCTGCTCGCGATCCGTGACGTCGTCGCCTCCCGGGATCTCGAGCGCCGGGAGCGGGGCGCTGACCTCGGCGCCAAAGAGGTCGAACATCGACGTCTGTCCCGACTCTCGTTGTCGCGAGGCTTGCTGGCACAGGGCAAGGATTCGATCGAGGCCGGAGAGCAGCGAGCCGCGCGCGCCCAGCTCGTCGAAAGCCCCTACCTTGATGAGGCTTTCCAGCGTCCGCTTGTTCAGATGGCTGGCGTCGACGCGCTTGCAGAAGTCCTCAATCGAGTGGAATGGGCCGTCCTTCTTGCGGGCGTCGATAACCGGTTGGACGGCGGCTGCGCCGACGTTCTTGACCGCCGAAAGGCCGAAGCGGATCGCCGATCCTTCGGGGCCGGTCGCTACCGAGAACCCCACGTCGCCGTGATTGATGTTCGGCCCCTTGACTTCGATACCAAGCCGTCTGCACTCGAGGACCGCCTGCGCCACGCGATCGGAGTTGCCGGAAGCTGCGTCCATGATCGCGACGAAGTATTCGACCGGGTAGTTTGCCTTCAGCCACGCGGTCCAGTAGCCGATCATGGCGTAGCTGGCGCTGTGGGCCTTGTTGAAGGCGTATCCGGCGAACGGCAGGATCAGTTCGAAGATCTGGGTTGCCAGCGCCTGGGTAAAGCCCTTGCTGACCGCGCCGCTCGTGAACTTCTCACGCTCGGTCGCCATCACCTCCGGGATCTTCTTGCCCATCGCTTTTCGGAGGATGTCGGCCTCACCCAGCGTGTAGCCGCCAAATGTCTGAGCGATGAGTAGGACCTGGTCCTGGTAGACGATGACGCCATACGTCTCCTCCAGGATGTCGTGCAGCGCCGGATGGGGGTACTTGATCGGCGCGCGGCCATGCTTGGCGTCACAGAAGGTCGTGATGTGTTCCATCGGGCCCGGACGGTAGAGGGCGATCATGGCCGAGATGTCCGCGATCGACGACGGCCTGAGCTCTCGGATATAGCGGCGCATGCCGTCCGACTCGAGCTGGAACACGCCGAAGGTTTCGCCCGCGGACAGCATCTCGAACGTCTTCGCATCGCCGTGGGGGATCGATTCGAGCGACAGCGTCACGCCGCGCTTATCGAGCAGCTTGATTGCGCGGTCGAGGATCGTGAGGTTCGTAAGCCCAAGGAAGTCCATCTTGAGTAGGCCGAGCTTGGCAACCGGCCCCATCGCGTACTGGGTCATCGGCGTCGACTCTTCGTCGCCGCTGGTGGGCCGTTGGACGGGCACGAAATCGGTAAGCGGCTCCTCCGTGATCACCACGCCGGCCGCGTGCGTGCTGGCGTGCCTGACCGTGCCTTCCAGGCCCCTGGCTATCTGGTACAGACGGGCTGCCCGCTCGTCGGTCTCGACCAGCGTCGCCAGCTCGGCGCTCTGTTCACGGGCAAGATCCAGGGTCATCCCGAGGCGCTGAGGGATCAGCTTGGCCATTCGGTCGATGTCAGGCAGTGCCATTCCCATCGCCCTGCCCACGTCGCGCACCGCCGCCTTGGCGCCCAGGGTGCCGAATGTGATGATCTGGGCGACGTGGTCCCGGCCGTACTTGCTGACGCAGTAGCGGATCATCTCGTCACGCCGGTCATCCTGGAAGTCCATGTCGATGTCAGGCATTTCGCGTCGCTCAAGATTGAGGAAGCGCTCGAAGACGAGCCGCGTTGCGAGCGGATCGACGTCCGTGACGCCGATGCAGTAGAGGACCACGCTCGACGCGGCGCTGCCACGCACGCTCATCAGGATCTTTCGCTCGCGGGCGAAGCGCGCGAGATCCCATACGATGAGGATGTAGGAGGCGAAGCCCGTTTTCTCGATTACCGAGAGCTCATAGTTGAGCCGCTGCACGATGGCGGGTGTGGCGTGCGGGTACCGGCGGGCGGCACCCTCCGTGCAGAGGTCCCTCAGGAAGCCGATCGCGGTCTTGCCGTTGGGCGTCGCGAAGCTGGGAAGCCTGACCTTTCCGAACTCCAGGTTGACCTGGCACGAATCGGCTATTCGCTGCGTCTCCTCGACCGCTTCTGGCAGCTCCGGCCAGAGGGCCTGCATCTCCTCCGAGCTCTTCAGGTAGTAGGAATTCCCGGCGAAGCGCATCCGCTTGGGGTCGTCGATCACCGAGTTGGTCTGGATGCAAAGCAGGACGTCGTGCAAGGAGTGATCATCCTTGCGGACGTAATGGGAGTCGTTCGTGACAACCGGCGGGATGCCGGTCTCCCTGGAGAGTTCAATCAACCCCTTGTTGATCGCGGGCTGTTCGGGCAAGCCCTCGTGCGACATCAGCTCGATGTAGAAGTTGCCACGGAAGACCTCGCGATACCACTCAGCGGCCGCGCGGGCCTGCTCCGGGCGTCCCGACGTGATCATGCGTGGGATCTCTCCCGACGGGCAGCCGGAGAGAACAATTACTCCTTCCGAATGCCGCTCAAGGATCTCGCGGTCCATTCGGGGCCGGTAATAAAAGCCTTCGAGGTGTGCTTTCGACTGCAGGGCGATCAGGTTGCGGTAGCCAGTGTCGCTGCGCGCCAGCAGGGTGATGTGGTAGGGGAAACGGTCGTTCGAATCCTTCTCGAAGCGGCTTCCGGTTGCCACGTAGCCTTCGCAGCCGATGATCGGCTTGATACCCACCGCGCGCGCGGCGGCGTAGAAATCAATCGCGCCGTACATATTGCCGTGATCGGTGATGGCGATCGCGGTCTGGCCGAGCTCCTTTACCCGCCCGACCATCGCCTCCAGCCGGCTCTGGCCGTCGAGCAAGCTGTATTCGGAATGGTTATGCAGGTGTACGAAGGACAACGATTCAACGTACCTGTTCTCCCTGGAGGGAGAGCCTTGGGGGGAGTGGCCGGCTACCCGATTCTAGTCGCCACTTGTCCCCGCTGAATCCACATCTCGCTTGGCCCTGCCGGGGCTTGTCTGGGAAGTCCGGTGTGCGGCCGCTCGTCAGAACGCATCCGGCGAGGCTGCGATCTTGTCCAGGTCTTCCCTGGTGTAGGACCCCAGGCTTCGGAAGTCGAACTCGGTGTAGTTCTTGATCCACCGCAATGCGATCCTGGCCGCACGCGCATAGCGTTCGGCCTGGGCGTCCCTTTCGGGCCCCTCGGGAAGCCGGCGGATGATGTCATCTCGCTCGCTGACCACCAGGCGCTTGATGACCGGCAGTCCGTGTTCTTCCCCGGTGTCGCTGGTCCGAGAGCGATGCAGGACCCGCTGCGCGGTCTGTGCTACCGAGATACGGGCGGTCGCGAGGTCCTCCATCAGGGCCGGATGCGTGCCCGGTTTTCCTTCGAGGCTGTCGATTCCCTTGGCTCCGCGGCCGTTGAGCCAACCCTCGAGGTACTCGATGATCGTTCGAACGTTCCGGCGGCTGCCCTCGAGGGTTATCTCGCCACGCGGGGTTTCAATGCGAACCGGAAAGTTGTCCGGGCCCGCCAGTTCCGGTCCCGGTTGCCATCCGGTGGCGCGCCACACCTTGAAGGGCGTCGCTGCGGTCTGCATGTGATAGATGTGGGCCACCCAGCCGCGCAAGAACCCCTGGCGGGCTTCCCACTCTTTGTCGGCCCGAATCGCCCCGGCCGCGGCACGGTTCACATCTTCGTCCTTGCTCGGCAGCGCCGTGGCCATCCCGCCGATCGGCACGGCGTCGTGCTTCAGACAGACCGCAACCAGCCGCCGGAACGTGTTGGCAAGGAACGGCGTGGTCTTGATATCGACCCCGAACCGGTCGGGCCAGACGGCCTTCGGGTCGGCCATGATGAACTCGAGGATGCTCGCCTTCAGGTCCCAGCGCGCCGCGTTGAGACCGGCCGCGTAGGGTCCCAGGGCGTGCAGCATCTCCTCCATCTGGTACACGGCCGGCAGCGATTCGACGAGGATGATCCCCCGGATCGTCGCTCGCTCCAGTCCCGGGATCTCTTTCTGGCACGCGGCGAAGAAGTCCTTCCAGAAGGCGGCTTCCGCGACCGCCTCGAGCTTTGGCAGATAAAAGTAGATGCCCTGGCCGCGCGCGGCCTGCTCGCGGCCGGTGTAGTAGAGCGTTAGCGCAGTCCCGAGGATCGCGGCGGGAATCGCCTTCCCATCGACCCTGAAGTGAGGTTCGTCCAGGGCCAGCCCCCGTTCCCGGTGCATGAAGAAGGGCAGGGTGCCGGGCTTAAGCCGGTATTCTCGGTTCCTGTTCATGTCGTGGTAGGTGAGCGTGCCCTGCGCGGCACGCAATCGATTATGGGCAGACATGACGGTGTCGATCAGGCGGTGCCCGCCGGAGTCTTCGTCGTCGTCCAGGTCACCTTCGGCCCGCGTCCCGTCTGCCACAGGATTCAGCGCGTTGATGAACATCTGCGTGATCGCCGCCGGCCCTGAGATCTCGATCCCCGGCTTCCGTAGTTCGTCCGGCACGTGGGGGACCACCCAGCTGGTGGTCGTTGCGGCGCTCGGCGGAAGCGGCGAAGGCAGCCTGCCCTTCTTCAGGGCGAGTTCGAGAACCGCCCGGCGCTGCTTGCGGAATTCGAGCACGCGCTCGGTAAACGAGTCGTGAAGCTTTTCGACGAGATGGCAGAACTGAGATGTGAAGAGCTCAGCTGCTCCCTCAACGTCTTCGTAACAGATTCTGCCGATTGCAGGCATTTGTGCCGATCCTTCTGCGATGTGAGAAAGCGCGCCGCTGGTCCTCTATCGCCGGCGAACGCTCCGGAATAGTACCGGATCGTTTTCGCGAGCTGGGACGGTCATGAGGCCCCGGGGACGAGGGGTCGTAATGAACTGCTACTGCTGTGACCGGATCAGCGAATCGCAGCCGGACTGCGCAGCGTCCGAGGCCGCGTTCGGCCTGGCATCTTCCGCCCCCGGTGCGATCGCCACTGGCGGTTCGTGTGGGCCGCCTGCGGGAACCCGCCCCATTTCATGTCAATGGCGTTCCAAGATCCCACCTACCGGTTCTACTGCGCCAGGTGCGACAGGCCGGATGACCGCGCGACGGCCTGGCCCTCCTGGGCATCGACCTGCCACCCGGGGTATCGCTCCCCGTGGACCCGTGAGTGGCGACCTGCGTTGGGTCGGCTCTAGCGGAACGGTGCTCAGCCAATCCTGAATCTCGATCTCGAAAAGCTGGCCAGGGAGGCGATCGCGCGGGAGGCGTACCTCATTCGTTACCCGAGAACGAGGGACCACGGGCGGCCCGAAGGAGAGTTCACGGGCGACGTGCGCGCCAACTGGAACCGCAACGCCGACCGGTGGACCGCCACCTGCGACGACGATGGCGACTCGAACCGGCGCTACCAGAGTGATCCGCCGATGCTGGCGCTGCCGGGCGACCTCCGGGGCCTCGATGTGCTGGACCCTGGCTGTCGGGACAGATGCCTGTGCCGGAAGCTGGCCCGGGCCGGTGCGCGCATCACAGGCGTCGATCTGTCTGAACGGTTTCTCCGGCGGGCGACCCGGCGTGAGGGGGAGGAGCGCCTCGGCATCCGCTATGTCGCCGGTTCAGCGACCCGGATGCACTCCCTCGCCAGTGAGTCGTTCGATCGAGCGGTGAGCAACCACGTTCTCATGGACATCATCGACTACGCGGCGGTGCTACGCGAAGGCTTCCGGGTCCTGGGGCCGGGTGGCTCCTTCGTGGCGGTGGTCTCGCACCCCTGCTTTGCGAGCGGTGACGGATGGGTTACCTCGGCGCACGGCTCCCCGCGCCCCGAATGAGGAAGAGGGTTGGCTGGTCGACCGCTTTTTCCACCGGGGCCCTTACCTTGGGGTCTCGGGAGCTCGCCCGGTCCTCTCGTTTCACCGCCCGCTTTGGGGCTACTGGGAGGGGTTTGCGGCGGTCGGATGCGCGATCACAGGATTCGCAGAGCCGAGCATATCCGAATGAAGTAAGCGGGAGGTTTCGCAGTCCGGGCAGATTCAGTCCCTGCGTGTGCCGCTCTCCTGCATTTTCAAGCTGGCCAAACCAGCCTGACCTACGCGGAGTAACGCCGGACGACCAGGCAGGCGTTCTGACCGCCGAAACCGAAGCTGTTGGAGAGGACCGTCTTGACGTCGGCCTTGCGCGCCTTCTGCGGCACGTAGTCGAGGTCGCACAGCGGGTCCGGCTCTTCATAGTTGGCCGTGGGATGGATCACGCCCTCGTTGATCGTCTTGAAAGCGACTACCGCTTCAAGCGCACCGGAGGCGCCAAGCGAGTGCCCGATCATCGATTTGGTTGAACTGATTGGCACTCCTTTCGCGCGCTCACCGAAGACCAGCTTGATCGCCCTGGTCTCGGCGGCGTCGTTGAGCGGGGTGGACGTGCCATGTGCGTTGATGTAGTCGATCTCATTGACCGTGACGCCGGCGTCCTGGAGCGCCCATTTCATGGCGCGCGCCGCGCCGGCTCCGTCCTCCGGGGGTTGCACCAGGTGAAACGCATCCGAGGACGCGCTGTAGCCAGCTACTTCGCCGTAGATGCGTGCACCGCGTGCGACCGCGCGATCTTCCCGTTCGAGGATCAGGACGGCCGAGCCCTCTGAGGGCGCGAAGCCGTCCCGCTTTGCATCGAACGGTCGGCTGGCATGCGTCGGGTCATCGTTGCGCCGGGTAAGCGCCTGGATCGTGCAGAAGCCACCCAGGCCGAGCTCACAGATCCCCGCCTCGGTGCCGCCCGTGATCATCACGTCAGCCCGTCCGCGCACGATCGCGTCGCGGGCTTCGCCGATCGCTTGCGTCCCGGCCGCGCACGCGGTGATTGTCGTGTTGCTGAAGCCGGTCGCGCCGAACACGCGCGATACGTTGGCGGTCGCCATGTTGGGGAGGATCATCGGGATGAAGAACGGGCTCATGCGCATCCCGCCCTTTGAAAGGAGGATGCGGCCTTGCTCCTCGGTCTCGGGGAATCCGCCGATACCGGTGCCGAGCAGGACCCCAATCCGCTCCCGGCCCTCCGACGCCATGTCCAGCTTTGCGTCGGTCAGCGCCTGGGCGGCGGCGCCCACGGCGAGCTGCGAGAAGCGCGCCATTCGGCGGGCATCTTTCTTGTCGACGAACTGCGTCGGGTCATAACCGCGCACCTCCCCGCCTATCTTGGTTGGATAGGGCGAGGTGTCTACGAGCGTCAGGGGAGCGATCCCGGACTTGCCGGCCACGAGGTTGTCCCAGAACTCACCGACCGAGTTCCCAAGGGGAGTCAACGCTCCCATGCCGGTCACGACGACGCGCACTCTGGAATTGGAGTCGGCCAATGCATGACCCCCCGAACGTCTACATCCGGGCCGGCGGCGCAAACAGCTCCGGCCCCCAACCTCAAAAGCTTACACGCCCGGAGCGGGGATGGCTGTGGGCATGAGCTCTCCGCGCAAAGCCGGATATAGCTCGGGCTCTATGCCGAGGACCGTCTCAATCATCTCGGCGGCCACGAACAGCGAGCCCGTCCCGAGGATAACGTCCGATGGGGTGGCCATCGCCAGCGCGGCGTGGTAAGCCGCGTCAGTGGTGGGTGATATCGCGGCAACTTCGATTTCCAGGCCACGCAGCGCGATCCCCAGCTCCACCGGGTCGATCGCCTTGGGGTGCCTGGTCCGGGTCACCACGACGGCCGGCTTCAAGGGGGCCAGTTGACGGGCCGTTTCGGTCGCATCGTGGCCGCGCGTCCCTCCGTACACCATGATCAGCTTGCCCCGCACCGGAAACCGGGCTTCAAATGTCGTGCGCAGTGCAAGGGCGGAGTCCGCGTTGTGCGCCCCATCGACCACCACCGACGGGCCTGCCGTGGACAGCACCTGGAATCGGGCCGGCCAGGAGGTGCGGGCCAGCCCGCGCTCGATCCCGGCCGCGTTCAATGCCAACCCTGATTGCCACAGGACTTCCAGGGCGGCAATGGCCGTTCGGGCGTTGTCGACCTGGTGCGGCCCCAGCAGCGGGAGATCGACAGCGTAGCTGGTCCGGGCGGTCCGAACCGTGAAATGCTGCCTGTTGCCGGAGATCTGGGCGGTGTCGTTGTCAACGCGCGCGCTGGCCATGGCGTCAACCAGTTCGGAGTGGTTCTTCCTGGCCACGTCGGCGATGACGATTCTTCCCTCGATCGTCTGGCGGCCCATTACGACCGGGACGCCGGGCTTGATGATCCCGGCCTTCTCTGCCGCGATCTTCGGGATCGTGTCTCCGAGCACGGCGACGTGATCGATGCCAACAGGCGTAATCACCGAAACGCGCGGGCGCACCAGGTTCGTGGCGTCCAGTCGCCCGCCGAGCCCAACTTCGATGACCTGGAGCTGACACTTCTTCAGCCTGAAGTGCTCGAACGCCATCGCCGTCAGCATCTCGAAGACGGTGACGGTCCCGCGATCACCAAGGGACGCGACCGCCTCGACGTGCTCCCAGAGGTTGTCGATCAGTTCTGCGAAGTCCGATTCCGCGACGGCCTGGCCATCGACCTGGATGCGCTCCCGGAACGTGTGGAGGTGCGGCGAGGTGTAGAGCCCCGTGCGTATTCCATGTGCGGTCGTGGCGGCCGCGATCATCGCGGAGGTGCTGCCTTTGCCCTTCGTGCCCGCCACGTGAACCGTCGGGATGGATAGATGGGGATCGCCCATCAGGGCGAGCAACGTCTCCATACGGCGGAGGTGGAAGTCGGGCGGTTCACCTGCCCGCGCCTTGCGCTCGAAGTCGGCAAGCCCAAGAAGTCGATCTATCGCAGCCCTGTAGGTAATCGTGGAGCTATCTCTTCCTGCGCGTGAGTACGCTTGAGCGCGCCCGGTAGGGCCCGGAAAATCGAGCATCCGAAGACCGATCGCCGCACCGCAGGCCGCTGCGTCTGAGCGGCCCTGCAGGCGACCCGATGCAACGCCCCGTATCAGTGGTCGCGAATATGCCGAGGCATGCGACCGGACATGATGCGAACGGCGTCCCAGTACGAAACCATCCGAACGAAACCAATGTTGCCATGGAGGGGCCGCGGCTTGAAACGGAATTCCGCTTCGACTACGCCCGGTTTTGCGACGTTGTCGTAACGAAGCATCCGGAGCTGCTCCGAGGTAACCGGCGGGGTCTTCATGAGCCACCCCGTCGACCGCACCAGCGGCGCCATCAGAAATAACGGGACCGGCAATTTCAGCCGTCGCTTGCCCATCTCGCGCGCCACGGCGTTGACCAGCTGGTGGTACTCCAGGATCTCGGGCCCGCCCAGCTCCATCGTTCGCCCGGCGAACGATGGGTCAAGTGCCCTCACGCAGGCCTCGGCGGCGTCATCGACATGAACTGGCTGAAACTTGGACCTCCCAAGACCCGGGAGCGGGACGATCGGTCCGGCGCGCACGAGGGCCGCAAGCACGTTGAAGAATTCGTCGCCTTCACCAAACACGGAGGAGAACCTGACCACGGCGGTGGGCACGCCGCTCGCCCGGGCAGCCTCTTCACCGTCCCAGCGGGATTTGAAGTAACGCTCAGGGCTATCGGGCCCGGCGCCGATCACGCTCACGAACACCGACCGGCGAACGCCGGCGGCACTGGCCGCGGCGTAGATATTCCGGGCGCCTTCCACGTTGATCGACTGGAAGTTGGCGCCGCGACGCTCCCGAATGATCGCCACGAGGTGGATCAGCGCCGTAGCGCCCTCAAGCGCCCGGTTGAGCGAGGCGGCGTCCCTGATATCCGCCAGCGCGATGTCAACCTGGTGGGCGCCAAGTGCGCTCGCCTGTTCCGGACGCCGCAAGACGACACGGGTGGCCTCGCCCCGCTCGGCCAGGGCAGCGACGACTCTGCGCCCCAGGAATCCACCGGCACCGGTTACAACGATCATCTGGTCATCCGGTCTATCCTAACGGTCGTAAACAGGAACACGCCAATACAATGGCTTCAGGCGATCCCGGGAGAACGCGTGGTGGGCCTGCAGGAGTTCCTCGAAAAATTACCTCCGGCCGACGTGCGGCCGCCGTATCGGGTGCTGGCCGAGCTTTCCGGCTCGTCCGAGTCCGATGCGCGCAAGCTGGCCCAGATCTGGACGGGCTGGCGGCCGGCGTACCTCAGGACCTTCCTCAGGCGGCTCGCCGCGCTTGCTGAAGAGAACATCCTCTACGAGTTCGAGGCAATCTTCAGCGCGGGACTCACGTCTGCCGACCCGGTCGCCCGCGCCACCTCGATCGCCGCACTGGGCGAAAGCTCAAACAAGCTACTGGCCCAGCGTTTCACCCGGATCCTCAAGGAGGACTCTTCCCGCGAGGTGAGAGAGGCCGCCGCGCTGGGGCTGGCTCGTTTCGCAATCATGGCGTGCGAAGGGAAGATGATCGCGCGGGACTATGAACGCATTCGCGAGGCCCTTGAGTTCGCGATACGTCGCCCCGAAGAGGCGCTCTCGGTTCGCCGGCGTGCGATCGAGGCCATCGGGTCGTACCCGAACGACGTCAACGAACGCATCATCGTGGACGCCTACCAGAGCGGCGACCGATTCCTGCAGCAGAGTGCGCTGTTTGCGATGGGGCGCAGCGGCAACCGGCGGTGGCTTCCGGAGATCACCAGGTCCGTTGAGAGCAACAATGCAGGCGTGCGCTATGAGGCGGTCGGCGCGCTGGGCCTGGTGGGCGAGGAAGACGACGCGCCGTTGCTGGTCGCCGCGCTGGAAGACGACGACCTGCAGGTGCGCGCTGCCGCCATCATTGCGCTGGGCCGCATCGGTGGTCCGGCGGCGGTCCGGATCATCAAGCGCCAGATCGGAAGCAAGATCCCGGTAATCGCCGAAGCGGCGCGGGAAGCGTTCGAGGAACTGGAGCTGGGCGACCCAATCACGCCAGGCACTCCGGGCCTGCCGGGCAGCCCGCCCGACTCAAACGGCAACGGGCGATCGGTCTAGCCAGCCGCTCACGTCTCCGCGGCATCGAATGCGATCGCCGCTGCGCCCATGAGTCCTACGTCGTCGCCCAGGGCGGCGATTGCGAGCGGAGCCTTCTCGTGGTACCTGAGCAGCGATCGGCTGCGGATGGCCGCGTCCAGGCGGTCCCAGTAAGGCCTTAGCCCTTCAATTCCGACGCTTCCGCCGACGATCAGGATCTCGGGCGCAAAGGTGTTCAACAGGCCCCCGAGCACGATCCCCAGGGCGGCGATGGCTCGTTCCACGAGATCCAGGGCCATCGCGTCTCCGAGCGCGGCTGCCTCGAACACGGTCCTGCCAACGATCCGTTCGGGGTCGCCTCCCGAGAGCTCCAGGATCCGTGTCTTCTCACCGGCCGCGATCCGCCTGCGGGCGGTATTGGCGACCCCGCCGCCCGACGCGATCACCTCGAGGCAGCCCCGGCAGCCGCCGTTGCAGGCCGTCCCGCCGGGGTCGACCACGATATGGCCCATTTCGCCGGCCAGGCCCTGAACGCCGTTGACGGGTCGCCCGTCGACCAGGATGCCGCCGCCGATGCCGGTCGAAACGGTTACATAGATCACGTTCTTCATGCCGCGTGCGACGCCCCAGCGCGCTTCGGCGATCGCGGCCACGCGTGCATCGTGGCCCATGACGGTAGTGAGCCTGAGCGAGGCCGCGATTTCGGGCTTCATCGTCTTGCGGTCCCAGCCGTGAAGGTTTGGCGGGTTGTAGTAAACGCCGGTGGTCGTATCCATGGGACCGGCGCTGGATACGCCGACCGCCGCGATCCCCCCGGGTGGTACCCCGCGTGAGGCCTGTCTGAGCAGCTCGACGAAACGCCGCGTGGCGACGTCGAAGCCATCCCGGGGCCTGGTCTCAGCGCTCGCCTTGTTCCTCAGGACCCCGTCGCGATCGACCAGCGCGGCACGCATCTGCGTCCCGCCGATATCCCCGGCCAGGGCGTAGGGTTTTAGTCGGGGTTGCTCGGTCACGCCCGGATTCTAGCTGAGAGGCAGCGACCTGGTAGCGGAGGCGCAGCCCGCTTTGCTGATACCGTTGACAGCTCGGAGTTCCAGGACTGTGATTCGAGGTCCCGCTTGTCAGAAACAGATCCAGTCGCAGGAAAACGGGCGCGGGCCTGGCAGCGGCTAACGCCAGAAGAACAGGCGCGTGTGCCGGCCCTGCTTGAATCGTGCCGAAAGGCGACGGATATCCCGCCATTCCCGGTCGCCCGGAGCTCATTCGAGAAGGTGCTCTACGGCCTCGCCGCGGCGGGGCAGCCGGTCACCCCTGCCGAGCTGGCGTACCTGTTGATCTCATGCTGGGGCTACAACAGCGATGTGGCGTCGATTCGCAGGCGGATCGCACTGGCCGTGCAACAGGAGGTCGCTCGATCGACCGGCGGGGACCTTTACCGGGCGACCGATCTTGGTTTCGAGCGCCTCACAGGCGTCGCTCCCTTCCGGCCGGACCACGGCCGGCCCGGGCCGGCCGTCGATCGCTTTCCTCGCTCAGGGGGACTGCGGCGCGGCCCGCCTGCGATTAAGCCGTGGCGGCGCGATGATCCCTCCCGATAGGCAGAACCGCAACGCACGGTCCACCGGCATGTCCAGGTCGAAGATGTCGTCGAGCGGAACGATCGCAACGTAACCCGAGTTCGGGGTCGGCGCGGTCGGGATATAGACCACGCCCATCACCTGCCCGTCCTCGTGCTCAAGGGTGTTCGTGAGGAAGCCGATTGCCCAGGTGCCGCGCCTCGGATACTCAAACTCGACGACCCGGCGGAAGCCGGTCGTTCCCTGGCCGCTGAACGACTCGACCAGTTGCTTCGATGCTGAATAGACGGTGCTGTAGACGGGGACCCTCAGCAGGGCAGCCTGCACCGACCTGACTATGAAGCGTCCCGCGTAGGTCGCCATGACCAGGCCCGCCCCGTAGGCGGCGGCGAGGATGATCGCAAACCCGACACCGGGTACCTCACGGCCCACCAGCAGGCGTATCGCGGGTTGAGGCAGGCGGTCCAGGCTGTTGAAGACGAAAGCCAGCACCACGTACGTGATCAGTACCGGAATGAGGATCAAGAACCCCGCAATCAAGCGCGTGCGCACGTGGCGCCGAACGTGGAACCGCACACCCTCTCCGTTGGATCCAGGTTCGTTGGGCGATATACCGGTCATGCTCCCGTCCTTTGTCGGAGTCGACTTCGATACGTCTCGGCGTCATCTTGCGGCTGATATCCGATGGTCTTGCGGGCGTGCTCGATGTCCCAGAAGTGCCACTTGTTGTTCGACACCCCGTAGAAGATGTCGAACTTGAGATTCTTAGCGCTCAGGCAGCGGTCGATCAACTGGGCGAGGTCACGATGGCTGCACCACGTCGCCAGCTGCCGCACGTCGTGTGTCGGATCGTTGTGACGGTTCACGGTCCCGATCCGGAGGCATGCAATCTCCATGCCGTGGTTCTCGGCATAGTAGGCGCCGATCGCCTCGCCGAACGCCTTGCTAACGCCGTAGTACCCGTCGGGGCGGATAGCTACGTTGTGATCGATTCGCTTCAGCTTCACCGGATCAAGGCCGGCGTAGTCCCCCTTCCTGATCCGCCGGTACGGCTGGTCAAGCTCGAACATTCCCACCGCGTGGTTCGAGCTTGCGTAGACGATCCGCTTCGCGCCCGCCTGGCGCGCGGCCTCGAACACGTTATGCGTGGCGACGATGCCGTTATTAAGCGCCGAGTCCCATGCCTGATGCATGTCGGCGTTTGCAGCGAGATGAACAACGGCGTCCATGCCGTCGAACGCCTTTCGGATCGAGGCGAGGTCGGCAACGTCACCCACGGACGTCGGTATGTTCGAGGCGCCGCCCTCGGACGGGCGGCGGTCCAGGCCGGAAAAGGTGTACCGGTCGCCCAGGTGCGCAACAAGCACCCCGCCAATGAGCCCGCCCGAGCCCGTGATCAGTACCTTCGGTTTCGCGGTAGACATCAGGTCACTCCGGAATTGAACTCGTGAATACGCCGCCAGAGTATCGCCAGCCGGTGCCGGGCGTCCCCGGACAGTGCTGGGTCGATTATGCAGCGACAGGTCCGCGTGTATGAGCCGATAACCTGCAAATCGGAACGACCGGCACCCCACGTCAGAGGCTTGTCCGTCGCGTCCCTGAGGACCAGTTCGGCGATTCGACGATCGATCGGAACGGCACGGCGGAAGCGGCGCGACCGTTTCGAACCGCCGAAGACCCAGAAGCCGTCCCAGTGGCGGTCGTCGTTTCGCCCCTTCCTCACGTGGGCGTTCGCTTCGAACCGGCCAGGCAATCGCCCGGCGGGTCGCCCGGCCACATTGGCGACTACCTGATCAACCTCCAGGTACCCGATCAGAAAGAAACCGGCTTCCTGCGCTTCAGCCGGGCCGGTCGCACGACGCAGCCGGGCAATGAACATCAGCAGATCGCCGGGCTGGATCTGCCTCAGCGCGTGGGCGCGCGGTGCGCGCTCACAGTTGTCGCCGTAGGTCAGTTGCCGGAAGTCCGGATCGGCGTGGGCAGCCACCCCCCAGAGGCGCGCCGGGAGAAACCTCTTCAGAGACACACTGGGGTCGCCCCACGACCTGAGTTCAGCAAAGGTGACCGAATTCGGACCCGGTTCGGGTGGGGTCTCAGGGATGGGCAGGAGCTCGAACGACCCGTCGTCGAAAAGGGGGCTCGAATACCGATGGGAGGTATTTGCGCCTACATTCGCCAGGAAAACGCGAGATTCCACGCCGCGAGTATGCGGCAACCGGGCCCGGCGGTTGTAGGCCAGGCGAAGCCCCAGGACATCCGGGCACTCAAGGCTGCGGGTGGACGGGGGCCAGGACCATGATCGGGGCATTCAAGGCGTTCGTGATGCGTGGGAACGTGCCGGGCCGCGCGGTGGCTTCATCCTCGGCCCCGCGTCCCGTGGCTGCCGGCCTGTATTCCAGGAGCTTTGGTACCCTTCTGCCGTGCTGATCACCAGAACAGACGAACTGAAGAAGATCTGCGCCGTGCTCGCGCGGCGGCCCTACGTGGCGGTCGACACCGAATTCGTCGGAGAGAACAGTTACTGGCCTCGCCTGTGCCTGATCCAGGTCGCGCACGGCGACCAGGCGGCTGCGATCGACCCGCTCGATAAGGACCTTGACATGGGTCCGCTGTTCGAGCTGATGGCCGCGCGTGAGGTGGTGAAGGTATTCCACTCCGGTAGTCAGGACCTGGCGATCTTCTTCCGGCTCATGCGCCGGATGCCCGCGCCCGTTTTTGATACCCAGGTTGCGGCCATGGCGTGCGGTCTGGGGGACTCGATTTCCTACGCCAACCTGGTCGCGGCCCTGGTTGGCGTCGACATCCGCAAGAAGATGCAGGTCACGAACTGGGCCCACCGGCCGCTCACCCGAGCGCAGCTCGATTACTCGCTTGGCGATGTCTCTCACCTCTGCGATGCGTACGAGGTCCTTGCGGCGAAATTGAAGTCGCTGGCGCGCGAGTCGTGGATCGAAGAAGAGATGAACCGGTTGACCGACGAAACCAGGATCGAGACCGACCCTTCAGAGTCCTGGCGGAGGATCAACATCCGTGGAGCAGATCGTCGAACGCTGGCCGTCCTACGCGAGGTGGCCGCGTGGCGAGAGCGCTGTGCGATAAGCCTGAACATCCCACGCAATCGCGTGGCACGTGACGAGACCCTGATCGACGTCTCATTCCGCAAGCCCCGGGCGGCCGCAGACCTGGAGAAGGCGCGCGGCTTTTCCAGCGTGCCGGGCAATGGCGTCGCGGCTACCGAGATCCTGGCCGCGATCGAGCGAGGCCTGGCCGCGCCCGTGACTGATGCGCCACGGCCCCATGCAAGGATCGAGTTGACCGACGGCCTCCAGGCGCAGGTCAGCCTGCTCCAGACATTGCTACGAGTAAGGGCCGAGGAGCACGGGATCGCCCAGCGGCTCATCGCCACCAGGTTGGACCTGGAGGCACTGGTTGATGCGCCGGAAGGGGAACATCGGCTCCTGGCGGGCTGGCGCCGTGACCTGTTCGGAGAGGATGCGCTGAAGCTGCTCAGGGGCGAGCTGGCGATCACGGGGGACGCTGCCGGTACCAGGATCGTGGCCACTCGGCCGGTTGCAGCCAGGCCGGCCAGGCCCCGCGCGAGCTAGAGTAGCGGCCCGGATCATCACAGCAGCCCGGAGGACGTGCGTGCAACCCAGGGTCCATGTCGGTGAATCGGTTCTTGAGCGCCTGAGAAAGCAGACCTCGGCGACGGCGTACAGTGCCGTTTATCGGCTGCCGATCCCGGGTAACGGCCAGTGGTTTGCGACTGTCGGCTGGCAACGCTGCCTGATGCATGGCGTGCAGCCATTGACCGCCGGAAAACGCCTGGTAGGGCGGGCCAGGACGCTCAGATTCCTGCCCCCGCGCCCAGACCTTCTCGCGATCACGAGGCGTGGCGCCGACTCTCCCGAGTACCGAGCCATGGCGGAATGCGGTCCCGGCGACGTGCTGGTCGTCGAAGCGCACTCGGCCGACCCGTATGCGTGCATACTTGGCAACATGAAGACCCGCCAGCTGTGGCACAACCGCGCCGGCGGAATAGTGACCGATGGTGCCATTCGAGACCTCGACCTGATTTCCCGGGAGTACGGACTCGCGGTGTTCGCACGCCAGCGCTCTCCCATGGGCAATCTTCCGTTCATCGAAGCCTACGAATCCGGCGAACCCGTAAACGTCGGAGGCGTGCTGGTGATGCCCGGGGACGTCATCGTCGCTGATGACGACGGCGTGGTAGTGGTGCCATGTCAGCACGCCGAGGCGGTCATCGACTGGATCGAGGAGCAGGAAGGCGCCGAGGAGTTCGTCCAGAAGCTCATCGACGAGGAGAAGGCGCGCCCGGGGAAGTACTATCCGATCTCCGAAGAAACCAAGGCGCGCTACCGGGAGTCGCTCAAGAAGTCCTCTTAGGGCGCGTTTCACATGCGCCTGCAACAAGTAGTGCCCATCGCTTGAATAAAGGGAGTCTGAGAACGTGAAGATCGAAGAAGTCGAGTCATTTCTGATCGGTGACGCTTACGTTGTCCGCGTGCGCGCCGACAACGGGCTTACCGGCCTGGGCCAGACGGCCTGCTGGGGTTACCCGGAAGCGGTCGAACGGATCGTGGCCAGGTTCCGCTCATACCTGATCGGCAAGGACCCGTTCCGGATCGAGCACCACCACCAGTTCATGTATCGCATGGGCCCGTTCCGTGGATCTGCGCTTTCAGGCGCGGTCAGCGCGGTCGACATCGCCCTCTGGGACCTCAAGGGCAAGCACTTTCAGGTACCAGTCTGGGAGCTCCTGGGGGGCAAGTGCCGTGACAGGGTCCGGCTCCACCTGTTGATGGGCGGCAAGAATCCCGAGGACGCTGGTCGCCGCGCCCGCGAGGCACGCGAGGAGGGGTTTACCGCGGTCAAGCTCGATCCGCTCCCCGACACCTTCCATTCGATGACCCTTCAGCGGCTGATCAAGTCGACGCGCGAGACCGTTGCCGCGGTGCGCAAAGGCGCGGGCGATGACGTCGACGTGATCCTGGAGTTGCATCGAAAGCTCACGCCGATGGTTTCGATCGCGCTGGCCGATGCACTGGTCGAGTTCAATCCGCTGTTCATCGAAGACCCGATCCAGATCGACTCCATCCAGTCGCAGGGGGAGCTGGCAAAGAGGTTCACGTCGCCGCTTGCGAACGGCGAGCGCATGCACACGATCTGGGAGTTCCGTGAGCTGCTGACGAGCGGCGGGCCTCAGTACGTCCGGCCTGACATCGGCCTGGCCGGTGGCATTACCCACTGCAAGAAGATCGCGGCCGTTGCCGAATCGTTCCACTCCGCGGTAGTAACCCACAACTACCTCGGACCGATTCTTACGGCGGCGTCGGTGCAGCTCGACGTCTCGATCCCGAATTTCGTCGTGCAGGAGTACTCGAAGGGCGACGAGTCACCGAAGAACCGCGTGTACAAGAACTCGGTGAAGCGGAAGGGCGGGTTCATCCCGACGCCGGAGACGCCGGGCATCGGGGTCGAACTCGACGAGGCGCTATTGAAGAAGGCGAAGCACGAGCCACGGGACCTGACAAAGATCGTACCGATGCGAGACGACGGATCGGTCGCTTACTCGGTGTAAGTCATCGACTTCTCTGCGTCCGCCCGATCGAGCACCCGTGCCAGCCGGGCAAGGTGCGCGGGCTTCAGGCCTCCGGTCTCGTCGATCCCGGTGCTGATCCACGGCTGATACTGCGGCGATGCGACGCCGCGCCAGATTTCCGCGTCGGATGCGCGCGCCCAATTCGTCGAGCCGTTGCCTCACTGCTGGCTCCTTGTAGCACTGGAGCGGGCTGCCCCCCGCAAATTGACGGTGAAACCTGTCAAGCCGTGCGACCTCCAGGCCGGCATCGCGGCAATGAACTCGGCCGTGTTTCGGGCAGGATCCCAGCGCCCTGCGTCCGGATAGGCCCGGAAGCGCGCAGTGACCGGGTTCTCGTCGTCGAAGGCGGCCTGGGCCACGCGGCTTTTGAGGATGAATCCTCAATCGAGGTGTCCTGGGCGTACTGCCTCTCGTACCGCGGACGACCTTTAACCAGCCAATCTTCACCGTCGATGGCGACCAGGGTGTTTCGGGCCACGGCCTGCGCCTCCTCCAGAACCGGTTCGTCGGTCTTGCGGTGGTATGCTCCACCCGCCTCGCAGTGGCGGTCTGAGCTCCACGCTGCGGGCGCCCTCTCACGCTGCCGAGAGGGTGCGGTCACTGAGGGGATGCAGGGGCAATGGCGATAAAACGAATCGGAATTATCGGCGCTGGCGCAATCGGCAGCGTCGTCGGCGGATTACTGACGAAAGCTGGACGGGACGTGACGCTGGTCGACCAGTGGCCCGAGCACGTGAACGCCATTAGAAAAAACGGTCTGAAGCTGAGCGGAACGTGCGGCGAGCACACGATCAAGGCCAGGGCCCTTCACATCCACGAGGCGCAGTCGATTCGTGAACCGGTCGACGCCGTGTTCATCGCCGTCAAGTCCTACGACACCGAGTGGGCAACCCAGCTGGGGCTTCAATACCTGTCGCCAGGGGGCTGCGTGGTCGATTTCCAGAACGGGATCAACGACGAGCGCGTTGCGGCGGTGGCGGGCAGGGAACGGACGCTGGGCTGCATTATCACGATCGGCGCGGGCATGTACGAGCCGGGGCACGCAATGCGCACGGACACCAACAAGGTTGGGTTCAAGATCGGGGAGCTCGACGGCAAGGCCACCCCCCGGGCGAATGAGCTCGCCGAGATCATGAACGCGGTCGCTCCCTCGAAGGTCACGACAAACCTGTGGGGCGAGCGCTGGTCGAAGCTGGCTGTGAACTGCATGGCGAACCCGATCGCCGGCCTTACGGGCCTTGGAAGCGCCGAAGTGCGCACCGACCCCAACGCCCGGCGCGTCGCGATCAAGCTCGCGGCCGAGGTGATCAGGGTTGGCAGGGCGCTCGGTCATGAGATCGAGCCGATCTTCGGGATCCCCGCACAGCGGTTCGTCGACGCGTCCGACGGCAAGGGCGTGGAGGAGCTGGAGACCGACATGGCAACCGGCGCTGGATCGCTTGCCGGTGGAAAGCCTTCCTTCCTGCAGGACGTGCTCAAAGGCCGGAGGACCGAGGTCGAGTATCTGAACGGATACGTTTCGGAGCAGGGCCGGAAAGCCGGTATCCAGACGCCATATTGCGACGCGATAGTGAAGGTGGTCACCGGGTTCCCGGTCGGCGGGTTGAAGCCGGATCCCAGGAACCTCGCGCCACTCGTCGCGATGTTGCGGTAAGGGCACTTGTCCGGAGTTTCGGACCAGCTCGGGGAGTTCATCCTCGTATTCGTCCCGCTCTTCGTGGCGATGGATCCGCTCGGTGCCCTGCCGTTCCTGGTGCCGTTCCTGGGCCGGACGCCCCCGGCGCGACGCGGTCGGGTAGTAAGAATCGCTCTCCTGACCGGCCTCGTGCTCGGCCTGGCATTCCTGGCCCTTGGCCGGATGGTCTTCGATGTGCTCGGCATTCAACTTGCCGACTTCCTCGTGGCAGGCGGGTTGATCCTGCTGGTGCTCGCATTGCGGGACATGATCGGCCCCGGCCCATCAGAACCGCCGGAGCCAGACGAGCTGCTGGCCGTGGTGCCGATCGGAACACCGCTGCTGATCGGCCCGGCCGCAATCTCGATGTTGATCCTTCTCAGCAGCCTTTACGGGTACGCGGTCACGCTCATCGCGTTCGTGGCGAACATGGTGCTCGCGTGGATCGTCTTCAGGTTTTCGGCCCGCATCGGTGAATTTCTCGGCAGGGGAGGCCTCTTGGCGATGAGCCGTGTGGCCGACCTCCTGCTGGCGGCGATCGCAATCCAGCTGATTCGCAGAGGCGTGGTCGATATCTGGACCGGTCTGCGGGCATGAGCGTCGGCAAGTGAGGGCGCCCGACTACCTGTACTTCTCGTTGGACGAGTACGCGGCGCGCTTGCGCGGGTTGCGAAACCGCATGCAAGAGCGGTCGATCCAGGCGCTGATCGTGACGACGCCCGAGAACATCTTCTACCTCAGCGGCTACCAGACTCCCGGCTATTACTGGTCGATGGCGTTAATTGTCTTCCTGGACCGGGAGCCTGTCCTGGTGCCACCTCCTCACGAGGAGTCACTGGTCTCGGCCTTCTGCGTCTTCGAGGAGTACCAGACTTACCGCGACACGGCTGACTGGATCAGTGTCACTTCGGAGGTCATTAAGACCGGTCGCGCAGGCACCGCGCGGATCGCGTACGAAGCGGAATCGTGGTTCATGCGGATCGGCGAGTTCGGGCGGCTGCAAGCAGCGCTGCCGGATGCGGTGCTGGTCGACGGGTCCGGCCTGGTGGAGTCTGGCCGCCTGATCAAGTCACCCGCCGAGATCTGTTACATCCGAGAGGCTTCGGTGGCGTCGCAGGCGGGCATGAGGGCGGGCATCGACGCGGTCGCGGTCGGCGCCACCGAGAACGAGATCGCGGCCGCGGTGGTCGCCGCACAACTGGAGAACGGCAGCGAATACAGCGGGCTGCCGCCTTTCATCAATTCGGGCCCGCGCACGATGCTGGTGCACGTTACATGGTCGGGCAGACGAGTCGGAAGCGATGAGCCCGTCTTTCTAGAGATCCCGGGCTGCATACACAGGTACCACGCGGCCATGACCAGGACCGTGTGGACGGGTTCAGCCCCGGACCTCCTGCGTCGGGCCAACGAGACGAACACGGATGCGCTCAGGCTGGCCAAGGCTGCCATCAAGCCCGGCGTGAAGGCCAGGACGGTTTTCGAGCGCGCGCGCGATCGGATCGCGGCGGGCGACGTCGGGTATCGGCAGGGGAGGCGCGTCGCCTACGGGATCGGCATCGGCTTTCCGCCTCGCTGGGACGAAGGCCACATCATGAGCATCAACGACGGTGAAGAGCGTGTGCTGCGGGCGGGGATGACATTCCACCTCATAACAACCATGCGCATACGGGGTCTCGGGGCAGTCGGCTGCAGCGATACCGTACTGGTGACAGATAGCGGCTGCGAGACGTTGACTTCGTCCATAGAGCCCGGAGTGATCCTCAAGCCGTAGATCTTCGGAGTGCCGGCCCTTCGGACGTTTTCTGCCGTCCGAGTCCGAGATGGACCGAGCGTGGAAAGATGGCTGAACCAGGGATTGGACGCGAAGGGAGGGATTCTTGAAGATCGGACTCGGAATAGGGCTGAGTTCCCAGATCCCCGCAAGTGTTTCGGCGTACTTGGACCAGATCGTTGCGGCCGAGCGTGACGGCTTCCCCGTCGCCTGGTTGCCACAGATACTTGGCTTCGATTCTCTGACCATGATCGCCATGGCGGGGCCGCGCACTTCGCGCATCGAATTCGTGACCGGCGTGGTCCCGATCTATCCGCGCCATCCGGTGATGCTCGCGCAGCAGGCGCTGACGGTCGCGCAGGCGACCGGCGACCGCCTTGCGCTTGGAATCGGGCTGGCCCACCCTGAGACGGTCACGACCTGGTGGGGAGTGCCCTATGAGCGCCCCGCCCGCTACATGCGCGAGTACCTCTCGGTGCTCATGCCGCTGCTGGCCGAGCGCCGGGTCAAGTTCGCCGGTGATTTCTTCAAGTCCGAGGTCGGTCTGCGAATCGGCCAGGTCAAGCCCCCCAGCGTGTTGCTGGCGGCGCTGGCCCCGAAGATGCTCGAAATGGCAGGCTCGATAGCCGACGGCACTGTTCTCTGGGTCGTCGGCCGCAGGGCTGTCGAGTCGCATATCCTGCCCAGGATCAACGAGGCCGCGCAAAAGGCAGGGAAGCCACCGCCCAGGGTGTGTGTCGGGCTGCCGGTCTGTGTCACCGACGATGCGCGCCGCGGCAGGGCATCCGCCGACCAGCAGTTCGCCCGGTATGGTCAACTCGTGAACTACCGAAGGGTGCTGGACATCGAAGGCGTCGAAGGCCCGGGTTCGGTTGCCGTCGTCGGCAATGAAAAGGAAGTTGAACGGGAGTTGCGCGCCCTGGCGTCGACCGGGGCGTCCGACTTCTTCGCGTCCATCTTTGTCCCGGACGGGGAACCTTCCGGATCTGAGGCGCGCACCCGCGCTTGCCTGAGATCGCTGGTCGGCAAAATCTGACGCCGCGCTGCCGTTCGCGGATCTCGGAGTCCCTCGCCTGATCCCCTTGACCCGCACGGAGACGACGTCCTGAGCCCGTCGAACGAAGGTGGCGAAGGCCGGTGAGAGTGCGCTGCCTGTACCCCCGGGGTAGAATCCCCCCGGCGTCGTTGCAACCCTTCGGAGCAGTACCTTGCCCACTTACAAGCGCCAGCCCAGTATCTACGAGCGCCTCGGCATCCCCACCGTGATCAATGCCCAGAGCTGGGTGACCATGCTCGGCGGCAGCCTGATGCGACCAGAAGTCTTCGCGGCGATGGAAGAGGCCGGGCGTCATTTCGTCGAGATCGAGAAGCTCCACGATGTCGCCGGAAACTTCGTGGCGAAGGCGGTAGGGGCAGAAGCAGGGTTCGTTTGTGCTGGAGCCGCCGCCGGCAACCTGCTGATGTCGGCTGCGGTCATGACCGGTACCGACGAGGCCAAGGTCGAACAGCTGCCTGACACGACTGGGATGAAGAGCGAAATTCTCATCTTCAAGTGCCAGCGCAACTACTACGACAAGGCGTTCGAGGTGGCGGGCGCAAGGCTCGTGGACGTCGGCATGCCAGGCGGCGCCAAGCAGTACCACCTCGAGGCTGCGTTTAGCGAGAACACCGCTGCCGTCGCTTACGTCTTCGCCCCGTTCATGAAGTACCCGCTATCGCTGTTCGAGGTCGTCGAGATCGCCCACAGCCGGGGCGTCCCGGTCGTGGTGGACGCTTCGGCCGAAGTCCCTCCCGTGGCGAACCTGCGCCGCTACACCGAAGAAGGGGCCGACCTGGTGACCTTCTCGGGTGGCAAGGGACTCCGGGGGCCCCAGAACTCCGGCATCTTGGCCGGGAAGAAGGAACTGGTCCGAGCGGCCAGGATGAACTACCAGTACCCGGGGCCGTCCAGGGCGGGCGTTGCGCGCGCCGCCAAGGTCTCAAAGGAGACGCTGGTCGGGATGATCACCGCCCTGGATCTGTTCTTGAAGACCGACCACGAGGCGGAATGGGCCGCCTGGCGCGCAATGGCCGAGCACATCGCCGGCAGGTTGAAGGATATCTCCGGGCTGCGGGTCGTGGTCGAGGAAGAAGAGAATCGGCAGGGGCCTCAGCCAGTCATCTACTTCGAGAGTGGCTGGTCTGGGCCAAGCCCGTCGGAGGTACGGCAGAGGCTGCGTGATGGCGACCCGCCGATCTTCGTTGGCGGCGGAGGCTATGGCGATGAGATCAACATGGCGATGGTGAATGTGCAGGAGGGCGAGGAGAAGATCATCGCCGATCGCCTGCTCTCGATCCTGAAGCCGGCACGAAAGTCCGGGCCGGTGGTCGATCGCTGAGCTTGTCGAAGCGCTGGCGAACTTGAGCGTCCCCTGAGCCCGTCGAAGGGCCCACGCTTCGAACCATTAGCTCCTATCGAAGGAAAGAAGATGACCCAGAAAAGAGTTCCCGAAGCCTACGCCCGCCTCGGCATCAAGCCGATCATCAATGCCCAGAGCTGGGTGACCGCGCTGGGCGGCAGCCTCATGCGTCCGGAAGTGCTGCAGGCCATGAACGAGGCCGCTACGGCCTTTGTGGACATGACGGAACTTAACCTGGCGGCCGGCAAGGTCGTGGCACGTGCGTGCGGGGCGGAAGCCGGTCTGGTTACCGCCGGCGCTTCGGCCAGCCAGACGATCGCGGCCGCGTCGTGCATGACCGGCACCGACGAAGCGAAAGTCGAACAGCTGCCCGACACCACGGGGATGAAGGACCAGATCCTGATTTTCAAGGGCGAGCGCAATCGCTACGACATGGCCTTTGAAGTGCCGGGCGGGCGGCTGGTTGAGTGGGGCATGCTCGGCGGGGCGAAGCCATACCAGCTTGAGGCGGCCATAACGGATCGAACAGCAGCCATCGCTACGATCTTCGGCCCCTTCATTCGGCGTGGCTTGCCGCTTCCCGAACTCTGCGCGATCGCGCACAGGCGTGGCGTACCGGTGATCGTTGACGCCGCCGCCGAAGTCCCGCCCATGGAGAATCTGACCAAGTTCATCAAGCAGGGCGCCGATCTCGTCCTGTTTTCGGGCGGCAAGGGGATCGGCGGTCCTCAGAACGCGGGACTGCTGGCTGGCCGCAAGGACCTGATCGACGCCGCGATCGCGAACTCGCTGAACCTCCACAGCCCGCGTGCCGGCATCGCGCGCGGCATGAAGGTATCGAAAGAGTCGATGGTCGGCATGGTTACCGCGCTCGAGCTGTTCCTCGAGACCGACGAGCAGTCGCTGCTGGCGGGTTGGCGCAACAAGGCCGAGTACATCCAGGGTCGCCTGAGGGGTATCCCCGGCCTGCGCGTCGCAATCGAGGGGCCCGACGCCAACCGGCAGGGCGTGCAGCCTGTCATCTACTTCGATAGCGGGTATGCCGGGCCATCGCCCGCCGAGATCCGCAAGCGCTTGCTCGTCGGCGACCCGCCGATCCACGTGGGCGGCGGAGGCTACCGCGACGAGATCAACATGGCGATGGTTAATGTGCAGGACGGAGAGGAGAAGATCATCGCCGACCGCCTGCTTGCGATCCTGAAGCCGAAGCGCTGATCCCACTGCCCGTTTCGACAGGCAAGCTTGAGAAGGGCCCGGAGCGATCCGGGCCCCTTCTTTTGCCCATGAAATGAATCTCGACCCGCCAGTCCCGACGCGGTAGGCTTCTGGCCACACGACGCGCAGGGGAGTCAGATGAAGATCACCGACGTTACGGTCCAGACGTTCAGGTACACATCCAGCGAGGGCAGAGACGCGGAGGGCCACGGACATCCGGCTGACCCGCACGACGCAACGCAGACGATCATGACGGTTACGGCCGACAACGGGGCGCAAGGGCATGTCTTCGGTGCAAACCCACAGCACGTGGCGGCGCTGGTCAAGCCACACCTCGTGGGCGAAGACCCTTTCTATCGCGAGAAGATCTGGCACCAGCTCTACACGTACCAGCGAGGCAACACTGGTGTCTTGACCGACCATTTGCTCGGGCTCGTCGACATGGCCCTGTGGGACCTGGCAGGGCAGCACTTCAAGACGCCAATTCACAAGCTTCTCGGCGCCACGCGCGACAAGGTGCCTGCGTACGGAAGCACGATGTGCGGCGATGAGCTGCCAAATGGCCTCAGCACGCCCGAGGAGTACGGGCGCTTCGCCGAGTGGCTCGTGAAGCGTGGCTACAAGGCGATCAAGCTTCATACCTGGATGCCGCCGATCAAGTGGGCGCCCGATGCCAGGATGGACGTGCGAGCATGCGCAGCCGTGCGCGAGGCGGTCGGCCCCGATATCGAGCTCATGATCGACTGCTACCACCACTATTCGCGGTCCGAGGCCTACTACATCGGCAAGGAGCTCGAGAAGCTCGACTACAAGTGGATAGAAGAGCCGATGGACGAGTACAGCGTCTCCTCGTATGTCTGGCTCGCCGAGCAGCTCGAAATCCCCGTGATCGGTCCCGAATATCACGCCGGGAAGATGCAATCGCGCGCCGAGTGGATCGTGCGCGGCGCCTGTGATATCACCCGTGGTGGCGTGACGGACAACGGCGGGATCTCGCCCCTGATGAAGATCGTTCACCTCGCCGAGGCGTTCAACATGGCCATGGAGGTCCACGGCGGCGGCCCAGGAAATCTGCACGTCCTCTGCGCGATGAGCATCCCGGGGCAGTACTACGAGCGCGGCTTACTGCACCCGTTCATCGACTGGGAGAAACCCAAACCCTGGCTGAAGACGATCGATGACCCGATGGACGAAGACGGCTTCGTGCACATCTCGCAGAAGCCTGGTCTTGGCCAGGACATCGACTTCGACTACATCAAGGCGAACCTGGTCAAGTAGCTCTAACGGCGGTCAGCCGAGCGCCTTCCAGCGCGCTTCATAGGCCTGCCGGGCACGCGTCGCGTCCTCATCTGAAAAGGTCTCGTACGGAGGAAGCAACCGGCGCGGGAACGAAGGATCGGTCAGCCACACGAGCAGCTTGTCATACGCGCCGTCCATGTGGGCGCTCTTGGCCGACCCGTAAAGGGATTCGCCAACGTCGATGAACGTCCTCTGCAGCTCGAACGCACGGGCGGCGTCGCCAGTCCGGCCAGCCTCGAAGTACTCCCTGGTGAGCTTCGGGAACAGTCCGGCCATGCTGCAAAGGAGTGAACACTCGCCGAACAATGAGCCGTAGGCGAACGAGTGTTGAAGGAAGAAATGCTGCAACTCGGGTGCCCGCAGCATCCAGCCACGGATGAGCCCCATGTCATACGTGCTCTGCTTGGTCGACGTCAGATTCGGAATGAGATCCACTATCTTGCGATAGTCGTCCCCGGTCAGGACGCGCTTGGTGCGCACGAGGTTGTAGTGGAGGAACTCGGAGTCCGGGAAGGAACCGCACACCACGCGGAAGAACGTCAGCATCTCTGAGTCGCTCACCGGCCCCCAGGACGGCAACGAGATCTGGAACGACCGGACGCCTTTGCCGTGCGCGTATCGAACACGTTCGATGACCTGCTGAGTCGAAAGGCTGATGGCGCCGACCTGAGGGACCAGGCCCGGCCCGCGCATCTCCTCGACGAACACATCGACGACGTCGCGGAACAGGGCGTCGGACATCGCGTAACCCTCGCCCGCGGTGCCCATCACGTACAACCTGCCGAACCCGTGGCCCTTTAGCCTCTTCAGCAGCCGCCGAAACGAGTTCTCATCCAGCCGGAAATCGTCTGTCCATGGGATGTCGACCGCGCCAAGCATGCCCTGAGGCGAGCGGGCCTTTGGTCGACTCCTCCGGTCGTACGTGGCCATAGTCTGTGGCCCCCAGCTGTCTCGTGTCGGTCAGCGAAGCACGCGGGTGGTCTTCTTCTTGATGAGGTCAAAGTCGATCTCGGCGCCTAACCCCGGCCCGGTCGGTGCGTGGACGTAGCCCTCGGCGTCGACCTTGATGTCTTTCACCAGGCCGTACTTCTGGGCGTGGTCCGGCAACAGGACCTCGAAGTAGTCGCAGTTCTCGATCGCCATCGTGAGGTTGAGGTTGGCCACGTTGTTCAGCGAATTCCCGCCGTGGTGCACCTCGCACTTCATGCGGAACGCCTCGGCGAGATAGGCGATCTTGAGCATCGGTGTGATGCCACCCTTGACCGCCACATCGCCCCGCAACATGTCGGTGGCCTGCGCCGTTATGAACTGCGCCATCGGGTAGAGGCCGCCGGGGTTGGCTTCGGTCGCCAGGATCGGTATATCCAGCTTCTGGCGTAGCTTGATATATCCATACATATCGTCTTCGGCCAGAGGATCCTCGTACCAGTAGTAACCCATCTCCTCGATTGCCCTGCCGACACGCACCGCGTCTTCGTAGCAGTACGCCCACACGGAATCGAGCATGAGGACCATGTCGTCGCCGACAGCCTTTCGCACGGCCTCGCAGACTTCGATGTCCTCCTTCGGCACCGCCGGCGGGTGGATCTTGTAGGCGGTCCAGCCCTTCGACTTGTAGTAGAGGGCTTCTTCGGCGTACGCCTCGGGCGACTCCTGCAGGGCCGAGCTGGCATAGGCCGGGGCGCGCTCGCGGCAGGTGCCGATCAGCTGGTGGACCGGCATGTTTGCAGCCTTCCCTGCCAGGTCCCATAGCGCGACGTCGACGGCGCCGATGCACCGGATCGGGAAGAACCGGTTCTTGGACCAGAGAGCGCTGTAAAGCCGGCCCCGCTCCAGGGGATCCTGGCCCATGACGACCGGCTTTAGCGTACTCAGGAGCTGCGCCACGTCGACAGCGGCGCTCTGGCTCGAGTTCCCGAGGAAAGAGTGACCCTCGATCCCCTGGTCGGTGTGAATCGTAACCAGGCCCATCTCGACGGACCCGCCGATCGGCTTCCACTTGCGGGTGTACTTCGTCTCGGGGATGTTGTCCCACGAGAACATCGTCACGCTCAGATCGGTGATCTTCATTGCGATCAGATTCCTGCCTTCGCTAGCTTCGGTTGGACGACCTGCCTCAATAGCCGGAACGATTCCTTCCACCTGGGCGCCGGCGCCCATTCGTGAGCCATCGCCAGCAGCACACCAAACCCGCCCACCGCAGCGTGGAGCTTCGCGATCTTCTCTGCGACTTCGTCCGGACCACCTACGATCCACACGTTCTCGGCCATGTAGTCGGCGGTGACGGCCCTGTCGGGCATATCCTGGTCGATCTTGCACAACTTCAACATGCCGTCACGCTTGAGCAGCGGGTAGAAGTACTGGTTCCAGTCCCTCGCCAGCACACCCTTCTTCGCCTCGTTCATGGCGGCCCGGGCGGTCGTTCCGACGAACACCTCGCGAGCTATGCGCCACGTCTTGCGCTGGGGCCGCCTTCCCGCCCGCTTCGCACCTTCTTGCACGGCCACCCAGTGCGTCTTGAGCACCCATTCCGGAACGAGGTTGATACTCATCGGTATCCACCCTCGCTCGCCCGCCAGTGCCAGAGTGCTGGACTTCGGGGTCACCCCGGCGACGCCGATCGGAGGATGCGGCTTCTGGTACGGCTTCAAGTAGACGCGCAGCCCGATGTTCTTCTCGGGCCTGGGTACGGTGTAATCAAAGTAGTTGGTGTTATGGTTCCCGGGCTTGGGGCTGCGCCATAACTCGAGGACCGCCTCGACCGCCTGGCGGGTCATTATCCGGTTGTCCTTCTTGCCCTCACCGTAGCCGAACACCTCGAGGTCGCCAGGAAAGCCGCCGGAGCCAACCCCCCAGTGAAAGCGGCCTCTTGCCATGTGATCCAGCTGTGCGATGCGATGGGCCAGGACGAACGGGTTGTGGTTGGGTAAACACGAGACGCCGGTCGCCAGGACGATGTTCTTCGTGCGCTCGAGCGCGGCGGCGATGAACAGGTCGGGGGCGGGGATGTTCTCCCATTCAGACGTGAAGTGCTCGCCGATCCAGGCCTCTCGGTAGCCCAGCCGGTCTAGCTCGACGATCTGGTCGAGGTCGCCGTGCAGGGATCGGGTGTAGTCGGTCCCGGGCGGGTGCAAAGGCATCGCGAAATAGCCGAAATCCAAGGCGAAGCTCCTCCGCTGTGTAGCCGGTAGAAAGTGGCGGGATTCTACACGCTACAGGCACGGTTGGCGTATTTGAGCGTCCGGCCATGGTCGCCAGTACGTGGCATCGCGGGCAGCCCGGTCAGGACAGCTGGCGAAGACGTGGGTCCAGGCGGTCTCGCAACCAGTCACCCATGAAGTTGAGTGACATCACGACCATGAAGATTGCCATGCCAGGGAAGAAGGCGAGCCGCCAGGCGGTGGCGACGTAGTCGCGGGCTTCGGCGATCATTACGCCCCAGGCCGGGCTGGTCGCCACACGCCGGCGCATCGATCAGTGAATCAGGCTAGCTCGACCACGGTGACGCCGTCGCCGCCCGCCGATGGCTCGGCGGGGCTGAATGCCGCCGCCGAGGGGTGGCGAGCCAGCGCCTCTCGGACCGCCTGGCGGACCGCCCCGGTCCCCCTGCCGTGCACGATACGAGCAGACCTGAGACCCATCAGGGTGCAACGGTCGAGGAAAGCGGCGACCTTATCTTCGACCTCGTGTGCCCGCATGCCACGCAGGTCGAGTGACGTGGTCACGGTGTCCGCAGGTGCGGCGTCGAACGAAACGCGCTTCGGCAAGCGCGACTGCTGCGCACCGTCCACACGACGGAGCTCGCCTTCGTCGAGCGCCACCCGCACGGCGCCCATCAGGAGGTCGACCCTGCCGTCGCTATTGAACCCTTCGACCTCGGCCCGCACGCCAAGGCCCTTTACTTCCACGACGTCCCCGACGGCCAGCGGTCTTTCGGGGGGGCGAACCGGCGCCCCAGGGGCGCGCTGCGGGGCCGCCCATGACTTGTCTCGAATCCGCTGGCGGACGCGGTCGATCTGCGCGAGCGCCTGGCTCAGCTCTCCGGTGGATCGGGCACGGTCCTCGATATCTTTCAGAAGGGCGCGCACCTCCGACACCTCACGGTCCAGGTCACGCCGGGACGAAGCCAGGAGGTCCTCCTGGCCGGTCGCCAACGAGGCCAGCCTGGATTCCAGCTGGCGCCGCAGGTCGGCGGCTACCGTCCGATCAGCCTCCGCCTCTCCCGCCGCCGCGGCGATCTTCTTGCGTTCGGACTGGAGCTCCCGCAGCAGTTGCTCGGAATCCACGTGGGAAGAAGAGAGAAATCCGCGCGCAGCATCGATGATCGACGGCTTGAGTCCGAGCCTTGCCGCAACCGTGATCGCATAGCTCCGGCCAGGGAGGCCCATCGCGAAGCGGTACGTAGGCAGCATCGTGTCCGGGTCGAGGTCCACACTCGCGTTCTCCATGCCCTCCCTCCGCCCGGCGAAATCGGCGACGGTGCGATGGTGGGTGGTAACGATGGCCGGGATTCGGCGCTCAGCCAGCTCCTCCAGGACCGCACGCGCCAGCGCCGACCCCTCCTCAGGGTCGGTGCCGGTCCCCAGCTCGTCGATCAGGACGAGCGATTCGGGACCTGCCCCTTCGAGAATCTCGACGACGTTGCCTATGTGCGAGGAGAAGGTTGAAACGGACCGCTCGATGCTCTGCGCGTCTCCGATGTCCGCAAATATCCCGTCGAAGATCCGGAGCGCGCTGCCTGAGTTTGCAGGAATCTGGAGCCCGGCCTGGTGCATCAGGGCCAGGAGGCCGGCGGTCTTCAGGGCCACCGTCTTGCCACCCGTGTTCGGTCCGGTGATGACCAGGGCGCTGAAGCCCGGCCCGACCCACAGCGACAGCGGAACCGCGCCGGCACCCAGCAATGGATGGCGGGCGTCAACGAGCTGCACCGCGGCCTCCTGCGGGCCGGACCTGATCTCCGGGCGGACCGCCCGCAAGTCGTGTGCCAGCCGGGCGCGGGCAAAGATGAGATCGATCTCGCCGGCGACTGCTATCGAATCCAGCGCCTCGGCCGCACGTTCGGCAGCCATCTCCGACAGCGAGCGAAGGATGCGCTCCTCTTCGCGTGCCGCCTCCGCCGAGGTCTCCCGCCAGTCGTTGCAGATCTCGACCGCGCCGAAGGGCTCGACGAAGAGCGTCAGGCCGGATTTAGAAACATCGTGAACGATCCCCGGGACCGCCTTCCGGTCCTCGATCTTGACCTCGAGCACCAGTCGGTCGCCGCGCGTCGCAATCGCGGAGGATTGCAGGGCGCGCTGCAGGTGGCCGTCGGAGGTCATCCTTTCAAGGTGCCGCACCAGCCGGTTGTAAGACGTGGCGACCTTTCGCCGCAACGGACCGAGCTCCGGGGAGGCACGATCCAGGACGTCGCCCTTTTCGGAAAGCGCGTGATCGATCGCCCGCTTCAGCTGGCGAAAGTCCCCGATCCTCGAAGCCAGTTCGTGCAGATGCGGGATCCGCTCTTCGAAAGGCTTCAGCGCTGCGCGCGCCTGCCATGTCGCATCCAGCGCGACCGAGATCGCGACCAGTTCGGCGCCGGAGAGCGAGCCACCCAGGCTGGCCCTCGACAACGCCGGCCTTGGGTCAGGCAATGCAATCAGGCCTATGTCACCCCGTGCATCCAGAAAGAGCCGGGCTTCGGCGGTTTCTCGTTGAAGCCGGTCGACAAGATCCTGGTCTACCGATGGCCGCAGCTGGTGCGCGAGCTCTGTCGCAACGAAGAAATGCGTGCGGGCGACTAGCAGGTCTCGAACCTTTGGGAACTCGAGCAGCATTTCCGACCGCGTCCACAGGTCGCCGGGGCCGCTATCGGAAGGCCCTGGCGAACTGGCAGAGGCGGACCTGTTCACTGACAGACTCACCCCAGCTGCGCGCCCGCCTTGAGACCGACGCTACTGGCGAACTCGGTGGCAGTCACCTTCTTCGCTCCCACCGTCTGGACACGCTTGACCAGGACCGACCCCCGTCCGGCGGCGACTTCAATGCCACCGGGGCCGATTGCGACTACCATCCCGGGACGTGCCTGGCCCGCGCCGCCCGCCGCCGAGTCGAAGATCCGCAGCTCCTGGCCTTCGAGGGTGGTGTGAGCGCCCGGTTGCGGGTTGCACCCCCGGATGAGGTTGTAGACCTCGGCCGCAGGCCGCTTCCAGTCGATCACGGCATCTTCCTTCTTACACCAGCCTTCATATGTGGCGTGCTTCTCGTCCTGCGGCGTGCGCGGCGCCTTTCCGGACCGGACCAGGTCGAGCGACTCAACGATCGCCTTGACCCCCAGGGGGAAGAGGTGGTTGAAATACAGCGAGGCGACGGTGTCGTCCGGACCTATGGGGACCTTTATCTGAAGCAGAATTGGCCCAGTGTCGAGCCCCTTGTCGGGCCAGAAAATCGATAGCCCGGTCTCGGTTTCACCCTGGATGATGGGCCAGTTGATCGAGCTGGGGCCGCGGTGGCGGGGCAAGAGCGACGGGTGGTACTGAATCGTGCCCAGCTTCGGATAGAAAAGCACCTCTTCGGGCACGAAGTCGGTTACGTAAGCCATCACGCAGAGGTCAGGGGCGAGCCCCTTGAACGCATCGATGGCGGCGCGCGACCGGTAACGGCCGGGCAACAAGACCGGAACGCCACGGCTCTTCCCGGCCTCTGCGATCGGGTCTTCCGGGACCCCCTCCTTCGGTGGAGGAGGAAACACTCCGACGATCTCGTCATGTCCGGCGTCAACGATCGCCTCGACCACCGCCTTGCCGAAGGCTGATTGACCGAACACTGCCAGTTTCACGGGCGTCCCCTTCCTGACCAGGACAACGATTCTAAGTGAGTATGCCGTAGCCATTACGTGCCGATCAACGGAAGGCAAATGGGCCGCTGCCACGCGAAAGCTGCGGTACGATTGGCCCATGACAGATCCGAAGTACCGTCAGTGGCACGATGGCGAGGCCGGCGTTCCAGAGCGCGTGCCGACCGATGCCGAACTCGACGCCTGGCCGGCGCCGGATACCGCGCAGGGCTTCTTCAAGCGCGGTCTGCGACTGGCGCAGCTCGGCTTCCCGGAGCGCGCCGCGAAAGATTTCGAGGAGGCGGTTCAACTCGATCCGGACAACCCGGAGATCCAGTACAACCTGGGCACGGCGTGTCTTTCGCTCGGCCTGTTCGAACAGGCCCTGCGCAATTTCGACCGTGCCATTGCTCTGAAACCCGGCGTCGCCGACGCCCATGGCAACCGGGCAATTGCTTTCGCGGCCCTCGGCGAAGACCTTCAGATGCGACAGGACCTTGACCTGGCCGTGAAGCTTGGAGCCGATCGGGCCCGCCTGGAGGCCATCGCCGGTTATGTCAGGGCCCGCAGGAAGACGGGTCACGGCCTGCTCAACCCTGGAGACGACGCGCAGCACGACCACGGGCACGACCTCCCGCACCCACGTTGGGGTGGATTCCCACGCAACCCCCAGACCCGCTGACCCGGAGAGCCGTAACCTTCAGGCCGGCCCAGGAGACAGGGAAGCGAGTTGGAGCTGCGGTATCGTGCACCGGTGGCAGCCCAATCGCCTCTCGGTTGTCAGGGACCGCTTGAGGCCAAGTACCCGGCAGATGCGGGCCTGGTTCAGGCGACGGCCTGTACCCTGATCACATGGCAGACCCCATCATCTACACCCCGGAACAGTGCAACGCGCTCTTGCCCTGGTTGCGCATCAGGCTCGAGGAACTCAAGAGCGCGGCGGTAGACCTGCGGCAAGCGCAGGGGGTCGTACAGGGGATCACGCGCCAGGCGAGGGGCAACGGGCACCACGACCTGAGCGGCGCGTTGTCCGCGGCAGAGCGAGCCGCTGCCGATGGCCTCGCCAGGGCGCAGGGTCTGCTGAAGGAGATAAATGATCGCGGGATCCAGGTCCGCGACGTCGAGGGCGGCCTGGTCGACTTCCCTGGCCAGATGGACGGACGGCCGATCTGGCTATGCTGGAAGCTCGGAGAGCCAAGCGTCACCCACTGGCACGACTACGACAAAGGCTTTTCCAGCCGCCAGCCCCTTTGAGGCCGCCTAGCTCCTGGGGGCGGCCGCAGGCTTTTTCTTACGACGCAGGCGCAGCCGCCGGCTCGGCTTCTTCTCCGCTTTCTTCTTACTGGGCGGCTCTTCGGAGTCGAGCAGCGCAGCATCGTCTTTCTCACCGGTCCGTATCCGGTACGCGCGCTTGACCTCGGAAACGAAGACCTTGCCGTCGCCGACGCGTCCGCTGCGGGCGCTCTCGATGATGGCTTCGACCGCCTTGTCAACCAGCTTGTCGGGGACGACAACGTCGATCCGGACCTTCGGAAGGAGATCGACCCGGTACTCGACCCCGTGCGAGGTATCGGTCACCCCGCCCTGCTGCCCGAAGCCGCTCACCTCGGTGACGGTCATGCCTCGAACGCCGGCTTTCTGGAGCGCTACCTTTACGGGTATCAATCGGGTTGGCTGAATCACCGCCAGAATGTGTTTCAAGATTCAGAATCCCAGCGCTTTAGTGTCAGATTCGGTCCCGGGGGCTGAGCAGCCAGTATCCACCCATGTGAAGCGAGCAGATCCCGGGGTGTCCCGCATCGTTCAGCTTACGACGCGAGCGGGAAATGCAAGTGTCGACCACGCGCGCCCTGGAATCAGCTGACGCCCACACCCTGGAAGGTTCTTGAGGAAAGCGGGCTCCGTGCAGGGCCCCTTCTAATTTGCGCACGACTGGCGCGCCGGGACGGAATCGCATAACCTCAGCCGCTGGTGTCTGCAAACGGGTAACGGGCGCGGTGGATGAGACAGGAGGCGCGGTTGGCTGCCTTTGACATTCTGATTACCGGGGGTACGGTCGTCGACGGTACCGGCAGGCCGGCGTTTCGCGCAGATCTGGCCGTGAAGGGGAAGAAGATCGCCGCGCTGGGCGACCTGCACGACGCGGTGGCCGAGCGGGTCATTGACGCCACAGGCAAAGTTGTTTCGCCGGGGTTCATTGACACGCACGCTCACTCCGACGGGGCTCTGCTGGCGGATCCCCAGCACGCCAACGGCTTGCGACAGGGGATCACGACCGAAGTACTCGACCAGGACGGCCTTTCGTACGCGCCCCTCAAGCCCGCCGACTACCGGATGTACCGCTGGTATCTCTCGGGCCTGCTCGGACTGCCGCCTGAGGACCTCGACATGTCGTCGATGTCCGCGTTCCTGGCCAACTACCACCGCAAGGTATCGATCAACGTCGTAGCGCTGGTGCCGCACGGGTGCGTGCGCGTGTCGACGGTCGGCATGAAGGACGCTCCGCTCAAGGGAGCGACCCTCAAGAAGGCAGAGGCCCTCGTACGCGAGGGCATGGAGCAGGGCGCCAAGGGTTTCGCGACCGGCATGTCCTACTACCCGAACGCCTACAGCGATACCGCTGAGCTCATAGCTCTGAACAAGGTCGTGGCGGAGCTGGGCGGCGTCTACGTCACGCATCTGCGCAATCACCACACCGAGCGCGGGTTCGGCGGTGGCGGTGTGGCCGAGGCACTGGAGATCGGCAGGCGGTCCGGCGTGAAGGTCCACTTCTCGCACTACCGCACCAGCGCACACAACGCGGGCAAGATCCCGGAAATCATGGCCGATATCGACCAGGCGAAGCGAGAAGGCGTCGACATTACCCTGGAGTGCTACCCGTACCCGGTCGGGTCCAGCTTCCCGCTCTCTTACTTCCATGGCGACTTTCATGAGGGCGGGCCCGTCGAGATCCTCAAGCGGCTGAAGGACCGGAAACAGCGAGCGGGCTATATCAAGCAGATCGAGGAGATGAACCAGGAGTCCGGCCTTGCTGAAAACTCCTGGACCTTCATTGGGGTCGACAAATGGAAGTCGCTGGAGGGCATGTACTTCCGCGACGTCGCCGCAGAGCGCGGCGTGTCGATTGCAGAGATGATCTGCGACGTGATCCGGGATACCGAGCTGAAGTGCGGGTTTCGGGGCGCGCCACCGCAGTCGTCGCGCCTGTGGCGGATGGTCGAGCAAGACGTGATGTCGCTGGTGGCCCGGCCGGACTACATGATCGGCAGCGACGCGATCCCGCTTGGCAGCATCTGCCATCCCAGGGCCTACGGCACCTTCCCACGCGTCGTGGGGCGCCTGCGGCGGCGCCACGGATACAAGCTGGAGCAGGTGGTGCAGCGCGTCACCCAGAATCCAGCAGAGCGCTTCCAGCTCAAGGGACGGGGAGTACTCAAGAAGGGTAACTTCGCTGACATCGTGGTGTTCGATGCCGACGAGATCACGGACCTCTCAACATTCGAGGATCCACGCGTGCACCCGGTAGGGATTCCGTTCGTGATCGTCAATGGTCGCGTGGCGGTAGATCATGAGCGGTGCACCGGGGTCATGGCCGGCGAGGCCCTGTAACCGGGACAGGAAAATACCGCCAAAAAAAGAGACCGGCCCTTGGCCGGGGCCGGTCTCCGCTGATATGCCTGCGAAGCTACTTCTTCTTCGCGGGGGCTTTCTTTGCCGGGGCTTTCTTAGCCGGGGCGGCTTTCTTGGCCGGGGCGGCCTTCTTCACTGCTGCTTTCGGCATCTGGCGACTCCTCGCTACTTCCAGTCTGCTGTATTCGACGGGTCCCGGCTCTTCGACGTCGCCGTGTACCTTGGGCCGGGTGACCGCTCGCCGCCCGGCTAGTCTCCGTCACTGGCAGACTGTCCCTTTGCCCCGCATCTGCGGGCTTGGACCAAGATATTAATTTTTCCCAATGACGGACTAAAGGTGTATTCGCATCAACTTTCGTCCGGAATCACTTACTCGATTACGCAAACGCACTTAGAAAAAAGGGAAATACGCGCGCCTCGTACCGCATCACAAACCATACCTCGACGTGCTGCGCTTTCTGGCGCGAATGGCCCCGACGGTCTTGAATTCAAGGCCCGCTCATGGCCACCGGCCGCGCGGTCCTTCGCATCTACAATGCCCCGGAGCTGTACGAGGGAGAATGCACGTGAAGATCACTGAGATCAGGACCTTCCTGATGCACGCCGGTAACCCGCCGCCGGACGCTATCGCGACTGCGACTACGACCGCCAGGGGCCACACATGGTCGTACCGTAACTGGCTGTTCCTCAAGGTCTACACCGATGAAGGAATTACCGGGATCGGGGAGTGCAGCGGCTGGCCGCGCGTGATCGAGACCGCGATCAAGGACATCTCGCCGTTGCTGGCAGGCGAGGACCCGTTTGATATCGAGCGAATCTGGCAGAAGATCCTGGTCGCCACCATGGGGCACGGCATGACCGGGATCGTGGGCTCCGGCGCGATGACCGGCATCGACATGGCCCTGTGGGACATCAAGGGCAAGGCACTCAAGACCCCGGTCTACAACCTGCTCGGCGGAAAGATGCGAGACCGGATTCGCATCTACGGGCACGCAGGAACGCCGGAGAGGGCATTGAGCCTCAAGGCGCGCGGCATCACTGCGGTCAAGACCGGTGGCGTCGTGGACACGGTGGGTAAGGTCGAAGCGATACGGAACGCCGTCGGCGACGAAATGGACATCATGGTGGACGCCCACGGCCCGCCCTGGTTCACGACCAAGGACGCGATCCTGATCGGCAAGGCCCTCGAACCGTACGACCTTCTCTTCTACGAGGACCCGGTGGCGCCGGAAAATGTTGAGGCGCTTGCCCGCGTCCAGGATTCAGTCGACATCCCGATCGCGGCGGGGGAGCGCCTCTCGCATATCTGGGGTGCGCGCCAGCTGATCGAGCGAGAGCTTGTCGACGTGCTTCAACCCGACACCGGTAGAGCCGGCGGCATCACCCAAATGAAGAAGCTGGCGGCGCTGTGCGAGGGGCACTACATCCTGATGGCGCCCCACTCCGGGTCACTGGGCCCGGTTGCCGAGTTCGCGGCCCTGCACGTCATGGCGGCCATTCCCAACGCTCTGATCCTTGAGCGGGTAGAGGACGACGTTCCGATCCGGTACAAGGTGATCGAGCCCGTGCTCAAGCAGGAGAAGGGATACCTGAAGGTTCCTGACGCGCCGGGGCTGGGAGTCGACATCAACGAGGAGCTCGTCAAGGCGAACCCCAGCAAGGGCAATGTATCGGTGCCTGGCGACCCCGCGGACGGCGCTTACGAGCCGGGAACGTTCGATGAGCACGTCTACTTCCAGCAGCGATACCGACGCGGCAAGACGATGCGGCTGCGTTCACATGGATGAAACAGGGCACGTGACTGGGACGCGTTGCCGCCATTGCGGAAGTCGTCGCTAGAATATGAACGTACGCGGGTAGCGCGTACATCCCGTAGGTCCTCATAGCAATCATCGGAGACCGCCGTGACCGGTTCGACCCGGCGCAGTTCGACGAAGAGGCCGACCAGGGCGCCACAGGGCGAGGGCAACCCGCGTTCCGACCGCTACATCCCGGCCGCGATCGAGAAGAAGTGGCAGGACCGCTGGGAGCGCGACGGCATCTATCGGACAGCCGACGGCGTGAAGGGCAAGCAGAACTGGTTCGCCCTGACGATGTTCCCTTACCCGTCGGGCGACCTGCACATCGGGCACTGGTACGCGTTCGCACCGGGTGACGCGCACGCGCGGTTCCGGCGCATGCAGGGGTTCAATGTCCTGCACCCGCAGGGGTTCGACGCTTTCGGCTTGCCGGCTGAAAACGCCGCCATCTCTCACAACATCAACCCGCGCGTCTGGACCTACGAGAACATCGCGAAGATGCGGGCCCAGTTCAGGAAGATGGGCAACTCCTACGACTGGTCGCGTGAGGTCGTCACGTGTGATCCCGAGTACTACCGCTGGAATCAGCTCTTCTTCCTGAAGTTCCTCGAGAAGGGGCTGGCGTACAGGGCACGCGCAGTTGCCAACTGGTGCCCGAGTTGCAACACGACGCTCGCCAACGAGCAGGTCAAGGAAGGCGCCTGCGAGCGCTGCGCCACTGCTGTCACCAAGCGAGAAATGGACCAGTGGTTCTTCAGGATCACCCGCTACGCCGACGAACTCCTGGACACGTCGAAGTTGCAGTGGCCTGAGAAGATCAAGCTGATGCAGCGAAACTGGATCGGGCGCTCTGAGGGCGTCACGATCGAGTTCGATATATCCGAGTACGGGCTGGACCAGAAATCGATTGCGACTTTCACGACCCGCATCGATACCGTTTTCGGCGTGACTTTCCTGGCGCTCGCGCCGGAGCACCCGCTGGTCCGTCCGCTTACCCGTGAAGCCCAGCGCAAGCAGGTCGACGCCTACGTGCGCGAAGCGGCTCACTCGAGCGAAATAGAACGGACGTCGACCGAACGGGTAAAGACCGGCGTCCCCACCGGTGCCTTCGCGATCAACCCGCTCAATGGCGAGAGGGTACCGGTGCTGGTCGGAGACTACGTGCTTTCTACCTATGGCACAGGCGCCGTGATGGGCGTGCCGGCGCACGACGAGCGTGACTTCGTGTTCGCGAAGAAGTACGGGCTGCCCATCAGGGTCGTGGTGGCCCCCGGTGGGTGGGACGGCGGAGAGCTCGAGGCCGCCTACGTCGCCGCGGGCACACAGGTGAATTCAGGAGAATTTGACGGCCTGCACAGCAGTCAGGGTATGCAGAAAATCGCCGACAAGATCGAGGCGAACCGCTGGGGCCGTCGTACCGTCACCTACCACCTGCGCGACTGGCTCATTTCGCGCCAGCGCTACTGGGGCACGCCCATCCCGATGGTCTACTGTCCAAAGTGTGGGACGGTGCCGGTGCCAGAGAGCGAACTGCCGGTGCTGCTACCAGAGGCCACTGAGTTCAAGCCGACCGGTGAATCGCCTCTCCGCCTGGACCCCGATTTCGTCAACACACGGTGCCCATCCTGTGACGGCCCGGCGAAACGGGAGACCGACACCATGGACACCTTCATGGACTCGTCGTGGTACCACATGCGCTACATCAGCCCGAAAGATTCCGAAAAGCCCTTCGATGCGGCCGCAGTCACGCGGTGGTTGCCGGTCCACCAGTACATGGGCGGCGCCGACCACGCAACCATGCACCTGCTGTACGCGCGGTTCTTCAACATGGTGCTGCGCGATCTCGGGTACGTCGATTACGACGAGCCATACACGCGGTTGTACAACCAGGGATTGCTGATCAAAGAGCACAAGAAGATCTCGAAACGCAGCAATCCGCTGGCGCCTGACCCGCTGGTTGCCAGGCACGGCGCGGACGCGGTTCGCCTGTATCTGATGTTCCTGGGTCCATGGGACCAGGGGGGCGACTGGAGCGATGCGGGAATAGCGGGTGTCACCCGGTTCTTGAACCGCGTCTGGGAACTGTCGAAACGCGATCCCGAACGGCTTGCCGACATTGGCATCGACGCGGCGGCCGAGGAAGCCCTTGTTCGCCTGTCACACGCGACGACCAGGAAGGTCATCGCTGACCTCGACGGCTTCAAGTTCAACACGGCCATTGCGTCCCTGATGGAATTTTCCGGCGCGATGAACCGCATCTGGGACGCCGGCGGTGTTTCTCCGGCAGTCTGGCGGGACGCACTCAGGCGGCTCTATCTGCTGCTCGCGCCTATGGCGCCGCACATAACTGAGGAACTGTGGAGCCGGTCCGGCAACCAGACCAGCATCCACGTCCAGGCTTTGCCCGAGTGGGACGACGCGCTGGTAAGCGCCGACGTTGTGACGATCGTCGTCCAGGTAAACGGCAAGGTGCGGGACACCGTTTCGCTGCCGGCCGGTTCTACCGAGGATGCCGTGGCCGCAGCCGCGCTGGGCAGTGAGCGGGTTCAGGCGCATGTTTCCGGAAAGCAGATCCGCAAGAGGATCTACGTCGCGGACAAGCTGCTGAACCTGGTCGCCAATTAGGGCCAACCGACACCAGAGAGAAAACTTGTGGCCCGCTTGCGATGCTGGCCCGAGGCGGGGAGTAGCAGGGAGTCGGAGTCGAACTCTCCGGTCCGCAGGGGATGTATCGGGTGATCCGAACCAGCTACGCGCGTGGGGCGATTTCGGGGCCGGCACAAGACCCCTGTTCGCGCGGGACCGGGTAACTCCGCTACACACTCGGCATTCCCCGCACTCGACAGAGTCGATTAACTAAGGCATCGGCTAATGTCGTCCTTGACGCTGGTCTGCCCCCCGGAAACCGGGCCAGTTGTCGATATGAGTCCTCCTGCGGCATCGGAGGATCCTGGTCGGGCAATCGCAGGTTCAGCGAAGAGCAGGACACCGGGATCCTGAAGGAAGGCGAGGCCGGCGAGCGCGTCGCGGACATCTGCCGCCGGCACGGCAGCCACGCCCACGCGCACTACCGCTGGAAGGCCAAGTACGGCGGCATGGACTTGGACGAGGCGGTTGAAGGCACGCCCGGACGAGAATCGCCGTCAAGGCCGGACTCGCATGACCCCTGGCCCAAAGTTGGGGACAGGTCAACGCACCACGCGCATCTCCGCACGCACCAGCGCCGCCAGTACGTAGGTCACGATGAATGTCGCCGTACTGAGAATGGCAATCGTGGGTCCGGGGGCCAGGTCGAGGTGGTATGACACGACAAAACCCGTGAACACCTGGATCAATGCAAGCAAGATGCCGACGGCAGCTTGCTGCGCGATCGTCGTTGTGATGAGTCGTGCCGAGAGTGCGGGCCCGATGAGCAACGAAACGGTGAGAACGACCCCGACAGTGCTGATGCATACAACTACGCTCATGGCGATGAGCATGAGGATCATGCTGTTTTGGCGGGCGACGCCGATTCCGACTTGTCGGGCATGCATGGGGTCGAGTGTGACGAATGTGATATCGCGGAAATTTCGCAGGACGTAGGCGATCACAATGGCTACCAGCACCACCGTGATCCATATATCGGTGCTGGTCACTGTCAGTACTTGGCCGAATAGCAAATGATTGAGGGAGATGCTCGTGTCGACGCGACCAAGGGCGATGATCCCGGACGCAAAAGCGCCCGTTGCGACAACGGCGATGACAGCATCACGTGGCAGAGTTGATCGTTGCGTGAAGAACGCAATTATGAGGGTGACGGTCAGTCCCGCGATGAGGGCGCCGGGCAGAATCGCACCACGCCCAAAGAATGCGAATGCGAGGGCAACGCCAACAAGGGTGGAGTGCGACATGGCATCAGCCATGTACGAGAGTTGACGATGAATGATCCAGACCCCGATCACCGGAGCGAGGAGGGCGACCAGCAGGCATACCAGCGCGGCGCGCTGCGCGAAGCCGGTGGCAAAAGGGTCGATCAGAAGTTCAATCACTTGCTGAGTAACCCTTCAAGCGTGTCGGCACCAAGCACTTCTTTGGGATCTCCATCGACCAGCAGAGAGGTGTTGAGCCCGATGCAGCGCGAGAAGTGACGCTTGACGAATGGAACGTTGTGGCTCGAAATCAGGACGGACTTTCCCTGAGTGGCCAATGAGTTGAATGCTTCGATCAAGGCGCCAATGCGTTGTTCGTCGACGCCGGAAGCGGCTTCGTCGAGAAGAAGGATGTCGGCTTCCTGGGCGAGGGCACGGGCCAACATCACCCGTTGCTGTTGGCCACCCGACAGCTGTGAGAGGGGTCGTTCAGCCAGATCGCTGAGACCGACTCGGTCGAGGCACGATTCAACCACCTCTAGATCAGCACGCCGTGGGCGGAACCCCATCCGCCCGAAGCGCCGCCGTCCACCAAGAACCACATCGCGCACACGGATCGGAAACGTGTGGTTGGTCGAAGAAACCTGCGGAATGTACCCAACGACGTGCCGGTCAAGATGATGGCAAGAATGACCGTGAATGATGACTTCCCCGGTGTGCCGGATCTGCCCCGCTAGCGCTTTGAGAAGTGTGGACTTTCCTGCGCCGTTGGCGCCGACGAGAGCAACCACCTCGCCTGCACCGATGGCGAAACTGATGTCGTCGAGTGCGAGGACGGTGCCATAGGTGACACTGAGGTGAGCAACCGACAGAAGGGACTCACCGGTGGGGGCTGTGGCGTTGGGCATTTAAGAACACTTCAGCCCTTTGCGGAGGCGTTCGAGGTTGGCGCGCTGAGCCACGAGATACGATGCGCCGGCATCGAGATCTTCCTGGCTGAAACCTTCGATTGGATCTAGCAGGTCAGTCGTTGCTCCGATCTCGTCTGCGATGGTTCTTGCCAGGTCTGCGGGTAGCAGAGTCTCGAAGAAGATCGTGGAAACTCCGTTCGCGTCTGCAAACCGTGCGATGGCTTTGAGAGATTTTGCAGACGGCTCCTCATCGGGGCTCACTCCGGCGATCGCGACCTGTCGGAGGTCGACGCGTTGGGCGATGTACTCGAAGGCGCGGTGCGAAGTCACCAGCGCGCGGCTCTCACAGTTTGCAAGCGCCGAGTCAAACTCCGCGCCAAGCGCTTCGAGTTCGGTGACGTAGGCATCGGCCGCTGCCAGGACGGCACTGTCATCGATCCCGTCCACCGAAGAGAGCACGGATGCGACTGTGCGCGCCATTGCCGCCATGTTCGCTGGATCGAGCCAAACGTGGGGATCCTTGCCAGACGCGAGGACTTCTCCATCGGTCTCGCCCTCGGTGCCCTCAAGCTGAGGGACGACGTCGAGCACGGTGAGGCCTTTCAACAGGTCCACTTTTTGCACGGAGTCGGGGAGGGTTGACAGGACTTTCTCCACCCCGGGCTGGAAGCCGTCTCCGATGTAGAACACGATGTGGACTTTCCCAAGTTTCGTTACCTGGCTGGCCGTGAGTTGGAGGTCGTGGGCGCCTTCCCCGGGAGGGGTGAGACCGAAGACAGCGACCGCGTCCCCCCCCACTGTGCGAACGATTTCCTCGATGGGATAAAACGCCGCCGCTACTGAGAGAGCTGACGATTCGGGACGCTTGTTGCGATCGGAAGCCGGATCGGAGCATGCAGCGAGTGTGAGGCTCAAGACCAATGCGATGAGGGACACGAAAAGAGCCGCGCGCGGGCGGCGACGGTGGGTGGCGCTTACCTTGACTTCGGGCACGGGGCTACTCCTGGGGTTCGGCCTGTGACGTCACGCCACGGGCCATGTCTGTTTAGTTGGACACTGGTTAACCGGCCAATATATCATGAAGTGAGACTCATTATCACTTTGGGCATCCAGTCTCTCGGACGGGAAGGCCGGCCATCAAAGCTATAGATGGCCGTCCCTGGTTCATCGAACATGGGTGTATCTGGTGGTGAGTCGCATCTTAAAATGAGATACAGTCTCATATGGGGCATCCAATCTCTCGGACGGAAGGCCGGCCATGAAAACCACAGATAGCAAGGTTCCGGTCACCGTGGTGACCGGCTTTCTTGGGAGCGGCAAGACCACGCTCGTGAACTACATCCTGAGCGAGAACCACGGGAAACGAATTGCCGTCATCGAAAACGAGTTCGGCGAAGTGGGCATTGATGACGCCCTGGTGATCGGCGCAGAAGAAGAAATCTTTGAGATGAACAACGGCTGCATCTGTTGCACCGTTCGCGGAGACCTGATCCGCATTCTCGGAACTCTCATGAAGCGTCGGGACAAGTTCGACTACATCCTGGTCGAAACCACGGGATTGGCTGACCCTGCTCCTGTGGCACAGACCTTTTTCGTTGACGACGAGATCCGGGCACAGCTGCGTCTCGACGCGATAGTCACCGTGGTAGATGCCAAGAATCTTTCATTGCATCTTTTTGAAAAAAAGGCAGAGGGCGTGGAGAACGAGGCCCTCGAACAGATCGCTTTCGCTGACCGGATCCTCGTCAACAAGACCGATCTCGTCACCGAAAAAGAAATCCTCGAAGTAGAGGGCCATTTGCGTTCGATCAACGCGTCGGCGTCGTTGGTTCGAACTCAGATGAGCAAGGTTGATCTCGACTGGGTGTTGAATGTCGGTGCGTTCGACCTCAAGCGTGTTCTCGAGGTTGAACCCACGTTCCTGGAAAATTCCGAGCATCTTCATGATCAATCAATCACGTCGGTCGGGATCGAGGAACGAGGTGAGGTCGACGAGGCGAAGATCAATGACTGGCTCGGATGGATTCTTGGCGAGAGGGGCACTGACATCTTTCGCATGAAGGGCATCCTCAATGTCTCGGGATCCGAGCAGCGCTTCGTCTTTCAGGGCGTGCACATGTTGTTTGACGGGCAGCCCGATCGCGCGTGGAAAGAGGGTGAAGACCGCGTCAACAAGTTGATCTTCATCGGACGCAACCTTGACCGTGACGAAATCACACAGAGGTTCCGGCAGTGCCTGGTTCGCTGACGTCATCAATATCAGTGACCGAGCAGGTCCTCGCGGTCCTTCCTGAGTACGTCAACGATGTGAACATCTCTCCTGATGGTCGACACGTCGTAGCTGGCTCTGTGTCGGGGCACATATGCATCACTGCCGGCGACGGCGCGGTTCGGGTCTTCAAGGCACACGAAGGCGACGTGGTTCGTGTGAAGTGGAGTCCATCGGGGCAGTTCGTGGCGAGCTGTGGCATCGACGGTGCCTTGAGAATTTGGGATCGCGATGGGTCCCTGATCGCCGAGTCAAAACACAAGGGGTGGGCCACCGACTTGGCCTGGCGGCCCACCGGCGACGAAGTTGCCGCGGGAATTGGACGTCGTGTTGTTCGTCTCATGGCGGACCAGACAGATTCGGTGAAACACGATGAACTCAAGACGACCGTCGAGTGTGTGGCTTGGGGTGGAGACGGTCGCCGCCTCTTCGCAGGTCACTACGGTGGGGTCGCTGTCTTCCGGGCTGCCCCGACTCCGGCGAGAGTCTTTCATTGGAAGGGTGCCCCTCTGGTAGTCGCGGCCTCACCCGACGGACAGTGGGTCGTCAGCGGAAACCAGGATGCATCCCTGCACGTCTGGAAGATGGCCAGTGGGTCTGAACTGCAAATGAGCGGTTTCACCACGAAAGTGCTTTTCGTTGCATGGAGACATGACTCTCTTCGACTGGCCAATGCATCCATGAACGAGATCTCCGAGTGGAACTTCTCAGGCAAGGGTCCCAGGGGCAGCAAGCCGATCGGTATGGTGGGGCACTCCGCGCGGATCATCGGCCTTCAGTATTCGCCGACTGACCCCAAAATCCTCGGATCGGCCGCTACCGACGGCTCGGTCTGTCTGTGGCGTCCCGTGAAGTCGGGCCGCTCCCTGGTACACACACACCAGACTCAGCTCGTGTTGAGTTCGATGGCATGGTCACCATCATCACTGCAGATGGTCTGCGGTACATCCAGCGGTGAAGTCATATCGCTGACCTTCGACAAGCGATTGGAGGCCGAGTCATGAGTCCTGAAACTCGATCCTCGACGCCGGTTCCCTTGTCGGTGCTACTGTGCCGCGATTGCTGTTGCGGTACCTACAGGAAGCACTACGGTTTCAACCACAGGCAGCAAGAAATCGATTTGAAAGCAGCGGTCACCGAGGCGGGAGGCAAACTGCTGCGCGTGAATTGTCTCGACGCCTGCAGCCACTCCAATGTCGTGGTTCTCCGCACGCAGAATCACGGGAGAATCTGGTTTGGCGGTTTGGCCGATGAGGCATCCCATGAGGCCCTGGTCGCCTTTGTCCGAGCCGGAGCTCGGGGAGAAATCCCACCGAGCTTGCGCCATCTCCAGTTCACGCCAACACCAGCAAACGAAGAAGTTGAGAGACGCTGCAATCTGCGTGGGATTCCCGTCTATTAATCTTGACCGCTACCTGTCGAATACAACGATGGTCGATTGCCAATCCAAGTCACATGCGAATTCACACTGCTTATTGACGGCGAAGTCCTGTTGAAGAGCCGTCACGGAAGTTCCAGGTGAATCCAAATACTCGACTTGTGTCACCCCCGGGGAAGAACCGTCCCATCCGACGTCATTGAGCAGGCCGTCGAGTTCGCACGGTCCTGCTTGTCCTGATCTTGCTGCTGAGATATCTGCTTGGTTTCAGTTCCCCGGAACTGGCATGAGAAACCGTTCGGCTCGGTTCTCTGCGAGCAACACTCGCGGGCTCGGCTCCACCCACCAATAGCAGGCTTCAGGCCTCCAGCCTGATTGTCGATTGGCCCTGGTACTGGTCCACATTGACCGGCACCGCCCGCCCGTTGGGCGTGATCAGGGTTCGAGACGACGCAGCACGCGGTGGGTCCCAGAGAACACCGGGAGAGCCATTGCCCCCATCAGGGCGCCCAGCAGCGTTCCGTAGACTTCGTTCGCGTTTGGTATCCGGGTGGCGGACACATTTGAGAACAGAAGGTCCGACAGGACCAGGTGACCAAGCCACGCTCCGGTGAGGGCGATCGCCAGGGTCGCCGGCAACTCATACCATCCTGGGTTCCGGCCGGAGCCGATCCTCAGGCCGAACAGCCAGCCGCCCAGGCCCGCGCCGAGTCCCACTCCGATGATCAAATTACCGGTCACCAGCGCGGCATTGCCTGGCGCAAGCGGCAGGAAGGTCAGCGAACCGCAGAAGAACAGGATGATTGCGAACAGGACCGCAACGATCATGCCCACCAGGATTCTCAGGGCCAGCACGAACAGTCCATAGTCCATATGGGCCTACCCGCGCACCGGCGCGCGCAAAACGGCGGGCTGCCGCCTGGCTCGCACTGCTGTGCCCCGAGACGCCTGACCTAGACCAGCTGTCGTAGACGCGGGTCCAGCTTGTCCCGTAACCAGTCGCCGAAGAAGTTGAAGGACATCACCACGAGGAACAGCGCCAATCCCGGGTAGAAGATGATGAACGGCGCGTCCTTGATGTAACCGCGTCCCTCTGACACGCTCTTGCCCCAGGATGGGAACGGGTCGGGGATCCCGGCGCCAAGGTAGCTGAGCGCCGCCTCGGTCAGGATCAATGAGCCGATGCTGAGCGACGCCACCACCAGGATGGTACTGAACGTCCCCGGAAGGACATGCTTCACCATGATCCTTGTGTGCGACGCGCCGGCGATGCGCGCGGCCAGCACGAAGTCGCGTGATCTCAACAGGAGCGCGTCGGCTCGCACCTGTCGTACAAACGGGGGCCACGCCACCAGCGATAGCAGGAACAGCACGACCCAGGGAGTTTTCGGATCCCAGAAGGCGGCTACCACCAACGCAACAAGAATGAACGGGATCGAACGCCACATGTCGACTGCGCGCGTGATCGCCTCGTCCCACCATCCTCCGAAGTAGCCCGCGATAACGCCCATGGAGGCCCCGAGAAGCAGGCCAGTGCCGAGCGATATCACGGCGACGTAAAGGGTGATCCTGGCGCCACCGATGATCCTGGAAAGGATGTCCCTACCCAGGGGGTCGGCGCCCAGAAAGAATTCGTACCGGTGGATGTGCTGCGGGTGGTCCGCGGGCAATTCGCTGAACTCAGACGCGCGCCCGTAGGTAGGCGAAAGGGCTCGGAGTGACAGGCTCTGCTTTATCGGGTCGCGCGGGTACAGGTAGTCGGCTCCGACCCCGGCGATCACCAGCAAGCCCAGTACGATACCGGGTACGACGGGGTAGATGATAAGGAAACGCCAGGCCTTGGCGACCGGATTGCGCTTCTTGCGAGTAGCGCCTTGTAGTCGCTGGCTTGTAGTCTCGGACGGCTGGGCCGCCTGGGTAGCTTCTGCCATCAGTCTCCGCTCTGTTTACTCGTATCTGATTCGAGGGTCGATCACGCCATAGGCCAGATCAACAAAGAAGTTTGCCAATACGTACAGGACGGCGTAGAACAGGACGAAGCCCATCAGGAGCGGGAAGTCGTTGTTGTTGACCGCCGTAATGAGCTGCCGGCCCATCCCGGGCCAGGCAAAAATCGTCTCGATGATGATCGAGCCGCCCAGGAAGCTGGTCAGGATGATAGCGGAGGCCGTAAGCGGCTGGATGAGGGCGTTTCGGAAGGCGTGCTTCCAGACCACCGTTCGAGATTGTACGCCCTTGGCGCGGGCGAGCTTAATGAACTCCGAGTCCAGGATCTCCAGCATCGCCGAGCGCGTAAGCCGCATGTAGCTGGCCGAGGCGCCCCAGCCTAAAGTGATGGCGGGCAGGATGACGTATCGCCAGTCAGCCCAGCCTTTGTCACCTCTGGTTCCGGCAGGGAGCCACCCCAGATCTACTGCAAACAAGAAGATCAACAAGAGGCCGAGCCAGAACGAAGGCAACGCCTGTCCAAATAAGGCGAAAATGCGCGCGACGTAGTCCCAGGAACCGCCACGCTTTATCGCAGCCAGTACACCGATAGGGATCCCGATCGCGGTTGCGATGATCCAGGCGATGGATGCAAGGTGCAACGACGCGGGGATTTTTTCCGTAACGACCGTAAGCACCGATTTTTCGTCGAGGATCGTCTTGCCGAAGTCGCCGCGTCCGACCAGGCCGAGCCACACGAAATACTGCAGGATGACCGGCTTGTCCAGGCCGAGCTTTTCGCGCAGCGCCTGTTCCTGTTCGGGCGTGAAGCCATAGCCGCCTGGTTTGGCGTAGAGCAGCAGCGGGTCACCGGCCAGGCGCGACAGCGCGAACACCAGCGCGGTGGCGAACACGATCGTCAGCAGAGCGAATATTACGCGCCTGAGAAGGAACCGAATCACCTTCCGCTTACCTCACAGGGTCATACGGATAACAGCCGTCAAGGGTTGTGCGGAAAAGAACCATACCCAGTTGCGAGGTTGCGTGTACATCCCGCACACCGCGGCATCCCTGGGTTCGGCGACGCCATTAACCCTCGGGCTAAAAAGGAGTGCGGCCCCTGGACGGGGCCGCACCCACCTTAGCACACAGGACCTGGACTAACCTTACTTCCCGGGCTGGAGTTCCAGCAGCCAGGTGTAGTGGAAGCTGCCCGTCATCGACGGTGGCATCTGCCATGACTTGACCTTCGTCGAGTTGAAGAGGATCAAGTCCGGTACTGCCACAACGCCGGGCATGAGCGCCTGGTCGTACATGTACTGGATGTATTCATCCACCAGCTGAGCGCCCTTTGCCGGGTCCTTCTCGACTGCGGCCGCCTGGTACAGCCTGAGGATCTCAGGCGTCTCGAAGCCGCAGCTGAAGCCACCACGTGACAACGACGTCTGAACGAGGCCCTTCGGGAAGAACCACGGGTTGGACTCGCGGCCCTTGTCGCAGCTCGTGACGAACGGAATGGTGTTCGTCCGGTTGACGACCGACGGTCGGAACGTCTGGTAGGCGAACTTCAGGGAGAAGACCCTGAGTCCAAGGTCGGTCCAGTAGCCAGCGATCGCGTCCACGACCTCACCGGTCACGGAAGCACCACCGCCGAGTTCGGGACCTGCGTACACGGACACCTCGAACGCGCGCTTCCCGAGCGGACCGGTGCCCGGGGCGCCGGACGTGTCGTAGTTGCCCTGGACCTTGTCACCGTTGATTCGGGCCCGGGCACCGGCTACGTCGAACTTGTAACCCCACTTCAGCTTGCTAGTGTCGGTCGTGCACTTCGCCGAGTCGTAACCCTGCGTCTTGCCATCTTTCAGATAGCGTTCGTGCTTGATCGATACGTACTCGACGTGCACCGGGGTTCCGAGGCAGCCGAGCAGTGCCCGGTTGACCTCGTCGCGGTTGATCGACTCGGCGAGTGCCCAGCGAACCTGGCGGGCCTCTTCCATGTCGTCGTCCTTGCGCGGGTCACCAATCCATGGCCAGTCGCGCTGGTAGACGCCACCGCTTGCGAACACTTTCAGGTCATCGCCGGTAATGGCGTGCTTCGTCTCCCACAGGTTCCCGGAGAAGAAGATGCCAAGCTGTATGTCACCACCGCTGCTGGTGGCGCCGAAGGTCTTCCCGTCCTTGGTGAACTGCGGAACGTCCTTCGGCTGGATCATGGCCAGGTCGACGTCACCGGAGCGCAGGAGCGCTACGCGGCTGGTCGGGTCCGGCGCCTGAACCATGACCACGCGGGCGGTCTTGGGCGTGAGCTCCGGGATGTAGTGCTTCTCGGTGCCCGAGTAGCGCGACTTCATCGTCAGCTTGTCGTCACGCGTCCAGGACTCAACCATGTACGGACCGGTCTCGACGATCTTGGTCCGGACGAAGTCGCCGGGCTTCTTGAAGGTCGAGTCGGTGTAGTCATGCGCCTTCATCGACATGATCGACAGGGCCTGTCCGGGCTGGCCGAGCAGGTCTGCGAGCCATATCGAGGTGAAGCTGATGAACGGGATCTTGACCGTCTGGTCGTCGATCACCTGGGCCTCGTGGAAGACGTCGAAGTCACCAGCCTGACCGTGGATGGAGTCGAGGGTGTACTTGTCGCTGACGTCCTTCTTGTAGTCCGTCGAGTACTTGAAGAGGTCAACGCCCGTCTTCGGCGTGCCAAAGTTGGAGTCGTTGATCGAGAACGCGACGTCCTTGGCGCTCACCGTACCCCAGTCGCCTGATGCGTTGTTGGGGGCCGGGACCTTCTGGAAGGGGATCCCCTTGCGGATCTTGAGGACCACTGCGGTGCCGGCAACGGCGTTGGCGTCGGGCACCAGCTCCCAGCTCGTGGCGATCCAGGGCGAGTCCTTGAGAGTCCGCACGTCGTAGAAGAACGGCGCCTCGCCGATGCCATTGTAGTGAGTCCCCTCACATGCCTGGGCGCGGCAGAGCCCGTTCTCATCGTTGAGGGGGCCTGGAACCGCGAACACGGCGGTACCAACCGCGCTCTTCGAGGCCGGCGCGGGCACCTGCTCAATACCCTTCGGCACAGGGATCGGGCTAGGAGTCGCGGTCTGCACGACGACGACCGTCTGCTGGACGACCTTCTCGACCTGTTTTTCAACCACGACCGTCTGAGCAACGCTCTTCTCTACGACGACGGTCTGCTGAACAACCTTCTCAACCTGGACGGTCTGCTGAACGACCTTCTCGACTGTCACCGGCTTCTCGACGACGACCGTCTGAGCAACCTGTTTCTCTACGACCCTGGTGACTTCGACGATCTTCTCGCCGCCGCCACACGCCAGGGACGCCACGACCGCGCTGCCGAGCATCAGCCCGGCGAGCGGACGTACGTACCGCTTCCTGAGAATATTCATCACGCGTTCCGCCTCCTGCTTGTCTACGGCTTACACCACTGCGGCCAATCCGGGTCCGATGGCTACTGCCACCCGCCAGGACGGGGTTATCGCTACCGGACCGAGGACGATCCCCGGATAGTCCGTTGTCTCGATAGCATTCCGCCCTGAAAACCGTGCGGCCCGGATGAACTCCGGCTGCAACATGGACCAATTGCCAGCAAGTCAAGTGCGACACCAAACACGTCAACACCGGCCGCCGGCTGGCGGGGGAATTATAGCCGTGCCTCCGCGGCCCCTGTCAAACGTTTTGGCGAAATGATCACCGGCCACGTCGGGATAATCGGTATCTGAACAGATACCACGCTACGAGACGAAATTCGTTGCAGTTGCGCCGCCCCCTGCCTGGCCCGCCTTACACGGTACCGGTCGTCGGGTGGTCCGCTTCCGGTTCGTCATCCTCCGGCAGCGGTCGCTGGGCAGCCCGCAGGATCCGTGCCTCGGCCGACGGATAGAGCAGGCGAGCCGCTTCGGACGCGCCCTGCGCGACGCGATCCGCGGCCAGCTGCTCGTCCATGTTCATCCTGCGAGCCTCGCTACGGGCACCGAGGATTGCGCCTTCGGCGGCGGCGACGGGGTCGGCGTTCGCCTCTACTGCGCCTTCGACCACGCCGTACCCGGCCCCCCACATGAACTCCTCGGCATCGCCGCCGACCCGGTGGAGGCCGCGCGCGACCCCGCCAACTGCATAGCGCGCCATGTGGCTCACATCCACCGCGGCATCGCCGAGAGAGCGCAATGCCCCGCGCGCGGCCGCCCTCGCGATGTCGCTGGATGAGTGCGCGGGGCCGCGCCCGCCCGGCCACGCGCTCGTGACTGACTGATCGACTGCGCGCGCTATCTGGGTTGCCAGTTCGCGCGCCCGCCCGACCGCTTCGCCGGCCGCCTGTGCAGCGGTCGCCACCTGATATGCCGTAACCCCGACGACCGCCTCAAGGCCTGGGACCGGGACCCGGCGGAGGTACCCAAACGGGAAGTGGGTCAGCAAGCCAAGGCCAGGGACGGAGCTCATCGGGCCCAGGGCGCGCTGCATCGGCGCGAACAGGGAATCGATCACTACCTCCTCGCTCGCCTCGCCCTGTTCTCGAAGGAGGGTCAGCACGTTGAGCGAGAGGAGCCCCAGCAGGAACGCGATTCCGAACATGAGGTCGAAACCCGTAAGGCTGATCGGGGCAAAGTTGAAAACGCTGTCGGGCCGTTCCCACGCGAACGTGACGGAGAACTTGTGAACGCTGAAGAAGTCGGCGAGCCGGCCGCCGATCAGGGGGCCGAGACCAGCGCCGAGGTTGGCGACTACGGAGGTCGCCGCAAGATATGCAGTGGCCTGCCCATGGGGCGCCATCTTGAATCCGATCGTGCTGGTCGCGACGTTGACCCCTGCCGAGGCAATGCCGGCCAGGATATGCAGGATCACCAGGAGCGGGACCGTGAAGAAGTAGCGCTCCGGCATCGTCGTGAATGTCCAGCCCAGGATCACAAGCAGGAGCATGGACGAGGTCACGGAGATGACCGCCTTGTTTCCGACCCGGTCGGCGAGGGGTCCCCAGACCCTGAGGAACATGACGTTGAAGGCCTGGCTGAGAACGCTCAAGCCGAGCACGGCCGAGACCGGCAGGCCCAGCTTGGTCAGCATGTAGACAGCGAAGAAGGGCACGGCCAGCTGGATCGAGAACGACCAGAGGAAGTGGAACAGCAGCAGGACACGGTAGTTGCGATCGCGAAACGGGTCCGCCAGCGCTGAGAAGATCGAGCGCCCCTGCGCCGGCGGCATTTCTGGCTCCGGCATGAATGATCTGAACAGGGGGCTCCCGAGTCCGAGGGTAAGCGCGCCCGCCAGGATTGCGATGGTGTAGCCGATCGCCTCGGACTGTGGTGCCGTGTTGTTGCGCCAGAAGTCGACAAAAACGGCGGCCGCGAGCCCAAACCCCATTGCCGCGAGCGTGGCATATCGCAGGCGCCGGGCGAAGAACTCGCCCATCGTCTTCTGCGGTACCAGGTCGCGCAGCCAACTGTTCCACGCCGCGTTCTGGATCGCGGTGAAGAGGCTCTGGACACCGACGAGCGCCAGGAGCGCGGAGATCGCGCTCGCCCCCGGCACCGCCAGGAACAGCGGGATCAGGGCGATGGGGATCCAGAGCGCCTGGGACAGTAACCAACCCACTACGGAGATCAGCTTCCGTCTCCGCAGCCGTTCAACCAGGCCCACGGTCACGACTTGCAGTGGCATCGTGAGGAACGGCAGGGCGGCCAGCATTCCGATCTGGAAGTTGTTGGCCCCGAGCAGAAGCGCGAATGCAGCCACGAAGCCGCTGCCAGTAATGCTGTTGAAACCCATCTGGGCGGTGCCTTCCCAGATGAGCCAGCGCTGCCCGCGCCGCGACTCTTCGTCGCTAAGCGTGGTCTTAGGTTGGAATAACGACAGTAGTCCCATGGTTTTCCGGGCGGCTCAGGTAGACCGGGTAGATCTCAGGGCCGCCATGCCTGGCGAGCTTAACCTGCTCAGGGTTCTCCCATCATTATGGGCGCCGCCCTTGCGGCCACTCTACCGCTGAGGCTGCTGCGTCATCATCGTCCAGACTGCAACCGGCACCGTGCTGCTCTCGTTGCCCACGTCTTGATCAGCCGAACCCCGCTCCCCGTGGAGGCGCTTTGCATCCCGCCGGGAAGCGCGCTCGGGAGCCCCGTAAGGCTCGGCATCGTGGGAGCCTTCCGCGTGCACGGTCCGCTGGAGCATACTTTCGGATGGACCCTCCGTGGCGCGCCCGTTGACGGGGGTCCCGAGGAACCGCAGCCCGTCGAGGCCGAGCAGCAAGGCTTGTACAGCTAACGGGCGCACCGGTTCGATCGTTCCAGGTCCGCACCATTCTCCAACGGAGTACCTCGATGCCGTTTCGCGCTTATCACATGACGCAGACTGGCCAGCTCAGGGTCGAACTCACCGAGCAGCAGGTCAAGGAGGCGTTTGAGGCGCGCGAGGGGCTCTTATGGGTCGATATCTACGACTCCACCGAAAAGGATGGCCCCTTCATCGAGCGCACCTTCGGGTTTCACCACCTGGCGGTCGAAGACTGCACTAGCCCCCTCGTTCATCCGCCGAAGGTCGACGACTACGGCGACCACATCTTCATCGTCGTTCAGGGGCTGCGCTGGGTGGGCGCGCCGGACGTGGTCGAGCCGACGGAACTGGCGCTGTTTCTGGGCCCGCACTTCGTCGTCAGCAACCACAACGTGCCATTACCTTCGGTGGAGCGGGTAGCGATGCGCGTGGCCAGTTCGGGGCGGCACATGCGGCGGGGACCTGACTTCCTGGGGCACGCCCTGATCGACGGCCTGGTCGACGACATGTTGCCGATCGTTGACCGGCTCGGGGACATTGCGGAGACGTTAGAGAACGAGGTCATCAAGTCGCCGGTCCAGGCGACGCTGGAGGCGACCCAGGACCTCAAGCGTTCGACCCTGAGGATCCACCGCGTGATCACGCCCCAGCGCGAGATGCTCAGCCGTTTCACAAACCGTGAATTTCCGGTAATCCGCGAGGAGTCTGAGCTCTTCTATCGTGACGTCTACGGGCACATCGTGCACATCGGCGACCTCAACCAGCTTGTGCGGGAGACCGCTGAGAACGCCGTCGCGATGTACATGTCGGTGCTCGTGGTCAGGCAGAATGAGACCGTCAAGACACTGTCCATCCTTGCGGGAGTGTTCGCGCCGCTGACTTTGATCGCGAGCATCTACGGGATGAACTTTGCGCACATGCCGGAACTGCAATGGCGCTACGGGTACTACGCCATCCTCGGGCTCATGGCGGTCGTCGCGATCGCGGCCGGTGCGATCCTGGGAGGCAGCCGGTGGCTCCGGTCGCGCTTCGGCAAGGCGGCCCCCTTCAACAAGGTGTTCCCGGGCCCGGCCGAGTTCAGGGCTAACTGAACCTGGTCGGCGGTCGAGCTGAGTACGGTCGCGGGATCGGACGCTGCGAGCAAGTCGGGTTCGCCATCGGAGGCCTGGTCCGGCAACAGGATCACGCCGGTGATGAGTACCCGGAACGTACTTCCAACCCCTTCCTGGCTGGCGATCGAGCTGGCGATCGAGATCGACCCACCGTGCAGGTCGACGATGCGTCTTGAGATGACGAGGCCGAGCCCGGCGCCGGATGTCGAGCAAGCGGCGACGTGCTTGGCCCTGAAGAAGCTGGTGCAGGGCCTTCGGCGGTCGGCCTGTGAGATCCCCGGCCCCCGATCGCGTACGACAAGCGACAGCCGGTGGTGGTCGACCGCGGCCTCGAGGTCGATCTGAGTCCTGGGCGGGGAGTAATTCGACTCGTTGGCGCCTTGACCACGATCCGCTGAGCCGGGGCCGCAACTTCCGCGTTGAATCTCCTCACGATCAGGTTCACCTGCTCGTCCTGGCGTGGGCCCAGGTTGCCTGCCCGGTTCTTGGCGCGCAGGTCCGCGAAGCCCAGGATCGAGGCCAGCGGCGTCTCGAGTTCGTGGGGCACCGTCGACAGGGGCTCGCTCTTGGGGTCGCTGATCCGTTCGAGCTACTGCTTTTCGGTCTCGATTTTGCTGCGCAGCTCGCGCTTCCTGCCCGGCAGGATTGCGGCGCTGTAAAGCTGTGAAGCGGCCACGGCGCCGGCGATCTGTCCGCACTGGAGCGCGAACTCGGAAGATTTGTCTTGCCCGTCTCGTCCATGTTCGGGGGGCTTGATACGACGATCCTGGCAGGGTTTGGATGGAACGCGCTGCGCCTGAATCGAAGAAAAGCTTGCGGGCCGCGCGCGTCCGTGGGCATCGGTGAACGTCGCGAGTAGAAAATGAGAATCCACTGAGGCGAAATGGTGCTGCAGTTGGGCAATGGGTGGAATTTGCAGCGCGACCGGTGGGCAGTAGAATCTCAGTGTCCGCGGGAGTAACTCAGCGGTAGAGTGTTTGCTTCCCAAGCAAAAGGTCGCGGGTTCGAATCCCGTCTCCCGCTCCACCCCAATCGGGGGCTTTGCGCCAGCCATCCTGCTCTTCAAGCCACATAACCTGGAGAAGATCCTCAGGGGCGAGAAGACCCAGACGCGTCGCACGTGGATGCGCCGCCGCGCCAATCCAGGTTCAGTTCACGCCTGCGTGAGCCGGCTGTTCGGCCCGGCCCGGGCTCGGGTCCGCATAACGCGTGTCTGGCAGGAGCCCTGGGACGCGATCTCGGAGGGTGACGCGCGCGCCGAAGGGTTCGAGTCGTCTGAAGAGTTCCTGGCCAGTTTCAGGGCGATCAATCCGGATGTGGCGCCCGGGCGGCAGGTCTTCGTGGTCGAATTCGTGCTTGTCGAGCGGGGCGCCTCGTGACGTCCCGGCCCGGCCTGTGCGGGACGTGCGCCTTCGCCCGGCGGATCGTTTCCGGCAAGGGCGCACATTTCATCATGTGCGGCCTGGCACGCGTCGATGCCGCATACGTCAGGTACCCTCGGCTACCGGTACGGCAATGTGCGGGGTACCGGCCGATTCCGGCGCGCGGCCCCGAGGGAGCCACGCCCGGAAGCCCCTAGGGTCGGACGACCGATCCGTCGGCGCGTCGCACCGTGTCCCACGCGCCGCCAAAGGCCCGTTCCTTGAACGGGTACTTCCTGGCCAGTTTCTCGTCGATATCGATCCCGAGGCCAGGCTTGCCGTTTGGCCACATGAAGCCATCGCGGACTTCGGGACAACCCGGGAAGACCTCCTTCGTGCGGTCCGGGAAGATGGCGTACTCCTGGATTCCGAAGTTCGTAGTGTTGATGTCGAGCATGAGGTTCGCCGCGTGGCCCACGGGGGACGTGTCACCCGGTCCGTGCCAGGCGGTCCGGACGTTCAGCAGCTCGCCCATCGCGGCGATCTTGCGCGCCGGAGTGATGCCACCGATCTGGGAGATGTGGATGCGGATGAAGTCGATCAGGCGCTCCCTGATCATCGGGATGATCTCGTGCGGGTTGTTCCAGAGCTCACCCATGGCGATCGGCGTTGCGCACTGCTCGCGCACCATGCGGAAGTAGTCCTGGTCCTCGGGTGGGAACAGGTCTTCAAGGAAGAAGAGCTGGTACTTCTCAACTTCTTTGGCGAGCCAGACCCCGAGGATCGGGGGGATGCGCTCGTGGACGTCGTGGAGGATCTCCACCCCGTAGCCGAATCGGCCGCGGATGTACTCGAACAACCCGAGCGCGGAGCGCATGTACGGCTTCGGCTCGAAGACCCCGCCGGGGTGTGCGTACAGAGTCTTGGGATCGTACTCCCGGAGCCAGGATGTGACCGGAATCGGGCCCTGCGAGACCTGGTCCTTCCTGGATTTTGGCCGGGCAGCGCTCTTCCTGGCGCCCCTGGTCCCGTAGGTCGCGTATCCGGGCGTATCTACCTGCACCCGGATGTGATGAAAGCCCTTCTCCATGAAGGCCTCCATCTTGTCGCCCACTTCCTCGGGCGTGCCGCCGGATGCGTGAACGTAAACGGCCGCGGCCTCACGTGCTCTGCCGCCGAGGAGGTCGTACACGGGCATTCCCGCCAGCTTGCCCTTGATGTCCCAGAGGGCCTGATCGACCCCTGACATGGCGTTGTTTAGCACGCCGGAGTTCCTCCAGTAGGAGGAGACGTACGACGACTGCCAGACGTCTTCGATGTCGTCGACGCTCTTGTCCAGGAGGAAGGGCCGCAGGTAGTCCTCCACCGCGGCCTTTACGGTCGAGGGCCTCTGGGTGAACGTGGCGCACCCGACCCCGTAGAGGCCAGGCTCCGTGGTCTCGATCTTCACGATTACGAGCCGGATGTTGTCGGGCTCGGTCAGGATTACACGAACGTCTCGGATGCGCGTGTCGGACATAGAAGCTACTCCGTTGTGGGCTGAAGGTTGGGTGGCGTTAGCGTCCGGCGATCGCGGCGGCGCGTGACAACTCGGGGAGGCGGGAGGCCTCTTCGAGCCTGGGCGTGGCCCGGCCGGCGCGGTCGGGGAATGTGATTCCGAAGTGGACTACCTGTTCCAGGTAGGACGATATTTCATGGAAGGCGCTCTGGGTGGCCCGCATGGCCTGTCCGGCCAGGGCATGCGATTCCAGGTAGCGTTCGGGCGGCTGGATCGCGTTCCATTCGGCAATCAACGCCTGCGCGGCGTTGCCGAGCTGTGAGGTGCGTCGGAGCGATCCCCTGGCCAGTTCGTGGTTTGGCTTCTGTGCCGAATCGGCAGCAGTGTTGAACTCTTCCGCGAAGAAGTTCCAGGTGTGCACGGTGGCGTTGGACTCGGCAACGAACAGGCCGATCTGGCCCAGGTACGGGTTGGCAGCCACGCTGGTCCCAAAAAGGCCGACCGCGAGGATCATGGCCGCCCAGACGAGCGTAGTTTTGGACAACGCGGAGCGCACGCGCGCGTCGAGGGCCGGCGTGAGGATTGCGGCGGTAGGTGCGTTGATATCAGGTTCCTGCCACTTCCGGGCGGTGATCGGAGGCCAACGGAACGCAACTATAGAACGCCGGGCTCCGGGTGTCACGCCCGCGCGCGGCCTCCGGCGAGCCTGTGGTCGTGGGGCGGCGGGGCCATGTCTGCCACGGGGGTTGGAGCTTGAACCGACCCGCGCTGCGCGCGCCGGACCTTCGTCTCGTCCTGTTACGTCGGCCGGCTCGGTTCAGATCGCCACATGGACCTTGATCGACCCCGTCTTCTTGTCATAGGCGGTCGCGAAGGCCTGCTCGATCCTGTCGAGCGGAAACTCGTGGGTCACGGTCTCCCGCAGCGGCGATTTGCCGTTCGCCAGGATGTCGATCGCAATCTCGTAGTCGTGCCGTCCGTCGACGATCCCGTAGCAGGAGGCGAGCAGGAGACTGACTTCTTTCAGCATCGGGGTGAGGAAGTCGAAGGGCTGCGGAAGCCGGAAACCGCCGATCACCACGATTCTGCCCTGTGGGCGTGCGCACGCCACCGACTGTTCGAGCGTGGCCAGCGTGTTGCCGCCGACGGTCTCGAAGACGACATCGGCGCCCCGACCGTCGGTCGCTGCTCGGCAGGCCGCTTCGAGCGCGCCGGCCTCGGTGCCGACGACCTGGTCGGCGCCGACGGCACGTGCGGCGGCGGCTTGCTGCGGGTATCGTGCCGAGGCGATCACCTTGCCTGCGCCGAGGTGGCGCGCCGCCAGGATAGCGGTCAGTCCAATGGTGGCTGAGCCGACGACCGCCACGGTCTCGCCGGGTCGCATTCCACCCCAGCGGACCGCGTGCACAGAAACCGCCAGCGGCTCGACCAGGGCGCCGTCCCGCCAGTCCATCGTGTCGGCCAGCCGGTGCAATCCCGCGGGGCGACGCGTCATGTATTCAGCGAAGCCGCCTCCGGTGTCCTCGACCCGATTAATGCAGTGGCGATACTGGCCGGTGCGGCAGTACCAGCAGGTGAGGCAGGCCCGGCCCTCGCCGATGGTCTCGATCGCAACGCGGTCGCCTACCTTCAGTCCCGTCTCTCCCCTGGGGAGCTCGACGATTTCGCCGGCAACTTCATGCCCGGAGGGCACCCTCTGCGGCTCCTTGCGTTCATTGTTCATATGGAGGTCGGACCCGCAGATACCAGTCCGGCGCACCCGCAGGAGCGCAGACCCGGGGAACGATACCGGCATCTTCAGTTCCTGATGCAGGTGAATGCCAGTCCGGGGGTCGTGAAGTGCTCCGCGCATCGTCGCCGGCATGGTTGACTCCTTGCCCGTTCGTCGCCTGGGCGATATTGTCGGCGCATCGTACAACTTGCCACCCGTGCGGGCGTGGAATAGGCTACGTCCGCTTTCGAAAGGGCGCTTGACCGCGTCCGTTTCACACCCACAAGGAGTAGCCAGATGCCCGAGGGACAGCGCAAGTACAAGGTCGTCGTGCAGAAGCCGGAAGGCATCACGTTCGATCTCGCCGACAGCCAGTACAAGCTGGAGCGCGAAGCCCTCGATGAGGTTGGCGCAGAGATCATCGAAGTGCCGGCCAAGACCGAGGAGGAGTTCATCAAGGCGGCGCGCGATGCTGACGGCGTGATCGCCCGTGGCCGCCGCATCTCGGCCAAGATCATCGAAGGCCTCGACAAGGCGGTCGTGATCGGCCTCGGCAGCGTCGGCGCGGACTCGGTGGATGTGGGCGCGGCTACGAAGAAGGGCATCGTAGTCACCAACGTCCCGGACGTCTTTATCGAAGAGGTCGCCGACCACACCATGGCCATGTTTCTCGCCGCCCACCGCCGGCTGAAGGAGATGGATCAGCTCGTGCGCGCAGGAAACTGGCGCGCGGGCCGGCCGACTTACCTGTCGCTCCCGAGGCTCTGGGGGCAGACGATGGGGCTCATTTCGTTCGGCAACGTGGCCACCGCGGTCGCGCGGAGGGCCCGCCCGTTCGGGCTGCACCTGATTGCCTACGACCCCTACATCAGTGAACTGAAGATGACTGCCGAGGGGGTCGAGCCGGTCACGTCCTTGATTGAGCTGTGTGAGAGATCGGACTTCCTCTCGATGCACGCTCCATCGACGGCCGAGACCCACAAGATGCTGACTGAAAAACATTTCAACGCCATGAAGCGCACCGCCCTGTTCATCAATAACGGCCGCGGCAAGACGGTCGACGAACCGGCGCTGATCAAGGCGCTGAAGGAGAAACGGATCGCCGGCGCCGCGCTCGACGTGTTTTACGACGAACCGGTGGACACCGAGAACCCGTTGCTGCACATGCCGAACGTGATCGTCACCCCGCATATCGCGTCGGCGACCGCGCGCATGATGCCCGAAACGCGCCGCCGCCTGGGCCGAGAAATGGCGACGGTGCTGAGCGGCCGCTGGCCGCGGTCTGCGGTCAACCCCGACGTACTGCCGCGCACGAAGCTGACGCGCTGGCAGCCATTCTCGATGGATCGCGGCCCCGGAGGGTAGCTCGTGGCCGCTTCATCCCGGGCGTCCCGGGGCAAGGGTGCTCTCCGGGGCGGCAAGCCGTTCCGTGGCGTGTACACGATCCCGGTCACGCCTTTCGACGATTCGGGCGCGATCGACTTCCCCGGCCTGCGGCGCTGCATCGAGTTCTGCGTGGAAGCGGGCGCGCACGGCATCGTCTTGCCGGTCAACGCGAGCGAGTTCTTCACCCTGTCCGACACCGAACGGCTCGCCGTCATCAAAGCGGGGGTCGAAACGACGGCCGGGGCGATACCGGTGGTCGCCGGTGTTTCGGGCGTCTCGCCGCAACACTCCCTGGAGCTGGCAAGGCAGGCGCAGGAATTAGGTGCGGATGCCCTCATAGCATTGCCGCCGACCTCGCGCGCCGCTTCACCGGTACAGATCGAGGAGTACTTTCGAATGCTGGGCGCGGGCGTCGAAATCCCGATCTTCATCCAGAACCACGATCCACCCGCCGGAACGAAGATCGCCCTGGACGTGATGATCAGGCTCCTGAGGGATGTCCCATCGATCCAGTACGTCAAGGAAGAAACGATGCCGCCCGGGCCGACCATCACAGCCATCCTGAAGCAGGCCGGCGACGCGTGCCGGGGCGTGATGGGCGGAATGGGAGGCAGGTACCTGATCGACGAGTACCGGCGAGGGGCCTGCGGCACGATGCCCGGTTGCCACATCACGGACGCGCACGTTGCCCTCTGGACGGCGCTTGAGTCCGGTGACAGCAAGGCGGCCAGATCGATCCACACCCGCATGCTTCCATCGTTGATCTTTGAAGCTGCGTACGGCGTCGCCGCCTACAAGGAGGTCCTCCGCAGGCGCGGGGTCATCGCGTCTGGCCACATGCGGATACCCGCGCGGCGGTCGTTCGATGCGTACGACCTGCAGGAGTTGAATGAGCTCATGGCTGGCATGGCTGACCTGCTTACCTGGAAGCCCCGGAAGACCCGCGCTCCCAGGCGGCGCTGAGGCTGCGTTCGAGGCTGGAGGAGGCCCCAATGACCCGCATGACCGGTGGCGAGGCGATCGTAGGACAGCTTCGGCGTGAGGGGATCGAGGTCGTCTTCGGGCTGCCCGGCGTCCAGCTATACGGCATCTGGGCCGCGCTACGGGACGAGCCGGGAATCCGGGTGATCACCACCCGCCACGAGCAGGCCACGACCTATATGGCCGACGGGTACACGCGCGCCAGCGGCAAGATCGGCGCGGCGCTTGTGGTCCCCGGCCCGGGACTCCTGAACGCGGCCTCGGGGATGAGCACCGCATATTCGACCTCGACCCCGGTGCTGGTTATCGCCGGCCAGGTGCAGCGTGCGTTCATTGGCCGGGATGTTGGCATGCTGCACGAGGTGAACGATCAGCAGGCGGCGATCGCGCCGATCACCAAGTGGCGCCGGCGCGCCACGGAGGTGAAGGACTGTCCTTCCGCCGTTCACGAAGCCATGTTCCAGCTGAAGACCGGGCGTCCGAGGCCGGTCGAAATCGAGTTCCCGCCCGAGACGATGGAGGAAGAAGGCGAGGCCGAACTGCTCGAACCCGCCAACCCGATGCGGCCTGCGGCCAGGTCCACCGAGATCGATCGCGCCGCCGAACTGCTCCTCGCTGCCAGGCGGCCGGTGATCTACGCGGGCGGGGGAGTGGTTCTGGGCGACGCGCAGCAGGAGTTGCTCGAGCTTGCCGAGCACCTTCAGATCGGGGTCGTCGAAAGCTTTGAAGGAAAGGGTGCGATCGACGATCGCAACTACCTCTCGCTTGGCTCGGCGCTTCTCTGGTACGGGGAGCTGCGGGAGTACTTCAACAGGTCCGACCTGATCCTCGCCATCGGCACTCGCTTCGCCTCGGCTGCGCCGGGCAAGGACCAGCAGGTCGTGCAGATTGACATCGACCCGGCCGAGATCGGCCGGAACCACAAGAACACAATTGCCGTGGCCGGCGATGCGCGGGCGACCCTGCGAGAGCTTGTGAAACGAGTCAAGTCGGCCCCGCGCCGTGACTCGAAGAAACTCGAGTTCGAGAAGATCAGGGCATCCGCCATGTCCGCCGGATCAGACGAGGAGCCCCAGAACACCCTCCTTCGTGGCCTGCGGGAGGGCACGCCCGATGACGCGATCTTGATCTCGGGCATGACGCAGGTCGGGTACTTCTCCCGGCCATTCTGGCCGACCTATTCCCCCAGGACATATCTCACCTCCGGCTACTCAGGCAACCTCGGGTTCGAGTATCCGACCGGACTGGGCGCCAAGGTCGGCAGGCCAGACCGCGCCGTGGTGATCGTCGTGGGTGATGGCGGATTCATGTACAGCAGCTCGGAGCTTGCCACCGCCGTCCAGCACAAGATCAATGCGGTCTGCGTTGTGTTCAATGACGGGGCATTCGGGAACGTTGCCCGCGACCTGGACGAGGGTTGGGGAGGGCAGTACGCGGCGGCGCTTCACAACCCCGACTTCATGAAGCTGGCCGCTGCCTACGGAATGCACGGAATGCGAGCATCCGGCCCCGACGAGTTGCAACGACTCGTTGCGGAGGCGGTACAGTTGGACCGCCCGGTACTGTTGGAGGTACCGGTTTCAAGGATGCGGCGGCCCAAAGCGTGGGCCAGCAGGCAGTGGGATAACAAGTACGTGCGCGGCAAAGCCGGTAAGAGCTGACCCGGTCGAGGCGGGCGCTCAGGTAACGGTTCAACTCGAGCTCGGTGTCTGATTAGGAGGACTAATGCGGCCCTGGCAACTCATGGTGGGCGACATCAAGATCACGGCTCTGTCGGACGGCCGGATGTCGATCCCCTACAGACGGTTGTTTCCGGAGACCGAGGACGCGGTCTGGGACGGCTACCGCGCACGCTTCCCCGAGGCTTTCGACGGGAAGGGCTTCTTGACCAACATCGGGTCCTTTCTGGTCCAGACCGGCGATCACACGGTCATCGCCGACACCGGGCTGGGGCCCTGGGGGCACCTCGGGGGCCGGTTCGAGCCCGCGGAGCTCATCAACGATCTCAGGATCAAGGGGATCGACCACGCCGACATCGACACAGTGTTTCTCACGCACCTGCACGGCGATCACGTCGGCTGGAACCTGACGAAAGAGGACGATGGCTACGTTGCGACGTTCCCGTCCGCCAGGTATCTCCTGCAGGAGGCCGACTGGCTCCACTTCACGAGCGACGAGTACCAGGCCAAGCTTTCGAGCGCGCGTCGGAAGCAGGCCGAGACTACCTACCTTCCGTTGCGTGACATGGGGAAGCTGGACGTCATACGGGGCGACAAGGACTTCGCACCGGGACTGACCGCGTTGCACACCCCCGGGCATACGCCGGGCCACATGAGCATGCTCATTGCGTCCAGGAACGAACGGGCCGTACTGATCGGGGACATTGCCGGAACGCCGGCGCACCTCACAGAAACGAACTGGCTTTACGCGCCCGACACCGACAAGGAACTGGGAATGAAGTCGCGCCTGCGTGTCATTGACATGGCAGAGAAGGAGAAGATGGTCGTTCTGGGCGCCCACATGACACGACCGGGCTGGGGTCGCCTGATCCGCTGGGAGGGCAAGCGCTACTGGCAGGCGCTCGAGGCGGCGCCGGACAAGGATCGGGCCTCGAACCGGCCTTGAATTTGGGGCGATCTGGTGGCGACTACCGAGATCCCCGTAGGAGACGCATTGACCACTGAGAAACGAGTGCTGATTACCGGCGGTGCGGGCCTCGTCGGCTCCGTGATCCGGGAGCGCCTGGGCAGCCGCTACAACTTCACGTCCCTCGATCGCGTGCAGGCCAGGGACGGGCGGTCGGTCATCGCCGATATCGGAGACCTTCAGCAGCTGGCGAAGGCGTTTGCCGGGCATGACGCGGTGATCCACCTTGCGGCGGATCGCAGGGCGGACAGCCCCTGGGAATCGAACCTGCAGCACAACTTCGTCGGTACTTACAACGTGTTTGAGGCGGCCCGGATGGCGGGTGTGCGGCGCGTGATATTCGCCAGCTCAAACCATGCGACGGGCGGCTACTACACCGTCGAGCCATGGAAGCATATCGCCGCCGGCGAGTTTGGGAAGCTCAAGCCCGGATACCCGCTCGTAACCGAGGAGATGCGTATCCGGCCCGACGGCTACTACGGCGTCGCGAAGGCGTACGGCGAAGCGATGGGTAGCTACTACCATGACTACCACAAGGTGTCGTCGATCCACCTGCGCATAGGCTGGGTCCTCTCGGAGGACGATCCGACCTTTTCTCCATTCGCGCTGTCCCTCTGGCTGAGCCATCGAGACCTGGCCCAGATCGTCAGATTGAGCCTCGAGACGAGTGTCCCGTACGCGGTGGTGTACGCGACATCCGATAACACCTGGAAGATCTTCTCGCTCGAGAACGCCAGGAGGGTGCTGGGCTACCGGCCGGAGGATCGGGCGGGCGAGGCCTGGATCCCCGGTCCGCCGCCTCCGAGGGACCGCTGAACCTACGATGAATCCGGAACACGTGGCGATCGTGCGCGCGGGCAAGGCTGAAATCACGCGGTGGCGGACCGAGCACCAGGCGGATCGTCTTGAACTCTCCAGGGCGGATTTCAAGGGTGCCGACCTCTCCGGCCTGAACCTGTCCAGGGCTGATCTGACGGCGGCGGACCTCAGCGGAGCGACGTTGACCGAAGCCGACTTCTCGGAAGCAACGCTCTACAAGGCGAGGCTGGCCGGGGCCTGCCTGCTGCGGACCACGTTGTATCGGGCTAACCTGGCGGAGGCGGACCTTTCGGGCGCCGATCTGCGAGGCGCAAGCATGTATCGGACCATCCTGCGCGGCGCAATCACCGCCGGCGCAGACTTCACGGGCGCGGCCATGCTCAAGGTTGCGATCCTGTAGCTCTTCGCTTCGAGAGCCAGTACCAGATCAGCAGGCCTACGGGGAGCGCAACGATCACGGCGCCGATCAACAGGACGATCGTCAGCGGGCCAAACGAGACCAGCTCTTCGATCCGGACCCTGATCCACTCGAGAAGCGTCGGATCCGCCGGCTCGCCGTGGTGCATCGGCACCGAGAAGGGGCGCACCGGGCTACTTCCGGGCCTTGCGCGTGGTTGTTCGAGAGCCGGCCGTGGACCGGTCTCTCAGAACCTGGCGGGCGACCTTCTCGCAGCGCTTGAACTCCACATTCCGGCGTCCGCGGATGTGTTTCAGGAGGCGATCGAGCGCCTCGAGGCGTGAGTAGCGTCCGGAAAGATACGGATGGAGCGTCAGCATGAAAGCGGCGCCTTCGTCATACGCCCGGTCGAACTCCCAGAGCCACGTGTCGAGCGCGATCTGCGGGCTCAGCAGCGGCCCGGTCCGGCCGATCGCCGGGTTGAACGAGTAGTACGGCGCGTCATCGAGCGCCCAGTGGACGGGTAATTCGGCGAGCTTTCTCCGTCCGTTGACGATCAAGTATGGCTGGTCGTGGTCCATCAGGCTCGAGTCGTACAGGAATCCGCGCTGTTGCAGGAGGTCCAGGGTCCAGCGGGAGATGTCCCAGGCGGGCGACCGGTAGCCGAGCGGGGGATGGCCGGTCATCGCCTGGAGGATTGCCGAAGCTCGATCCAGGATTTCCGCTTCGGCCGTTCGATTCCCGAGCACTCCGGGAGGCTCATGAAGATAGCCGTGGTGGCCGATTTCGTGGCCGTGCCGGATCACCGAACGGACCGCTTCCGGGTAGTTCTCAGCGACCCACCCGGGTACGAAGAACGTCGCGGGAACCCCGTGGCCGGCCAGCAGCTCCAGGATCCGGGGAACGCCGACTCGTGGCCCGAAGTCCCCCTGCGAGATCACGCTCGGTCGGGTGGCAGTCTCCGGGGCGCGCTGCAGCGTCCCGGACGGACCATCGATGTCGAACGTGATCATGACGGTGCGCGTCGGCAAACCTAGCCCGCCGTTGCATGTTCAGGGGTTGCGATCGGCTGGTAACGGGCGGAGAGGGCGCGCTCGCGCACCGAGAATGAGAGGGCGGCGGCGAGCATGAGCAAGACGGCTGCGACGGCCCAGGTAGGCGTATACGATCCGAAGCGATCAAACGCAAAGCCGGCCAGGTAGATGCTTACGGCGCCCCCGATCTGGTGCGACATGGTGACGATCCCGGACAGCGTCCCCATGTTCTTGAGGCCATAGACCTCGGCCGTCAGCGAGTAGGTCAGCGGGACGGTCGCGATCCAGGAGAGCCCGGCGATCGCCGCGAACGCCCAGATCGCCGGGACGCCGGGGATGAACAGGAGCATCGCGTAACCGAGCCCTCGCACGAAGTACGTGCCGGCGAGGAGGTCTTTGCGTCCCATCCGATCGGAAACCCAGCCGGTTGCCAGCACGCCGACGACGTTTAGCCCGCTCATGAAGCCGAAAGCTGTCGCTGCCATTCCGGGCGACATCCCCTGATCGGTTGCGAAGGGCACGAAGTGGATGCCGAGCACGGTGGTCGTGACGCCGCACACGAAGTACGCGCCAGCCAGCTGCCAGATGGGTGGCGACTTGAAAGCCTGCATCCAGTTCTCGCACTCGAGCGGCGCAGGCTTGCGTACCACCTCGGGTTTCGGGGCAGCGCCCCGTTTGGCCTTCGGTTCGCCGCCATCAGGCTCGAGACCCATCGCCGCGGGGTCCTCCTTGATCCAGAAAGCGGCCATGGGGAGTCCGACCAACAGGATCAACAGGCCGAGCACCAGCCAGGCGATCCGCCAGTCCGTCAGGAGCATCAGATAGAGCGTGAACGGGACGATGAGCATGCCGCCCACCGGCGCGCCCGCGGTCTGGATCGCCATGGCGGTGCCGCGCTTTTTCTTGAACCAGCGCGCGATCAGCGGGCCCGTCGTTACGAACGAAATCCCGCCTGCGGCGAAGGAGATCACGAAGCCGTATACAAAGAGCAGCATCCAGATGCTGTTCAGGAGGCTGAGGGCGACCGTCCCCAGCCCGAACAGCAGCAGTGAGACGAGGATCACCTTGCGAGCGCCGAAGCGGTCGTAGAGGCGACCGAGGATGGGCTGGCTGACACCGTTCACCACGGTTCCGACCGCCGCGACCGCGGAGATCGTGCCCACTGACCAGCCGAACGACTCCTGCCAGGGCTTGAAGAACAGGCCGAAACCGTTGCGGGAGCCAACCGCCAGGAACGACATCAAGAAAGTGGTTCCAACGATGAACCACCCGTAGAACGTTGCACGCGGGGTGAGCGCTGGCGACTTCATCAGGTCAATCCTACGCAGGTCGACCGCTGGGCTCAGTCCAGTCCGAGCAGGTCAAGCGCGTCGCGATTGATGATCCCTTCTATCTCGTTGTCCGGGATTGAGGGCAGGTGATGGTCCTTTGCGAACTTCGCCAGCCCTCGCAGGCCATCGATGTTGTGCTGAGGCAGCGTCACGGGCCAGTCGGACCCGAACAGGATCTTGCCGGTCACGCCCCACTCGTGGAAGAGCCGCATCCCCTGCCAGAACGAGTACGGGCGGTAGAACTGGGCAGACACGTCAGCCCATACGTTCTTGTGCTTCCTGACCACCGAGATGCAGTCGACCTGCCAGGGATGGCCAAGGTGCGCCATCACGATGCGCAGCCTCGGGAAGCAGGTGGCGACGCGGTCCATCTTGAGCGGATGGGCATATTCGAGGGGCGCGTCCCACATCGGCGAGGTTCCCTGGTGGAAGATGATGGGGATCCCATCCCTCTCGAGGCGGGCGAAGAGCCTGAAAGCGGCTTCGCCGAGCGGGTCAAAGTCCTGGTAATTGGGCCCCAGCTTGATGCCGCGGAGCTTGAGGTCGCCCACGCAGCGGTCGTACTCATCGTCCAGTTGCGGATCCAGCGGGTGGAGCGACATGCAGCCGATGACCTTCTTCGGGAACTTTCGGGCGACTTCCGCCGCAATATCGTTGTAATTCATGGCGGCGGGGAACCCCCTCGCCCGCTCGATCATGCTTCGATCGCGCTGCCACGGGCGGGGCGCGATGCCGAAGATCAGCGTCCGATCAACCGGCTTCATCGCGTCGGCGTAGTCGGCGATCGTATTGGAGAGCTTCACCGCCGTCCCCGATCGCATCGTGTGCTCGACGCGCTCTTCCGATTTCGGGATCCTTGTGCGGTGGGTGGGCAGGTGAGTGTGGACGTCGACGATCATGGATGCGGCAAACTCCCCGGGTCGCTTGCCCCTCGAGTTTCAGGGGTCGGCGTATGTTAGCGCAGGGAGACGCCGGAGATGCGTCAACGCGCCGCCCGGGCGGCCAAAGGGTAGGAGGCCGTCGGCAGCCTAAGGCCTGTCCTGACCCCGGGTGGTGCCGGGGCGGGCTGCGCCGCCGCGGCCGACGGATCGTCGACGAGGCGTTTCAAGGTCGAGACGTCGAGATCGCGCCTGGCGAGGGACCCGCGGCAGCCGACTTTTGCCGCCGCGCGTGCGTACCCGGGGTACGCCCGCAAGGCGACCGGCACCATGTGCGGCCGGGTGCACCTGCCGGTCACGGCCTGGGATTGCGGCTTGCGCCTGAACGGGGTGGCTAATGCGCCAATCCGTCAGCTGGCGGCGCGCGACGCCTCGATGAGGATGTCTGCGACTTCCGGACGCGAGAACTCGATCGGGGGCCGTTGCCCGGCCGCCAGGAGCTCCCTCACCCGGGTTCCGGAAAGCGCTACGTGATGCTCGGGTGAGTGCGGGCAGGTCTTCGTGCTGGCCATGCCTGCGCACTTCTTGCACCAGAAGGAGTGCTCGAAGAACATCGGTTGGATGCCCAGTGCGGCGGCGTCGAATTCACGGAAGATGTGCTGCGCATCGTAGCTGCCGTAGTAGTTGCCTACCCCGGCGTGGTCGCGGCCGACGATGAAATGGGTGCAACCGTAGTTCTTGCGGATCAGGGCGTGAAAGATGGCCTCTCGAGGGCCTGCATAGCGCATGAAGGCCGGGAACAGCGAGAGCAGCGTGCGGTCCTTCGGGTAGTAGTCCCGGAGCAATGCCTCGTAACACCGGATGCGGACGTCGGCGTCGATGTCGCCTGCCTTGGTCTCGCCGACCAGCGGGTGGACCATCAGCCCGTCCACCAGTTCCAGCGCGCACTTCATGATGTACTCGTGCGCCCGGTGGATCGGGTTCCGCGTCTGGAAGCCCACCACGGTCCGCCACTTGCGCTCTTCGAACACCGCCCGGGTCTGGGCAGGGGTGCGATGGAGGGCTGCGTGGCTGCCGGGCTTCTGCGCGGGCACCGCCACGATGCTGCCGCCAAGAAGTACGTCTTCCTGGGCGTACACGTAGGCAACGCCCGGGTGGGCCTTGTCGGTGGTCCGGTAGACGGACTGGGCGGTCTCGGCGCGGTCGCAGGTGAACTTCTCGGTGAGCTTGAAGGCGCCGACCAGCTCATGGTCGCCGTTGAAAAGGGCCGCCTCAGCGCCTTCCTTTAGCTCGTCGGCACGGTGGCGGTCCACCGCCAGTGTGACCGGTATCGTCCAGGGCAGGCCGTTCGCCAGGTGGGAGCTGCGCACCACGGATTCGAAATCGGCCTTGCCCATGAAGCCAGTCAGCGGGCTGAAGCCACCGGTCGCGATCATCTGCAGGTCAGATGCCTCCCGGTTGTTGAGCATCAGGCGGGGGAGCTCGCGTGACCGCCTGAGAAGGTCGCCGGCTTCCGCCGGGCTCAGGACCCGGTCGATCAGAGTTCCGCCATGGGGAGCGATTGTCAACTTGAGGTCCTTTCAGAGCGCGGCCAGGAGAAGGTCGATCGGAGCCTGCTGAACAGAGGTGTGCTAACCGTTGGTTGAGGACTTGCTGGCGCGCACGGCTGCGTGTGTTCCGTCCGCCTTCTGGACAACGTGCAGTCCGCACTCCTTGGCTTTGGGATCGGACTCCCACCACCAGCGGCCAGCCCGGAGGTCTTCGCCCGGCTTGATGGCGCGCGTGCAGGGGGCGCAACCAATACTTGGGTAGCCGCGGTCGTGGAGCTCGTTGTACGGGACGCTGTTCGCCTTCACGTACTTCTCCACCTGGTCGAACGACCAGTTGGCGAGGGGGTTCACCTTGTAGTTGTTGTGGGCGTCGTCCCATTCGATGATCTGGATCATGCCCCGGGCCATCCCCTGGTCGCGGCGCAGCCCGGTCACCCAGGCGTCGAGGGTATTCAGCGCGCGGTTCAACGGCTCGACCTTGCGGACGCCGCAGCAGAGCTTGCGGTTGTCGATCGACTTGTAGAAGAGGTTGAACCCGTGCTCCTGGACCATGTTGTCGACGGCATCGTACTTGGGGTAGAAGGCCTCGATCTCGATGTCGTAGCGCAGCTTGATCTGGTCCATCAGGGTGTAGGTTTCGGTCGGGAGTCGACCGGTTTCCAGCGTCATGACGCGTACCTTCGGGGTGATCCGCCAGTACATGTCGGTCAAAGCCACATCTTCCAGTCCGAAGCTCGACATCTGGGCGCTGCGGTTGCCGAAGTACGTATCAACCCAGCGCAGGATCTCCTGCGGTGAAGCCGCCTCAAAGCGCTTGTTGAGCGCCTTGAGTTCGTCGGCTGAGATCGTCTGCCCCTTTTGTTTGATAGCGGTGCTGGTCATTGGTCGCCTTTCGCCACACTTGTGCGCTGCCCGATCAAAACAAAAAGCCCCTCGCACTTCTGGCGGGGGGCTACCCTGGACCACGCATCACGCGTTAATGCCCGGCTTGCCTCCCGGCTGCCGTGCAACAGAAGCACTTCGCGTTGCGCGCCTCTAGGTTCATAACCTGTGAAGCATATCACGAGCACCCGGGCGCCCTGTCAACGCAGGAGCGGCCGGGTGCAGCCTGGCCGGCCTATCTCGGGCGGGTCCCGAAGGTCAGGTTGATGGTCATTTCCTTGCCGTCCCGCAGGACCGTGAGCTTCCTGGTCTCGCCGGGCCGTGCGCGCAGCGCCGTGTAGGCCACGAGCTCGTCGCTGCTCCGGATCGGGACGCCGTCGACGGCCGTCACGATATCGCCGCCAAGGATCAGGTCGACGCCGAGGCTGCTCCGTGCTCGGGCGCTGCCCGCGCGCAGCCCAGCGCGATCGGCCGGGCCGGCCCTGCTGATCGAAATCAGCAGCGCGCCGCGCGTGCCCTTCGGCAGCTCCATCAGTTCTGCGATCTCCTGCGTTACGTTCGAAAGCGTGACGCCGAGGTAGGCATACTCGAACTTGCCGTCGGCGATCAGGGCCGGCACTACCAGCTTTGCGGTGTTGACCGGGATCGCAAAGCCAACGCCGGTGTTGCCGCCAGAGGTGCTCTGGATCTGAGCGTTGATTCCAATCACCCTCCCAGAGCGGTCGAGCAGCGGGCCACCGGAGTTCCCGGGGTTGATCGCGGCATCGGTCTGGATTGCTTCCGGAATGCCAAACGGGGTCGAGCCGCTCGGGATCGTCCTGCCAACGGCGCTGACGATGCCCGTGGTCAGGGTAAAAGTGGCGCCGAAGGGGTGGCCTATGGCAAGCGCCATCTGACCGACCACGAGCTTCGCGGAGTCGCCGAGCGCCAGCGGAGCCAGCTTCTTCTCGGGTAGAGCGACCTTGACGACGGCGAGATCCGAGTTCGGGTCCGTTCCAATGACTTCACCGAGGACCTCGGTACCGTCGTAAAACTTGACCGAAACCACATCGGCGCCCGCGACTACATGGTTGTTGGTCACGATGTGCCCCAGGTTGTCCCAGACGAATCCCGACCCTTCACCGCGCGGCTGGAGGTCGCGGGGGGTTGCCGATCCGAAGGGACCGAGATCGCCGACCGGCGCGCGTGAGGCGATGTTGATGTTCACGATGGATGGCAGAACCGAGCTGTAGATGTTGTTCACAACCAGCTCGTGCGCGGCCAGGAGCGCCTGGGCGTCGGGCTCGGCCGCCACCGGGGCGGCCGCGGTGGTGGCCGGTGGGTTAGAGATCGGCCGCGTTACCGACTGCGCGGTCGCGGTCTCCGTCGCCAGCGGGGTTGCGGCGACCTGCGTTGCCGGTTCAGACGTGCCGGTACAGGCGATAAGCAACAGAAGGAGCGGTGCGATGGCGAACGGTAGAAGTCGCCTGAAGGTGCTCAATGAAAGGTCCTCCGAGTGCCTCGTGATTTATGAGGTACTACGTCTCAAGGAGAACCTGCGCGTCTTCAGGAAACCTTAAGGGGGTAGCGATGAGCCTGGAACGCGTCAGCGCTGGCGGTGATCCTACTTCTTGCCACCAGCGGGCGGCTTGGCACCGGCGGCAGGTGCGGCTGCGGCGCCACCCTTGCCACCAGCGGGCGCCTTGGCACCGGCGGCAGGTGCGGCTGCGGCGCCACCCTTGCCACCAGCGGGCGCCTTGGCACCGGCGGCAGGTGCGGCTGCGGCAGCGCCTTCTTCGCCCTCGGCCGGCGCGGCGGCTGCCGCTGCGGCGTCCGGCGTCGCCGCGACCTCCTCGACGCGCGTCTTGGTGATGCGGACGATAACGCCCTCGGGTGCGTCAATTGCTTCGACCCCGGCAGGGAGCTTGAGGTCGCGAACCCGGATCGAGGCGCCGATTTCCATCAGGCCAGATATGTTGGCTTCCAGCTTGTCCGGGAGGCCGGCCGGCAGCGCGCGTACGCGGACCGTGCGCAACATCTGCGAGACGTTGCCCTGGCCGCCGCGCGTGGCCGGGCTGTCGCCGACGACCGATACTGGAACGGTCACGTCGATGGTCCGGCTGGGGTCGACGCGCAGGAAGTCCACGTGCTGGAGCTCGCCGGTGACGGGGGAGAGGGTGACGTCACGCACGAAGCTCATCGCCGAAGTGCCGTTGAACTTAACCGTAACGATATGCGTGCGCCCGGCCGCGTTGACCGCTTCCTTCAGGATCTCGGTGTCAACCTGCAGCGTGGCCGGTTCACCGCCGGGACCGTAAACATGGATCGGGGTGGTGCCCTGTCGGCGGAGCGCCCGTACCTTCTTGCCGGTGACGGTGCGCGGCTGAGCTTCCAGTATCAGTGGGTCGGTCGGGGTCATTTCGATTCGGTCCGTTCGAGACTTCTAGCTTCAAATACTGCGATACGGTCAAAACGAAAATCGTACCACAGGGAGCCCCCGCATAAACCTGACTTATTCAGTCAGGAATACGCCCCGAAATGCTACAATTTACTTTCGGACCAGATTCGGGCCGGCAACCGGATCCCCTCATCAGGGCATGCCGGAGGCCGGGGGCGTGAATGCGCCCAGAGGTTCATCCCGATGCTATTTCCAATGAAGGTCGACTACGGCCTGCGACTACTCATCGATCTGGCGCAACAGCCGCATGGTGTCCCGATACCGGCCGGCGCGTCGGCGGCCCGCCAGCACGTGCCGGAGGCGTTCGTCGTCCAGATCCTGAATACCCTGCAGAAGGCCGGGCTGATCGAGAGCAGGCGCGGCCCACACGGCGGTCACATGCTGGGCCGGCCGGCTGACCAGATAACCGTGGCCGATGTGGTCGACACCTTCGAGCGACGGCTGGCGCCAGTCGAATGTATCCACGAACCTGACGAATGCACGCTCTCCAGCGCCTGCTCACAGCGGGAACTCTGGACTGACATCGAGCGCATGCTCCTGGACTTGCTGCGCCGAACGAGCATTGCCGACCTGGTTTCACGCCAGCAGGCCATGCTGACCAGGCCATCTGCGTGAGCTGGCAAGGGTGGAACCTGCCGTAGCGCGGCCCTTGGCGTCCAATCTGAAGAAAGACCGAGCACCAGGCAACGCGCTGTAACCTGTCCTCAGCGACTACCGATCTGAACATCCGGAGCGAGCAATGACCCAGGCGAAGACCGCGAAACTCACGCCACAGCAGGTGGCCCGCTACAGCCGGCACATCATCATGCCGCAGGTGGGCAGCGCGGGTCAGCGGAAGATGATCGATTCCAGGGTGCTCATCATCGGCGCCGGCGGGCTGGGCGGCCCGGTCGCGACCTACCTTGCGCTGGCTGGCGTGGGGACGATCGGAATCGTCGACTTCGACGTCGTCGACATCAGCAACCTGCAGCGTCAGATCCTTCACCGCAACGACCGGATAGGCATGCGCAAGGTTGAGTCGGCGCGGCTGACGCTGGAGAGCCTGAACCCGGAAGTCAAGGTCATACAGCACGAGGAGCCAATCACGTCCGACAACGCCTTCCGGATCATCGAGAAGTACGATGTCGTAGTGAACGGCGCCGATAACTTCCCGACCCGCTACCTCGTCAACGATGCTTCTTACCTGCTGCATAAGCCCCTGGTCGACGGCAGCATTCTCCTCTTTGACGGCCAGGCGACCACATACCTGCCAGGCAAGGGCTGCTACCGCTGCCTCTTCCCGACGCCGCCCCCTCCCGGCGAGGTCCCGAGTTGCGCCGAGGCTGGCGTCCTGGGCGCCATGACGGGGATCGTCGGCTCGATCCAGGCCACCGAAGTGTGCAAGCTGATCCTCGGTGTGGGGGAGCCGCTGTCCGGCCGCCTGTTGATCATCGATTCGCTCTCGATGGACTTCAGGGTGGTCAAGGTCCGCCGGAATCCCAAGTGCCCGCTGTGCGGCGAGCACCCGACCGTGACCAGGCTCATTGACTACGAACAGTTCTGCGGCATGCCGGCGCGCGAAGGCGCGCCAGCTGGCGCGCACTGAACCGCGAGGTCAATGAAATGGCGGTCGAACACCGTGCAGTGAACCGCGCCAGCCGCGCGCAGGCAGCGAAGGCATCGGCCCTGGGCGCGCCGCGCATGCTCAAGAGGGGCATCCTCGAAGCGATCGGCAACACCCCGCTCGTCGAACTCCGCTCGATGAGTCCCAACCCGTCGGTCAAGATCTTTGCCAAGCTGGAAGGTCAGAACCCGACCGGCAGCGTAAAGGACCGCATCGCCAAGTTCATGATCGAGGCAGCGGAGCGCGCTGGTCGCCTGAAGCCCGGCGGTACGATCGTCGAGCCCACGAGCGGCAATACCGGCATTGCGCTGGCGATGGTCGCGCGGGTCAAGGGATATCGCCTCAAAGTGGTGATGCCCGAGAGCGTGAGCCCCGAGCGGGTCGATCTGCTGAAGGCATACGGGGCGGAGATCATCTTCTCGGACGCTCAGAAGGGCACCAACGAGTCGATACTCGTCGCCCAGCAGATCGCCCGCGACAACCCCGGTTTCTACATGCCTTACCAGTATGGGAACGAGATGAATCCCGGGGCGCATTTCGCGTCGACGGGGCCCGAGATCATCCGTGACCTCCCTGAAGTCGACATCTTCGTGGCCGGGCTCGGCACCGGGGGGACTCTGATGGGTGTCGGACGGGCGCTGAGGGCGCACAACCCGGGCGTCAAGATCATCGCCGTGGCGCCCCCGCCTGACGATGCGGTATCGGGGCTGCGCAGTATCGAGCACGGTTTCGTACCTCCGATACTCGACCTCGACCAGCTGGACGGCCGCATCCTGGTCAGCCAGGAGGAGTCGTTCAACATGACCAAGCAACTGCTCCTGAGCGAGGGGATCTTCGCCGGGATCTCCTCGGGTTCCGTGATCGCGTGTGCTCAGAAGCTGGCCCGGCGCATCGACAAAGGCAACATCGTGGGCCTGCTGGCCGATGGCGGCTGGAAGTACATGAGCACCGGGCTCTGGAATCGGGAATACGCCGATCTCAAGGACGAGATTGCCGGCAAGATCTGGTGGTAGCGGCCGCGAGTGTCTCGTACTGAGGCCTCGTGGTCCGGTGGGCTGTTCTGGAGAGGATCTAGTGGAGGAACCTCATGGCGAATCAGTACGCGCATCCTGAATCACTGGTCACGACCGACTGGGTGGCCCAGAACCTGAGCAATGCGAAGGTTGTCCTGGCCGAGGTCGACGTTGACTCTTCAGCCTACGAGCAGGGCCATATTCAGGGCGCGATCGGGTGGAACTGGAAGACCCAGCTGCAGGACACGCTGACGCGCGACCTGCTTTCGAAGTCCCAGGTCGAAAAGCTGCTTGGCGAATCCGGAGTGGCGAACGACAGTACGCTGGTCCTCTACGGCGACAACAACAACTGGTTTGCCGCGTGGGCTTTCTGGTTCTTCAAGATGTACGGCCACCGGGACGTGAAGCTGATGAACGGGGGACGTTTGAAATGGCTGGCAGAAAAGCGGCCGATCACGAAGGACGTCGCGCAGCGTCCTCCCACCCGGTACCGCGCCGCCGAAGCGGACAACCGGATCCGGGCCATGCGTGACTATGTCATGGGCGCGGTCTCGAAGCAGGGCCGCACCGGCCTGGTGGATGTCCGGTCGCCCCAGGAGTTCAAGGGCGAGCTGCTCGCTCCGGTCGCCCTTCCGCAGGAGGGGGCACAGCGCGGCGGGCACATCCCGGGCGCGCAGAACATCCCCTGGGGCACCGCGGTCGCCGAGGACGGCACCTTCAAGAGCTACGACGACCTCAAGAAGATCTACGGAGAGAAGGGGATCGCGGGCGATCGAGAGGTCATCACGTACTGCAGGATCGGTGAGCGGTCTGCGCATACGTGGTTCGCGTTGACCCAGCTGCTCGGCTACAACAAGGTCCGCAACTATGACGGCTCGTGGACCGAGTGGGGGAGCCTGATCGGAGCGCCGATCGAGAAGTAGTCTTCAGTTCGCACCACACCAGGAGGGCCCCCGATCAAGGGGCCCTCTTATTTTCCGGGCACTTTTCGGATATCGGCGTCGTCTGTTCTTCAGCCAGCCCGGAGTGGCTTAACAGGAATGCAGAGCCTCGTTGCAAGCGGAGGTATATCCGGCCATGAGCCGACTACGCAAGTCGTTCGTCCCATTCGGCATCGCGCGCGTCATCTTGACTGGCGTTCTGGCAGCCGGGTGCGCGAGTGGCAGCTCCGGGCCCGAACTCCGGCGGGAGACGGCGGACGGGAGGCCGGGGCCGAACCGTGCTTGATGTCGCCGCTACAACGGCTGGGTCGTTGCCACCGATCGCAGCCAGAAACACCTCGGTAGGATGGCGCCAGGAATCCCGGCGGAACGTCTCGACAAAGCGCTGGCAGAGATCAGGGGTTTTGCGGTCGGCGTCGAATCCGAAGTCTCGACCAGCAAGGACGTCACGGACGAGTCCGTGGACCTCTCTTCCGGGCTGCGCAACCTGCACGTGACGGAGCAGGCCCTTGTCCGGCTCTTCGAGCGCGCCGATAAGGTCGAAGACGCTCTGAAGGTGCAATCCGAACCGAGCAGGGTCCAGGGCGAGATCGAGAAAGTGCAGGGACGGCTGAACTTCCTGAGGGAGACGTCGGCTTTCTCGCTCATCAATATGACCGCGAAGCTTGAGCCAGGCGCGCTGCCGGTGGGCGCCGGCGCCCACCGCCGGGTCATTGACTTCGTGCGGGTCTTCGTGAGTGAGACCCCTGGCTGGATCGCCGGCGATTGGAACCTTGGAGCGACGGCTAAGAGCGCGACCCGGGCGGTGAGCCGGGCTGCAGCGGTCTGCATGTCGGCATCCGGGCGGCGATTCTGGGTCCCGTGTTGCTGGCCCTGAATGTCGTCGGCGTGGTAGTGGTGCGGCGGGTTCGCAGGAGGCGAGCTGGCCGCATGGGTGAGGCAGCGTAGTAGGATTCGACGGTTCGGAGAACCTGCGCGCCTGGCGTGCGCAGGTTGGCGACCGGGTTCGCCGCAGGCACCGGTCCGCGCCGCGACGCTGTAGTACGGAGGGATCATGCCGAAGCTAGCCGCCAACCTGACCATGATGTTCAACGAGGTTCCGTTCCTGGAGCGGTTCGAGGCCGCCGCCAGGGCCGGTTTCAAGGGCGTCGAATTCTTGTTTCCGTACGAGTTCCCAAAGGCCGAGCTAGCCGAGCGCCTCAAGAAGCACGGACTGCAGCAGGTCCTGTTTGATTTGCCGGCCGGCGACTGGGCCAAGGGTGATCGTGGCAATGCCATTTTTCCGGACCGTGTGGGGGAGTTCCAGGATGGGGTCGGCAAGGCGCTCGAGTACGCCACCGCCCTGGGCTGCAAGCGCCTCACAGTGCTGGCCGGCAAGCAGGCGGAGAAGGTGTCGCTCGAGGCCTCCCACCGCACCTACGTCGACAACCTCAGGTTCGCCGCCGCGAAGGCGGCGCCCCTCGGGATCACGCTGCTGGTGGAAGCGATCAATACCAGGGACATTCCCGGCTTCTTCGTCAATCGCACCGCCCATTCGCAGCAGATAGTGAAGGACGCCGGCGCTCCGAATGTTGCCGTCCAGTACGACATCTACCACATGCAGATCATGGAAGGCGACCTCGCGCCCGCGATCAAGGCGAACCTGCCCACCATCAGGCACATGCAGCTCGCCGATAATCCGGGCAGAAACGAGCCCGGGACGGGCGAGATCAACTACGAGTTCCTGCTGCCCTTCGTGGATTCGGTTGGTTACGACGGCTGGATCGGATGTGAGTACCGGCCGAAGGGCAAGACGATCGAAGGGCTCGGCTGGGCGAAGCGTTGGCTGAAGTAGAAGATGATTCAGTGCCCGGGGCGAAAGGCTCGCCCACCCCGCAGTTGAGCGTGGCCAGGTGCCTCCACCTATGACGCAAGGACGACGGACGCCGCTCGACTGGCTCGCGGAGGCGATCGCCAGCGGGGCCTTCATCGGGCGTTTTCCGTGGGCCCCGGCCACGGCCGGATCGGCCGCAGCGGGCTTGATCTTCTATTTCCTGCCTTTCAGCGGCCGCTCGCCCCAGTTCTTCTTGCTGATCGCCGTCACCACGATCGTTGGCATCCTGGCCTCGCACCGGATTCGAGCGATCGGCGATGAGGACCCCCGTCGCGCGGTGATCGATGAGTTCGCCGGCATGTGGGTGACCTGTATCTTCATCAAGCAGGCCATACCGTGGGTGATCGCGGCATTCATCATGTTCCGTCTGCTGGACATCCTGAAGCCGTGGCCGATTCGCCGGTTTGAACGCCTTCCCGGCGGCCTCGGAATAGTTGCGGACGACGTTGTTGCGGGCCTGATCGGAGCGGCGTTGTTGAACGCGGGGCGCCTGCTGTTCTTCGTCGATGGGGCGCCGTTCGAGATCTTCTAGTTGAGGACCCTAGGAATGCGCAGGCACCTCACGACAGGACTGGACATCTGATGGGTGACCACGGCCCGGCGGACCTGCTCCGCGACCTGGCGCTCATAATGATCCTTGGCGGGGTCGCGACCATCGTGTTCCACAGGTTGCGCCAGCCCCTCATCCTCGGTTACCTGCTCGCCGGGGTCGCGGTCTCGCCTTTTACCCCCATACCGCTATTCGTGCGAGATCCTGGGGCGATCAGCCTGCTGGCGGACCTGGGGATCATCCTGCTGATGTTCGGGCTGGGCCTCGAGTTCAGCGTCACCAGGCTCCGTGCTGTCGGATCGGTGGCGCTGATCGGGGGCGCGCTCCAGGTCCTGATCGTCTTTGCGATCGGCTACCAGGCGGGGCTGCTCCTGGGCTGGAGCACGGTCACGGCGCTGTTCCTTGGCGCTGCCCTGTCGATCAGCAGTACCGCGGTGATCATCAAGGTCCTGGAGGAGCAACGGCGGCTGAACGAGCCGGCCAGCCGCGCCGTCATCGGGATCCTGGTGTTCGAAGACTTCGCCGCGATCGTGATGATCGCGGTGCTCTCCGGAGTCGGGACCTCCGGCACGGTCCCGCTGGACTCGATCGGGCCCGTCCTGCTGAAGCTGGCCGGCTTCCTGTCAGTGACCTTCCTGCTCGGGCGCAGCGTCATCCCCTGGCTGATCAATCACATCGAGGCGGTCGGACGCAGGGAGGTACTGATCGTCGGCAGCCTGGCGCTGTGCTTCGGGATGGCAATGTTCTCGCGCTCACTCGGGCTCTCGGTCGCGGCCGGCGCGTTCCTGGCCGGGACCCTGGTCGCCGAGTCGGGTAAGAGTCACTCGATCACGGAGGCGATCACGCCTATCCGCGACATGTTCGCGGCACTGTTCTTCGTGGCGATCGGCATGCTGTTCAACCCGACTTACCTGGGTGAGTACTGGGTCCACATCCTGCTGCTGACCGGCCTGTTGATCGCGGGGAAGGTCTTTGCCGGGACCGCCGCCACCTTTCTGCTGGGCCACTCACACCGGTCCGCCCTGCAGGCGGGCATGAGCCTGGCGCAGATCGGGGAGTTTTCGCTGATCATCGTCAAGGTCGGGCAGGACTCGGGAGCGATCGCGCCATTCCTGTACCCAGTGATCGTAGGTGTGACGGTCGTAAGTACCCTTACGACGCCGTATCTCATCCGGCTGTCGGGGACGATCTCGGCGCGCCTCGATGCCTCGATGCCACCGCGCGTGGCGAGATCGCTTGCCGCGGTCGAGCTGACGCTCGAACAGGTAAGGGCCGCCGGGGCGTACCGGATTGGCGTCCGCGAGGCCGTCCAGAAATACTTCACCGGGATCGTGGGCGGACTCCTCCTTTTCACCGTCGGAGTGGTCGCGGCACGCCTGGTCTATGAGAACCGAGCTGCGATTGCGCGGTTGCTGGGCGTGCCGGACGCCCTGGTTACTGTTGCCGTCCTCGTGGCCGTTACGCTGGTCGCAGTCGCCACGTTCACGGTGATCGCACGTCAATCGCGCAAGCTGACGTCGATGGTTGGCAGTTCCTCACGTCCGCCGGGCCTGGACCTGCTGCTGAGGGGCGGGCTGCCTCAGGTAATCGGCCGGAACGCGATCACGTTCGTGATCCTGCTGGTGATGGTGGTGGTGCTCCAGCTTTTCGTACCGGCCGTACCGGGCATGTATTTCCTGCCGTTCCTGATCCTTGCTCTGGGCGCGGTGATCGCCGGCGTGCTGCTATGGGACTCCATCAGGGCGGTACGCAAGCGCGTGCAACGTTGGCCGTATACCGGACGTGAGCCACAGGAGGAGCCCGAGGAACGGGGTTCCTAGGGCCCGCGGCTTTACTTTCCGATCACGTCGCGCGTTATCCGTCCGATGTCGGCCGGCGAGTCCGCGATCCGGGCGCCCGCGGCCTTGAGGGCGGCGATCTTTTCGGAGGCCAGGCCGGCTTTGCCGGTGATGATCGCGCCGGCATGACCCATCCGCTTGCCCGGCGGGGCGGTCTGGCCAACGATGGTCGCGATCACGGGCTTCTTCATCTTCTTGATGTATGCCGCGGCTTCCTGCTCGCGTGTCCCGCCGATCTCGCCGATCATGACGACCGCATCGGTGCCGGCGTCGGCCTCGAACATCTGCAGGACGTCCACGAATGACGTGCCGTTCACCGGGTCGCCACCGATGCCCACACACGTCGATTGCCCGATTTCCAGGGTGGACAGCTGCATGACGGCTTCGTAGGTCAGGGTTCCGGACCTCGAGACGACGCCAACGCGCCCCGGCCGGTGGATGTCGCCGGGCATGATGCCGATCTTTACCTTCTCGCCCGGCGTGATGACGCCCGGGCAGTTAGGCCCGAGCAGACGCGACTTCTTGCCTTTCAGATAGGCCTTGACCCTCACCATGTCCAGGACCGGAATTCCCTCGGTGATGCAGATCACCAGGGGTATCCCGGCATCGACCTGTTCGACTACCGCATCGGCCGCGGCTGGCGCAGGCACGAAGATCAACCCCACGTTTGGTTTCACTGCGTGCACCGCGTCGGCCACCGATTCGAAGACCGGTACTGTGTCCTCAAACTTCGTCCCTGCTCGGCCCGGGTGCACGCCCGCAACCATGTTTGCGCCGTAGGCCCGGCACCGGTTCGCATGGAACGACCCCTCGCGCCCGAGACCCTGCACCAGTAGTCGCGTTTCCTTGCCCACCAGGATGCTCATCGCGCGCCTCCCCGGGTTGAAAGCACGCCTGCGACTGCCGGCGCCGCTTCGGAGAGGTCGTTCAGGAATGTGACGTTGAGGCTCGATGCCTGGAGTATTTCTCGTCCTTCCTTCGCGTTGGTGCCCCGCATCAGGGCCACGATCGGCAGACGGGAGCGCGACCTCTCAGCGCCCATCACGACGCCCCGTGCCGCGATATCACAGCGCAGGATGCCGCCGAAGATGTTCACCAGGACCGCTTTCACATCGGTGTCGGAGACGATGATTGAGAACGCCTCGGCGATCCTTTCCTCATTCGCGCTGCCGCCAACGTCGAGGAAGTTGGCCGGATTAGTCCCCGCTTTCTTCGTGATGTCCATGGTCGCCATCGCGAGGCCGGCGCCGTTGACCATGCATCCCACCGTGCCGTTTTCCAGCTTCACGTATTTGACCCCCGCGCGATCCGCCCGGTGCTCAAGCTCGTCTTCCTGCTCGGGATCGGCGAGCTTCGCCAGGTCGGGATGCCGGAACAGGGCGTCGTCTTCGATCGTGATCTTCGCGTCGACGGCCATGACCTTCTCATCGGCGGTGATGACCAGGGGATTGACCTCGGCCAGCGTGCAGTCGAGCTCCACGAAGGCGCGGTAAAGGTTGCTGATCAGCGCGGTGGTATCCCGGACCAGCTTTGGTGGGATACCGAGCTCCCGTGCCATGTCGCGCGCCCGGTATGGCCACAGCCCGTAGACTGGGTCGCCGGCCACTCGAATGATCTGCTCCGGGTGCTTTTCGGCCACCTCTTCGATGTTCATGCCACCGGCCCGACTGGCCATCACCAGGGGCGCCGCGGCGTTGCCATCGACCACAACCGCAAGGTATAGCTCCGTAGCAATCGCGGTCGTCTCGCTGACGAGGACCTTGCGCACCGGCACGCCCTTCGCCGATGTCTGGTGCGTGACGAGGTTGCGGCCCAGCATGCCCGCCGCGGCCTTTTCAGCGTCGGCCGGCGACTGAACCAGCTTTACTCCGCCCGCCTTGCCGCGCCCGCCCGCGTGCACCTGCGCCTTTACGACCACCTTTCCCCCGAGCTTTTCGGCGACGGACCGGGCCTCTGCCGCAGTGGACGCGACTTCACCGCGCGGCACCGGGATTCCGTAGCGGGCGAACAGGTCCTTCGCCTGGTATTCGTGGAGCTTCAAGCCGTTGCGACCCCCGTGTTGTTCTTAA
>VGZT01000003.1 GCA_016872495.1 SAR202 cluster bacterium
TGGCAGGACCCTCACCCGGCCTGGCGGCCACCCTCTCCCCAATGGGGCGAGGGGCAGGACCCTCACCCGGCCTGGCGGCCACCCTCTCCCCAATGGGGCGAGGGGTGCTGGGCGTCGTCAGGCGATCGCGGCCTCGAGCCGCTGCTGAAGCATGCTCTTCGGTACCGCTCCAACGACCTGACCCACCGGCTTGCCGCCCTTGAAGATCAGCATCGTAGGAATACTGCGGATCCCGTACTTGCCGGCCGTCTCCGGATTGGCGTCCACGTCCAGCTTGGTGATCTTGACCTTGCCGTCATAGGTAGTAGCCAACTCCTCGACGACCGGGGCGATCATCTTGCACGGACCGCACCACTCGGCCCAGAAGTCCACGAGGACCGGGAGGGTCGACTTGAGGACTTCCTGGTCGAAGTTCTGGTCGGTCACGTTTGTTGGCTTTGGCATTCTCTGCATACTCCGTTCTTGCGATGCCCCGCGTCCCCGTCGCATCCTGACCTGAAAAGCTAGATTCTAGCAACCAGGCGCCGGATTCTAGCGGGATGACTGGCACAAATATTCGATTCGCGGTTACGTAATTCGTCGCGAGAGGGGAGCAACCTATGACAAGACTGACTGCCGAGAAGTGCGTCGCATGCCGCGCCGACTCCCCCCGCGTGACCGCGGATGAGATACGTGAACTGAAGCCCCAGATTCCGGAATGGAAGGTGGTCCGGCTCGACGACATCGAGCGCCTGGAACGGACCTTCAAGTTCGACAATTTTCAGAAGGCGCTCGACTTCACCAACGCGGTCGGAGCAATGGCAGAGGCGGAGGACCATCATCCGAAGCTGACTACTGAATGGGGCCGCGTAAACGTGATGTGGTGGACGCACAAGATCCGCGGCCTGCACCGGAACGACCTCGTTGCTGCGGCGAAGACCGACCAGATCTACGCGAAGAAGTAGGCCCGTCAGCCCTGGGCGCGGAGAAGCAAGCCGTCCAGGAACCGCCCTACTTCCTCGCCCGACCGCAGCACGATGATCCTCGGCCGGCCGTTCGACTCGGCGATGACTTGCTGGATTCGCCGCGGGCTTGAACGCCAGGCGCGAACCGTGTACCAGACCACCGAATTTGGACTGCACAGGGTCCACCAGACAGGCTCCCGGTTGCCATTCCAGTGAACTTCTCGCCTCACGGCCCGCCTGATCGTCCGGCGCACCAGCCGCATGAAGACGGTCCTGAACGGCAGCCGAAGCCAGACGATCGTGTCCGCCCGCTGGACTACTACGTCCATCACCTTGGCCGTGTAGTTCCCGTCGCAGACCCAGCCATCCCGCGCGTCGGCGAGCCGCTTCATCACCGTCGATCTGAACTCCCCGCGCGGCATCTCCGCCCGGTTGGGAAGGTAATAGATGGCATCCAGCTCGATCACCGGCAGCCTGAGGCGGTCGCCGATCTCGACGGCGGTCTTGCTCTTGCCCGACCCGGACGGCCCGACGACCATGATTCGCCGGCCTGCCGGGAGCTCAGGCGGCCTACCTGTTGTTTCCATCGGTTGTATTGTTACCGAACCGGTCGCTCAGAGTTGACGGCTGGCCAGCGCCATTGATGGAGCTCCGATGAATACAACCCAGAGCAAGGATGCGGCGGGAATAACGGTCCTGGATGCAATCCGCCGTCGCAGAAACGTGCGGGAGTTCCAGGACCGGCCTGTGTCGAAGGCAGCCATCGAAAAGATGCTCGACGCCGCTCGCTGGGCGCCGAACCATCGTCTCACCTTCCCATGGCGATTCTTCGTGCTGGAGAAGGGCGGCAAGGTACGGGCGGCGGTGGCCGAGCTAACGCGGCGGTGGACCTACGAAAACAATCCGCAACTCCCGGAAAAGAAGCGGATCGAGACCGCCGGAGCGTCTGCCGAAGAAGTCAGCAACGTCCCGGCGTTCGTGATCGTCTACTCAGCCTCGGGGCCCAACGAAGAAGTGACGCGTGAGAACTACGCGACCACCTGCATCGCCGTTCAGAACATGCAGCTGGCGGCCATGACCGAGGGACTCGCGGTCGGCTGGTCAACCGGCAAGCCCACTCGCCACGTGGACCTGCCCCGCACCCTTGGCGCAGACCCATCGTGGCAGATGGTGGGCGCATTGTTCATCGGCTTTCCTGCGAGCGAACCTCGCCCCCAGCGACCCGAGGCGTCGGAACACACGGTCTGGCTCCCGTAGCCTGAGGTCGCCATGGCGCCACGCGGGCTGCAGAGAAGTTCGGACGATCGCATGCTCTTCGGCGTCGCGGGCGGGCTGGCCGACTGTTTCGACATCGACCCCGTCCTGGTCCGCGTCGGGTTCGTAATCGCGGGTCTCCGTAGCGGAATTGGCGTCATCGCCTACGTCATCCCGGCCATACTCACACCGCGCGCGGGCGCCAGTCCGGTCGACGCCGGACAAGCGGCGCGCGAAAGCATTGCAGGGGTCCCCGACGAAGCGGTGGAAGTGGGACGATGCCGGCAGGCCAGCGCGCCCCGCGACCGCCAAGACCGGTCCCTTTTCATGATCGGCACACTGATCGTGATCGTCGGCTACCTCTGGCTATTCGTCACGATCGGAGCCTGCTCTGGATCACCAGGATCGTTGCGCTCTGGTTCCGCCCGGCCCTGGCGATTGCGATCGTTATCGTGTTGATAGTGGCAGCAACCAGACGGAGGTAACCGGGTAGTCTTCTGGCCCGGTTGAGACTCTTTAACCAGAAGGACCTTGGAGCACATACGAAGGGATAGCAGAACGAGATGCGCGCGATCGACATGCATGTCCATGTCCCCCGGCAGCCTGGCAACCCCGACATGGTTGTCGAGGGCCAGATCCGCCGCTACTTCCGCATGAAGGACGTCCCTACCGATCCGGCGGTAATGGCGGCCAGGTATCGGGAGCTCGATGTCTTTGGAGTCGTCTTTTCGATCGATTCGCAGACCGCGCTCGGCGACGCGGTGGATACCAACGACTATGTCGCGTCGATCGTCAAAGCTCATCCCGAGCAGTTCATGGGGTTCGCGACCGTAGATCCCTGGAAGGGCAAGGCCGCGATCTATGAGCTGGAACGGGCGGTAACGGAGCTCGGGCTACGGGGACTGAAATTACACCCGATCCAGCAGGCTTTCTTCCCGGACGACCAGAAGTTCTACCCGCTGTACGAAAAGGCTGCGGCGCTCAAGATACCGATCCTGCTTCACTCCGGGTTCGCGGCCGCGGGGGCCGGGATGCCGGGTGGCGCCGGGTTGAAACTGAAGCACAGCAAGCCGATCCCGCACATCGACGATATCGCGGCTGACTTCCCATCGCTGACCGTGATCATGGCGCACCCGGCGTGGCCTTGGATCGACGAGCAGATCGCGGTCGCCCTGCACAAGCCCAACGTGTATATCGACCTCTCGGGCTGGGCGCCAAAATACATCCCCGAAGCGCTGATACGCGAGGCCAACGGACGCCTGCGCGACAAGGTCCTCTTCGGCTCGGACTACCCGTACCTGCCGCCCGACCGGTGGCTCAAGGAGTTCGCCGAGCTAACGATCAAGGAAGAAGTCAGGCCGAAGATCCTGCTCGAGAACGCGAAGCGGGTCCTGGGTATCCCCTAGAGGCCCTGCCGAGATGGGGTCGCGGGTACTCGATTCGAGGAGGAAGCTCAGGCAGCAACGCAACCGGCGGGCACCACCGGACTACGCAATTCACCTCCAAGGCCGCGTCCGACCAGAACCCGGCATGGTCGCCTGATGGCCAGCGCATCGTCTACCGGTACGGCCGAGGCGGCAACCGCGACATCCATGCCATCGACGTTCACGGCGCAAACGAGTCGTGGCTGACCGAGCGGCAAATTCCTGGACCAGGTGCCCGACTGGTGCGATCGGCAAGCCGGCGCTCACATGAGCAATCCGGCATGCTGCTCCCGGAATACGGGTTCCAGCCACCGTCGGGGAGCAGGAAGCGGCGATGGCCCAGGATCCCCGGATGCTGCGCCTGGCGGCATCACGACTGTGCCACGCGTAGGAACGCACAGGTTCGCGCACCACTGCGTGAGCCCGGAAGGGATGCTGAACGAAACTGGCCGGGCTGCGCTTCTGGCAGGGCCGCTGGCGCATGTTCCATCAGGCGTATCCGCCGGAAGACCCGCGTCAGCACTGGGCACACGCGGGCGGCTTCACGAGGTTGAAGCAGCCCCAGTGCCCTACGATCCGGCCATCTGGGGCTCCGGCGTGTTCAAAGCTGATTCGAAACGGAACCCTGGACCCGACCGTTTGATACCGCTAGTCCGCCGCGGTTGCAGCCACCGGGGCCTTCGTGACCACTACCTGCCGCAGTGGCAGCCCGCGCACGCGGGGCGCCGGGTCCGGGTGCTGCGAATGCTCCACGTCGCTTGCCACTGACGCGAACAGGGTCGTGATCGCGATCATGCCTCGATGCGGGCTGGTGAGGCGGGCAATGCCGGTAAACAGGTCGCTACCGCCATCTGCGCGGGGGCGCGACCGCACATCGACAAGATCGCCGGCAGCGATCCCGAGTGCGCGGGCGTCCTCCGGGTGCAGTTCGACGATCTCGTCCCGGCTCAACTGATTCAGCTCGTCGGCCTTTGTGATCCTGACGTCCCTGGTCGGGTCCTGCAGGACGCGGCCATGGGCGAGCAGTAACGGGAACTCCCTGTCGGGCTGAGCGTCCATGGCCGTCATCGTCACGGCCCTGAACTGCGGCTTCGATTCGTTCGCCTCGTTGTACAGGACGGGCGTCCCGGCGTGGTCGCTGGCCCAGACCGGCCACTGCAGGCTCCGGTCGGCAAGCCGTTCCGGCGTGATGCCCTTGTAGACATCGACGAGTCCGGTGAGCTCGGCGAGGACGGACGACGACGATTCGAACTCGAATCCTGCGGAGCCGGTTGCCTGGCCAATCGCGGCCAGTGCCTGCCAGCCGGGGCGCTCCTCGCCGGTCAGGGCCATTCCGGGACGCAGCAATTGGACCCTGCGCTCCAGGTTGGTGTAGGTGCCGCTGATCTCGGTGTAGGTCGCGGCCGGCAGCAGGACGTCGGCCTGGCTCGCGATCTCGGACATGACGTAGTCGGAAACGACCAGGAATTCGAGGTTGCCCACGGCGGCCTGGACGTCGCCGAGGAGGTCAGATTTCGGTGGTATGCCGTCGGCCATGACGATCGCGGCTTTGATCTGGCCACCGGCCATCGCTTCGAACATCACGTTGGTGCCCAAGCCGGTCTCGGAAGGAACTTCGACACCCCAGCTCTCGGCGATTCGCTTGCGGTCCTCGGCGCGATCGATGCGCCGGTGCCCGGGTAGCAAACTCGGAGTGCAGCCCACGTCGAGCGCACCCTGGGTATTCGCACCGTGGTACAGCGGGAACAAGCCGCCGCCCCGTACGCCGAGGTTGCCGGTCGCCATGGCGAGATTGGCCGCCGCCTGCACCAGGTTGGCCCGGTCGGCCCTGCCGATGGTGTCCGCGCCGTACACGATCGCCGCCGGCCGCACCGCACCGTACGCCCTTGCTGCTGCGCGGATGGCATCGGCGGGCACCCCGGTGACTGACGAGATTCGAACGAGGTCGAAGTCCCACAGCTTCTGCTTGAGGTCCCCGATTCCCCCTGCGTTGTTGACGCCGGGGTTCTTGTCCTCGAGCGACTCCTCAAACACGACGCGCAGGATCGCCCCGAGCAACGCTACTTCGGTCCCGGGTCTCGGCCGGAGCCAGTGCGCCGCATAGCGCGTCAACTCGGTCTCCCGGGGATCGATCACGATGAGACTCGCCCCCGCCCGGGTCGCCTTCTTGATCGGGACCGCCAGGACGTTCTGCTCCTCGGTCGGGTTTCCCGACACGACGAGGATCGCCTTCGACTTTTCGAGTTCCCAGATCGAGTTGGTCGCAGCCGGGTGGCCAAGTACGTTCTGGAGCGATTCGGTCAGCTCCGGCACCACGTTCAGCGCGGAATCGACGTTATTGGTCTTGAGCGCAACGCGCGCCAGCTTCTGCGCGACGTAGTGGTCCTCGTTGGTGCCGCGCGGGGAAGAAATGACGCCCACCTGAGCCGGCTTGTACTTGAGCAGCCCCACCGTGATGCGCTCGAGGGCCTGCTCCCAGGTCGTGCGCTGCAACTGGCCTTCGACGCGGACCATCGGATAGCGAACCCGGCCAGGATGGTTCGGGTAGTCAGTGGCGAACTTGCCCTTGAAACAGGCCATGCCCATGTTCGCGGCGCCGGCGAAGTCGCCTCGCACCCGGATCACCTTGTTGCGCTTGTTGACATCCATGAATACCTGGCAGCCGACCGGGCAGTTCGGGCACACCGTGTTGACCGACTTCACGGCCTTGTCCCACTTGTAGTCCCGCTCGACCAGGGCCCCGGTGGGACATACATCGATGCACGCCCCACAGAACTCGCAGCCGGACTCGAGCAACGACGACCCATGCGACGTGCCAACAATCGTCCTGCCCGAGCGTGAGATCAGCGAGAGAGCGGAGTCGACCCTCACTTCTTCGCAGACCCTGACACAGCGGGCACACACGATGCACAGGTTGTAATCGCGGTCGTAGAAGGGGTCGTCCACGTGTATCGGCAGGTTGCGATTGTGGTACTGGAGCGGGGTTTCCATCTCCAGCTGTGCGCTGCGGACCGTGTCCTTGAGCTCGCATCGCTCGTTCTTCGGGCATGCCACGCAGCGGTCATTGACGCGCACGTGTCTCAGGCAGATGTCCTGGGACCCACACAACTCGATCCGGTGGCACGTGAGACACCCGTGCGGGTGCTCGGTCATCAGCAGGTCCAGGATGCCCTTGCGCAGCTCAGCAATGTGCTTTGGCTGGGTGTTGACGACCATGTCCTTGGAGACCGGGGCGGTGCACGAGGCAAGCGTGGCCTTGCGGGGACCTTGCGGTGAGGGCGTTTCGACCTCGACCACACACACGCGGCAGGCGCCGTATGGCTTCATCGTCGGGAAGTAGCACAGGTAGGGGATGTAGACGCCGGCGTCTATCGCGGCCTGGAGTACCGTTTGGCCGGGCTTCGCAGCGACCTCCTGGCCGTCGATCGTGAATGTGATTGGATCCGGCATCAGTCTTCCTTGTCCAGGGTTGTTGATGGTCGGGCTGGCGTTGCCCTTCTGGCGGGCTCACGCCACGGTCGGGCAGGTCCGCCGATGCCGGCGTTCCCGGTCGTCAAGGCCGCGTCCTGGTAGGAACGATCATGGTGCCATCGGCGAACGCACCGACGGGCCCCTTGTGGTCCTTCACCAGTTCGTCGAATTCGGCCGCAAAGTACTTGAATGCCGAGAGGATCGGGTTGTAGCCAAGCTGACCGTGTCCGCAGAGCGAACCGACTTTCATGCTTTGCCCGATGCGCTCCATCAGTTCCCGGTCGCCTGCCCTGGCCTTGTTCTGGCAGATGCGATCCAGCACCTCGACCATGTGGGTAGTTCCCAGGCGGCACGGGAAGCACTTTCCGCATGACTCGAACTGGTTGAACGCAACCAGGTTCCGGGTCAGGTCGACCACGTTGACATCATCGCTGCCTACGATGATGCCACCCGAGCCGAGGATCGCCCCGGTCTTCGACATCGCGTCGAAATCGATCTGCACGTCGAAGTCGGATTCACCCAGTACACCGCCGAGTGGCCCGCCGGTCTGGAGGACCTTGATGCGCTTGCCGGCCGGCGGGCCTCCAGCGATTTGGTTCAGAACCTCGCGAATCGTCATGCCCATCGGCAGCTCGTACATGCCGGGGCGTTGAATCTCGCCGGTGATGCACAGGATCGCGGTGCCGGCGCTTCCCGGGGTGCCCACGCCTTTGAACCAGGCGCCGCCATTGGCGATGATCTGTGGCACGTACGAGAGCGTCTTGACGTTGTTGATGTTGCTCGGCTTCTGCCAGAGGCCCGCCTGCGCCGGGAACGGCGGGCGGTAGCGCGGCATGGAGCGCTTGCCTTCTATCGCCTCCATGAGCGCCGTTTCCTCGCCGGCGACGTACGAGTCGCCCGTCAGGGCAACCTCGACGTCGTAGCTGAAGTTCGACCCCAGGATGTTCTTCCCCAGGAGCCCTGCGTCGTAGGCGTCCTGCACGGCCTTGCGGGCCGCCTCGATCGGCTCCTCGTGCCCCTGCCTGATGAAGATCACGCCGTTCGAGGAGGTCGTGGCGTAGCCGGCGAGGATCAGGCCCTCGAGAAGCGTGTGGGGATCGCTCTCTAGAACGCCCTTGTCGTTGAATGCTCCGGGATCGCCTTCCTCGCAGTTGCAGAGGATGTACTTGACCGGTGACTTGTTGCCTGCAAGGAAGCTCCACTTCGTACCGGTCGGGAATGCGGCACCGCCCCGCCCTCGCAGCCCCGAGTTCTTTACTTCGTCGAGAACCTGCGCCGGCGTCATGCCTGTGAGGGCCTTGTCGAGCGCCGCGTATCCGCCATTCGCGACGTACTGGAGTAGATCGCGCGGATCGATGTGCCCGCTGTTGCGGGTGGCGATCCGGACCTGCCGCTTCATCGTCGGCAGATCGTTGAGGTCTGGCACGCCTGCGAGGCCGCTCCCACCCGGCGCCGGCACCTGCGCAAATGCCAGTGAAGCCTCGGGCACCCCGTGGGCGATGTGCGTCTGGACGATCTCCGCGGCTTTCTCGGGCGTCACATTGGCATAGAAGATCCGGTCCCCGCCGGGGAGCTGCACGTCGACCAGAGGCTCCGCGTAGCAGAGCCCCAGCATGCCGACGCGCGTCACATTGGCGCGGCGATTGGCCTTCTCAATCGCCTTGTTGAGCGCGAGCGTGACTTCGTGGGCCCCGGCGGCCTCGCCGGAGACGCCGCCACCTACCCTGATCCACGGCAGCGCGCCGGCGGTGAGTTCGTTCCAGCGTTGCTGAGCCCTGGTCTTGAGCTGTTCGAACGGTGCTGTCATTGGCCCCTCGTGATGCCTTGCCGCCTAGTGGCCCGGGGCCGGCTTTGAACGAGCTTGTTTGACGTGTCTCACCGCCGAATCGGGCGTAATCCGGCCGTGGTGGACGTGGTCGATGGCGATCACCGGGGCATGAGCGCACGCGCCCAGGCAGGTGTTGTAGCGCAAGGTGAACTTGCCGTCCGAGGTTTCGCCTTCCCGGTCGAGGCCGAGCTCGGACTGGACCGCCCTGAGGACGTGCTGGGCGCCCTTGATGTGGCAGGAGGGTCCCCAGCAGACCTCCACGGTGTGATCACCCGGCGGTGTGAAGCGGAAGTTGGTGTAGAAAGACGCCACGCTCCACACGTCGTTGATCGTGGCGCCCTTGATGAAGTGCGCGGTCTCCTCGATCGCGACCTCGGGAACGTACTTGATCTCGTGCTGGACCGCCAGGAGCGACGACAGGACGGTAATCGTGCGCTGTTTCTGCGAGCGCAGTGTCCGGCGGATGCGTTCCCGAAGTTCGGTGTCCGCTGCGGTGGTTACTCCGCTGGTCAAGCAACGGCCTCCAACGCGCTGATTCGCCCCAGGATTTCGACCCCCGCCTTGATTGCGCGTCCGCTTCATGTGACGCCGAACCGGGGGAGGTTTTTCCGATTGCAAAAAGCGTCACAATACTAGCAGAGCACTCCCCTGCGGAAAAACCCCATCCCAACGGCCGGCGCGTAACCGCTAAGAAAGCTGACTCCAGTCTCAATTCCCGGCCTATACTGGCCGGCGCGTGCGCTACACCCACACCCCAACCGCAGATGCGGACTCGGATAGATCCAGACAGGGCAAGCACCTTGAAGATAACCAGGATCGAGACCATCAATGTTGCCGAGTTCCCGGCTGTGACGTGGGTGCAGGTATACACCGACGCCGGACATGTCGGGCTCGGCGAGACATGGTTCGGCCCGCGCTCCGTGGTCGGGGCGATCCACGAAATCTTCTCGCCAATACTGATCGGCAAGAACCCCCTCGATATCGAGCGCCACTGGCGCGACATGTTCGACATGGCGAATGCCTTCGGGTACGCGGGCGCCGAGACCCGTGCGTTGTCGGCGCTCGACATTGCCCTGTGGGATATCGCCGGGCAGGAGGCGAAGCAACCCATCTACAACCTGCTGGGAGGCGCCTGCCGCGACCGTATTCGCGTGTACAACACCTGCGCGCAGTATGGCGCGAACAGGGACATGGAGATGGCATTCTTTGACCCCGGTGGGCTGGCCCGGAGCCTGCTCGACGAAGGAATATCGATCATGAAATGGGCCTTCACAGATCACTTTGCGGATCTGTCGCGAGGCGTGTTCCTCTCGGAACAGGACCTGGAGTTGATGCAGGAGCCGATCCGCCAGATCAGGAAGGCCGTCGGCAACCAGATGGCGATCGCAAACGACGGTCACGGGCGCTGGAACCTGCAGAACGCGATCCGCATCGGCCGCGCCATGGACCAGTACGGGATGTTCTGGCAGGAGGAGCTGATCCAGCCCACCAATGTGGAGAATCACCTCGCGCTGGCACGCGAGGTCGAGGCTCCGATCTGCGTGTCCGAGCGGCTCGTGACCAAGTACCAGTTTCGCGACTACCTGCGCGCCGGCGCTGCCGAGGTCGTGATGCCTGACCTTATCTGGACCGGGGGGATCACGGAAACGAAGAAGATCGCCGTGATGGCGGAGGCGGAACAGGCGCCGGTGGCCCCGCACGACTGTACGGGCCCGGTAAACGTGTTTGCATGCGCTCACATTTGCATGAACGCGCCCAACGTGATGGTGATGGAGACGGTGAGGGCTTTCTACGGCAAGAGTGGTTATTACGGCCGATTCATCGAGCCAAACATCGTGGTCCGGGACGGCTTTCTGCTGGCGCCTGAAGGCCCTGGGCTTGGCACCCGGCTCAAGAAGGACGTGCGAGAGAGGTCCGACGCGACGGTTGAGTCGTCAGACTCACCTGGCGGTGACCACTGGGGAGGGCTGCACAGTCCATTCGAGGTCGTCGATTCCGGGGGAAAGCGATTGGTGCGCCTGAAGTCGGGCTCGAACCCCGGCCGAAGCCGGCGTGGCAAGAAGGCCTGATCCGGAGGTCCGCAATGGGCGCTGCGGCCGTCTCGTTCACCGTCGAAGCTCGCGCGCCCGCATGCCTTAACGGGTTTTGCGAGGCGTGGATGTCCTCGAAGGGGCACGGCACGGTGACCGGCGGGGAGGCTGAGGTCGACGCCCGGGTGCGCGGAAAGTTCACCGCGTGGGACGGATACATATCCGGGAAGAACGTCGAGCTGTCGCCCGGCAAGAAGATCGTCCAGACTTGGCGCACGACCGGATTCACCAGGGCGCAAGCCGACTCGCGGATCGAAATCGCGCTGCGAAAGTCGGGAAAAGGCACCCGCCTGCCCCTCGTTCACTCCAAAGTCCCTTCCGACCAGGCCGAGGACTACCGGCAGGGCTGGGAGTAGCACTTGAGACATTACTTCTCCGACGAGGCCCGGGCGCGATCGTGAGGTCTCTGCCGCAACGTCTGTTCGGCCCGACGGGCGAGGTCAGCGTGCTGTCGCTCGGGGGCGGTGGAATCGGCCAGGTCTGGGGCGCCACCTCGCGAAAGGAATCGGTGGCCACCGTCGTCGAAGCGCTGGACCATGGAATCACCCTGCTCGACCTGGCACCCGGATACGGGGACGGCGAGGCTGAGGCGGTCGTGGGCGAGGCGCTCGTGGGCACGGTCCCGAGTGGCATTGCCATCACGACGAAGTACCGGGTTGGGAATCCGAAGCCAGGTGTAGCCCGGGCTGCCATTGAGCAAAGCCTCGACGCCAGCCTCCGGCGGATGAGGGTCACGCGGGTTGACCTCATGTTCCTCCACAACATGATCATTCCGGACGAGGCCGTGGGGGATCTGCCGGGAACCCCGGTAAGCCTGTTTCGGGACGAAGTGCGACCGGCGTTCGAATCGTTGGTGGCTGACGGCCGGATCGGGGCCTGGGGCCTGACCGGGATCGGGGTACCCGAAACCCTGATCTCGGTACTGGCCGAGACGCCCAGGCCGGGCGCCATCCAGGCGATAACGAACCTGCTCGACTCGCCGGGGGGGCTCAAGCGCAGCCCGGGACCGGCATCGCCCCGAGCGATCATCGCCGCCGCCAACCGCAACGGCGTCGCGGTCATGGGCATACGCGCCCTGCAGGCGGGCGCGCTCACCGCCTCATTCGATCGAGCGATCGATTCCACATCCGCCGAAGCTACCGATTTTGCCCGGGCCGCGCCTGTCCGCGAACTGGCACGGGAACTGGGACTGTCGATGTCGACCCTGGCGCTACGCTACGCGCTTTCGATGCGCGGCGTATCCACCGTGATCCTTGGCGTAAAGAATCGGGCCGAGCTGCGCCAGAGTATCGACGCAGCGCATGCCGAGCCTCTGGACGCAGACCTCATCGCGCAGATCGATCGCTTGAGCGTCGTGGCACAGGAATCGGAAGGCGCCCGCTAGATCCTGGCCCCCGGCGGCGCACCCTTGGCTCGCGCGGCCGCCAGGTCGGCCGATGTATCCCGGGCGAGCGTGGGACTGATCACGATCTCCTCAATCACCGTGCGGGCGGGCAGCGTCGCGCAGAGCATGATTGCCTGTGCCACATCCTCCGGCTGCATCATGGTCGAACGTGCCTTTGCGTCAGGGACGAGCGGCCGGTTGCTCAGGATCGGGGTGTCGACTTCGGCCGGCAGGATCGTCGTCGCTCTGATCCCCTTCTGACGGAGCTCCTGGTGGGTGTGTTGCATGAGATTCCTGACCGCTGCCTTGGCGGAGGAGTACGGGGCACCGCCCAGCAGGCCGGGGCGGATTGCGGCCATGGACGAGACCGTGATGATCGTCCCCTCGCCGCGCTCGATCATCCCAGGCAAGACCGCCTGCGTGAGCCGGTAGACGCCAGTTACGTTGACGTCGAAAACGCTGCGCCATTCGTCTTCGGCGACCCACCGCAGGCTCCGCACCTTGCTCGAGTGACCCGCGTTGTTGACCAGGATGTCGACCTTGCCGAAGGTCTGGATCGTCCAGCTGGCGAGATCGACGGCCTGGTCGCTCTTCTCGACGTCGCCCGCCCGGGCGGCTGCCCTGCCCTTCGCCGCGGTTATCTCCTTGACGACCTCATCCAGCTTGGCCTTGGTTCGGCCGGAGATCACGACCTGCGCACCCTCGGCGGCCATCATGTGCGCGGCTGATCGACCGATCCCGCTGCCGCCACCGGTGATGATCGCAACCTTGCCGTCGAGCTTGCCCATCCTGGCCTCCTCCGATTAACGCGCGGTAGTGTCGCCCGCCGCGCGGATCATCCGGGCAACCTCCCGGCCCATGCGCACACTGTAGTTCGTGCCGCGGTCCTCCGGATAGATCTGCGTCGTGTTGGCGAGCCACAACCGGTCGATGGGTGTCTGGTGCGAGGGGATGCGTTGTGAGTAACCGGGTCCGATGATCGGCTGCGCGGCCGAGACGGCGTTGTAGTGAACCCGCTTCACCCATGAACGTTCAAACTTCGGATTGAACTTCGACAGGTGCGGCAAATAGGTATCAACCAGCTCCGTCTGCGACATCTTGAACATCGGGTCGGCCCGGTCCAGGTAGTTGGTCAGGTAGACCACATGGCTCCCGCCATAGAGGTCGGGTGGCATCAGGTTGGTGTGCTCGATCACGCCGAGGAAGGGCACCGAGCGGTCCGCGATGTTCATCCAGTAGGTTCCGGTCAACGGGGACTTGAGTTCGAGTATCACCACGACCGCCGCCAGGTAGTGCACTGCGGCCAGCTTCTTGCGGTAGTCCTCGGGCAGGTCGACCAGCTTCGGGAATTCGAACGAGGGTACCGTTGAAAGGATTGCGTCGAAGCGCTCCGTCGTGCGCACGCCGCCCGATTCGATTTCGACCCCCACCGCACGGCCATCTTCGACAACCACGCGCTTCACGGGGCACGAAAGCCGCACGGCGCCCCCGCGCTTCAAGACCTGGGCGATCAACGTCGTGAAGATCTCGTCGAAGCTGTGCACTGGATAGCCGAGCATCTCCCGGCCGAACAATCCTTTGCGCGACTTGACCCTGGTCTGAATCTTGCCCCACAGCCAGGGCATGCCGACCTGGTCGTGGAAGCGGCCGAACTTGCCGCGAAGCATCGGCTCCCACCAGACCCGGTAAGACGCTCGAGACGCGTGGCTTTCCAGCCACTCTCGCGCGGTGACGCCCTCAAGGATCTTCCAGTCCCGGTGCCGCTGCAGCCTGAGCGTTACCAGCCCGAGGTTGACCCGGTCGCGGAAGGGCATCGCGGAGAACCGCAGGAGGTCCATCGGGGTCACAAACGGGTAGATCTTGCCGCCGGCGTAGGTCCCCACGGTCGAGGGGACCCAGCGGAGTGAGCCGCCAATCCCCAGCTCGTCCATGAGCTCGATCATGGCGGTGTCGTTGGTGAACAGGTGGTGATAGCCGAGTTCGAGCCTTCCCCCGCCAACTTCGATGGTCGCGGCCTGGCCGCCCGCGAACGGTGCTGCCTCGAAGATGACGACCGCGTTGCCCGCCCGGGCGAGGTCGTACCCGGCGGCGAGGCCGGCTGCCCCGGCGCCGATGATGCCAACCCTCACGGCGAACGCCCTCCGGGTGGGACGCCGGCGGCTTGCGCACGAGCGCTGGCGGACGCGGAACCGAGCGCTCGATCGACCAGTCCGCGGAACGAGAGGCCGTCGGCCAGGATCAACACGCCTCCCAGCACCGTCACGGGGAGCAGAAGCGCCACGTGCACCGTGATCGCGTAGAGGGCGGCGGTGCCTTCAGGCACGCCGAGAGCGACCAAAGTTGCGGCGCCGAAGAATTCGAACGGACCGATGCCGCCCGATGCCGATGGAACGATGAGCGCCAGGTTGGCGATCGCGGTGAACAGCATGACGGCCCCGAGCAGCTGCACCGTACCGCTGAAGTAGGAATCGATGCCGAATCCATACGCGATCACCAGGTACATTGCACCCTCGAGGAGCCACACGGGCAGCGATGCCAGGAAGACCAGCGCCATCGAGCGAGGTGTCCGGACGACGCTGAGGCCGTCGACCAGCTGCGACGCCATTCCGGTGGCACGTCGCTTCAATCGGATCGGGGCCGGAAGGATCGCCACGAACCTGGTGATTACGGTAAGGCTAACGTGCCGAGGGAGGGCCGTGATGGAGAGGACAACCCCTCCGATTACGACGAATGGCGCCAGGGAGATGGCGACCAGGACCGGCCCTCCACCGGGAATATCGACCGCGATGCGGTCGACGAGCCCCGGCGTCGGAAGCACGATCCAGGCCACGGCGACGAACAGGAGGAGCGCCAGCACGTCGGCAGCCCGCTCGACCACGACGGTCCCGAACGCGGCGGACGAGCTGACTCCCTCGCGCAGCGCAAGGTAGGACGCCCGTACGAGCTCGCCGAGCCGGATCGGCAGGATGTTGTTGGCCATGTAGCCGGCCACCACGACCGGATACAGCGCCCGCTTCGGCCGCCCGATCAGCGTCCTGAGCAGGAACTGCCAGCGTCGCGCCCTGAACCAGACAGCCGCGAAGTAGAAGGCCAGCGAAGGCACGACATAGGCCAGGTTGGCGTCGGAAAAGACCCTGCCTATGTTCTGCCGGGGCAGGAACAGGTAGGAGAAAGCGCCGAGAAAGACGGCGCTCGCCAGCAGGCCGATCCAGACCGCTCGCCTGCCCTTCAAACGGGAGCCGTCCAGGTCGAGCTTGCGAGTTCGACCTTACTGGCCCGCCTGGAGCGGAATGGTTCGTTCAAAGTAGACGTAGGAGTCAACCCCTCCCAGGTCATGGGAAAGCTTCCTGAACAGGAAGTAGTCGACGGCGCCGTGCCATCGATCCGGATCGATAACCGTGCCGAAGAACTCGCTCGGCGTCAGGTCCCGGTACTGCTCCGGGAACCACCACCTGTGGACCAGCTTCCGGCCGTCGGTGTAAAGGGTACCCAGGATCGGGTCCACATTGACCTTGGCGCGGTAGTTCGCGATGACCACGCGGCTGTCAGGCGCGGTGGTTGGCCTGTTCGCCGAATAGTCAGGGTAGCCGGTGTTCTTGTATTTACGCAGGTACCAGGCCCACGGCCAGGTATAGCCATCGGCGGCGTCGACGGTGATCTTCATCTTCTCGCGTTCGCCGGTCAGCACGCCGACCCGGTTGATCTCTTCCATCAGGTCGGGGATGTCCGGCGAGGTCTGCGTGTAGACGAGCATCTCCCTTGGCACGTCTCCGTGTGCGTACGCGGCGACCACGCCCGCCCTCACGGTCAGAACCCCCATCAGGACCGTAGCGACAACCAGGGCGGTCGACCACACCGCGCGTGCGCTGGTTCGCCGTGCCAGCCAGTAGAACAGGGCGAGCAGCACAGCGATCACCAAGCACATCGCCCAGATCAGGGAGAAGGAGCCCAGCTGGTTGGACGCGTCCCATCGGAAGAACAGCACGCGCCACACCATTAGTAGCGCCAGGGGCAGACCGAGGAACACGTATATGCCGCCCCGTGTCATCGTGGCCCGCCAGTTGACGCGGGTGACGACGTCGCCGAGCGCCTTGCCGGCAAGAACGATCATGGGCAGCGCAACGTGCACGACCAGCCAGGGCATCTTTTCCGAAGCGATCGTGTAGGCGATGAACGTCAGTACTGCCCACAGGATCAGGAACCTCGTGAAGATATCGCCCTTGATGGCATAGAAGAACGCCGCTCCGACCGCGATCGTGAACGGGAGGAACTCGTAGATCGGCACGATGACGAAGTAGTAGTACCAGGGCTGGCTACCGCGGGCCACGTCCTGCTGGGCGATCCAGTAGCCGAGCGCCTGCCACGTGCCGGATCCAACGCCGATCATGTTCGTGAAGAAGGTCGTGTGCAGCGTGATGTAGATCGCCCAGAACACGAGCAGGATCTTCAGCCATGGCCCGCGCCGCCAGGCGAGGCCGATCCCGATCGAGGCGATCAGCAGCGAGACCACGATCGCGATCGCGATGGCATATCCCGCGCCTCTGGGCGCGCCGACCGCGCCTCCCGGGAAACCGTCGGGCGCGGTCAGCTTGATATCGGCTGGCAGGTAGCTCTGGAAGACGCCGGCGGCCGCGCCGATCAGCGGAAGGGTCAGCAGACCCAGAACCAGCGCAACCGATCCGGCCGGGCCCCACTCACGCAGTGAGCGCTGCCCCCAGATCCAGCGCCCGATGTCGGCCCTCGCAATCAGCACGAGTCCCAGGCCGACGATCGCCACGATCATGAATTCGTTCTCTTTCGTGGCGAAACCCAGGGCCACCACCCCGGACAGGAGATAGAGCCAGCGATTGCGAGGGTCGTCGATATAGCGCCAGATCAGGCCGACCAACGCCAGCGTCCAGAATCCCATATAGATGTCTTCGCGGGCGAAACGGCTGTAGTACAGCAGCGCTGGCGAGATCGTGATGAGGCCGGCCGTGATCAGGGCGCCGACATTGCCGAGGCGCCTGCGCAACAGCAGCGGCAGAAGGATCATGGCGGACCCGAACAGGACGGGGAGGAGGCGCGCCGTGAACTCGGAGTCGCCCAGCAGCCAGAAGATCCCGGCCATCCCGTGGAACTGGAACGGGCCGTGCATCAGCGGGTTGTGCTGAAATCCTTTGCCGGTATAGAGCTCCCAGGAGAAGTAGGCGTGAAGGCTCTCGTCGTGGTGGATGGCGCGGCTGCCGAGGTCCCAGAGGCGCATGAAGAACCCGGCGGCGAGCAGCGCCAGGTAGCCACCGATCTCGTAGCGTCTCGGCATCCCCAGCCACCAGCCACCCCCCGACCCCGCGGGTGATACGCCGGGCGTGGGAGCCGGCGTGCCCGTCGTCAGATCCGACAGTACGTCGGCCGGCGCGGGCGCCTGGCTGTGGGCGGGGCCGTAGGAGCCATGCGACGGCACGGGGTCTTCGACCCAGCGCCCCTTGACCCACCTTCCGGGGCCTTGGGCCGTGTGATCTGCTGACACGTCTCCGGACTGCGGGGGAAGGACTGGCAGGTCTTTGCCGCTACTCAGATGAGGACTCCCGAACGTCGTATATCACGACAACGCCGGACTCGAACGTCCGGCGACCCAGAGAATCGAATTTTTCCGTCTTGAGGGACGGATATTTGTTTCGCTCACGCTCTCCCAGGAAGACGTATCGAACATCGTACTTGTCGAGCAGCCTGCGCGCTGCCTCTACTTCCTCCGTCACGTAGATCAGCTCAACATCGGCTTCCCGGGTGCCGAAGTCGAACCCGGCGCCTCGCCACTGGCGTTCATGGCCAGGCCAGTTAAAGACCGTCGGGATTCCCGTGGAAGAGGAAATGCGGCCGAATTCAGTGTACCCACTGCCCACGGCTTCGACGAGTACGGCGCCAGCGGGAGCGTTTTGCGACAGCCACTCGATAGCGGCCCTTTCGTCAGCGCCGACGTGAGCGAGGCCGTCGAGCGTCGGACCCGGGCCCCCGGCCGCCTTCGTCGCCGCGGAGGCGAACGGATAGTAGAGGGCGATGGCCACCAGCCCCCCAGCCAGGACGCCGGCGACCGTGCTCACGGATGATCGCCAGCCCGACCAGGAACTTCGGCGGGAAAGCCAGTAGTGAATGGCCACACCGCCGATCACCGAGAGCAGGATCCAGGCCTGGTAGTAGGTCTTGAACACGGTGTTCATGCGGTTCCCGAACAGGTCGTGCACGAAGATCAGTTCGACGCCGTACAGCAGGTACAGCACTATCGAAAGCAGCACCATCGCAAACAGCCGGCCGTCCGATGCCCCATGGCGCGCCATGTAAAGCGCGCCGAGGGTCGCGGCAAACGCCCCTAGCGCCAGCGGCGAAATCGAAAGGGCTCGACCGCCGAGGTCGGAGATGCTCGCGCCTGCATTGACTTCGAGGTGAATGCCTGCCCAGACGAGAAATGGAACGACGAGGGAGACCCCGAGCAGCCACAGGGCCGAGATGGCCACCGGGTAGCGCTGCGGGTCCCGCACGTTTCCGGACAGGGACGTCCAGGCCCACTCCGCGTACATCCGCGCCGTGCCGGCGACCGACACGATCGCGAAAGGCGCCAGGATCGTAATGAAAAGTCCCCAGACGGTCAGGAAATGCACCGGCCGTGTCGGGAAACGCGTCGCACCAATCGGGGCATCGGCGGGAACCTGGCTGGAAAAGGTGCCGAAATAGAAGGGAGCGTACGCGACCAGCGCCAGCAGCACGACCGGCGCGGCCGGCAGCAGGGCCGTGATTGCCGACACGAGCAGGTTGCTTGTCCGCTGCCGGTAGGTCTTGATCACGACCAGCGCGACGAGGACGATCGTGATGATCGCGATGTCCCAGGCATTGATGAACCCGAGCGCGCCGATGACAAGGGCAAGCAGCAATGCGAATGGCAGCTGGCGTTTCCACCATGCGATGCCCCACGGCACGGGAGACAGGAAGAGCGCGGCTGCCAGCCCGAGCCCGGTCAGCACGAAAGGGATACCCATCACGTGAGGGTGGAGGTCGCCCAGCAGGAAGCTGAAGAACGGGAACTCTTCGATCGTGTAATCGACGCTGGTTCCGCCCTGGACCGTGTTGATCACACGGGTGGCGGTCCACCACCACCAGAAGCGCTCTGGGCGCCAGGCTTCGCCCGCCTGGTCGGGCCGGATGCCATCGATCGCGAGCCAGTCGAAGAAGCCCCTGCCCCCGACGTGGTACAAGGAGGCAAGTTCCCACAGTCCGATGAGGTTCCCCGCGACCGTAAGCAGGACCACGGATGCCAGGCCGGACGAGATCGCGGCGCGCCGGGAGCCGCCGCTCGCTCCGACCAGCCCGGCGACCAGGCTGAAGATGGCTCCGGCCGACAGGGCGGCGACGGTCGCCAGTGCCAGGTTGAAACCTATGCTGGTCGGCACGCCACTGATCAGGCCCAGGCCGGCGAAGATCCAGTAGCCAAAGTAGTAGTACGCAACCGGGTGGCCGGCTAGCCAGGGATCGGCTGGTGGCGCATTCGACGCCAGGGTCGAAGCGTTCAGGAACATGAAGTCCATCGGCTTCTCGGTGCCGCTGATTGCCGGATCGAAAGCCCGGTATGTGACCCATCCGGCGAAAAACAGCAAGAAGACCGCTTCGCCGACGACAACGGTGACCCACTCGCGCCGTATCCAGGCACGTAGTTCGTGCCGCCGCGCGTAAAGGGCGGTGCCGCCAGCGAGCAGGACGACCCCGGCGACCACTGCGTAGCCTAAGCGCGAATTAGGCACCAGGCCGGCGTAGCTGAGCATCCAGACGCCATAGGAGACGACGATCAGTCCGAGGGGTCGTGCGAACCCCCAGCCTCGATCACGCAGCGCCGGGAACGCGAAGAAAGCGATTCCGAAGCCGGCCAGGCCGATGGCTTCAACGGCGAACAGCCATGCAAGCGCGTCGTTCATGCTAGTTGGCCAGATCGCCCGACAAGGCGTGGATTAGCCGGTTGGCTCGGGGACGAGGGCATCTGCGAACGCAGCGGGGTCGAATTCCGACATGTCCTCCATCTTCTCGCCGGTCCCGATGAACCAGACCGGCAGGCCGAGCTCTCCGGCGATGGCGACGACGATACCGCCCCTGGCGGTGCCGTCGAGCTTGGTGAGGAACACACCGTCGCATCCGATCGCCTCGCTGAACGCCTTTGCCTGCACGAGCCCGTTCTGACCGGTCGTGCCGTCGATCACCAGAAGGACACAGCGTTGATACTCGGGGCCAAGCTGGCGCTCAACCGCTCCGCTGACCTTCTTCAGCTCCTGCATGAGATTGTGCCGCGTGTGCAGCCGCCCTGCGGTATCAATGAGCACGAGATCGGTGCCCCGCTTGCGGGCCGCCGCCACGGCGTCGAACGCGACCGCGCCGGGGTCGGCCATGGCCGAGTGTGCGATCACTTCTACGTTCAGGCGCTGGCCCCAGGCCTTGATTTGCTCGATCGCGCCCGCTCGGAATGTGTCGGCGGCCGCGAGGAGCACGGTCTGACCATCCGATTGAGCGGCGTGCGCGAGCTTGGCGATACTGGTGGTCTTCCCGACGCCGTTCACGCCAATGACCAGCATCACCGATTTGCCGGACTCGGGCGGGCCCCCGCGTCCGGCACGCTTCAGCGCGCCGGCGATCTCCGCCCTGATCAGCCCGCGAACTTCCGACGGCGTCTTCACCCCTCGATGCTTCGCCTGTTCACGGACCTCCCCGATGAGCTTTCCGGTCGTGGCGACTCCAATGTCCCCCAGGATCAGCGCTTCTTCCAGCGCCTCCCAGAACTGGTCGTCGAGCTCAGTCCGGCTGAAGACCGCGCCCAGTAATCGGCCAAAGGTCCCGCTGGTCTTGCCAGCCGCCTCCCTGGTCTTCTCGGTCTTCCTGCCACGAAACAGGTTGAACAAGCCACGCTCCCTGGTCGCCGGCTCTCTTGCCCTGCCGGCCTGCGTTCCGACGGATTGCTGCGCTAGCTGCCTGCGGCCAGGCGTCCGTGCGAGCTCGGCACGCGGCTTGCCAGAGCTTCGCAGGCGCGGCTGGCCGCCTCTCTCTCCGCGTCGACCTTACGGGCCCCGGATCCGACGCCTGACGCCTGGCCAGCAACCATGGCTTCCACGGTGAATCTGCGAAGGTGGTCGGGGCCATCGCTGCTCAAAATCCGGTAGACAGGCGCGCCCAGTCCATTGGCCTGGGCAAGCTCCTGCAGCCGCGACTTGGGGTCTTTGGGGGACTCGGTTTCCATCGCCAGCGCTATTTCCGGCTCGAGCGCGGCCACCACGAAGTCTCGTGCCGCCTGGTACCCGCGATCCAGGAAGACCGCACCCACCAGCGCCTCAAACGCGTCGCCCAGGTTGGAAACGCGCCCCGCCCCTCCGCTGGCGCGCTCCCCTTTCCCAAGGACCAGGAAATCTCCAATGCCCAGACGCGCGGCTGCCCGGGCCAGGGTTTCAGAGCGGACGATCAGCGAGCGGACTGCGGTGAGCTCGCCCTCGGTGGCGCCTCCGAGTCCCCCGAATAGCACGTGGCCGACCGCCAGGTCGACCACGGCGTCGCCCAGGAACTCTGAGCGTTCGTTGGACTCCAGTCCCGATTCCGGGTTCTCGTTGACATACGACGCGTGTATCAAGGCGAGGCTCAGATATGAGCGGTCCAGGAATCGAAAGCCGAGCCGTCGCTCGAGTTCATCGAGGTCGGATGCCGGTAAGGGTGACGTGCTCAATCGAATGTGCCCGGGATCCCACTGGTCGCGCGTTCCGACGCCTCGCGTCCGGAACAGAAGGCACGTGTCCGGCCAGGGTCGGCTTTGGCCAAGTCTAGCAGGAGGTGGTTGGTACAATCCGGCCAGCCCCATCGCCATATCGAATGCCTAATGTCGCTGCGCTCATGGAGCGCACCCTCAAGTCGCCGTTTCTCGACTTCGTCAAAGAAGTGGGGAGCGAAGCCGCGGCAAAGCTCGCGCATTCCGTGCAGGGCGTCTATCTCGTGGGCGGCCAGGTACGCGATCTCCTCCTCGAACGGCACGTTTACGACATCGACCTGATGGTCGCAGGCGACGCCAGGAAGCTCGCCGCACACCTCGCGCAGCACCGAGGCGGCCAGGTACTCGCCGCGACTGTATTCGGGACGGTGAAGCTGGAGGTTCCCGGCCTGTCGGCCGACATTGCCATGGCAAGGCGGGAGAGTTACGAACGGCCGGGCGCGCTTCCCAGGGTGGAAAAAGGGGACCCGAAGGAGGACCTGGCCCGCCGCGACTACACAATCAACGCGATGGCGATCGACCTCTGGCCGGGCCGGTTCGGCACGCTCTTCGACTTCTACGGAGGCATGCGCGACATCACGCTCAAGCGGCTGCGCGTGCTGCATGAGCAGAGCTTTGCGGACGATCCGACGCGCATTCTGCGGGGGTTGCGCTACGAGGCAAGGCTCGGTTTCCAGTTCGAAACCCGCACCGCGGGATTGCTGACCCGGGACATGCACCACCTGGAGGCCGTGAGCGGCCCGCGCATCAGGTCCGAAGTGATGCGCATTTTGCGAGAGCCAACGCGGGCGGCGGCGCTAAGCCGGGCCGAGGACCTCGGCGTCCTGGCAGCGATCCACCCTGCCCTGCGCGTGCCGAAGCGGGTGGCCGAAGCGATGGCTGCGTCGGCGGAGGGCACCGAGGACCTCCCCTATTTCGTGGCGTTGATGGGGGCCGCCCTGACCGAAGAAGAGGCCCGGGCCGTTGCTGCGAGGCTCGATCCCCCACGAGAGTGGACCGAGCTTCTACTGGCGGGGCCGTCGTACCGGGCCATCAGCAGACTGCTAGAAAAACCCGACTTGAAACCCAGCGAAATCGTCGAAGTCCTTTCCCCGTTCCCGACCGACGCCCTGCGCGCACAACTCGCAGTGGCGCCGCCGACGCTCCAGCGCGAGCGCCTTAACCTCTACCTCAGCGAGCTCCGGGCGGTCCGCCAGGCGTGCACTGGCGACGACCTCATCGCCGCAGGTGTCCCCGCGGGACCGCTGGTCGGAGAACTGCTCGACGAGCTCAGACGCGCCCGGCTCGACGGCCTGTTGCACTCGAAGATTGAAGAGGAGGCGATGGTCAAGCGCCGGCTTCCCATCCTGCTCGCTCGCCAGGGCGGTGAAGCGGGCCGCAGTTAGCCTCAGGCGCTCCGCCTGTCAGGCCCTGGTGGGGAGACGGGCGGAGAGTCTCTGGCGATGGAACAGGTACTGCTGAACGTAGGCGCCGTCCGTTCCGAATCGTTCTCTGGCCCATGACGCCACCTTTTCGGGAGAGAGCCGCTCAGGCGCGCCGTACCACTCGATGAGCGCCCGCCTCACCCACCGGTCGATCGGGAACGCCTCACGCTTGTCGAACGCGAACGCCAGGGCGCAATCGGCGACCTTTTCACCTATGCCATCCAGCGAAATCAGGCGGTCGCGCGCCTCCTCGTAAGGCAGGGCGTACAGGGATTCCAGGTCCAGGCGGCCCTCAGAGACGGCTTCCGCGGCGGCAGCGACGTAGCGAGCCCGGAAGCCCAGGCCCAGCCCGCGGAGCGCCAACTCACCGGCCGAGGCCAGTCGAACCGCGTTCGGAAAGGCATGGTCCCGTGCACCCGGTCCGACCTTGTCTCCGTAGGTGGTGGCGAGCGAGCCGACGTTCAGCTTGATGCGCGGGATGTTCGAGCAGGAGGAACAGATGAATGCCACAAGGCACTCCCAGGGGTCCTGCCGGAGGATTCGGATGCCGGGCCAGGCGGATAGCGCAGGGCCGAGGCCGCGATCCTTGGCAAACCGGGAGGCGAAGCCCTTGAGGTCGTAGTCGAGGGCAAGGTATCGCTCGATGGCCGCGACATCGTTCGGCCGGATCGGTGAACCATCGACTGAATCAACGACGATTGCGTCGACCGCGCTCTTGATCAGGTAGGCACGCCGTCCGATGACTCCCCGAAAGCCGCCCGCCTCGCCCCACCACCGAAAGGACTGCCCGCCATCGAGCGTCGACGGGAGGTCGACCGAAGCCGCGATCGTGGCTGTCAGGTGGTGCGTCCCGTCGTGATCCACGCCTTGACGGTGCCTCCGAGGCTTCGCCATGGCACCTGGGTTATGGTGCAGCCCGGTAGCGCCCGCGTGAACCGGACGCCGTACGCCTTTGAGGTCAGTCTCCGGTCCAGGATGATGCATGCTCCCCTGTCCGTCTTGTTTCTTATGAGCCGCCCGAACCCCTGGCGAAGCCGCTGTACCGCCTCAGGGATTGTGTACTCACCAAAGGGGTCCTCGTGCAGTTCGGAGCGTGCGGCAAAGATCGGATCCGTCGGCACCGGAAATGGCAGCCGCGCGACGACCAGTGTCTTGATCGGTACCCCATCCAAATCTACCCCTTCCCAGAGGCTGGCCGCACCGAGGGCCACGGTGGCCGGCGCTTCCGCCAGCGCTCGCATGATGCGGGATGGCGGCCCATCCGGCCCCTGGCCTACGACCCTGATCCCGGCCGCTCGCAGTGGTTCGCGCAGCACGTCCCTTACCGCCTGCAGCGACGAATTTGACGTGAACAGGACCAGCATGCGCTCGCGCGTCGCCATGGCGATCGATCCGATCGCGTCTGCGACCGCCCGGTTATAGCCGGGTGCGTTCGGCTCCGGGATGTCGCTCGGCACGGCTAGCAGAGCGGCCTTCGAGAAGTCGAATGGCGACCCCAGGGCCATCTCTTTGCCACCCTCGATGCCCAGGGTCTGTCGAAGCCGCTTGAATGTCCCGTCTGAGGCCAGCGTGCCCGAAGTGAGGATGACGCTACGTTCCTTTTCGAACAGGAACTGCTTTAAAAGCGGCGCGACGTCGAGTGGCGCGGCGTTGATGTTCGTGGTGCCGTCGTTCGATCGGAAAGCGAGCCAGTAGATCATGTTCTGCGCGGGCTCCGCGACCGTCTGGCGGAGCCAGCCTCGCGTCTCCTCGATGGCCTCGATCGCGGCGGCGACGTTCAGCTGGACCGCCTGGATGGCCTCGTCATTCTCCGGTGTAGTCCTGGCGACCGCCTGCGAGAGGTCGCGGAGGCCCTGCGCCACGCGGCTGGCGGTGAGGTCGTGGTTCTCCCAGGCGACCTCCAGGTTCGACCACCCGGGTTGCGCACGGGTCTGTGCGGTGACTCGCAGCTCCCAGGCCAGGTCCGCGGACCCCAACAGGGCGGTCACGGTCTTGCCCAGGACCGAGTAGAAGTCGCTCGCCGACCTCTTCGCCCGCTCGGCATCCGCCAGGAGCGCCGAGGTGTGCGGTGCCAGCAGGTTCAACGCCGCCGGGCTCGTCTGCGAGAGCTGGGCGGTCCGCGCGACGTCAGCCACGAGCCCGTTTTCGCCTTCCAGCGCTGAGAACTGGGACTCATGCTGCCCCTGGAGGATCGAAAAGCCCAGGTGCCGGGTGGCGACGGTTTCGAGGTGGTGTGCCTCGTCGATCACGAGGGCGCTGTGCTCGGGGATGATGCCGCCACCCATGGCGAGGTCCGAGAGCAGGAGCGCGTGATTCACGATGATGATGTCGGCCGCCTGGGCTTCGGTGCGTGCGCGGCGAAGGAAGCAGGGGCCCTCGGGGGCCGGGCACCCCGCAGCGCCCTGGGACGAGTACCTCGAGAAGAGAGCGTGGTCTCGCCGGTCCATCCCGAGCTCGCCGCGATCGCCAGTCGAGCTCGTCTGCAACCACACCATGCACTTGCCGAGAAACCGCGCCGTGTCGACGTCGTTCGACCCCTGCATCTGTGAGTGGGCCCAGCGGCGGAAGCAGAGGTAGTTGGAGCGACCCTTAAGCTGCGCCACGCGCAGCTTGTCGGGTTCGATCCCGAGCGTGGAAAGCACCGCCCTCACGGCGGGAATGTCCTTGTCGATAAGCTGTTGCTGCAGGTTGATCGTGTTGGTCGAGATCACGACCGCGCCCTTGCCGGCCAGGGCATGGAGCGCTGCCGGCACGAGGTAGGCCAGCGACTTGCCGACCCCGGTCCCGGCCTCGACTATCAGGTGCTCTCCCCGCTCGATCGCGCCTGCGGCCGCCTCGGCCATCGCTACCTGCTGAGGACGCAACTCGTAGCCAGGCATCAGCCGGGCGAGCGGCCCATCTCGCTCGAACATGGACTGGACAGGACCGATGCCCGCAGGGGCGACCCAGTCCAGCCCGCGCGCCCATTTCTGCGGACGGATGCGGGATGCCAGCGCCCGCTCGTCGACCCCTAGCGGTCCGATCAGGCTGCGCCGTTCGTCGGAAGTTCGGTCCTGAAGCACGCGGCTTGCCAGGTCGGATACGCCCCACCCCTGGTCGCGGCCAAGCCGGACGAGCTGGGCGAGCACCCCGCTGTCGAGCTCTGCCAGCTCTTCGAGCAGTGAGGCGAACACCACCTGGGTGGCGAGTGCGTCAGAAAGCGCCCGATGCGGGCTGTCGTGGTCGGCCTTGAAACGGCTCGAAAGCGCCGCCAGCCCGTACTCGGGGCCACGCGGGACCACGACGCTGGCGAGATCGAAGGTGTCGTACACCCGGGCACGTAGCCGGACCCCGTGGGACTTGAGGAAACCGAGGTCGAAGCTGACCCGGTGCCCCACCAGCGGGAAGTCGCCAATGAATCGCTCGATGTCCGGGGCCACGGTCGAGAACTGCGGCGCAGCGTCGACGTCCGACTGAGAGATGTTCGTGAGGGCTACGATCGTCGAGTCGAGCTTCAGATTCGGATTAACGAGGGTGGAATACGAGGCGATCCGTTCGCGGCCGCGGAAGCGGACCGCCCCCACCTCAATGATCTTGTCGCGTTCGGAATCGAGCCCCGAGGTCTCGAGGTCGATCGCCACCATGACCTCGTCCTTGAGAGATGCTCGCCCGAGTGAAGCGTCTAGTGCGAACTGGGTCAAAGTACTCCGCGGCTTCCGGATGCCGGCAATGCTGTCCTCGCCGGCGCTAGTTCGTAGGCCGCCCGTCTACAGCCCGGCGCGGCGCAGGACAAGGTCGATATTCCCGGCGTCCGGCCGGGCATCGCGATGGTCGACCTGCCGCATCAACGCCAGGACTGCGGCAGAAACCGGTGTGGGGACCCCGGCCCGGCGCCCCTCTGCGACAACGTGACCATTCATGAAGTCGATCTCAGTGCGTCGACCCTTTACGACGTCCTGCGCCATCGACGCCCGCCAGTTGCGGCCGCCGCCGCTGGCCGGGGTCAGTAACGCGTCAAGCTCTTCGTAGATGTCGCCGCGGTCCGCGGAGGCCCACTTCTCGGCGCTGACGCCGCCGAATTTGGGCACCCTGTACCCCAGCTTCAGGCCGACCCTGGCAGATTCGGCTGCCAGCTGGATCGTGACCGCCCGGCCCCGGGGGCTGGCCAGGACCTCGCGGCCCCCCAGGTTCGACATCGCCTGGACCGGGTTGCCCATTGAATTCTGGCAGAGCTTCGCCCAGCGTTCTCCCCATATGTTGTCGGTCGGCTGAGATGCATCGATCACAGAGAGCATTTCCGCCAGTTGTTCCACCCTGGGCGTGATTCGTCCGTCATGCTCGCCGGCGCGGAATACGTTGTAGCCAATCGAAGCGCCCTTCTCGGCGCCGCGCTCGACCTTGCCCGGCTCCCAGGCGGCGACCGATATCCGCGACATCACCAGTGCCACGGCTCGCTCAGGACCGACGATCGCGGCGATTGCGGGGTCGTTCCAGCAATTCTGCGCCGATACGACGTAGCCTTCCGGCTTCACGAAGCGGACGGCAAACCTCGTGCTCCACTCCGTGTCGTAGGACTTCATCGTGATGAACGCGATGTCGAAGTCGCGGCCAAGCCCCTGCGCTTCGTGGAGGTGATAGACGGCGGGGCGGGCGACAAACGGGTCGTGCGGCCCCGCAACCGCGATCCCCCTGGCGCGAATTGCCTCGACCTGCTCCGGCCAGATATCGATCAGGGTCACGTCGTATCCGGAATGCGCCAGAAAGCCACCGATGTAGGCGCCGATTGCCCCGGCACCCATGAACAGCAGCTTTGGGCGCGGGGTCGTCATTGGGCGGCGACGGCCTTCTTGACCACCTCGACCCGGTCGCCGGGCTTGGCGAATCCGACATACAGCACGCGCCCGACTATCCCGCGCTTGCCAGCCAGGTGCTTCACGATGCCACTGTGGTGGACGGTCAGCGTGCTGCACGGCGCGTTCTGCGCGGTGACGACTACGGACACGGTCGGCCCGAGCTTGATCAGGTCGCCCGGCGCGAGATCAGACAGGTCGCCAAGGCCTTCGACCAAAAAGTTCTCGCCGAGCGAGCCCGGCGCCAGTTCGACCTGCAGCGTCTCCCCGACGCTGTCGGTGACCTCCTTCGCGACGATGCTGATCGCCCGGTCGTTCGGCTTCGGTTCACCACTCTTCCTGTGCTTGTCGATGGACCCGGAGTGGTAGTCGCCCATGACACCGTCGAGATAGACCTCGATTTCCTTTTGTGGGTGCTTGGGAACGCCGCCCTTGTCGCTCCGGCACACGGCAACGATCTTCCCCACTCGCTTGTTGTTCTTGAGCGTCACGCCCGGCCTCCCCGCCTTCTCTTCCTGTCTGCTTCGATCTCCGCCCGGATTTCGGGCGGCGGATATGTGTACCTCTTCATCGACCACAACCATGGCTCTCGTGGCTCGTCGCTCACCCTGATCACCGCGTCGGGCCGGCCTCGGACCTCAGGTCGAAGCCTCGTCCCTATACCTGGCCGATCTGGCGCATGCAGGAACCCATCCCGGATGTCGATATTGGGCTCGACAATCCTGCCGTACCAGCCCCTGGTCATCGCCCGGTTCGACTCCATAATCATCACACCGGGAACCGCCATGCAAATCTGCGCACACGCAAACATGTTCACCGGCCCGGTGCAGTCGTGTGGAGCGATCGGGACCTGGTGCGCGGAAGCCAGCGTACCCACCTTGAACGTCTCAGAGATGCCCCCGGTCCACACCAGGTCTGGCATCACGATCCGTGCCGAGCCGTTTTCGATGAAGCGACGGAACTGGTACCTGGTCAGGAGCCGTTCGGCAACGCAGACCGGGGTGCGGGTCGCGTCCTGCAGCTGGCGGTGCGACTCTTCGTTCAGCGGTGAGAGCAACTCCTCGTGCCACATGATCTCGTAAGGCTCGAAAGCCTGCACGATTCGGATGGCGCTGGGAAGATTCCACTTGGCGTGGGCGTCGGTCGCGATCTGGATCTCCATCCCTACCGCGTCGCGAATCGCCCGGACCGGTTTCAACGCCCACTCGAGATCGGCTGGCTCCAGCATCTGCCCGCGCGACTCCAGTGCGAGGTAGTCGGTGGGTGACATCTTGAGCGCGGTCACCCCCTCGTCGAGCAAGCTGCGCGCCAGCCCTGCGGGATCGCGGTAAACGTCGTATCCGTCGGTTATCTGCCCGTAAACCCCGCAGGTGTTGTAGACGCGGATCTGCATGCGGACAGGGCCGCCGAGCAGCTCGTAGACAGGCTTCTGCGCGATCTGCCCCTTGATATCCCAGAGCGCGGTATCGAGCGCGGAGATCGCACGAAGCTCGGCGCCCCCGTAGCCCGCGTGGTCCGACAGCTTGAACATCTCGGTCCAGTGCGCTTCGACCTCCTGGGGGTCCTGGCCGATGAGCAGCGGCCCGAAGTGGTCGTGAATGAGCGCCTCGACCCCCGACGCCGCATACCACGTCTCCCCCAGGCCGACGACTCTCCCGTCGGTATGCACCTGGACCCAGATCAGGTCCGGAAACTCCCCGACCCTGACCGTCTCGATCCGGTTGATCTTCAAGTCATTCTTCCCGGCGCGCGCTGCAAGCCAGTCCCGGACGCCTACTTCCTGCGGCGGGCTCGTGCCGATCCCGCTGCCTTGCGACGTACAGGCTCGTAGGCCGAAGTCTTTGGCAGCACCGTTCCATTGAGCCGCCGCAGGTGCTCCTGGTCGAGCTCCTTCTGCATCTCCTTCGATCGCTGTGGGGAGTCGCCCCACGCGTCGATCAGGCTCTCGCCCGGTGTGTCGCTGACTTGCACGATAGCGTCGGGGCGTTCCCGCACCTCGGGCCGAAGCCGTGTGCCGATTCCCGGGCGTTGCGGCGCGTGCAGGAAGCCGTCGCGGATGTCCAGGTTGGGATCGACGAACTGCCCGTACCAGCCACGGTAGAACGGCCTGACGTGCTCCATGATCATCGCGTTGGGCGCACACATGCAGATCTGGGCGCAGGCGAAGATGTTCACCGGGCCGGTTGCGTCGTGGGGTGCGACCGGGACCTGGTGCGCCGACGCGAGCACCGCGATCTTGTAGGTCTCGGAGATCCCGCCCGTCCAGATCAGATCGGGCATCACGACCCTGGCCGACCCACCTTCGATGAACAGCCGGTGCTGCCAGCGTGTGAGCAATCGCTCCGAGATGCAGACCGGTGTCCTGGTCGATTCCTGAAGCTGGCGCAGCGACTCCCAGTTGAGCAGCGGCATCAGGTCTTCCTGCCACATGATCTCGAAGGGCTCCATGGCCTGCGCGATCCTGATCGCGACCGGCAGATTCCACTTCCCGTGGCCGTCGTTGGCGATCTGGATATCCATGCCGACGGCGGCCCGGACGTCCCGGATCGGCTTCAGCGCCCGGTCGATGTCCTTCGGCGACAGAAACTGGCCGTCTGATGCGAGCGCCAGCGGGATGGTCGGCCCCATCTTCATCGCCGTGATGCCCTCGCCGAGCAGTTCCTTTGCCAGTTCGCCGCACCCTTCGTACGGGGCCCCGGTCGCGTAGACGCGGACCTTCTTGCGCACTGCGCCGCCGAGCATCTCGTAAATCGGCAGCCCGGCGTCCTGGCCTTTGATGTCCCAGAGCGCCATATCGATGGCCGAGATCGCCCGCATCTCGGCGCCGCCATAGCCCGCGTGGTCGGACAACCGGAACATGTCGGACCAGTGGCGTTCGACAGCGCGTGGATCCCGGCCGATCAGCAGCGGGCCGAAGAGGTCGTGTATCGCCGCCTGGACGGTGCTGGCGGCATACCAGGTCTCACCGAGCCCAACGACGCCCTTCTTGTCGGTGTAGATCTGGACCCAGATTATTCCCGGGTACTCGTTCACCCGGATCGTTTCGATCTTAGTGATCTTCATGCTTGTTCCTTGCCTGCCTGGCCAACCGCGTCAATCGCGCACGTCGAAGGCGAACGGCGATTATACGTAGCGAGAACAGGTAACACTTGCCTCGCATGTACAATCAGCGGCCGACAAAAGGCGTGCAGTCCGCGACAAAACCCGGGGCACTGTGGAGACACTATCTGATGAAAGCCGTCCAGCTGGTGGCGCCCAAGACGTTTGAGTGGGTCGAGACCGAGCAACCCAGCCCGGCGCAAGGCGAATGCCTGATCAAGATCGAACAGGTCTCCATCTGCGGCAGCGACATCTACCTCGAGTGGGGGCCGGACCTGGGCGAGGAACATTACCCGCTCCCGCCGGGCGCGCCCAACCACGAATGCGCGGGCGTGATCGCGGAGTCACGCGCTCCGGGATTGAAAGCGGGCCAGCGGGTCATCGTGATCCCCCGCAAGACCGCCGGCATGGTGGAGTACACGGTCCAGAGCCCCGACCGGATCATCCCGGTGCCGGACTGGGGCGGGCTCGACGAATGGGTGATGTGCCAGCACTCAGGTACCGTGCTGTACTCGGCCAAGGCGTGGGGTAATCCGATTGGCAAGCGCATCGCGGTCCTCGGGCAGGGCGGCATTGGCCTTACCTTCACGATGATTGCCGAAAAGCAAGGAGCGCTCCAGGTCATTGGCCTCGACCTTGAGGACTACCGACTGCGAAAGTCCCTGGAGCTGGGGGCTACCCACACGATCAATCCGGGCCGCGAGAACGCCGCCGAGGCGCTGGCCGAGATCACGGGTGGCGAAGGCGTCGACTTTTTCGTGGATGCTTCGGGCAATCCGGATGGCTTCGATACCTGCGTCCAGCTGGTCAAGAAGATGGGCACGGTCATCAGCTTCAGCCTGATCACCGCCGACTTGGCGAAGTTCAACCACCGCACCTGGATGTCGAAACAGGTGCGCGTGATCCCGACCGTGGTTGCGGCCGGGCCGACGCCAGTCCAGGAGATCCGTGAGATTGTCGCTTTGCGGGACCGCGGCTGGATCGATCCGGGCAAGCTCAAGACACACAACAGTTCGTGGTCGAACGTTTCCGAGGCTTACCAGATGTACGCCGATCGGACGGACGGCGTGATCAAAGTGGTAATGGCCGTGGACGCCAGCACTGCCGGGAAGCCGCGTCGAGCCGGGGCACCCGCGACGGCCACGCCATCCCGCAAGGGCAAGGCAACTGCGGCCAGGCGTCCCATCGCCGCCCGACGCTGATTCGAACCGCCGTCCAAGATGGCCATGCAATAATCTAGGGACCCTAAAACCCCCTCTGGAGGACTCGTTCAATGGCTGTGAAAGTTGGAGACAAGGCGCCGGAATTCAAGCTGCCCGACATCGACAAGGCGCTCAAGGGGCCGGCAGATTTCCGAGGCAAGAATGTAATCCTGACCTTCTTCCCGGCGGTCTATACCGGCGTGTGCGACAAGGAGATGTGCACGTTTCAGGCCTCGCTTGCGGAGTTGAACGGCGTGAACGCTCAGGTCATCGCGGTAAGCGTCGACGGATTTGCTGCGAACAAGAAGTTCGCCACCGAGTACAAGCTTGGCTTCCCGGTCCTCAGCGACTACAAGAAGGAAGTCATCAAGAAGTACGGCGTCGAGTGGCCGAACTTCGCGGGCATCGAGGGGTTCACGGTAGCGACCCGCTCCGTGTTCATCCTGGACAAGACCGGCGCGGTGAAATACGCCTGGATAACCGACGGACAGGGCAAGGAGCCCAACTACGACGAGGTCAAGAAGGTCGCGGCCGCTCTGAAGTAGCCGTGGTCCAATCGGGGTCGGATTGAGCGCTCGTCGCTCGAGATCCTAAGGTAATTGAGGAGGGGCGCTTGTGAGCGCCCCTCCTTCGTTTCTGGCTAGGCGGCAGCTGCCGTTATCGGGATCTGGACCCCGAAGATCACCAGGAAGACGCCGAACTCAAACAGGGCGTGCCGCCACAGTTTTGGCGCCAGCAGGAAGACCCAGGGAACGGCGAGTATCACGATGGCCACCACGCCGATCACGTAGACGAGGCTGGGTATCCCCACCAGGTCGGTGGGTGCGACCTCCCGGGCAATCGAAAACAGGACCGCGGCGGCAACACCGAGGGCGGTCCAGAACAGAAAGGTCGCGGCGGCGCCGGCTATCAGAAGCCACCCTGACAGGCCCTGGTCCTCACCGGTCCGGGGCCAGCCCGCGAACCCGGGACGAAAGACCAGGACGATCGCCAGGTGGGGCAGGAAGATCATGGCCATCATTACGCCGGCGAACAGACCGGCAAGGATGGTCACCCGGGCAGCGCCCGCGCCGGGTCCGGCCACCACGCCCGGCACAGAAAGGCCCGCATCCCGCGAGACTTGAGCAGGAGCTGCCAGGCCAGCCCTATCTCGCGTGACGGAGCGATCGCAATCAGGCTCGGTCCCGCGCCGCTCAAGACGACTTCCCGGGCGCCGACCGACTTGAACGCCGACCGGCACGCGGCCAGTCCCGGAAAAGCTCGGTCGGCAATGGAATCGAAGGCGTTGAACATGAACTGCGGCGGCATGTCGCTCCCCGCACGGATCCTTCCTGCCAGCTTGTGTGACAGGACGCCCCTCGAGTAGTCCTCCGGGCTTATCAGCCGGAACATCTGGCCGGTCTTCCCGTCCAACTGTATCTCAGGGGCCAGTACCACTATCCAGTCCATGTGGGCGCGCGGGAGCGGCACCACGTTCTCGCCTCTGCCCTGGACCAGGGCGGTCCCCTCGTAGAGGAAGAACGGGACATCGGACCCAAGGTCGAGCGCGATCCGCATCAGCGCATCACCGGAGAGCGCGAGGTTCCAGGCACGCATGAGCCCGCGCAGCGCGGCGGCGGCGTCGCTGGACCCGCCTCCCAGCCCCGCCGCAGTCGGGATCCGCTTCTCCAGGGTGATCCGTATTCCGTGCTTCGCTTCGGTCGCCGCCTGCACAGCACACATTGCCTTCCAGACCAGGTTCGCCTCGCCTTCCAGTTCGGGTACGTTGCAAGCGAGCTCGAGCCCGGCCGCGGGGGCGAAGGTCAGTCGATCGTGCAGGTCAACCGTCTGCATGATCGAGACCAGGTTGTGGTAGCCATCCGGGCGGCGTCCGAGAACCTCCAGTGTGAGGTTCACCTTGGCGTGCGCCTGAATCTGGAATTCCGGCCCTGTCATCGCCGTCCGTCGTGGATCGCAGGGGCCTTGCGGACCTGTTCGAGCCCCGGCCTGCCGGACTCCTTCCAGGCCTGGTAGAGGCTCCCCCACTCCTCGAGCGAAAGAGTGGCGGGCCGACGTGCAGGGTCAAGCTGCGACCGCGTCAGGAACTCCGACACCGTCGCGTTGTCCAGCCGCAGGCCGAGGGCCAGGGAGTTGGCGAGCGTCTTCCGCGGGGCGGCAAAGCCCGCCCGGGCCAGCGAGAAGAAGGCTGCGGGGGAATCGACATCGATGGGCGGGCGCGTTCTGCGTGCCATCCGCACGACTGCCGAGTGGACGTTCGGAGGCGGCGAGAAAGCGCGCGGCGGAACCTGGATCACGGACCGGGCCTCGGCATAGAACTGGACGCCGATCGACAGCAGGCTCATTTCGCCGGGGGGCGCAGTCATCCCGCGCGCAACTTCCCGCTGGACCATCACTACCATGAGGTCGGGTGGCCGATCGGTCTCGAGGAAGTGACGTACGATCGGCGACGCGGCATAGTACGGAAGGTTTCCGACCAGCTTGTAAGGGACCTTCCCGATCCCCGGCACGGAGTCGATGCTGAACGCGCGTGCATCGGCCGTTGCTACGGTGACTTGCGGGTGCTCCGAGAAGCGCTCCCGCAGGCCGGCCGCCAGTGATTCGTCGATCTCGACCAGGATCATCCGCGCCCCCGACTCCATGAGGCGCGCGGTCAGGGCCCCTCGGCCGGGGCCGATCTCGACCACGACGTCTCCCGGCGTGAGGTCGAGCGCGTCGACGATCCGGCGCGCGATCGTCGGATCCTTCAGGAAGTGCTGTCCCAGTGCCTTCCTAGGTGAAATGGTCGTGCACCCCCGCTTCGTCCCGCAGCCCGGGGTTTGCGCATTTCGAGCGGCTCAAGCCAGGCGAACCCACGGCGCCCGAGGTATCTCGTTTACCGCTGCTTCCTTCCGGACCTGACGGGTTTCACAAGACCCCGCCGCGCAGGACCCGGCTATCGACGCCGCCCGACGCGGCAGTGACCCAAGACGTCGGGCCTGACGGGGGAGTTCAACCCCGCTAAAGCGGATTGCGGGTACAGGGCACCGCTAGCTCCCCGTCTAGCACGACCTTCTCAATTGTGCGGCATTAAGTCCGCACAGGAAAGCATGATGAGTAAAGGCAGCAGGCGCGAAGTACGGGCCGCCGGCCCGGGGCACTTGGATTAAACTTCAATCTATGGCAAACCGGGCCAAGAAGATCACGAAAGCAGTCATACCAACGGCCGGCCTTGGGACGAGGTTCCTGCCCGTGACGCGCACCGTGCCCAAGGCCTTGCTCCCTGTTCTCGGCAAGCCGCTGATCCACCGCGCGGTTGAAGAAGCAGCCGCGGCAGGGATCGAGGAAGTGATCGTAGTAGTGAACCCGGGCAGCGAATCGGTTGCAGGGTACTTTGAGCCACAACCCGAGCTCGAGCGGATGCTCGAATTGCAGGGGAAGTTGGCCGAGCTAAGGGACCAGCGCGCGATCAACCGAATCGCGCGCGTCCATGCCGTTCCGCAACACGAGGCACGCGGCCTGGGCGACGCTGTCCTGATGGCGCAAAGGTTCGTCCGGGACGAACCGTTCGCGGTCCTGCTGCCTGACGACCTGATCTGGGCCAGGCGCCCTGCGATTGGCCAGCTGATCGACATCTGGTCAAGACACGGTGGAAGCGTTATTGCGGCCAAGCAGGTGCCCGAGGAGGCGGTCGAGAAGCTTGGGATCATTGCTGGCGAGCAGCTGAACGGCCGGACCTGGTCGGTCTCGGGCCTCGTGGAGAAACCGAAGCTGTCGGAGGCCCCGAGCACCCTGGCGATCATCGGCCGGTACATCTTGAGCCCCGCGGTATTCGAATATCTGAAACAGGGCAGGAAGGGGGCGGGTGGCGAGATTCAGCTGACCGATGCCATCGCCTCCCGGCTCGGGCACGAACCGATACACGCCTGTGTGTTTGCCGGCGCACACGTCGACGCAGGTACCCCTGCGGGGATGCTGGCCGGGGCGTTGCTGCAGGCCAAGAAGAGCGGCGAGTACGACGCGGCCATCCAGATGCTACGCGCCGCCGAACACGGCGCGAACGCCGACCGGTGATCCTGGAGCGATACAATGATGTCCAAACGCTCACCCAGCCACCGGTGGTCGATGCCAAACGTGAAACGTGACTAGGGCCAGTCTGTTCAGCACGCTGGCGTTCATCGCGCTTGCAGGCGTGTTCGCCCCTCTTGTGGCCCCGTTGGTCGACCACCATTCGGCCGAGCGCATGCCATACCACGGGCATTTACAGACCCTCCCGGCGCCCCACGACCATGGCCTCGCGATCAGCCACCACCATCAGGGCGCTACGAGTGCAATCCCAACGGTGACGGTCCTGCCTGACCGGGACGGGCAGCAGCTGCAGCCGGCGAGCCACGGCGGCGGTGACTTGCTCGTACGTTTCATATCCCAGTTGGGAGGGGAGGCTGCGTCAAGCCGTTTCCCGTTGGCAGAACCGCGCATTCCCTCCGATCCCCTGGAGAGGCCACCAAAGGTGCCTCCCCGCGCCTGATCTTCACTCATTCGAACGAAGATTCGGCCGTCGGCTACGGCGGCCGTAAAACCAGGCGCGCCAGGATACGGAGAAGACATGCACATCCGAATTCGGCTTTTGACCCTTCTGTCTGTCGTCATTACCGGTCTGGTTCTGGCATCGGCGACGGTGGCCAGTGCCCACGAGCACCGCGAGTTCCACGGCATGGAATTGACCGTAGGCTTCGGCTCGGAGCCGGCCTACGAGGCGTTTCAGAACGCGGCTGAGATCCGTGTGATGCGCAACGCCGAGAAAGCCCACGGCGAAGCTGCCAAGGGTGAGCACGGCCACGGCGAGCAGACGCCGGTCCTTGGACTGGAAAAAACGATTCAGGTTGAAGTGACTCACGTGGGAACCGGCATCGCCACGACTCTGCCAGTGCGGAGGGTGTTCGGACAGCCCGGGCTGTACCGGGCACACCTCGTGCCGACGGCCTCAGGCCAGTACCGATTCAGGTTCTTCGGGACTATCGAAGGCAAACCGATCAACGAGACGTTCGAGTCGGGTCCCGGCCGTTTCAACGACATCGAGCCCCAGGCCTCGATTCAGTTCCCGGTGAAGGTATCGACCGAGCGCGAGCTCGAGGGCGTCGTCCGGTCGGCGGCCTCCAACGCCGATGAAGCCGGCGCCAGCGCCGCCTCGGCGCTGGACCGGGCCACGATGGCGCTCGCCGTGGGGGTCGTGGGGATTGCGCTTGGCACCACAGGCCTGGTGCTCGCGTTCTCGAAGAGAAAGAAGGCGTAATGCCGGTCCTCCTGCACACGATCGGCGGCGGTGGCCCATGGGATGAGGTGATCGTCCTCAGCCTGATCGGTGGCCTCATGCTGGTGCTGGTCTTGCTCGGGTACAGGAGCTCGCGCCGCCGCCGGCCCGGTGGAAAAAGCCGGGCCGGCCGGCGGCGCCCGCGCGACTGATCACAATGCGCCTTCTGTTGCTAGCCGCGGCCCTGGTCGTCTTGGTGTCGACGGCGGTCGCCACTGCGCGCCAGGCAAGCGCCCACGCCAACCTCGAAGTTGCAAGCCCGTCGGCGAGTTCGCTGCTGGCTCAGGCGCCGCCCAGGGTGATCCTCCAGTTCTCCGAGCCGGTCGAGCCGTCGCTGACCTCGATCCACGTCCTGGACGGTTCCGGCGAGCGGGTCGATCTGGACGACACTGCGACGGCGGCCGACGACCCAACTGTCGTAAGCGTCAGCCTTCGTCCCCTCGCCGATGGCACATACACCGTGGCGTGGCGGAACGTGTCGACCGTCGATGGCCACGCCTTACGGGGAACGTACATCTTCTCGGTCGGGTTCCAGTCTGTGGCCGCACCCGTAACCCAGCAGTCCGGCGCCGCAACGTTGGCCTGGGAACCGTTCTTCCGCTGGCTCGCATTGCTGGGTGGCACCGGTCTGGTTGGCGGCCTCGTCTTCCGGCTGATGAACCCCGATTTCATCGGCCGTCTCGGGACGCCACCGGCCGACTCGAACCTGTCCGGAAGGGTCGTTTTTCGAAGCGATCTGGCGATCGTGATCTCCGCCTCCGCATTCGCCACTGGCACATTCCTGCACGGAGCGATCTCTGCGTCCCTTGCCCTTGGCGTCCCGCTCGGGGAGATCTCAGGAAGCGAGCTTGGGCGCCTCGCCACTACGACCATGTTCGGGAGGCTCTGGGCGCTCAGGCTGGCGCTTTCCATAGTCGCGGTCGGTCTCGCGTCGCTCCCGTACGTGATGGAGGGCCTCAGGGCGCGCCCCAGGTCAGACCTGCTGCAAGTAGCCGGAGTAGTCGTCGCCGGGGCAGCGCTGGCGACGCTGAGCCTGACCAGTCATGGCGCGGCGACGCGGCAAGTGGAGCGGTTCGCGACCTTGTCAGATCTCCTGCACCTGCTGGCAGCAGCGGCCTGGATCGGCGGCCTGCTCCAGATCTCAGTGATAGCACCCGTCTTCTCCAGCCCCGGCGCGGGCAGGCGGCAGACCGGCGCTCTGGCGACGGCGATCGGACGGTTCTCGACCCTCGCGCTCGTGATGGCGGGCGTGGTCGCGGCGTCCGGCGTTTTCGCGGCATATGTACAGGTCGTAACGCCACGGGCGCTCGACACTCCCTACGGGTACGCGTTGATCGGCAAGCTGCTGCTGGTCGTCCCGCTGCTCGGCTTTGCTGCCGCGAATCGTTTCTGGGTGATCCCGCGCCTGGCCGACGGCCGGTCAGCCTCATGGCTGCGGCGCTTCGCATTGTGGGAGGCGTGCGCGGCGGCCGGCGTCCTGCTGGCCGTCGGTTTCATGACCGCCCTGGAACCCGCCCGGCAGGTCGAATCCAGGGAGCTCGCCAGCCGTCCCTCGAACATCGAGGTCGCGGATCAGGCAGAAGGCACGGTCGCAGAGGTTTCGATCCAGCCCGGGACGGTCGGCAACAACGACCTGGTCGTCACGCTCAAGGACCGTTCCGGGCGGCCGATCGAGAACGCGACCGCGGTCGGCGGGCGATTGCGATACCTCGCCGACGACCTCGGGGAGCCCGTGTACCAGGGGCTGAATCACGGAAATGGAATCTGGTTGATCCACAACGTTCCGGCCGGCATCGCAGGAAGGTGGCAATTCGAACTGCTCGTCCAGCGCCCGAACGCGTTCGACGCCAACTTCGCGTGGGGCATCGACGTTCGCGCCGACGGCCCGCCGACCTCTCTCGTAGCCCCGTCGCCTGCCACGGCAGGCATCCTGTTCGGGGCGCAGATCGGCGCGATCGGGCTGGTGCTCGCAGCCGTCGCGTCGCCCCTCGGCGGCTTCTTCACGACCGCCGGTAGGATCACGATGGGAGGCGGGGTCGTCTGCGTCGCGGCCGGGACGCTAGTGCTGCTGCAGTCGATCCGGGTGGCCGGCCCCGCTCCCGATGCCGTAAATCCGATCCCGCCGACGCAGGCCTCGATCGATCGAGGTCGAACCTTGTACCTGGCCAACTGCGCTACGTGTCATGGGGAGCGCGGCCTCGGCGATGGTGAGGCCGCCCTGCAACTCGCGGTACGGCCAGCCGACCTCAGGGTTCACGTACCGCTGCACCCGGATGCTGAGCTCCACCAGTTCGTCAGGAACGGCGTCCGCACCATGCCGTCCTTCGGGGGCAGCCTCGAAGAGAACGAGATCTGGGACATCGTTAACTACCTCAGAGCGCTCACCAGCGGGCGTGAGCTCCCGGCCACGTCCGGGCTGGCCACCGCGACGCCGCAAGCTGCGATTGTGGCCAGCGCGACGGCAGCGCCGACGCCTGCGGCGACCGCCAGCGCGGTCCGGGCCGTGCCGAGTGCGGCGGCATCTACGCCTGAAGCGGCCGCCACCGGCACCGCATTGCCAACGCCCTTGCCGGCACCGACGCTGACGCCCACGCCGCCACCATCACCAGCGCCGCCGCCGACGTCCACCCCATCGCCGTTGCCAACTGCAACGCCTGCTCCCGCGGGCGATCGGTGGAAGGCCACCATCGAGAATTCAGGGCGGTCTGCATCCTGAGAATCGGATGCCCGCAGACGGAACTCGCCTTCGTATCTAACCCGACGGAAGTTCGGCCTAAGTTAGCGATTCCCGCGATCGAGCTTCAGGACCGCCATGAACGCTTCCTGCGGGACGTCGACCGAGCCGACCTTCTTCATCCGCTTCTTGCCTTCGGCCTGCTTCTCCAGCAGCTTCCGCTTGCGTGAGACGTCGCCGCCATAGCATTTCGCCAGCACGTTCTTGCGCATCGCCCTGATCGTCTCGCGGGCAACGATACGGCTCCCTATGGTCGCCTGCAGCGGCACTTCGAACATCTGGCGCGGGATCAGGTCCTTCAGCTTGGAGACCAGCTCCCTGCCCTGCCAGTACGCGTCGTCCCGGTGGCAGATCAGCGAGAGGGCGTCGAGCGGGTCGCCATTGACGAGGATTTCAAGTTTCACGAGCGCGGCTTCGCGCGGCTCAGCAAGCTGGTAGTCCATCGACGCATAGCCCTGGGTCCCGGACTTCAACTGGTCATGGAAGTCGACCAGGATCTCGGACATCGGGAGTCGATACTCCAGGAGCACCCGGCCGCCCTCTGCCACCCCGCCTGACGTCGTGCTGCCAGAGGTCGCCGCCTGCAGGTACTCCATCTTCACGAACTCGCCGCGTCGCGAGGTAACCAGCTCCATCACCGCGCCGATGAACTTACCCGGGGTGATGACGGTCAGGTCTACCCACGGTTCGAAGATCCTGGCGATCTCGCCCGGGTCCGGCATCTTCGCAGGGTTGTCGACTTCGACGTCCTTCCCGTTCGTCAACGTAACCCGGTAGCGCACGCTTGGCGCGGTTGTGATCAGGTTCAGGCCGTACTCTCGCTCGAGCCGCTCCTGGACGATGTCCAGGTGCAGCAGCCCGAGGAAACCGCAACGGAAACCGAACCCCAGGGCAGCGGACGTCTCGGGCTCATAGGTCAGTGCTGCGTCGTTGAGCTGGAGCTTGCCCAGGGCGTCCCGCAGGGACGCATAATCGTCGCCCTCGGCGGGATACAGCCCGGTGTAGACCATTGGCTTGAGCGGGCGGTACGGTCGTAGTGATTCCTTCGCCGGATCCTTGTGCAGGGTTATGGTGTCGCCGACCCGGCACTCCCGCACCGACTTCATCCCGGTCGCCAGGTAGCCCACCGATCCGCTCCCGAGCCCTGGCAATGAGACGGGCTTGGGGCTGAAGTAGCCAACCTCCAAGACTTCGGCATCCGCGCCACCGCTCATCATCCGAATCCGGTCGTTCGTCTTGACCTGGCCGTCAACGACCCGCACGTACGCGATCACGCCCTTATAGGAGTCGTACTTGGAATCAAAGATGAGGGCCCGGAGCGGCGAGGCCGGGTTGCCCCGGGGGGGCGGGATCCGCTTGACGATCGCCTCGAGGATCTGCTCGACGCCTTGGCCGGTCTTGGCCGAGCCGAAGATCACCTCGTCATCCCGAAAGCCGAACGCCGAGGTCAGTTCGTCGGCTACCCGCTTGGGCTCGGCAGCGATCATGTCGATCTTGTTGACGATCGGTATCAGGATCAGGTCGTGCTCGAGCGCCATGTAGACGTTGGCCAGCGTCTGGGCCTGCACGCCCTGGGTAGCATCCACCACCAGGAGGGCGCCTTCGCACGCGGCGAGGCTGCGCGACACCTCGTATGAGAAGTCGACGTGCCCGGGCGTATCGATCAGGTTGAATTCGTACTGCTGGCCGTCAACGGCCGTGTATGGAAGGCGGACCGCCTGTGCCTTGATCGTGATGCCGCGCTCCCGCTCAAGGTCCATCGAGTCGAGAACCTGCTCGGTCATCTGGCGGGCTGGTACCGCTCCGGTCACCTCGAGAAGACGGTCGGCGAGCGTCGATTTACCGTGGTCGATGTGGGCGATGATGCAGAAGTTACGTATTCGTATCGAGTCCATATGTGATCATCGTAGCAGTACCCGGAAAGCCATCCAGATCCGCCGGACCTACCGCAAGATGCGGGCCGAGCACCGGGTGCTCGGCGCGACGCATCCGACCCTTGCCGAGTGTCAACCGCCTGGAGATCAACCATGCCACGACATTTCTCTGGTACCCGCATGGCCGCCGCGGCCTGGTCTGGCCTCCTGCTCATCCTCGTAGCCTGCAATGGAGCCAGTTCCGTAGCGCCGGCTGCCAGCCCGACCGCCCCGGGCGGCGCGGTCGGGGCCGGCGATGCCGCGATCGCAGCGCAGCTACCCCTCGATATCGAAATCACCACTTACCGCAGAGGTGACGTGATCGGCGGCGACCGGGTCCGGCTGTCGAGTGTCCTGGCCCGGGGCAAGCCGGTGGCCGTCAACTTCTTCGCCGGGCTTTGCCCTCCCTGCCGGGCCGAAATGCCTCATCTCCAGGAGGTGTACGACACCCACTCCGATAAGTTCATCCTCGTCGGGGTCGATATCGGACCGTTCACGGGCCTGGGCACCAACGCCGACGGGCGGGAGTTGATCGGTGAACTCAACGTGACCTTCCCGACCGGTTCGACGCAGGACCGCGACCTCGTCCGGCAGTTCCGGGTCCTCGGTATGCCGAGTACGGTCTTTATCAAGCCCGACGGCTCGGTCCACCGGAAGTGGGACGGCGCCCTGACGCGCGAAAAGTTGGAAGAGCTCGTGCTCCAGCTCGTCGACGCCTCGAAGTAAGCGCCCGGCCCGGGGCGGACCGCCGGATCACGGGGCCGGTAAAATGTCCTCTTACCCGGCAACGATCCCTCGCAAGGTTAATTTGACTGAAATCAAGCCATCCTCGACCGAAGCCGGGGACAACACCCCGGAAGACCCTTCGACCGAAAGCGAAATCGAGAGCCCCGGGGGCCGGCGCACCCTGGTCCTGATCGCGGTGGCCGTCCCTATCGTGCTGGTCGCCGCGCTCCTCGTCTGGGCCACGATCCGCGCAGGAGGGCGCGCCGGTGGCGCGTTCGTCAACGATCGCCTCGGCGAGGTCCGCATCGACGCGAAGCAGGCGCCGCCTATCGAGCTTGCAAGCCTTGACGGCGTGGAGCTCTCACTGGCCGGCTATCGCGGCAAGGTTGTGATGATCGACTTCTGGGCATCCTGGTGCCCGCCCTGCGCCCGCGAAACGCCGGTGCTCACCGAGGTCTACAGCCGCTATCGCGACCAGCCGGTCGAGTTCATCGGCATCAGCATCTGGGACCGCGGGCAGGACGCAATCAAGTTCGTCAGGGACTTCGACATCCGCTACCCGGTCGCCATCGACCACCAGGGGAAGACCGCGATCGACTACGGCGTCACCGGGATCCCCGAGAAGTTCTTTGTCGACGCCGAGGGTCGCCTCGTCAAGCGATTTGTCGGACCCATGGACGAGAAGACGCTGTCGGCGATCCTGGACAGCCTCCTGTCGCGGTCGACCGCCGCCCGCTAGCTAGCGGTCCATCGCCTGATTAATTCCGTGCGTGGCCCTAAGGTTCCTCGGCAGCCGAGCATATGCGTCAGGACAAACGGTGCCAGGATCAGGATTCCGGCCACGAATCGGCCCAGAACCAAGTCGACCAGGCCGGGCAGCGGCGGCCGCGGCGTCATGCTCACGGGTCCTGTCGGATCGTCCGAACCTCATCACTTCGTTCCTCGTGTGAAAAAACGCAGGGGCGGTCACAACCGCCCCTGCGCTGGCCACTGATGGCAGCCGGGTGCATCCCGGCAAGCATCGCTTCCCCGTGACGGCCCTAGTCTTCTTCCAGCGTCGATGTGTCCCCTTCCGGCAGCCCCAGCTCCCTGGCCTTGAGCAGGCGCCGCATGATCTTGCCCGACCTTGTCTTGGGTAGCGATGGCACGAAGTCGATCTCGCGCGGGGCGACCGCCGACGAGAGCTTCTGCCGGGCGAAACGCATGAGCTCTGCGCGCAGCTCTGGCGTGGGCTCGTGACCGGGCTTCAACGAAACGAATGCCTTGACGACCTCCATCGCGATGGGGTCCGGCTTGCCGATCACCCCTGCCTCAGCTACCGCCGGGTGTTCGATCAGGGCGCTTTCCACCTCGAACGGTCCAACGAGGTGGCCGGCGGTGTTGATCACGTCGTCGGCGCGCCCTTCGAACCAGAAGTAGCCGTCCTTGTCCATCGCGGCGCGGTCGCCGGTGATGTACCAGCCCTTCTTGAAGCGGGAGTTGTACATGTCCGCGTTGCGCCAGTAGTTATGGAACTGCGACGGCCAGCCGGGCCGTACTGCCAGCAGGCCGCGTATATCCGGCCCTACCGGGTTGTACTTGTCGTCGAGGATCCCCATCTCGATCCCGGGCAACGGCCGCCCCATCGAGCCCGGGCGGATCTCCATCGACTGGTAGTTGGCGCACATGATGGCCCCGGTTTCGGTCTGCCACCAGTTGTCGTGAATGCCCATTCCGAAGACCCGCTTGCCCCAGATCACGCCTTCGGGATTAAGTGGCTCACCGACGCTCGCGATGAATCGCAGTGATGAGAAATTGATGCCTTTCATCGGCTCGTCGCCCGCCCGCATGAGCATTCGGATCGCAGTCGGCGCCGTGTACCAGATGTTGACCTGGTGCTTCTCGATCAGCTGGTACCACTTCCGGGCGCTCAGGCCACCCTCGTAGATCAGCTGGGTGACGCCGTTGGTCCACGGGGCCAGCATCCCGTAGGAGGTTCCGGTCACCCAGCCCGGATCGGCCGTGCACCAGTAAATGTCGCCCGGGTGCATGTCCAGGGCCCACTTGCCGGTCAAGTACTGCTGGACCACCGCCTGGTGCCGGTGAACGGCCCCCTTTGGCTTGCCGGTGGTGCCTGACGTGTAGTGCATGATCGAGTAGTCGTACTGGCTGGTATTCACGATCTTGAAATCCGCGGCGGCGGCCGACATCAGCTTCTCGTAGCTGAGGTCGTTCCCTTCCAGCGGCTTGGGATCGCGGTTGCCCTTGTTGATGATGACGATGTGCTGCAGGTCCGGGCAATCCGGCAGGATCCGCGTGATTTTCCGCTTCAGATCGGGCGACGTGATGAGGATGGTTGCGCCGGAGTCGACCAGCCGGTCGCGCACCGGGTCCGGACCGAAAGCCGAGAAGAGCGGCCCGACGATCCCACCAGCCTTCAGGACACCAAAGAACGCGAAGTAGAGCTCAGGGACCCGGTCCAGGAAGATGAAGACGCGATCGCCCTTCTTCAGGCCGAGCTTGGTTACGACGTTGGCGAAACGGTCGCTGCGCTCCTTGAGCTGCGTGTAGGTGTACTGCTCCTGCTCGCCGTTCTTGCCTTCCCAGATCATGGCCACGCGGGAGCCATTGCCGTGCGCGACGTGCCGGTCGATCGCCTCGTAGGCCTTGTTCAGCCCGCCGCCCGGGAGCCAGTCGAGCTCGCGATAGACATCCCACCACGAGAACGACTTGCGGGCCCGTTCGTAGTCGGCCAGGCCGGGCTTCACCTTCAGTTTGCTGACCGCGGATTTCTCGATGGGGTCGTATTGCAAAGCCACCCTCCGGAAGCGGTAGAGTCGTTATTCCCGGCCGGCTGACGGCCCGGGCCGCGCTCTGGCGAGGGCTAGCAATATATAGGAGGTGAAGCGTCGTGTTCCAGCAAAAGGGGACGTCACCCCCGCTGGCCGGCGTTCGAGTCCTCGACCTCGGCAGGTACCACGCCGCGCCGCGCTGTGCAGCCGAGCTCGGCCGCCTGGGCGCCGAGGTGATCAAGGTCGAGCCGATCGGCGGCGAGGAAAGCCGGTTGGTTGGCCCCCAGCACGGCGGCGTGAGCATCGCCTGGGCGTTGCAGAACTCTGCAAAGCGCAGCGTAGCGATCGACCTCCGCAGCGAAGCGGGCCGCGGACTGCTAAGACGTCTCGCCCCGCTTTCCGACGTGGTGGTCCAGAACTTCCGCCCGGGCGTCATCGAAGAAATGGGGCTTGCATACGAATTCCTGCATGCCGCCAACCGGCGGCTCATCCTGGTGAACATCTCCGGGTTCGGAGGGTCCGATCGGCGCCCCGCCTTCGATCCGGTGCTCCAGGCGACTTCGGGACTGATGTCACTGAACGGGGACCCGGCCGGAGAGCCCTTCCTGATCCCATTCCCGGTGGTCGATCGCCTGGCCGCCATGAACGCAACCGTTGCCACGCTGGCCGCGCTGCTGGAAACCGGCCGGTCCGGTGAGGGACGGGAGATCGAAGTCACCCTGGCCGACGCAGCGCTGTCGACGGTCGAGACGCCGCTGGCTGCCTACCTGATAACCGGCGAGACGCCCGAACGGGCCGGCAACGCGACCGGGCTAGGGAACGCCTTTGCGTGTCGCGATGGCCAGGTTTACATTGGCGACTACGGCTCCGACCGCGTATTTGGCAGGCTGGCCCGGCACCTGGGCCGGCCCGGCTGGCCGAGCGAGCCGCGCTTCTCCACCCGCTCTGCTCGAATCGAGAACAGCGGTCTCATCGAGGCGGCGCTGGTCAACTGGTGCGAGTCGCTTGACGTCGCCGTTGCCGTCGCCTCGCTGGAAGCCGCCGAAATCCCGTGCGGGCGGGTGAACGACATCCCGCGTGCTGCCTCTAAAGGCGCGGCCGGCTGGGACCCGCGGGCCGCCCTGGCGAACCACGAGGGGCTCAGGGCGCACACCCGGCAGGCGCCTCGCCCGGGTGAGCACACCGATGAGGTCCTGACCGCGCTGCTCGGGTGCTCGGCATCCGAGATTTCGGAAATGCGACAGGCGGGGACCATAGCCTGATGGTGAAATCTCCACAACGTGACTCGCCTGTGAGTAAAGAGCGGAGAACCGATTGCCAGCCGACCCTAGGATTTAGCGGGGTCCATCCTCTACCTTGAACGTGCGTGGAGTTCACCGGCACGGTACGCTATATGCGTTGATTCGCCCGGGCGGCTTTGCCCCGTTCAATCGAGGTGTACTCCCGTGAAGGTCATTTTTCTGCAGGACGTGCTGCCCATCGGGCACGCTGGTGACGTGAAGGAAGTCAAGGACGGCTACGGCCGCAACTACCTCCTTCCGCGCAAGCTGGCCGCACTGGCGACCAGCGACGCGCTCGCCAGGGTCTCATCGTTGCGGGCCTCGGCCCAGGATCGCCGGGACCGTGAGAAGACGGACTGGTCATCGGTAGCGGCGGCGCTGGAAGGCAAGCCGGTCGTCATCAAGATGCGGGCCGGGCCCACAGGCAAGCTGTACGGCTCGGTCACCACATCGGCGATCGCCGAGCGTCTCTCGGAAGCGGCGGGGCGGCCGGTCGATCGCCGGGGCATTCGCATCCCGGAGCCGGTCCGGCAAGTCGGGCAGAGCAAAGTGCACGTCAGGCTTCACGAGGGAATCGAGCTGGACCTCAATCTGGTTGTGGAACCTGAGACGCCGGAAGGTGCGACCACCCCCGGCGGGTAGCAGGCCTCGACGGCCTGGGCGAAGGGGAACTTGCTCGCGGAACGTCTGCCACCCCACGACATACAGGCCGAAGACGCTGCAATAGGATCGCTGCTGATCGACGGCAACGCGATCACCCGGGTCCTTGGCTTTCTCGAACCCGATCACTTCTACCGCGAGCGGAACCGCTGGGTCTATGAGGCGTGCCGTGCGCTGTTTGATCGCGATGACGCGATCAACCAGGTCACGGTCTCGCACGAGCTGGAGAGCAAGGGTCGCCTGGCCGAGGTCGGCGGCAGCGGCTACCTCAGCTACCTGGTCTCGACGACTCCCACGTCCGTTCATGTAGAGCACTACGCGCGCATCATCCAGCGCACCGCCGTCATGCGGCGCCTGATCTCGACCGCCAACGAGATCGCCACCATCGGCTACGGCGACAGCGCGGATGTCGACGCGGCAATCAGCCATGCGGAAGACCTGCTCTTCAAGGTGCGTACCGGTCACACCGGGCGCGACTTCACCCCGTTGCGCAGCGCGCTCGACAGCTACCTTGAAGACACGACTTCCGTGCCGGAGGCCGGCGACCGGTCGCGCGCCCCGGTGCTCACCGGGTTCAAGGACCTCGACGCCCTGCTGGGCGGCATGCACCGTTCCGACATGATCGTGCTGGCGGCGCGACCGAGCATCGGAAAGAGCACGCTCGCCCTGAACGTGTGCCGCAACGCTGCCGCGGAAGGGGCGAAGGTCGGCATCTTCAGCCTCGAAATGGGGCGGGAGCAAATCGCGATGCGTTTGCTTTCCGCGGAGGCGCGCGTCGACACCAATCGACTGCGCAGGCGCCTGACCGATCAGCACGAGGACGCACGGATCCTCGACTCGATCGGTGTGCTGTCCGACTTCCCGATCTATGTCGACGACACACCGGTGCAGACGCCGGCGGAGATGCGCGCAAAGGCGCGCAGGCTCCAGATGGAGCACGGCCTCGACATGCTGCTGGTCGACTACATGCAGCTCATCTACGGCAGCAACCGACGGGGCGATCCCAACCGGGTGCAGGAGATGAGCGAGATCTCCCGGTCTCTCAAGGCGATGGCGCGCGACCTCAACATCCCGGTCCTGGCGGTATCCCAGCTCAGCCGCGCCATCGAGCAACGTCCGTCACATCGCCCGGTGCTGTCCGACCTGCGAGAAAGCGGGAGCATCGAGCAGGATGCCGACATCGTGATGTTCATCCATCGCGAGGACAAGTACACATCACCGGACGAATGGGCGCGCGAGCGTCCCGGCGAAGATTTCCCGCGCAACCTGGCCGAGATCATCGTCGCCAAGCACCGGCACGGGCCGACCGACAACGTGAGACTCGTGGTCCGGGAAGCGGTCGCCAGGTTCGACGACGCCGCGCGGATCGGCGTACGCACCAGCGAGCACGTCTAGGCCGTGGGCGACGGCTTCCCTTCGGGCGTGGGCTTCACGCCGGTGCCCTCGCCGTTGCTGGGGAACCTCCTTGCGGAGATTTCTGACCCGGCAGAACTGCGGGTCACGCTTCGTTTCATCTGGCTGGTGAACCAGAAGAAGGGAATTCCGCGTCCGGTCCGCCTCGACGAGCTGGCAGCCGATCGCGTCATCGCCGCCGCGCTCGGGGCCCGCGGCGATGCGCTCGAGTCGAAGGTTGCGGGGGCCCTGCAGGCCGCAGTGGACCGCGGGACGCTGTTGGAACTGGAGGGTGAGGAGATCCCTGCCTTCGTGTTGAACACGGAGCCAGAGCGACGGGCGGTTGCACGGTTGAAGCGGAACCGGGTGGGCGATCGAGCGCGGGGCGAGGTACGTGCAGAGCCAGCGCCGGTGGTGCCGGAGAAGCCCAACATCTTCGTCCTCTATGAGCAGAACATCGGGCCCCTGACGCCGATCGTCGGGCAGATTCTGAACGACGCACGGCTCTCGTTCCCTGAAGAATGGATCAAGGAAGCGATCCAGATCGCGGTGGCGAACAACGCCCGGAACTGGAAATACGTGTCGGCGATCCTGGATCGCTGGGCGAGTGAAGGCAGGTCACGTGAACAACCTGGACGAGATCTTCAAGAAGATCGCCTCGAGCCGTACCGAAGGGCCTACGGCCGGTACATCAAGCGAGGCTGACTCCTCCCCGGTCGAGCGGGACTGCGAGATCTGCGGAGGCCTGCGCTGGCTCGCGGTCGATGCACCCGTCGGCTCTGATAGCTTCGGGAAGGTACGCGCTTGCGAGTGCCAGGCGTCGGCCTGGGGCGCCGCCCAGGGCGAACTCCTGCGACGTTACAGCCAGCTCGGGCCGCTCTCTCGGCTCACCTTTTCGAACCTTCAACCCGAGGGGCGATCGGGCTTCGCTGAGCCCGCTACCTTTCGAAAGACGCTGCAGGCGGCAAAAGCCTTTGCCAACGACCCTCACGGCTGGCTCGTGATCCTCGGCCCCAGCGGATGCGGGAAGACTCACCTCGCTGCGGCAGTCGCCAACGCCCTGCTCCAGGCGGGAAAGCCGGCGCTGTATTCCTCGGCACTGGACCTGATGGACCACCTCCGTTCTACCTACGACGCGTACTCGCCGATCGCCTACGACGGCCTGCTGCAGCGGATCACGGACGCGCCGGTGCTCATCATCGACGACGTTGGCGTCCAGACGTCTTCGCCCTGGGCCATGGAGAAGCTCGACCAGATCTTGAGCCGGCGCTATAACGCCCGACGCCCCACCGTGATTACTTCATCCGAGACCGAATCAGAGTTCCCGGAGCGCCTCCGGACGCGCCTGCTTGACCCGGTGCTCGCGACGGTGTGCCGGGTCGCTCCCGCGCGGGTCGCGACCGAATGGGATAGCGGCGGTATCCAGCCCGCCCTGCTCGAACAGCTCACTTTCGAGAGGTTCGATGTCGGGCCCGGCAAGTCGGCCACCGAGGCTGGCGCTTCTCTGCGGGCTGCGCTCCGCGCCTGCAGGGAGTTCGCCCGGACGCCCGACGGCTGGCTGCTGCTGACCGGGCCAACCGGGACCGGGAAGACCCACCTGGCGATCGCGATCGCCGGGCAGCGACTGCGGGACGGCGCATCGGTTGTGTTCACGTTCGTGCCCGACTTGCTGGATCACCTGCGAATGGCGTTTGCGCCAGAGAGCCGTGTGAGCTACGACACGCTATTCGAGCAAGTGAAGTCGACCGAGTTGCTGATACTGGACGATCTAGGATCGGAGAGCGCTACTCCCTGGGCGGAAGAAAAGCTGTACCAGTTAATCGTTCACAGACATAATATGCGGCTTCCGACCGTGATCACGAGTCGGCTGACCCTGGACCCGGCTGAAGAGGATTCGGGAGCGCGGGCGTCCCGCCGTTCGTCGACGCGCCGGACGTCGTTCACCGACGCGATCGGGTCCCGCCTGAAGGACCAGCGGGTCGTGACGATCCTGCCCCTCATTGCACCTGACTATCGTGACGAGGCGAAGAGATGACCCGCGGCAGCGTTCAGCGCGAGATCGTGCGCAAGAAGTTCAAGAAGGGCCCGGCGGTCGAAATCCCCGTCGCCACGATCACCGGGGTCAAGGACGGGCCGACGTTTGTATTCATGGCCGGGATGCACGCCGGCGAATACGCCGGCATCAAGGCCGCCCAGAAGCTGATCCAGAGCACCACCCCCGGGATGCTCAAGGGCCGGCTGATCGTGATCCCGGTTATCTCGACCCGTGCGTTCATGATGCGGAACATGCAGCTGTCCCCGGTCGACCAGCGGGAGGTTCACTACTACGTTCCGGGCAGCCCCGATTCCAGCTACACCGAGTTCCAGGTCGACGTATTGTGGTCGATCATCAAGGACGCGACTTTTCTGATCGATACCCACGCTGGCGAGTTCGCACAGGCGCTCATGCCCTGGGTGCCGGTGCCGATGGTCGGCACCAGGCGGACGCAGGACGCGTCGGTAGCAATCGCCGAGGGTTACGGCGTCGAGTACATCGAGTTGCGCCGGGCGCGCGAGCGGATACCGGGCCTTGCGATCTACCTGGCCGAGCGAGGGATCGCGAACGTCTGGGCAGAGATCGGGAAGAACGGCCTGCCCACGCCCGAGGACATCGCGTTGCACTACGACGGTGCGGTTGCCGCGTTGCAGACCGCGGGCATGCTCTCGGGCGCCCCTCCGCGTCCGAAGCACAAGTACATCGGAAACCGGAGGGTCGCCATCAACGCCGCGCAGTCGGGGGTCTGGTACCCCGCGATCAAGGAAGGCGACATCGTCGAAAGAGGCCAGTACCTGGGCGAACTGAGGAACTACTTCGGCGACGTCCTTGACACCTACCGTGCGCCGTTCCGGGGGATCGTCCTCTACTACTGGTCGAGCTCGGCGATCAATCACCGCCGGCGTCCGCACGGCTACGACTGGCACTCGGGCCTGGTCAGCATCGCGAGCCTCGCCGAGGACGACTGACCGACGCCCCGACGGCCCCCTCTTCGACGCACGCGGCACCAGCCGGCCGCGGTTGCTCGCCTCCGTTCCCAAGGCGCCGAGGCCCGTACCGGCCACCAGCACGCGTTCGCCCCGGTCAGGATTTCGCCTGGCAAATGCTCTCACGCCTTTCGTACATCCCATAACTCTCTACGCCTGTTTTCGTCGTCAACTGCAGGGGTCTGGTACTCCAAGGACCTTTGACAGACGTGGCCCGTAGATACGCCTTAGCTTCAAGTCATCGGGCCTATCATGATCCGTAAAACAGCGCGATCAATTGCAGACTTTCCGCGGTGCAGTTCGCGTGTTGTACCGATTACCGTCGGTATTTGGCTGCATCCTATTGACAACCGTAGTACCTCTCAGGCTAGGATTCGCCATTCGCCATGAACGCGCGAACTCTCAGACGACGCCGCGTCGATCGCGGGCATTGCGGAAGGAGACGGGCATTGCGGAAGGAGATAGGTTCCATGCGCATGAAGCGGGCCGGACTATTCCGTTTGTGGCCAGCGTTGCTGCTGGGAGCTGTGATCGCGGCGCTTCTGGCCTGTGGGACGGAGACCGTGATCCAGACCGTCGTGGTCGAAAAGCCGGTCGCGCAGACGGTTGTCGTCGAAAAGCCGGTCGAGAAAATCGTTGAAAAAACGGTCGTGGTTGAGAAACAGGTTGAGAAACAGGTCGAAAAGATCGTTCAGCAGACGGTCGTCGTTCAGCAGACCGTGGTGGCTCTAGCGACCGCGACGGCCGCGCCGGTGCCAACGGCAACCACGGTCGTCCCGCCGCCGGCCGGTGAGATTGTTCTGGTAAATGGCACCATCAACGTGGGCATCGGTACGCCGCGGTTCTGTACCGCAGGCTGCGCCGAGAACGTCTACCAGACCAGCGTCATGGAGACCCTGTTCCGTCCGAACTACAAGGACACGCTCGGCGAAAAAGAAGAGGAGCCGATCCTTGCCACTGGCTGGAAGCTCGACCCGAACCTGAAGTACCTCGACTTCACCCTGCGGAAGGGTATCCAGTTCCACAAGGGCTGGGGCGAGATGACGGCGGCGGACGTGGCGTTCTCGATCAACGACGCCAACTCGGTTACGACGCCGACCAGCATCCACGGTCAGGCGGGAGACTTCGCACCGCTGATCAAGGAAATGCTGGTCCAGGACCCCTACAACATCCGGCTCGTCTATTTGAACTACGACAGCCGTGGCATCCGCCACCGCTTCAGCCTGTTCTGGCAGACGGCAGGAATCACCTCGAAGCGGCTATTCGAAGAGAAGGGCGCAGATGGAATGCGTCCGTTCATCATCGGAACCGGACCCTACCAGGTCGTCAGCTGGGTGCAGAGCGACAAGGTCGTTCTCGAAGCGTTGCCGAGGCACTGGCGGAAGACCGCTGGCGTCGCCAAGGTCACTTACATCCAGGTAGTCGAGCCAGCCACTCGCAGGGCGATGCTGGAGACCGGCCAGGTTGCGGCTATTCCGCCGGCCCTCAAGGACATCAAGGCCCTCGAGGCCAAGGGCTACAAGCAGCTCTGCTGCAGCGGCAGTGTCGTCCAGCGAAACATCGGGATGACGGGCAACTACTGGGAGAAGGAACGGTACTACGACAAGAAGCCGTTGACCCGCACGCTCAACCTGTCGGCGCCGTGGGTGTCCAAGTCGATCGAAGATGACCCGGCTGGCTACCTCAAGGCGCAGACGGTCCGGCAGGCGCTGGCGCACGCAATCGACCGTCAGGGAATGGTCGCGAGCATCATGACCGGCCTTGGCGGCCCCAACTACTTCGCCTACCAGCCGGCGACGGACCACCCCGCGTTCAAGAAGGGCAAGTACGTCTGGGACGAAAAAACCGGAAAGGGCAGCGGAGGCTGGGAGATCCCCTACGACCCGAAACGCGCCAAGGAGTTGCTGGCGAAGGCGGGCTACCCGAACGGTTTCACGATACCCAGCGTCTGGATAGACGTCCCGGGTAGCGTGGCGAACGAACTTGGCCAGGCGTTGGCGAACGGATGGGCGCAGGACCTGAACGTCAAGATCACGACGCTCAACTCAAACATCTATTCCACGTATCGACCGGGCCTCGTGGCCCGCACGACTTCTGAACCGTTCCTCAGTTGCGGTGACGACTCAAACCTCGGCGTCCCGTTTGACTGGGCACGTGGACTGGTCATGAGTTCGTGGAGCGACGGCGGCTACGGCGTCGGAATGGAAGTGCCGTTCGCAGCGAAGAACTACGCCCAGGTCGCTCTGATGACCGACAAGGCGCAACGAGTTGCAGCGCAGGTGGAATTCGTCCAGACGAGTATGGACGCGGCGTTGTGCATAGGGATGGTAATGGAGCCCAACATCCAGTTGTACGACCCGAAGGTGATCGCGGTCTGGGAACAGCTGCCCAGTATCGAGGGCGGCATGGCGATCATGAACAACCTGGAGTCCATCGTCCTGGTCAAGAAGTAACTCCACTGGTTTCTCGTCCGGCGGGGGGCCCGGCTCCCCGCCGGCGAATAACGAGCGGAGGCCAGGCCGTGGTGGACTCGAGCGTCGCCGGAACCTTGCGAGAGGTTCAAGCAGCTTCGAGTGCCTTGCCCGCAGCTTTGTATCTCCCCTGAGACGCCGAGGTGGTATGGCCGATGAGGTCCTTCGTAATAAGGCGGATCATCTTCAGTGTACTGACGATGCTGGGCGCCACGATCATCGTGTTCTCGCTATCACGCGCCGCAGGCGACCCCATGGAGCTATTCGCGCAGCAGGCCGGCTACGGCATGTCCGACGAGGCATACAAGGCCCTGTTCTTGCAGCTCGGGTTGGACAAGCCGCTCCCCGTGCAGTACTTCGTCTGGCTCGGCAGAGTTGCCAAGGGCGACCTCGGGCGCGGCTTGACGTCCCAGGAGGACGTCACAAAGATCATCACTGACAAGATTGGAAACACCCTCCAGCTGGGCGGTGTTTCGTGGGCCCTTGCGACCCTCATCGGCATCCCGCTCGGTGTTCTGTCGGCGGTCAAGCGCGGGACTGTCTGGGACTACGCCGGGAGGGCGATCGCCGTGTTCGGCCAGGGTGCGCCGCCGTTCTGGATCGGCATCATGGCGATCCTGGTCTTTGCGGTGCGGTTCGACCTCTTGCCTGCCGGAGGCAAGGCGGGATGGCAGTCCTTCATACTGCCTGCGTCTACCTTGGGCCTGGCGGCTTCGGCGGGCTACCTCCGACTGATGCGGTCGTCGATGCTGGAAGTCCTCGACTCCGAGTTCGTGAAGATGGCGCGTGCCAAGGGTGCCGGATCCTCCAGAGTTATCTGGAAGCACGCTTTCAAGAACGCGCTCATCCCCGCGCTGACCCTGTCCGCTCTGATCTTCGCCGGCTTCATCTCCGGCACGGTAGTCGTAGAAACGGTATTCGTATGGCCGGGGCTCGGCACGATGTCGGTTGACGCAGTTGGCAAGAACGACTTCCCGATCATCACCGGCGCCGTCCTCATGTTTGCCCTCTTTTACACCATTGTTAACTTTGCCGCCGACATCTCTTACGCGCTGATCGACCCCCGCATTCGCTACACGTAAGGAGTCCAATTGGCGACACAAGTAGCCGAGTCGTTCAAACAGGTCGCGTCCGCCCGCAGGCGTCGCGGTTTCTTCTCGTCCGCCTGGCGCCTGATCGTGACCTATCCGGTCTTGCCCGGATTCCTCCTCCTGTCACTCGTAATGCTCGCAGTGACCGCCGACCTTACGCCGTTCGATCCTACTCGGCAGTCGTTGCGGGACCGTGCGGTGCCTCCAGGCACCTTCTCCTTGCACCCGGAGCTGGCAGGGGAGCGTTTCCTGCTGGGCTCCGACCAGTTTGGACGGGACGTGTTGACCCGGATCATGCATGGCGCCCGGCTGTCGCTGACCATCGTCGCCATCGTAAGCGTGATCGGGATCACCGTCGGCACGTCGTACGGCCTTGCGGCCGGGTACTTCGGCGGGCTGGTCGACGAAGTGATGCTGCGCGTCGTGGACATGTTCTACGCCATCCCCTTCCTGCTGCTCGCGCTGGTCACCGTGATCGTGCTGGGCAAAAGCATGGCGGTGGTAGTCGGGCTGCTGGCGTTACAGAGCTGGCCACCCTTCGTACGGGTGGTCCGGGCGGAGGTGCTCACGCTCAAGGAACGCGACTACGTAATGTCAGCGCGCGTGTGCGGGGCCACGGGGCTCCGCATCATGTGGCGCCACCTGCTGCCCGGCGTGATCAACAGCGTTATCGTGATCGCGACCCTGCGCGTCGGGCAGATCGTGCTGACCGAAGCGATCCTCAGCTTCCTCGGCGCCGGAATCAGCCCGCCCCGCCCTGCCTGGGGTCTCATGACTTCTGAGGGTCGCAACTACCTGAGCGACGCATGGTGGATCGCATTCTTCCCGGGCCTGGCGATCTTCGCCCTGGTCGTATCGCTCAATTTCATCGGGGACTGGTTCCGAGACCGATACGACCCCAGGCTCCGCCAGCTGTAGCAGGCGGGAGTTTCCCGTCGTGCGGGCCCTCCGGCACTGGGGCCCCGGTTTCCCGCGCGTCCCGGTACACGGAAGACCGCGTTTGCACGAAACCGACCCGCACCAGCCCTCCGTTCTTGACTTTGAAAGTCCGGTGCGTAAAGTTGCGCTATCCGTGCATGGGGAATGGTCCGGGGTTCTCGCCGGTAAGGAGTGGTCCTGTGTCATCAGCGACGTTCTTCCCTAGGTTGCGTTGGCTCGTTCTACCTGGCGCGCTCGCGTTCCTCGCCGTGCTCGCCACCTCATGCGGGGGCAGCGAGGCGCCCACGGCTGTACCTCCCACGGCCCGGCCGATCGCGACCGCCACACAGGTGGCGCCGCAGGCCACGACGCCTCCAGCCACGCAGCCAACCGCCCAGCCAACCGCCCAGCCGACTAAATCTCCCGCCACGCCGACCCCTGCGGCCGCGTTACCGACGGCCACCACGCTTTCGATACCGACCCCGGTCCAGGGCGTTTCGGCGCCCAACCCCAAGTCTGCCGCCGGCACCGTGACGGTTGCGGTGGCCGACGTAGCGCCCGGCCTCGGCATCGGACGGGCCGGTGGCGGTGAGGGAGAGGTCTTCTGGGGCGTGGGCGAGACGTTATTTACGACACGGAAGGGACCTGTCTTTGGCGAGCCCTGGCTGGCCAAGCAGTGGACCGTCGCACCCGACCTCAGCAAGGTCACAATCAAGCTTCAACAGGGCGTCCAGTTCCACAAGGGCTGGGGCGAAATGACGGCCTCCGACGTCGTGTGGTCGATCAACGACGCCAGCGCCCGCACCAATCCAAAGTCGATTCACCCCCAGGCGGGCGACCTCGCCCCGGTCTTCCTGGAGTGGAATGTCGTCGACAAGTTCACGGTTGACGCCCCGTTCGTCGGATTTGACCCGCGGTGGCATTCGAATGCCATCAGCGACGGCTGGCAGCCAACCGGCGTCTTCTCCAAGAAGGTGTTCGACGACAAGGGTGAGGCATGGATGCGGGACAACCCGCAGATCATGACCGGGCCATTTGAAGTCAAGTCATGGGTGGCCGACAAGCAGGCCACGCTCGAAGCTGTCAAGAACCACTGGCGCAAGTCACCGGAGGTTCAGACCCTCCAGTACATCGAGATCCCGGACTCCGCCATTCGACGCGCCGGGATCCTCGCCGGCGAATTCGACATCGCGGTGCCGGAGCTCAAGGACATTCGCGAGCTGGCTGCCAAGGGCTTCAAGACCGGCGGCACGTCCAACGGCTCTGAGTTGAACATAGCATTCGCCGGAAACCTCTGGGAGACCAAGCATGCCCGAACCGGCGCGGAGCTGACCAGGGTCGGCCTGGACAAGTCGAAGCCGTGGATCGGAGATCCTGCCGATCCAGCGTCGATGGAGCGCGCCCGCAAGATTCGCTGGGCGCTGGCCATGGGCTACGACCGGAAGGAACTGGCCGAAGTCCTGACCGCCGGCCTTGGTTGGGCGACCGACATCTCGTTCTTCAACCCGAGCATGCCGCAGTTCCAGGCCAAGTGGAAGGTGCCCTACGACCCGAAGGCCGCCAAGGCGTTGATCGCTGAGGCCGGGTACCCGAGCGGCTTCGAGATCGAGATCTTCGGGCAGAGCGACACGCAGATTCGCAAGGAAACTGCTGAGGCGGTCGCCGGTTACTGGGCCGACAAGCTGGGGCTGAAGGTCACGGTTCAGGCATTCCTGTACCGGGTCTTCCGTCCTTCGATCGTCAACCGTGAGACCAAGATCCCGTTCGTTAACTCGTGCGACGATGGGCGCTTCCCACGGCCATGGGACTGGCCGGTGGCGACGACCATGACGAGCATCACGCGCGGCGGGTTCAGCTGCGGTCTGGAAGCCCCCGAGATCGCGCAGGCCTGGCTCAAGGCCTCGGCCGAACCCGACCTGCAGAAGCGCATCGAGATCAACAACGGCGTGGCCGACTTCATGCACCACTGGATGCTGGCGCCCGGCACGTTCACGATCCCGGTATTGCTCGTCTACAACCCGAAGAAGATCGACTCCTGGGAGATCAGGCCAAGCCTGAGCGGCCCGATCAACTCACCCGAGATGATCGTCCTCAAGAAGTAGGAGACCAGCGGCCCGGGGCCCCGTATGGTGCCCCGGGCCGCTGAACGTCCGGAGGCAACCCGTCCTCCGGGAAGGTGATCGTGCGTCGGTTCCTGTTACGCCGATTCATATCCGCCGTTCTGTCCTTGATCGGCGCAACCTTCATTGTGTTCGTCATCTCGATCGGCGCCGACGACCCATTGCTGTTGTATGCCAAGCCCGGCGGCTACGGCGTCTCACCCGAGCAGGTGCAGGCGCTCAAGGAAAAGCTCGGCCTGGACAAGCCAATCGTCGTCCAGTACACGCTGTGGTTCGCCCGCGCTGCCAAGGGTGACCTCGGGAAAAGCATCTTCGACGAGCGCGATGTCTCGAAGAAGATCGCAGAGCGTATCGGAGCAACGCTAAAGCTCGGCGTGGCCTCCTGGATCTTCGCAACACTCCTCGGTGTTCCGCTCGGCGTGCTTGCTGCCGTCAAGCGCGGCTCGGGGTGGGACTACCTTGGCCGTTTCGTCGCCCTGTTCGGCCAGGCAATCCCGAACTTCTGGCTGGGCATCGTGCTCGTGCTGATCTTCACGGTCCGCCTTGACTGGCTGCCGAGCTCTACCGCTGGCGAAGGGTTCATCAGCATCAAACATATGATCATGCCCGTCGTCGTCCTGGGCACATCGACGGCCGCCGGCTACCTCAGGATCACCAGGTCCGCAATGCTCGAGGTCCTTGACGCCGAGTTCATCAAGCTCGCCCGCTCGAAGGGCGTTGGCAACTCGCTGATCGTCTGGAAACACGCCTTCAGGAACGCGCTGATCCCGCCACTGACCGTTTCCGCGATCCTCCTCACCGGTTTCATCACCGGCTCAGTCGTTACGGAGACGGTGTTCGCCTGGCCGGGCCTCGGCCGGCTGGCGGTCGACTCGGTCGCCGCCAACGACTTCCCGCTCGTTACCGGCATAACCCTGATCTTCGTCGCAGCGTGGGTATTGATGAACTTCGCGGCCGACCTGATGTACGCGATCGTCGATCCCAGGATCAGGCTGAGTTAGATGGCGCAGAAGACCCGCGATGAGTCAGCCGACTTCATCCGTGGACCGGGATTCTTCGCCCGACTCCGAATATCGGTGCTGTGGCGATACCCCGTCCTCCCGGTCCTGATCCTGCTCGCCCTCCTCATCACGGGGATCTTCTCCCCGCTCATTGAACCCAAAGACCCGTTCACGCAGTCGCTACGCGCCAGGAACGCCGCCCCGGCATGGAACTCTCAGTGGTACGAAGAGCACCCGCGCGTCGAACTCCGCTATCTCCTCGGCGCCGACCATGTCGGCCGCGATGTGCTGAGCCGGATCATGCGGGGGGCGCAGATCTCCCTGATGGTCGTGGTGGTAGCGCTCGGCGCTGGTACGGTGATCGGCACGTCCCTCGGATTGCTGGCCGGATACTTCCGGGGGCCGATCGATGAGGCCATCATGCGCATCTGGGACATGTGGGCAGCGATCCCGTTCCTGCTGATCGCGCTGGTCATCGCCACCGTCATCGGCAACTCCATCCCGATCGTCATGGGCCTGCTGGCGATGGTGTCGTGGAGCGCCTTCGTGCCCAACGTTCGGGCGGAGGTGCTTTCGCTGAAGGAGCGCGACTACATATCCAACGCCCGGATAGCGGGCGCGTCGTCCCGGCGCATCATCTTTCGCCACATCCTCCCCAATGTTCTGAATACGGTCGTAGTGATCGCGACCCTCCGCATCGGCGGCCTGATCCTTGCGGAGGCGTCGCTCGGGTTCCTGGGGGTCGGCATCCCGAAGCCGACGCCGACCTGGGGGAACATGATCAACGACGGTCGCGAGTACCTGTCGAGCGCGTGGTGGATTTCGTTCTTCCCCGGTCTCGCCATCTTCCTGGTCGTCATGTCGCTTAACTTTTTCGGGGACTGGTTGCGCGACCGCTGGGACCCCCGTCTCAGGCAGGCCGGATGAGCGCTGAACGCGTCCGCCATGTGGCATAGCTAGGCTTGGGAAGCTTCCTTGGCATAGACGTCGGCACGACCGCAGTCAAGGCCGTGCTAGTCGCCGAAAACGGACGAGTCCTCGCCGATTCCGATGCTCCGCTCAAAGTCGATGTCCCTCGGCCGGGATGGTCGGAGCAGAATCCGTCGGAATGGTGGGACGCGGTCGTCGCGGCCGTGCGTGGTGCTCTGAAACAGGCTCGGGGCAGGCCCGGCGTGACGTCGATCGGGCTCTCGGGCCAGATGCACAGCCTGGTCGCCCTCGATGGGGAAGGGTCCGTCATCCGTCCGGCGATCCTCTGGAACGACGTCCGGACAACCGCACAGTGCAGGTATATCCAGGAACGCGTCGGGCAAGCTGGCCTTCGGCGGCTCGTCGGCAACCCTGCCCTGGAGGGTTTCACCGCCACCAAGCTCCTGTGGCTGCGGGAGCACGAGCGCGCGAATTTCCGCCGGTTGCGAACCGCGTTGCTGCCCAAGGACTACATCCGCTTTCGCCTCACCGGTTCGCTCGCCTGTGAGCCGTCAGACGCCGCAGCGACATTGCTCTTCGACATTCGGCGCTCCCAGTGGTCGGCCGAGATGCTCGCCGCGCTCGATATCGAACCCGCGATCCTGCCCCGCATCGTGGGTTCCGGGGACGTTGCCGGGGAGCTATCCGCAGAGGCGGCGGCTTCATGCGGCCTGCCCGCGGGAGTCCCGGTGGTCGGGGGCGCCGCCGACAACGCGGCCGGCGCGATTGGCGCTGGCGCGGTCGCTCCGGGCAATGTTGTGGCCAGCATCGGAACGTCCGGCACCGTGGTCGCTCCAACCCCCCGTCCGTTGGTTGACCCCAGGATGCGAATTCACGCCATGAACCACGCAGTACCCGACTCGTGGTATCTGATGGGAGTCGTCCTCTCCGCCGGCGCCGCCCTCGGCTGGTTACGACGATCCCTGAGCGCCCGCGGGGCTGCCCTGCCGGAGTACTCCGACCTTCTGGCGGAGGCGGAGCGCGCGCCCGCCGGGTCGTCCGGCCTCACCTTTCTGCCGTACCTGACCGGCGAACGGACGCCACATGCCGACGCCGATGCCAGGGGCGTCTTCTACGGGCTGCATGCCGGCCACGAGCGCGGGCATCTGGTGCGCGCCGTGGTTGAGGGGGTCACGTTTGCGTTGCGCGACTCACTTGAACTGATCCGTGGGCTGGGAGCCTCGCCGGTGCTTGCCACGGCCGTGGGTGGCGGCGCCCGCAGCACCTTCTGGCGGCAGATGCAGGCCGATGTCTACCGACTGCCGGTAGTGACGGTCGGACCGGGCACGGGGGCCGCCTACGGGGCGGCGATGCTGGCCGCCGTCGGCGTGCGGGAGTTCGAATCGGTTGGCGACGCCTCTAGAGAATGGCAGCGCCAGATCACCATCCAGGAACCTGAGATGAACCGTGCCGAACAGTACGAAACCGCGTACCGTCGGTATCGGAACCTTTACCCGCGGCTGCGCGGGTTCTTCAGGGAAACTGCCAGGGCCTAGAACTCGATCAGGATCTTCCCGGTGTCCGGCCTTGGACTGCGGGCAAACTCGAATGCTGCGATCGCGTCCGCGAACTTGAAGCGGTCCGTCACGATCGATTTCGCTGAGACCAGGCCCGAACCCACCAGGTCGATGGCCGTGGGATAGGCGTGGGCGTACCGGAAAACCGTCCGGATGTCGAGTTCCTTGACCATCGCTGCGACGGCGTCCAGCGGAGTCGGTTGCGGTCCCATTCCGACCAGGACGATCCGCCCTCCGGGCGCCGCGGCGCGTACAAGCACGTCGGCCCCCGCCGAGCTCCCGGAGCATTCGATCCCGACGTCCGCGCCGGCCCGTGCTGTTTCCGCGACTGCCTCCGCAAGGCTGGCGCTACGAACGTCGACGACCGCGTCTGCGCCCAGGGCAGTGGCACGTGCAAGCCGTTCCGGCACTACGTCGGCCACTACGACCACACGCGCACCGTAGGCCCTGGCGGATAGTAAAGCCATGATGCCGATGGTGCCTGCGCCGTTGATTGCTACCACGTCTCCGGGGCGGAGGTCCCCGCGGTTGCATGCGTGTACGCCGACCGCCAGCGGCTCGATCAGGGCGCCTTCGTCGAAGCCCATCGATTCAGGCAGTCGGTAACAGAACTCCGCAGGGTGTACCACGTACTCGACCAGCGAGCCGTCGACGGGGGGTGTCGCCCAGAATCGAATGCCGGGGCACAGGTTGTAGCGCCCGCGCCGACAGTGCCCGCACCGGCCACAGGGGACGCCGGGCTCCATGGCCACCCTGTCCCCCGGGGACAGGGCCACGCCGTCCCCGACCGCTTCGACCACTCCCGACGTCTCGTGTCCCAGTATCAGTGGCGCCCGGACCACGAAGTCGCCGATCCGGCCTTCCTCGAAGTAGTGGACGTCGGACCCGCAGATGCCAACCGCCGCCACCTTCACGAGCGCCTCTCCGGCGGCAGGCGGGCCTGGCTTCCTGCGACTCTCGAATGCAAGGGTGTGGCGCTTCTGGAGCACGAGGGCCTTCATTCAGCGCGCTCGGAACCCGCCGTCGACCGACAGCACCTCGCCAGTGATGAAATCCGAAAGCGGTGACGCCAGGAACAGGACGGCGTCGGCCACCTCCGAGGGTTTGCCGAAGCGGCCCAGGGCGATCCTCGCACGCATCGCCTCGGAGCGCGGGCCTGGCGGCCACACCTGTTCCGCCATGTCGGTCAGGATCACGGTTGGGGCGATGCAGTTGGCCTGGATGTTGTCCCTGCCGAACTCGACCGCCATCGTCTGCGTCAGGAGGTGCAATGCCGACTTTGAGGCCGAATAAGACGCATGTTCCTCGAGCGCGCCGAGACCGGCCTGGGACGAGATGTTGATGATCTTGCCGGAGCGCCTTTCGATCATGCCCGGCGTGAAGGCCTGCACGAGCAGCAGCGGCGCAAGGAGGTTGACGTCGAGCGTGGTGCGCCACTCGCGCAGGCCCACCTCCAGGACGCGCTGCGGAAAGGTGAGCCCCGCATTGTTCACGAGGATGTCGACCCGTCCGAATTCCCGCAGGGTGGCCATCGTCACCGATCTGATCTGGGCCCCGGATGCCAGGTCGGCGGTCCGCCACCATGCCCGGCCGCCGGCAGATTCGATTGCCGCTTCCGTCCGGTGCAGCCCTGCCCGATCGCGCGCCGTCATGGCCACCACCGCCCCGGCCTGAGCGAGGCGCAGCGCGATTGCCGCACCGATGCCGCGCGAGGCGCCGGTGACGAACGCGACCTTGCCCTCAAGCGCAATCGTGACGCCGTTGGTCGAGGGTTTCGTCAAAATGTCAGTGTCACCTTTACCACGCTGGGGCCGGGGCCGGCGGCGAGTTCGAAGCCTTCCTGCGCGCGCGCTGCGGGAAGCGTGTGCGTGGTTATCCTGCCCATGTCGATCTGGCCGCTGGCGATCCAGTCGAGCGCCTGGCGGACCGCCACCAGGCCGGGCTCGTCCTGTGAGCCATGGCACGTGTAGGCCGTGCACCGTTTCCGGAAGAAGGCGTCGAACCTGAACGGCACCGGGCCGTCGGACTCCGGCAATCCGAACAGGACGACGGTGCCGGCAGGCTTCACGAGATCGAACGCCTGGCTGAGGGTCGGGGTGCTGCCGACCGCTTCGATGACGATGTCGGCGCCTTGCCCCCCGGTGAGGTCGTTGATCGCCTGGGCAGTTTCCGATCCAGACGACTGGACAACCTCATGGGCACCCAGCAGCTTTCCGACCCCCAGCCGGTGCGCCACGGGGTCGACCGCAATGATCCTTTCTGCACCCGCCCTGCGCAAGACAAAGTCCCAGAAGAGGCCGGCCGAGCCCTGCCCTACGACCACGCAGGTCTTGCCGACCAGGTGTGGCAGTTGACGCGCGCCCCAGATCACCGTGCCCAGTTGCTGCGCCATCAGGAGGTGTTTGCGGGCAGGGCCGTCCGGCAGCTTGACCAGGTAACGCGCATGGACCGCCTGGTAGGCCGCGAAGCACCTCGAGATCAGGAAATGCGGGACGAGCAGCACGTGGTCGCCCGCGTCGAACCCGGGGCTTCGGGATTCGACCACCTGCCCGACGCCTTCGTGCCCCGGGTACCCGGGTGGCTGCGGCCAGTCGCGAATGTTCCAGCCGTGCCAGATCTGGTGCAGGTCAGAGCCGCAGATCGATGCGAACTCGGTCCTGACCAGTACTTCCCCATCGCCTGGTGCGGGCATCGGCGCTTCGATCGTTTCGACCCGCCGACGTGCAACCGCCTGTACGGCGACCATCCCCGATTTGCTTTTCAACCGGCCACTCCGTTCACCCCTGCCTGGGACGGCGCGCAAGCTATCACACGGGGGTGGCAGGGGCAACGATGTGAGGCGCCGCGTATACTCGGCGGCGACGGCCCGGCGTCGATGCCAGGGCACGATACCGAACGGAGATCTCCAATGAAGATGTACATAGGCGGCGAGTGGGCGGCGCGCGCCAAGACGGTCCCTGTCACGAACCCGTTCGACGGTTCGTTGATCGACACGGTCCCGCACGCGAACCTCGAGGACGTTGCCCTCGCGGTTGAAAGCGCCCGCCGCGGTGCGCGCGCCATGAAGGCCACGAGCGCATATGACCGGTTCCTGATGCTCCGCAAGGCCGCTGACCTGCTCCAGGCGCGTGCAGCCGACTTTGCGAAGACCATCTCGCTTGAAGAGGGCAAGGTGATTTCGGAGGCGACCACGGAGGTCGGGCGCGCCGTTCAGACCCTTACGTGGTCGGCGGAGGAGGCGAAGCGCATGCGGGGGGAGACGATCCCGCTCGACGCTTCTCCTGGCAATGCGACCAAGTTCGGATTCACGGTGCGAGTGCCGGTCGGCATCGTCGCCGCGATCTCGCCGTTCAACTTCCCGCTGAACCTGGTCGCTCACAAGGTTGGCCCGGCCCTGGCTGCCGGTAACGCGGTGATCATCAAGCCAGCGAGTGACACCCCGCTGTCGGCCCTCAAGCTGACTGAACTCTTGCTGGAGTGTGGTATCCCGGCCGAAGGCATCCAGTGCCTGACCGGGCCCGGCGGCGCCATCGGTGACGCCCTGGTTTCGCACCGCGACGTCCGCAAGGTCACGTTCACCGGGAGTCGCGATGTCGGTGAGCGCATCTGCAAGGTGGCGGGGCTGAAGAAGGTCACGATGGAGCTGGGCTCCAACTCGCCGCTGATCGTGATGCCCGACGCCGACATCGAGAAGGTCGCCGTGGCGACGGTCGCCAGCGGCTACGGTAACGCCGGTCAGGTGTGCATTTCGACCCAGCGCGTGATCGTCGATGGCAAGGTCTACGGCGATTACCTCGATGCCCTCAAGCCGAAGGTTGAAGCGATCGTTTCCGGCAATCCACTCGAGCCGAAGACGCAACTCGGTCCGATGATTCGCGAGCGCGACGCTGCCCGGGTGAGCTCATGGTTTGATGAGGCGGTTGCGGGCGGCGCGCGCATCATCACCGGTGGAGGCCGCAGCGGCGCCCTGGTACAACCCACGGTGCTGGCGGACGTCAAGGCGGGCATGAAGGTCGTGGACGACGAACTGTTCGGCCCGGCGGTAGCGGTCGCCAGGGCGTCGGGGATCGACGAGGCGATCGCGCTGGCGAACAACTCCCGATTTGGCCTCAGCGCTGCGATCTTCACGGAAAGCATCACGAGCGCGATGCGGTTTGCCCTGGAAGTCGAATCAGGGAACCTGAACATCAATGGCGGGACTGCATTCCGGGCCGACATGATGCCCTATGGCGGCCTGAAGGAGAGCGGGCTCGGCAAGGAAGGCCCGTCGTACGCTGTAGAGGAGATGACGGAGCTCAAGATGGTGGTATTCCACCGCTGACCACTTGGGCGCACGAACTGAACGGTGAAATCTTGAAACGACTTAATGTCCCACTCATTACCGCTGGCGTCTCGGGCGACCAGCATGCCTGCTCCGGCAAGTGCACGGGCAAGCCCCGGAAGGACGGCTACTGCTATCACGACGGCGGTACGCGTCACCCGATCGGGCAGTGCCGGGCGCACCGGAAATCGACCCCGCCAACTGACCCGGGCGCCCAGGCAACCAGTTAATTCCGTTCGCGGCAAGCGCGCAGAGGGTCCGGGAGTTCCCGGACCCTCTTCTTTTCCGCAGCTGTAACGGGGTTACTTCCTGGCCTTCGCCTTCAGGATCTGCGACACGCGCTCCCCGACGATCTTCTCTTCGCCTTCGTTCAGACCGAAGATGTGGAGGTAGATGGCGTTCGAGCTGTCGGGCGCGACACGTGTCCAGATCGAGGGCTTGCCGGCCTTCAACTCGTCGACGACCTGTTGAGCGGTCATGCCCGCGGCCTGCGCGTCGATCGTCACCTTAACGCCATAGGGCTGCTGTCCGATGATGTTGTCGATGATCTCGGCTTTGACGCCCTTGATGCCCTGAAGCGGCTTCGCGATCACCCGGCTGCGCTGCTCGATCGAGGCCAGCCTCTCCTCGTGGTTCATCGTCATCCAGCGTCGTACCGCAGCGACGGCGCCGACGATCTCCTGGCGATCGATCTTCTGGGGCCGGCCGACGCCTCGAACGCGGCGCGTCTCGTAGCCGATGAAGCTCTGCTTGGCGAGCGCGCGAATCGATTCCTTCGTGCCGAACGCAAAGCCGGTCGACTGCGGGGCGTACATGTACTTGGCGGCGACGCATGCGATGTCGGCGCCCATCTTGACCGACTTCGCCAGCAGGTCGAGCGGGTAGATCTGGCCCGCCTGGTCGACGAGCACCTTGATGTTGTGCTTCTTGGCGACCTTGATAGTGGACTCGAGCGACAGCGCGTTGGGATCGGGCTTCTGGGTGACCATGAAGTAGTGGACGGCGACGGTCCTGGGCCCGATCGCCTTCTCCAGGTCCTTTTCGGTGACCTTCTCGTCGCTGCCAAACTCGACCAGCTTGGCGCCGGCAAGCTGCAGACAGCGGTCGTACCAGTAACGCTGCCGGCGCTGGATGAGAATCTCGTTCTTCATCCCGGTCGTGTCAGGAAGCTGTTCGATCTTCTTGTCGTCTTCGCCGGCCATGAACGCTGCGGTGGCCAGCGTCAGCGCCGAGCCTGCCCCGGATGTGACGTAAGCCGCCGGCACGCCGACCAGCCTGGCGATGAAGTCGCCCGCCTTCTCTTCGAGCTCCCAGAGCGGGACGTATGCCGATTCGGCGCGCTCCATCGCCTCCTTGACTTCGGGCACCGGCGTTGATCCGCCCAGCAGGGTCACGCTCCCGATCGCATTGATAATCGGGGTGGCGCCCAGCTCTGTGTAGATATCACCCCAGCCTGGCTTAGACGTCACTTGACTGCTCCTACCCGCTTCCGCAGGCAACATTCGCGGCGCACCGCCGCAGCCGATGCCCTTTTCCACCTGATCGCTAGCCCGAGCGCACGGATTCTACCTCTTTGCGTCCAGGCGTCGAACCAGCGCAATTTCCGCAGCCGCCAGGTCCTCGCCGGCCCCTTCTGCGAACGGGCTCGTGGTAGTCCCGTAGTAGCAGCGGTACTTCTTCATGTCGACGATCTCTTCCAGCGGGACGTCCGCGATCTTCCGGTATGGCATGCGCGTCGAAACATATCCGGTGTAGTCGTTGCAGTAGCTCGCCGCCCAGATGTCGCCGCCCGCGCTGTCCTTGATCATCGAACCAAGCTCGTTGAAAAGCTCGCCCGGGTTACAGGCGATCCTCAGGTCCCCGATTCGAAATGCCTGGATCTCGGCAGGGATCGGGGGCTTGTCCTGGTTCATCGCCAGCTTCAACTCATTGGCGCCGTTGCCGTATATCTCGGGATGCCTTTCGCCCGCGATCGCGGTCGTCGTCCCCTTTGGCCACGTGTCGCCGTGATACACGCCCAGCTGCTTCACCAGGCTCTTGTTGAGCCGTTCTGCCTGATCGACCGTCCAGGTCACCCGGTGCCTCGCCATGTGGACCGTGTCGGCCACCGCGGCAAGCCTGATCGTCGATGAGGTGCCGATGCTTTCCGTTCGCTTCGTGGTCTCCGCTGCCAGCATGGTGCCGAGCGACTCGGCGTCCTCGAACGTGTGGAGGTGCTTCGAACGCGCGTTGCCGAACCACCAGTCGAACGGGTGGATGTCTCCACCGGCGCCCTGGAGAAACAGGGAGACCGAGCCCGGGTTCTGTTTGTCCAGCAGTCGACATGCGACCCCGGTGAAATCGGCCGACCACAAGCGCTCACTGCCGCCGATGCACAGGTTGTGGCACGCCCACGTAAATACGCGCGCAATCGGACGACCGGAGCGGCTGTCGACCCGCAGGACGCCCACCGCGGTATCGACCGGCCGCTCGCGAAACTGGCGGTTTATCGAGACCCCGGAGAGGTCGCCCGCGCCGTGGCCTGCCCTTGCCGGCTCCATGCGGTGCGCGGCCTCCGCCACTACGCCAGCAACGACGTCGGCCAGGTGGACCGCGTACGCCGCGAGCGCCGGCGGGATCTCTGTGAAGATCGCAGGCGTCGTGTGGTTATGCGTCGAGCTGACCAGCAGCCGGTCGGCCGTGATTCCGCACAGCTGCTCCGTTTGCCGCCGGATTCCTGCCAGGATCTCTTTCGAAATCCCAACGATGTCGAGCGCCACGATCCCGATCGTGGTCGTTCCATCATGGAGCACGAGCGCCCGGGCGTAGAGGTCGTCGTGCACGGCCTGCGCCACGCCCTGCCTCAGACCCCATGCGCCCATCGGGTAACCCACGGGCGGTGTGATCACTGCTTTCGCAGCGCCAGCACGAAGCGACATGACTCCTCCGTATTTCCTTGAGCCGGGGCCCTCGCTGACCGGCGCGCCTCTCCTGCCTAGTACCGCAGTTGCTTGTTGACGATATTGCGGAGGGGTTGCCCCTTCACGTAGCGGTGCAGATTGTCCTCGAAGATGTCGTAGGTCCACCGGTCGAGTTCAGGCGAGTTCCCGGCGATGTGCGGGGTGATTATGACGTTGTCGAGCGCCCATAGCTCATTCTCGGCCGGCAGTGGCTCCTGCACCGCGACGTCGAGGCCAGCGCCTGCGATCCGCTTCTCCTTGAGTGCTGCCAGCAGGGCTCGGTGCTCGACGATGCGCCCGCGCGAGGTGACGATCAGGAATGCCGTCTTTTTCATCACGCCCAGTTCGGCCGCGCCGATCATGTTCTCGTTCGCCTCAGAGTACGGCACGGTCACGACGACGAAGTCGGACGCGGCCATCAGCTCCTTGAGCCGGTCGAGGCTCCACACGTTCACGACCACCGGGTCGCCGTCGACCGCGTGTTTGTCCAGGGCGATGACGTTCATGCCCAGGGCCTTGCAGCGCCAGCCGATCTCGCGGCCGGACTTGCCGAAGCCAATGATTCCGGCGGTCTTGCCGTAAATCATCTGGACGATCGACAGCCCGTGGTCCTGGTCCCAGCGACGGGCCGACTTCAGCTGCCAGAAGTCCGGCAACCCCCGGGCGAGCGCGAGGATCAGCGCGATGCCATGTTCCCCGATCTGCGGAGCGCCGGCCCCTCGGGCATTCGTGACCACGATCCTGGTCTCGGCGACCTCCGGGATCTTGCGGAACAGCCCCTCCATGCCAGCGTCCAGCGTCTGAATCCACTTGATCTTGCGGTTCAGTGCGAACTGCTCGCCGGTCAGGTATCCGAAGACGACCTCAGCGTCTCGGACCGCCGCCTTTATCTCAACGTCGCCATATGCCTCAACGAATTCGATCTCCGGAAACTTCTTCCGAAGCTCCGGATACATCGGTTTGCCCCAGTCTGCGAGTAACAGGACCCTCACGTGCTGCCCTCCCGGGTTGCAGGTCGTTTGCCTTCACCGTCGCCTCGTGGACCCGACACGCCTCTCCCGCTGTGGGAAGAGGCGGCAGAGGTCAGGTCCAGTCGCTGTACTCGCCGCGCAGCGTCTGCTTGCAGATCTGCAGGTGGACGCCGTCGGGATCGAACGCGTTCGTGATGGTCCTCCCCGACTGCAGGTTCTGCATCGGCTCGAACTTCCATGGGATCCCCAGGTACTTGCCTTCCCGGTAGGCGGCCTGTACATCGCCGACCGCAAATGCAATATGGTCGATCCCGGTCGGCTGCCCCTTCTGCGCCTGATGCAGTTCAAACCGCACCGGCGATTCGGAGTCGCCGTTGTGGAGGAAGACCGTCTCTCCCTTGTCGAGCGTCCCTTCCGGGCTCAGGCCCCACTTGCGGTAGAACTCCACAGATTTCTTGAGGTCCGACACGACGATGTCCAGGTGGTCCATGCGAATCAGCTTCATTTGATGTCTCCTGCATATGGAAGATGCTGCGACGGGCGGCGGGAATGGTACTCGTTCGAGCCGGGCACGACCTCGTGATAGGCTCACCGCGCGTTTTCGGGGAAAGGCATCGGAGACGAAATTGCCGCGTGGAATAGAAGTCATCGACCCTGCGTTCGAGAAGCTGCTTAAGAAGGGCGCCTCCCTGCGCAAGGTGGCCGGCGGACTTAAGTTCGCTGAAGGCACCGTATGGTGGGGCAAGAAGAGCTCGCTCATCTGGAGCGACATCCCTGGTAACCGTCTCATGCAATGGTCGGAGCGGGCCGGCGTCCAGGTATTCCGAGAACCGAGCGGCAACTCCAACGGGAACACCGTCGACGCTGCGGGCAATCTGCTTACCTGTGAGACGAGCGGCAGGTGCCTGACGCTGACCGATCCGCGCGGAAACGTAAGAACCCTGGTCGACCGCCACGAAGGGAAGCGGCTTAACTCGCCCAACGACGTCGTCGTCAAGTCCGACGGTACGATCTGGTTCACCGACCCGGATTACGGGATCTTGTTGCCACACCCGGACCTGGGGCACGGCAAGCCGCGGGAAGTGGCCGGCAACTACGTCTACCGGTACGAGCCGGGCTCGGGCCGGCTGTCGGTGGTGGCCGACGACTTCCAGAAGCCGAACGGCCTCGCCTTCTCGCCCGACGAAAAGCGGCTTTACATTGGTGACTCGGGGTACACGCACGACACGAAGAAGGGCAACCATCACGTACGTGTCTTTTCGGTGGTCGGCGGCCGGAGCCTGCGCGGGGGGAAGGTGTTCGCGGTGGTTACGCCCCACGTGCCGGACGGCATGCGCGTGGACCGGCACGAAAACCTGTTCGTCACCGCCGGGGATGGTGTCCAGGTGTTCAACCACGCTGGCAAGCTGATCGGCAAGATCAGGACGCCCGAGGTGGCCGCCAACTGCGCGTTCGGAGGTCGCGGGCGGTCCACGCTGTTCATTGCAGCAACGTCTTCTGTATGGTCGATCGAGATGAACACGAGGGGCGCGACGACCTGAGCGCGCCGGGAGTCAACCATGGCAGCCAAGTTCGACATCATTGATCCCGCATTCCGCAAGCTGATCAAGCCGGACGCCGACCTGAAGAAGCTGGCCACCGGCTTCGTGTGGGCGGAGGGGCCGTGCTGGTTCGCCGAAGGAAGGTACGTCGTCTGGAGCGACATCCCGAACGACCGCATGATGAAGTGGTCGGCCCGGGAGGGCGCCACCGTATTCAGGCAGCCCTGCGGCTACACGAACGGCCACACGCGCGACCGGCAGGGGCGCCTGGTCAGCTGCGAGCACGGAAACCGCCGTGTCTCTCGTACCGAGCCTGACGGCAAGGTCGTCACCGTCGTGGACAACTACAAGGGGAAGAAGTTGAACTCCCCTAACGATGTCGTCGTGAAGTCCGACGGAACGATCTGGTTCACGGATCCCCCATACGGGATCCTGAGCGATCACGAGGGCCACAAGGCGGAGAGCGAGCTCGGCAAGAACTACGTGTTCCGGTTCGATCCCGCGTCCAGTTCGCTGTCGATCGTCGGCGATGATTTCGACCGGCCCAACGGCATTGCCTTCTCGCCCGACGAGAAGGTGCTCTACGTGGCCGACACAGGCGAGCCAAGGCACGTGAGGGCATTCGACGTGGCCGGCGGATCGAAGCTGACGAAGTCGCGGGTGTTCGCCGTGGTCCGGCCAGGCGCGGCCGATGGTTTCAGGCTCGATACGGCGGGGAACCTGTGGACCTCCGCCGGCGACGGCATCCACGTGTATGACCCGGCCGGGTCGTTGCTTGGAAAGATCCTCGTCCCCGAACGAGCGGTCGCGAACTGCGCGTTTGGCGGCGCCGACAAGAAGACGCTCTTCATCACCGCCACTACGTCGTTGTACTCCGTCGACGTGGCGGCGGCGGGAGCCCTGACGCCTTGACCGTGGCATCCGGACGGGTGGACGGAAGTTGAGCGGCGCCAACCCGCGGCGGTTCCTCGGCGTGACGGTCACGCCCCCGTACATCCAATCGGAGGGCGTGCAGGCTGTACTTGACGGCCTTGCAGCGGCCGGTGTGACCGCGGTCGCGACCAGCCCGATGGTCGCGGAAGCCGTCGAGCCCAGCCCGTACATTCATGATTCGAACCCGAACCTGCGCAGAGAGCCGCCGATCGACGGCGGAGCGGGCACGGTGCGGCACGTGACGCGCCAGCTCTGGGGCAGGAATGAGGCCTGGCTTCGCTTCGAGCCCAGCTACGATCCGGACCGATCCATCTACAAGGGACTGAAGTACCAGCCACCTCAACCGGGCCAGATCACGTCCACTCAAGGCGTGATCATCCAGCAGTTCATCGACGGCGCGCACGCACGCGGGATGGAGGCGTACTTCCAGCTCGACGCGGTGCTGATCCCCGGGCTCCGGCCCGAAGATCTTCCGACGCTGCCCGACGGAACCCAGCCGCGCGCCCGGATGGTCCAGTCGGCCGCGGTAGCCAGCGACGACGTGCGTGCGTATGCAGTGGCGCAGACGCGCGACGTGCTGAAGGCCTATCCGGACATCGATGGCCTGCGGCACGACTGGCCGGAGCATCCGCCCTATCGCCTGGGTGACGCGTTCCTTGACTTCAGCCCGCATGCTCGTGCTGCGGCCGGCCGCCTGGGCTTCGACTTCGAGACGATGCGGCGCGATGCACAGGCGCTTTACGAGCGGCTTGACCGACTCACCAACTCGGACCTGACGCCGCTGCTCGACTACCGTTCTGCATCATTCGAACTGATGCGCGTGTTCGCCGACCGCCCCGGCATCGCCCAGGTTCTCCGGTTCAAGGCCGCATTGACGGTCAACTACATCCGAGAGCTGCGGGCGGCCATGGACGGAGCTTCGCGACCACAACGCAAGAAGCTGTCGCCCAACGGCTTTCCGCCGCCGTTGTCCCTGCTGAGCGGCATGGACTTTGCAGGCGTCTCCCGGTACGCGGACTCGATCAACATGAAGCTGTACACCATGCACTGGCCGTTGATCGTCTACTTCTATGCCCAGGAGCTGTTGGAGCGAAACCCCTCGCTCGACGAAAGGATCGTGGTCAGGGCGGTATCCAGCCTGTTCGATTTCGAAGACGCTGACCTCGGGATCACCCTCAAGGACTACTTCTACCCGCGGCCGCACGTAAGGCACAGGGCGGGTTTGCGGGCCCAGGCGCGCAAGATCCGGCAGGCCTCGACGGCGATGGGCCGCCAGGCCGATCTTTTCCCGGTGGTCCACGGTTACGGCCCCGACGACGACTTCGAAAGGCGCCTCCGGGTGGCGTGGTACGCCGGCACGCGCGGCATCTGGATCAACCGGTATGCATACCTGGGCCAAGAGAAAATCGCCATGATCGCAACGCTCGGTAACGCGGGCTAGGCAGTGGCACGCCGGCGGCTGCCGCTGGTTCTCAGCCTGGATGTGGGCTCGACAAGCGTGCGCGCCCGGGTCTATGACGCCGCAGGCAGGCCTCTCAAGGAAGCCGACGCATCCCTCGAGCATCCAATGCCGACCTCGAGCGACGGAGGGTCGGAGGACGACGCGGGGTCGATCGCCAGGGATGTCGAATCGGCCATCGACGGCGCTCTGCGGGGCGTGCAGGCCGCCGGAGAGGACATCGCAGGGGTGGGCCTCTCCACGTATGCCGGGAATGTGCTGGGAGTCGACGGCACCGGGCGCGCCGTCACGCCTGTCTACACGTATGCGGACGCACGGTCGGCGCCCGACGTAGCCGCGCTGCGCAAAGCCTTCGACAGCGACGAGCGCTACGACCGGACCGGCGCGCCGATCCACACGGCATACCAGGCGCCAAGGCTCGCCTGGGTCAAGCGAGAGCGCCCGGCGCTGCTACGAAAGACGCGGCGCTGGATCGACCTCGGCAGCTACCTCTACGGGCGCTGGCTGGCGGCCGGGGAAGTACCCACCAGCTACTCGATGGCGTCGTGGTCGGGCATGCTGGATCGCCGACGCCTGGAGTGGGACCTGCCGACCGTTGCTGCGATCGGCATCGACCCTCGCACCTTGCCTCCCCTGGCCGACTACTCCGATGGCGTGCAGAAGCTCGCACCCGCCTACCGGAAGCGTTGGCCGGCGCTGGCCGGCGCCACGTTCTTCCTCGCGGTCGGCGATGGAGCGGCCGCAAACGTCGGCATCGGCGCCGTGGGGCGCGCGGCATGCGCGCTAACCGCCGGGACCACCGGCGCGCTGCGCGTGGTCGTCGAGGGAACTCCGCCTCCCGTGCCCCGCGGCCTGTGGGCCTACCGTCTCGACGCCCGGCACTCCCTTATGGGTGGCGCCATTACCGACGCAGGTAGCCTCTTCTCCTGGCTGACGCGGAACCTACGCGTGCCGGGCAGAAAGGCGCTTGAACAAGCGATCGCGGAGATGCCGCCCGCCTCACACGGGATAGACGTCATGCCGTTCCTGCGCGGGGAACGGAGCCCCGGCTGGGCAACTAACGCGACCGCGGCCTGGGTGGGCGTACGCGCGACAACGACCCCGGCGGCCCTGGTCAGGGCGTCGCTCGAGGCCATCGCGTTTCGCTTCGTCTTGATCTGGGAGAAGCTCCGGGAAGTCGTCGACGCGCAGGAGATCATGGTCGGTGGCCGCGCGATCCGGAGCTCGCCCGCATGGATGCAGATACTTGCCGACTGCCTGCAGATGCCGCTCATCGAGGCGACCGAAAAGGGGACCAGCACGCGGGGAATCGCCCTGATGACCTTGCGCGCGCTCGGGGTGATCGCGTCCTACGACTCGATCCGTGTGGCACAACTTGAGCGCTACACGCCGAACCGGTCGGCCGGGCGCGTGTACCAGCGTGCGCTCGCCCGGCACAAGGCTTTGTACGATACTCTGATCGCCGTTCAAAACTAGCGGGAACTGAAGTTGACAACCTCCAATAACCAGCCCGGCGCGGCAACCCAGCGTGGCACTGAGATCGACCAGCGTTGCATCAACGCGATCCGCTTCCTGTCGATCGACGCGGTACAGAAAGCGAACTCGGGGCACCCGGGCGCGCCGATGGGCGCCGCGCCGATGGCCTACGCCCTCTGGGACCGCGTGCTGAAGCACGACCCGGCTGATCCGAAGTGGCACGACCGCGACCGGTTTGTCCTATCGGCAGGCCACGCTTCGATGCTGCTCTACAGCCTGCTCCACCTGACCGGGTATGACCTGCCGATCGACCAGATCAAGAACTTCCGGCAATGGGGGTCGAATACCCCCGGCCACCCTGAGTACGGGCTGACGCCCGGAGTCGAGACGACCACCGGGCCCCTCGGCCAGGGCTTTGCCAACGGCGTCGGCATGGCGCTAGCGGAGCGCATGCTTGCCGCACGGTTCAACCGGCCCGGGCTGGAAATCGTCGATCACTTCACGTACGGAATCGTCTCCGACGGTGACCTGCAGGAAGGCATTGCGGCAGAAGCGGCCTCGTTCGCGGGCACGCTGAAGCTGGGCAAGCTGATCTACCTCTACGATGACAACCAGATCTCGATCGACGGCGACACCGACCTGACATTCACCGAGGATGTGCCGGCCAGGTTCCTGGCTTATGGCTGGCAGGTGATCGGCCCGATCGACGGCCTCGACGTGGACGCCGTCGCAGCGGCCCTGCGCAAGGGCCGGGCCGAAGTCTCGAAACCGACGCTTATCGTCGTCAAGACGACGATCGGGTACGGCAGCCCCAACAAGGCCGGCAAGGCCTCGGCGCACGGCGAAGCGCTTGGGCCCGCCGAGGTTGAGCTGACACGCAAGCAACTGGGCTGGGAGCTGCCGCCATTCGAGGTCCCGGGCGATGTGGCCGAGCACATGCGGGGCGCCCTGGCACGCGGGGCAGCAGCCCACGAGCAATGGAAACGCTTGTTCGCCGAGTATCGGCGAGCGCACCCGGAGGACGCGGCTGCCTTCGAGCGGGAGGTGCGTGGCGAGCTGGCCCCGGGGTGGGATAAGGCGCTCGATGCGGTGCACGCCACGTTCGACAAACCGGTGGCCACACGCGCCGCTTCCGGGCGAGCCCTGGCTGGCGTCACGCAGGTGGTCACATCACTGGCGGGCGGATCGGCCGACCTCGCCGAGTCCACGCAAACCCACGTGAAGGGCCGTCCTTTTCTCTCGTCCGGCAGCTACGGAGGCCGCAACATCCATTTCGGTGTGCGTGAGCACGCCATGGGCGGCGTCTGCAACGGGATCGCCCTTCACGGCGGCATCATCCCGTACTGCGGGACATTCCTGATCTTCTCCGACTACATGAGGGCCTCGATACGGCTGGCGGCGCTCGGACGCTACCCCGTCATTTTCGTATTCACCCACGACTCCATCGGCCTCGGGGAGGACGGCCCCACGCACCAGCCGATCTCCCAGCTGATGGGCCTCCGGGCGATACCTGAGCTGGTGGTCCTCCGGCCAGCTGACGCGCACGAGACGATCGAGGCATGGCGAGTGGCGCTTGCGAGACGGGACGGGCCGACGGCGCTGGTGCTCACCAGGCAGGCATTGCCCCTGCTCGAAGGCGCCGCCTGGCGTCAGACGTCGCGTGGCGCTTACGTGGCCCTGGACTCGCAGAGACGGCCCGACGTCATCCTCATGGCGACCGGATCGGAAGTGAGCATCGCGCTAACGGCAGGCAAGCAGCTCCAGGCCGAAGGGATCGCGGCGCGGGTGGTGTCCATGCCCTCATGGGAGCTCTTCGAGGCCCAGCCGTCTGAGTACCGGGAAACGGTCCTGCCGCGCGCCGTCAGGGCGCGTGTGGCGGTTGAAGCGGGAACAAAGCTGGGCTGGGAGCGCTACGTCGGCCTCGACGGCGCGATCATTGGCATGCACGGATTCGGGGCTTCTGCAACCGGGGCGACCAATATGCAGAAATTTGGATTCACGCCCGACGCGATCGCCAGTTCGGCGAGGTCCCTCCTGGGCAAGGGAAAATCCTGATGCAGATTGCCATCGGTGCCGATCACGGAGGGTTCGCCCTCAAGCTTGAGCTGGTGGCGTACATCAAGAGCCTCGGGCACTCCGTGGCTGATCTCGGTGCGCACAGGCTCGACGCCGATGACGATTTCCCCGACTTTGCGGTGCCCGTCGCAAGGGCGGTCGCCGAAGGCAAGGCGGAGCGGGGGATCGTCCTCTGCGGCAGTGGCGTTGGCGCATCGGTCGTGGCCAACAAGGTTGCCGGCGTCAGGGCCGCGGTTTGCCACGACACCTACTCCGCTCATCAGGGCGTCGAGCACGACGACATGAATGTGCTCTGCCTGGGGGCGCGCGTGATCGGCCCGGCGCCTGCCCGCGAGATCGTCAAAGCTTTCCTCGATGCCAGGATGGACCCCCACCCGCGCTTCCGCCGTCGCCTTGAGAAGGTCCTGGCGGTCGAACGCCACAGCCTCGGGAAGGACGCGTAGCCATGCCAGGCAAGAACAACGTCGAAAAGGCGCGCCAGCTTGGACAATCGATCTGGCTGGACTTCATCAGCCGGGAGATCCTCGACAACGGGGAGCTCAAGCGGCTCGTCGAACTGGGTGTGGCGGGCGTGACTTCGAATCCCACGATCTTCGAGAAGTCGATCTCGTCGGGCTCGCTGTACGACGCCGACCTCCTGGCATTCGCAAGGCGTGGCGACGACTCCCTGGCCATCTACGAGGGCCTGGCGCTCAACGACATCGCGCGTGCTGCCGACATCCTGCTCCCCGTGTACGAGCGCACGGGCGGGGCCGATGGCTTCGTAAGCATCGAAGTGAACCCCGGACTGGCCCATGACACCGCAGCGACCATCGCGGAGGCGCGACGTCTCAGCCGGGCGCTCGCCCGCAAGAACATCCTCATCAAGGTCCCGGCTACGCCGGAAGGCATCCCGGCGATCCGCACCTTGATTGGTGAGGGGATCAGCGTCAACGTCACCCTGATCTTCTCCCTCGACGCCTACAAGCTGGTCGCCGAGGCCTACGTAGACGGGCTGGAGGACTACCAGGAGTCGGGCAAGAAGCACCTGGCGCGCATCTCCTCGGTGGCGTCGTTCTTCGTGAGCCGCGTCGACACGATCGCCGACAAGTTGCTCGGTGAAGTGGCGGCGGCGCGTACCGACGACGCCAGGCGCCTCAAGGGGACCATCGCGATCGCCAACGCGCGTCTCGCATACCAGGAGTACAAGCGCATCTTCGGCAGCGCGCGCTTCAAGGAGCTGGCAAAGAGCGGGGCAAGGACCCAGCGGACGCTGTGGGCAAGCACCAGCACGAAGAATCCGGCTTTCCCCGACACTCTGTACATGGACGAGTTGATGGGCCCTGAGACGGTGAATACCGTCCCGCCAGCGACCCTCGACGCGTTCCTGGACCACGGGAAAATTGCGGACCGGATCGGCCACGATCCGGACGAGGCCCGGGCAAACCTGGCGCGCCTGCGCGAGCTTGGCGTGAGCTATGAAGCCATGACCGCAGAGCTGGTCCGCGCCGGCGTCAAGGCCTTCGCGGACTCGTTCGACAGCCTGATCAAGAACATCGAGAAGAAGCGGGCCGCCCTGCTGGCGGGCAGCGGCGCGAGGTAGCCTCGCGGCGGCGATGTGCTCCGCCCGTTCTTGCGGCCATTGCGCAGTGGTTTATGCTGGATTCAGGACAATATTCAACCCCGCATTCACGGCGCGGTCCGACGGCCCTGAAGCGGCTGTGCTATTAGGGAAAGATGCCACTCGACGCACCTGACGAGTTGCTGTTCATCCTGGCGGCCGACCACCGGGTCGATATCTGCACGGAGCTGCTCAACTCATCACCCGGGCAACCAAGCGCGGCAGACCTGGAACGCGCCGCCAATCTCAAGGGCATCGTCTTCGATGGACTCACCGACGCGGTGGAGAAAGGCGTACCGAAGTCGCAGGCCGGTCTCTGGACCGAGTCGGTAATCGGTGAAGCGGCCCTGCTGCGGGCCCGCGCCATGAGCCTGACCACCGCGGCTTCGATCGAACGAACGCGCATTGCCGAATTCCAGCTCGAAGATGCACTGGGCTTCTCCGAGACGCTCAAGAGAGTTGCCGCTTCCTACGCGGCGGCCCGGGTCTCTTACAACCCCGATGGCGACATGGCCGCGAACCAGTCGCAGCGGCTCCAGTTGAAGAGGGTCAGCGAGATCGCTCGCAGCGAAGGCCCGCGCCTCATCGTCGAGTTGAACGTGATTCCAAATGCCGAGCAGGCCTCTGCCAAACAGTGGGAGCGCCAGCTACGCCCTGCCCTGCTGGTACAGGCGGTCCGCGAGCTTCAGGATTCCGGCATCGAGCCACACGTGTGGGCTTTCGAACCACCGATGGACCCCACCGCAGCGGCGACGGTCGTGGCGCAGGCATTCCTGGACGACCGCCGGACGACGGTCCTGTTCACGGTCGGCAACGACGCCACGATGGAGCCAAGGTCACCCGTCCACGATGACGTCGCATGGCTCGCGGCGCGCACGGCCGGCGTGAGCGGGCTTGTCATCGGACCCGCGGCTTACTACCGGTACCTCGCGAGCTATGTAAGTGGCGACGTGACCAGGGATTCGGCGGTCGGCTCGATCTCGGAGCGCTTCCGGCGTCTCTGTTCCCTCTTCAACGACGCCCGGCGCACGTCCAACGTAACTTGACCACACCGGCGCCGCGGGCCGCCCGGGCCGGCCCTGCCAGTCGCATCCGCGCGTTCATCTTCGATATGGACGGGACGCTCGCCGATACCGAAGGGCTCAAGGCCGCGACGTATCAGCACCTGGTGCAGAAGCTGCTGAAGGCAGACGCCCCCGACCCTCGTGTGCTGACGCTGTATCCGACCCTGGTTGGCGGAACCGACGAGCAGATGGTCCGGGCGCTGGTCGATCTGTTCGGCCTTGCGGGGCCGCTCAAACCGTATGCTCACAAGTACGGCGTCCAGGAGGCGTGGCTGGCGCTCCACCTGCTCCGGTTTGACACGTATCGGGCGACGTTCGCAACCGCCGAGAAGTTGTCGCAGAACTCCTACCCGGGCACCGTGCAACTCGTACGCGACCAGGCGGCCGCCGGCAGAAAGGTCGCTGTGGCGACCTCCTCGCCCACCGACGAGGCCATGCGCGTTGTAACCGCGCTGAACCTGGCGGGGATCCTGAGCGAGGTCGTCGGACTGGACCAGGTCAAGCGCCACAAGCCCGACCCCGAGATCTACCTGCTGACCGCCAGCCGGATCGGCGTCGACCCCGCGCACGCGGTCGCCATCGAGGACTCACCGACCGGCATACGTGCGGCCCTGGCCGCCGGCATGTCCTGCATCGCGATTGCAAATCCGTTCACCGAGAAGCCGTTGCGAGAGCAGAAGTTCCTCGAACAGCGCTGGGTCGTGTACGACCGCGCGACGCTCAACCGCGTGGTCCAGGAACGCCTCTCTTCGCTCGAGCAGGCTTGATGCGAGAGCCGCCCGCATTCCGGGAGACCGACCCGGCATCGCTCAGCCTGGCCCAGCTGACCGACCTGCATGAGGCGCTCGGAAGATGGCTCGAGGAGGCGCTGGCGGCGGCGTGGGACGATGCCCCGGACGACGACCTCTACCAGGAGGTCTACTTCACCGTTCTCCGACTGGCGCAGGAACGGGTCTTGCGCCAGCAGGGCGAACTGCCCCGCGGCTGATCGTTTTTCTGCGCCTCAACCGCCGATGGCGACCCGCGCCCGATCGCCGGCCAGCACGCGGTCGATCATGGCGCGGCTCTTCGCGTTCCCGCCGAAGCGGCCGGAGATTCCGAACCGGTGCGTGATCGCCTGCGGCAAGGATCGTTCCTGTGCCGCCTCCAACGACCCAGGGGCACGCAGCACGGATCGGCTCGCTCACCGGGTGTCGCCCGGTGGGGTCGTGGCCGGCCCGCGCCTGGCCTGCTCCTCCGGTGGACTGATGTCGCGGAACCCGAACAGCAGCGCCCCGTTATAGATGAACTTGATGGCGGACGCAGCTACGAACGGGGCTACCGAAAGCGTGGCCCCGGTCCAGAGCAGTCCCGTCAGCGCTGGACTGGCGGTGCGTCCCACGGCGCGTCCGACGTTCGTGATGCCCGCCATTGCCATTCGTTCATCGGGGGCGACGACCGCCATGGCATATGACTGGCGCGTGGGGACGTCCATCTCGTTGAACAGCCCACGGAACAGCCATGCCGCGATCGCAAGCGGGGCCGTTGGCGCGAACCCGAACGCAAGCACCATGCCGTTGGCGACGACCTGCGTCCAGACCATTGTGTTGAGCAGGCCGAACCGGGCGGCAATGCGCGGCGCCGCCCACAGCGAAAGCATGTTCAGGGTGTGGGAGCCGGCGATGACCGGGGCAATAGCGCCCTCCGACATGCCGAACCGGTGCGACAGCCAGAAGGCGATCAGCGGGTCGATGATCATGCCGCCCGCCAGCGAGTCGACACCCAGCAGGAACGAAAAGCCGAAGATCCGCCCCCGCGACGGCGATGCCAGCGGGTTGAAGATCTTTTTCGCGGCACGGATCTTCACCTCGATCTTCGGGGTGATGAGCAGGTAGAGGCCGGTGGCGACCAGATTCAGCGCGACGTACACACCGAAGGTGATCCGGTAGGCCTCCAACTCATCCACGCCGATCAGGCGCGACAGCAGCAGCGGGAGTCCGCCGGCCAGGGCGCCAAGAGCACGCGCCGCAGACGACACGATTCCCAGGTATGAAAAGGCGGCGGTGCGCGACTTGCCCGACGCCACCTCAGCCAGCGCGGTCTGCTCGAGCTGCAAGAGCGGGCCAACGTTCATGCCGGTAGCGGCGTAGCCGCCCAGGAACGAACCCGCAGCCAGCCACGCGAGGTGGTCGGTGATGATGAGCGCGACGCCAGCGACCGCCGTGATAAGGCTCAGGACGAACATGAGCCGTTTCCGCCCGACCAGGTCGCCCACGACGGTGGCGGGCAAGGAGAGTGCGACTCCGCCGACCAGGCTGAGCGTGAGTACGAGCCCGATTTCGGTCGTGCTCAGTCCCAGGAGGCCAAGATAGATGGCGATCAGCACCGAGAGGATGCCCATGGCGGCGGCGCGCAGGCCCCGGCCGGCGATCAGTACGAAAGAATCGCGGTTGAACCAGCCGCCCTCAACCACCTGGGACTGGTCGGTAGTGGCCGAAGTCAACTCACCCTCTCCGGACTGGCCGCGTGCCAAGGGGCTAGGCCACCGCGTACCGGCGTACGGCATCCTCGTCGATCTCCACGCCGATGCCCGGGCGATCGTCGAGCAGGAAGGCTCCGTCGACCGGTTCCGGCGCGACGGAGCAGATCTTCATCTTCTCCGCGTGCGAGCCGTGCGAATGCTCCATGATCAGGAAGTTAGGGATCGCCGCCGAGAAGTGGATCGAGGCCGCGATCGACAGGATCCCGCCCGCCCCAATATGCGGCGTGACCCGGATCCCGTATGTGTCTGCGAGGGAGGCGATCTTCTTGCCCTCCGTGATGCCGGTCCGTCCGATGTCGAAGTTGTAGAAATCGCCGGCCCGGCGTTCAAACGCCTCCCGCATTTCAAAGCGGGTCCGCGACCACTCCCCGACGCAGACGGCCATGTCGAGGGCGCGTGCAATCTCGGACTGGCCCTTGATGTCTTCCGGGGCAACCGGCGATTCGAGCCAGAACACGTCGTGCTCCTCCAGTCCCCGCCCCAGCAAGACGGCTCCCGGCACGTCCAGTGTGGTGTGGACATCGACCATCAGCTGGACGTCGGGGCCGACGACCGCACGAGTGGCCGCCACAATCTTCAGGATGCGCTCCCTGGGGCCGCGCAGATGCAGCTTGAGCGCGCGATAGCCATAGCCGACATGCTCCCTTGCCTGGGCGGCGACCTTCTCCGGATCGGTCCCGCTCAGCCCGGCGTAGAGGGCGACCTTGTCCCGGAACCGGCCACCCACAAGCTTGTGCACCGGCTTTCCGACTGTCTTCCCGACGATGTCCAGCAGGGCGACGTCGACACCTCCGAGGGCATCGACGTAGAACCCGGTCGGGTGCCCGCGCTCTCGCATGGCGCCGAAGCCCCGCTGCCACAGCGCCTCCACGTCGAACGGGTCGGCCCCGATCAGCACCGGCCGCAGCAGGTCTTCGACGATCGTGCGCGAGGTGCGCGGGGAGACCGGCGACTGCGCTTCGCCCCATCCGACCACGCCACCGTCCGTCTCAATTCGGACGACGGTGGTCTCGAAGCGGTTTGAGTAGATCGAAGTCCATTCGCCCCGGTGGATGTAGTAGTCGCCATACGAATCGGTCTCTGCGCTCAATACCGACGAACCGGAAGCCCGCGCTGAGGCCAGATCGGCTCCTCGGGGCGGCTCGAACCTGAGAGCGAATGCATCGACGCTGGTAATCCTCATGTGGTCTCCGTTAAGTGCACTGAAAACCGGGCCAGTATGCCACTCGCGTCGCTAAGATGGCGGTGCAACCCGGAGGGAAGTCATGGCAGCGGACGTCATTACGCAGGCATCGGTCACTCCCGTGCCCGCCTGGTACGCCAAAGAACTCGGGAAGAACGCCTATGCCGACAACATCGGCAGCATGCGGCTCGAGTGGGTCGTCAGGATCAGGACCGCCGGTGGTGTCGAAGGTCTCACCATCGCCAACAGCTACATGCGGAGACCCGACGCAAGCGTGGCTTCGCTGCTGAGTTTGCTGCGCGAGCTGTTCCTGGGCCGGAAGGCGTCCGAGCTCGTGTCGATGAATGGCAAGGCCGTGGTTGGCCCGGGGCGCTCGCTCGAAGTCGCCTTCCGCGAACACGGCTGGGCCTCTATCGGGGCCTTCGACCTGGTGGGCAAATCCCTGGACGTCTCGTGCGTCGAGATGCTGGGCGGTCCGGCGCGCGAAAGCGTCGAAGCGTACGACAGCACGCTTTACTTCCAGGATTTTCTCAATCCTGAACTGGGGGCCGGCCAGTGCGCCATGGAAGCACGGGAGGCCGTGCAGGCTGGCTATCGCCAGATCAAGATCAAGACGGGGCGCGGCGGCCGGTGGATGTTGCCGGAGGCGGGCATGCGTCGCGACGTTGAGGTCGTACACGCCATCAGGGACGCGGTCGGCCCCGACGTGAGGCTAATGGTCGACGCCAATTTCGGATACGACGGCCACCTCCCCCTCCTCGAGGACTTCGTCAGGGAGACTGCCCCGGATGACCTCTTCTGGCTTGAGGAGATGATCACGGCCGACGTCGCCGGCTACCGCGCCCTGCGCACGATGGTGGAGCGGCACGGCTCGAGGGCCCTGCTCGTCTGCGGTGAGGTTGACCGCAGCCCGATCTCACCCGTATGGCTGGACCTGATCCGGGAGAAGCTGATCGACGGGTACCAGCCCGACATCGTCAGTCAGGGCTTCCTGAACTGGCTTTCGATCGAACGCAGCCTTGAGGCGTCCGCGATCCTGGGCATTCCCCATGACTTCGGCAACGGGGTCTTCGGCGTGCCTGCAGGAGTTGCCTGGGGCCTCGCCAATCACAGGTTCGCCGTCCTGGAGTCGGAGCGCAGCCCGTCGGTGATCTACGACATGGACGGTTATCGCTTCGCCGACGGCGCCTGGTCGTACTCGGGAGGTCCAGGCCTCGGGATTTCGATCGATGAGGAAACCTGGGGCCGGACACACGCCCGGCACGAAACGACCGTAGAGGGTTAGGGCGATGGAAAGGCACCGGATCGTCAAGATTCAGATCGCGGCAGTGGAAACCACATTCGGAAGGATGGTCGGGAGAAACTCGAAGGGCGAGAACTACGGGATCAACCAGCGGGAGTGGCTCGTCCAGGCTACGACCGACTCAGGGTTGATGGGGCTGACAAACGCGCGGCCGGCCATGAACTCGGGGTCGGTCCAGCGGCTGGCGGGGATTCTGGGCGAACTCCTCGGACGCGACTTATTCGAGTTCCACCGCATTTCTGGTGGCCTTGTCACGGGCGTCCCGCCGCGCTGGTCGCAGTACCTGCTCGAAAACGGGTTCGTGAGCTACCTGCTGTTCGACCTCATGGGCAAGGCGCTGGGCACACCGGCCTACGGTCTCCTCGGTAGCCAGGTGCGTGCTCGGATTGAAGCGTACGACTCGACGCTCTACTTCCAGGACCTGGTTCGCCCGGATGAAGGAGCTGGCGCGGTGGCCAGTGACGCGGCGGAGGCCGTTCGCAAGGGCTGGCAGGCCGTCAAGATCAAACTCGGCCGGCCGGGTCGATGGTTCGAGCCCCACGCCGGGATGCAACGCGACGTCGAAGTGGTACTGCGCACCCGTGAGGCCGTCGGGGACCGGGTGAAGATCCTGGTCGACGCCAACAACGGATACGACGGCAAACCCGCGCTGCTCGAGGCCTTTGTCAGGGAGACCGCATCCGCGCGGATCTTCTGGATGGAGGAGATGATCACCGAGGACCTCAGCGGCTACCGCAGGCTACGTGATTGGCGGGACCGGCACACGCCCTCCACGATGCTCGTGGACGGAGAAGGTCACCAGGGGCGTAACCCCATTTACTGGAAGCTGATGGAAGAGGGGCTCCTCGACGCAATCCAGCCCGACATGCTTCATATGGGCTTCTGGCCGTACTGGCAGCTGGCGCTCGAGATCCGGGACTCCGGATTCAACACGAAGATCGCGCCGCACAACTTCAACGCCGCGGCAACCGGTCTGCGGGGCGTGATTCAGTTCGGCGCGGCCTGCCCTGCCTTCGTGATCGCCGAAGACTCGACCCTCGCATTCGACCTTTATCGCGTCGCAGGCGGGTTCGAGGGCGGCAGCTACCTGGTCACCCAGGCGCCCGGCCTTGGCGTCGAAGTCGACCCGGAGGTCTACCGGCGCAGGCATGCCGCCACGGAGACCGTGCTGCATGCCTGAGCCAGGTCAATCCCAGACGATCACCATCTTGCCGGTGTCCTGCCGGTCGAATCTCCGGTAGGCGTCGACCGCGTCGCCGATGGCAACCCGGTCCGAGATCAGCTCATGGAGCGGGATTTGGCGGTCGACAACGAATCTGGCCGCCTCTTCCATCCCCGGCATGCTGACCGTCCAGGAGCCATAGATCGTCAGGTGGCGATGGATGATGTCAGGCGTCGCATCGTAGATTGCCTGGCCTCGTTCACCGACCAGCACCGACCTGCCGAAGACGCGGGCCGAGGTGGCCGCCTGCTTGCGAGTGAGCGGAAGACCTACCGCTTCCAGCGTGGCGTCAGCGCCTTCGCCGTGCGTCAGGGCCATGATCTGGCCGACCGAATCGCCCTCGCCCGGATTCACAGTCTTCCAGGCGCCGGCTTTGCGCGCCAGCTCCAGCCTGGCCGGAGAGGGGTCGACCGCGATCACTCGTGCGCCCATCGCTGCCCCGAGCATCGTCGCGGCAACCCCTACCGGGCCCTGTCCGAAGATCGCCAGGACATCGCGCCCGGACACTTCGAGCTTCGTAAGCGCAAGGTATGCCGTGCTGGTGCCGCACGCCAGCATCGCACCGGCTTCAAACGTCAGTTCGTCAGGGAGTGGTACGCAGGTGCTGGCGGCGCACACCATGTAGTCGCCGTGGCCGCCATGCAGTGATCCACCGTAGTACCCCTTCTTGAAGGCGGTCGAGTTGCACAGCTGCTGGTATCCCATGTGGCAAAAGCGACACTGCCCGCAGCCCAGGTAGTGGTGGTTTATTACGCGGTCGCCGACCCGAAGGTTGGTCACGCCGGCGCCGACGGCCGCGACCTCACCGCAGGGTTCGTGACCGATCCGGTTCTCAGCAAAGGTGATCTCGGGCACCGGCGCCCGGTATTTATGGAGATCGCTGCCACACATCCCCGAGGCACGCATTCGCAGCAGGACCTCGGCGGGCCCGGGCTCCTCTTCCGGAAACTGCCTGACTTCGGCCTTGCGATCGCCTAGGAATACCACACCCTTCATGTGCAAGCTCCTGCTGCGCTCGTCTCGTGGACGGAAGTCTACTGGAGTCCCCGTTACGGGTTCTGGGACCCGCGCAGGGCAGCATCTCTCACGGTCGCTCAGATATACTCCCGCCCCATTCAAAGGAGTCGAATTTGCAGATCCTGATCACGGGCATCACCGGGCGCGTAGGCGCCAACATAGCCCGCGCGTTCATCGCCAGCGGCCACCAGGTACGGGGCTTCGTCTGGCCGGGCGACCGCCAGACCGCGAAACTGAAGATCCTCGAGGCCGAGATCTTCGAGGGTGACCTCCGCTCGCTCGAGGACGTGAAGGCCGCGGCCGAGGGGTGCGACTGGATCTTCCACCTTGGCGCGGCGTTCCAGGCCGGCGGTCCTTTTACCGACGAACAGTTCTTCGACATCAACGTCAAGGGCACGTTCAACGTGCTCGAAGCGGCGGTGGGGCTCAAGCCGAAGCTCAAGCACCTCATCTTCTCCAGCACGGACGCCACGATGCAGAAGTACATCCCGGGCGGCATTCCGGAACCGATCACCGAAACGTCTCTTCCGCTCGTCACAACCTCGTGGTACGGCTATTCAAAGATCCTCGGGGAGCACCTGATCGATCGCTATGTGCGTGCCGACGGAGTGCCGGCGACGGTGTTCCGATTCGCCTACGTCTGGGGCGCCGGCGAGGTTCTGAACTTCCCCCAGTTCAAGCTCTCGCACTTCTTGAAGGAGTTCGGCGGCCGCAAGGATGCGGACGGCAAGGCGACGTATGCCGCCCTCAAGAGGCTGGACAATGGCTCGGAGAAGCTGGTCATCGCATGCGACGAGAACGGCAGGCCCTACAAGAAGCACTGTGTCGAGGTGCGCGACCTGGTACATGCGTTTGAAGCCGCTGCGGGCAAGCCATCCACATACGGGAAGACTTATCATGTGGGCGCGCCCAGCGCGTTCACGTGGGACGAAGCCGTCCCGTATCTGGCCGAGAAGCTGGAAATGCCCCACGCGCGCATCAACATCAGGGGCGCCGCTCCCACCTACTACGAGTACGACATGACCGCGGCGGTCCGCGACTTCGCATACAGCCCCGGGATCGATATTTTCAAGACCATCGACGAAGCGATCAGGTTCGAGCGCGATGGAGGGGGAGACCTGATACCCGCCCGCCTCGGCACGTCCGGCTGAAGACCTGAGTGGTCGAGGTCGGTTGAGTGCGTTCGATACGGGTGGACGAGCACGTGCGCCTGCGCGATCCGGTCGCCGCCGATGCGCCCGCCCTGTTTCAGCTGGTCGAGGCGAACCGGGCCCGGCTCGCAAGATGGCTCCCCTGGGTGCCGCAGATACGCACCGTACAGGATGAGATCGACTGGATCGCGAGCCGCAACGCCCCCGGAGCGTCAGAAACCGAACTGGCGCTCTTGGTGGTGGACCGTGGAACTATCGTCGGTGGACTGGGTATAGGCGGCCTCGGACATCCCGCACGCAAGGGCGAGATCGGTTACTGGATCGCCGCCGAAGCGGAGGGCAAGGGGATCGTCACCCGGGCATGCCGTGCCGCGCTCAAATACGCGTTCGAAACCCGGGCGATGAACAGGATCCAGATCCGGGCTGCGGTCGATAACCGGCGAAGTCGCGCCATCCCCGAGCGGCTCGGATTCACCTTCGAAGGTACCGAACGTTCGGGCGCGCTCGTGCAGGGCCGGTATCAGGACCTCGCCGTATACGCGCTGCTCGCTTCCGAGTGGAAGGCGATGCGGAGCAACGAGGCGACGAAGAGCTAGCGAGAGCGACGCGGGAATCGACGCTGCGCGATGCGGCTTGCGCCGCCCTATTCAAGGCGACATCCGGATGATGGCGTTCGCCGGGGTCTTGCGCGCCCTGAGGCAGCCTCCCTGAGGCCAGGCGCTGCGCGCCGCGGCTTGCGCCGCCCTCACGGTGCTCAGGGCCCGGCCACGCCTATCGGCGTTCGCCGGGGTCTTGCGCGCCCGCACGGTGCTCAGGGCCCGGCCACGCCTATCGGCGTTCGCCGGGGTCTTGCGCGCCCTGAGGCAGCCTCCCTGAGGCCAGGCGCTGCGCGCCGCGGCTTGCGCCGCCCTCACGGTGCTCAGGGCCCGGCCACGCCTATCGGCGTTCGCCGGGGTCTTGCGCGCCCGCACGGTGCTCAGGGCCCGGCCACGCCTATCGGCGTTCGCCGGGGTCTTGCGCGCCCGCACGGTGCTCAGGGCCCGGCCACGCCTATCGGCGTTCGCCGGGGTGGTCTTTTTCCCACTGCTCGAAGGTCTGCTGCGCCACCACTAGCGCCGTCGACGCACACGGGTATCCCCCGTAAAACAGCATCTGGGTTATCAATTCGGCGATCTGCGCCTTGGTGACCCCGAGGTTCAGCGCACCCGTGATATGCCCCGGCAGCTGCCTGTCACGATTGAGCACCACGAGCGCGGAAATCGTGCACAGGCTGCGCGTCTTGTGGTCGAGCGCCGGCCGCTGATAGATGTGGCCAAACAAAGTCTCGTTGATTAGCTCGAATGCTTCCTTGACCGGCTCGGCTGCTGGCCCAAGCTGTGGGTCCCGCCCGTAGTAGAACGTCCGGAACTCTTTCGCTTTCCTGGCGAGCTGTTCGCGCGTCTCCAAGGTTGAACCTCCATGCGGTGCGCCCAGATTCGACGACCGCCCGTGGACTCACGTCCGCCTGATACCTGAAATGACTGGGGTACCATACGGCAATTCTCGGAGACGAACCAATGGCGCAGACAGCCGCGGAAAAGACCACCGCGGCGACTACCACCGTGGAGCCCTCAGAGCGGCGTCCATCTCGACTGGGCGCGCTCGAATCACCGGCGTACCGGAGGTTCTGGCTCGGCTCGCTCGCAACCGTCGGCGGGACCCAGCTGGCCAACGTCGGAATCGGTTGGCTCGTGTTTCAGCTGACCGACTCCCCGTTCAACCTCGGCCTGGTCGGCGCAGCGACTGCGATCCCCACGATCCTCATCAACCTCTTCGGCGGTGTCATGGCCGACCGCCTGGATCGCAGGCTATTGCTGATCGCCACCTCGGCAACGGCTACCGCGCTACTTGTCGTCCTGACGGTGCTCGACGTCACGGATGTGGTGCAGGTGTGGCACGTCGTAGCCATCTCGGTCGGCCTTGGGCTCGTCTACGGCATGGACTGGCCCACCCGCAATGCATTCTTTCCGGCCCTGATATCCCGTGCCCAGCTAAAGAGTGCCGTGGCGCTTAACTCCGTCCTCTGGCAGGGCACGAGAATCGTGGCGCCTTCGCTCGGAGGATTCGCAATCGCGTGGATGGGGACCGAGTCGGTGTTCGTCGCCAGCTCTGTAGGCTTCTTCGTGATGGTCGCCGTCCTCTTGTCCCTGAAGGTGCCTGCAGCGCCGCCGAGGGGCGCCGGGAACGTCGGCAGGGAACTGGTCGACGGCGTGAAGTACATCGCCTCGAACCGGATGTTCGCAGTGCTGATCCCACTGACCTTCGCCAACATGTTCTTCGGCCTGCAGTACATCCAGCTGATGCCTGCGTTCGCCGACTCATTCTTTCCCAACGATGAAGCGACGGCTTCGCGCGCCCTGGGAGCGCTGTTCGCCACAGGCGGCGTGGGCGCCGTGATCGGTACGTACGTAAGCGCACGAATGCAAGGGGTGCGGCGACTCGGCTGGTTGATGCTGGGCAGCCAGTTGGCCCTCGTCGCGGCAGTGTTCGGCTTTGCCGCCGCTAGCCTGTTCCCCCTCGCGATTCCGATGATTTTCCTGGTCGGTTTCTTCAGTTCGATCTTCCTGATCAACTCCATGACTGTCCTCCAGATGCGCGTGGAAGACCGTCTACGGGGACGCGTGATGGGCATCCACGGCATCACGTTCAGCCTCATCCCGCTCGGGGGGCTGTTTGGCGGCGCGCTCGCGGAAGCGACCGGCGTCCGCGGCGCGGTCTCGATCAGCGCCGGCATCCTGGCAGCCATCGTCATCCTGGTGTTCGTCACGCAGCCTGAGATGCGCGGGCTCGACGGCAGGAGAGGTTAATGGGCGACCCGGAGCTGGGGTCGGTCCTGCCTCGCCTGCTGGCGCGGGAAGACACGCTATCGCCATTTGCGTCACGCTCAGCTGCGGCGACTCGCGCGCGCCCCGAGGCCCCCTCGCCCCTGCGCACCGAGTACCAGCGCGACCGGGACCGGATCATCCACACAACCTCGTTCCGCCGGCTGAAGCACAAGTCGCAGGTGTTCATCGCGCCCCAGGGGGACCACTTCGTCACACGCCTCACTCACACGATCGAGGTCGCGCAGGTGGGCCGCACGATCGCCCGCGCGCTCAACCTGAACGAAGACCTGGTGGAGGCGATCGCGACCGGCCACGATATCGGCCATACGCCGTTCGGCCACATCGGCGAACGCGTGCTCGACGAGCTTCTGCCAGGGGGGTTCCATCACAGCCGGCACAGCGTGCGAATCGTCGAGCAGCTCGAGAAGGGCGGGCAGGGGTTGAACCTGACCCGCGACGTCGTAGAGGGCATCCGGCGCCACTCCAAGCCACAGGGGCGCTTTCTCGACCCCGACTCCGTAGGTGGGATGACGCTCGAGGCACAGATCGTGCGCCTGTCGGACGCCGTGGCCTATCTCAATCACGACATCGGCGACGCCCTTAGAAGTGGCCTGATCACCCTGAATGACCTCCCCGACGGGCCGCTCGAGGTGCTCGGTCGCCGGCACTCGGAGCGTGTGAACACGCTCGTCACGGACATCGTCAGCGCGTCGTGGCCCGCCACAGGAACGCCAAGGCGTCGAGAGCCGCCCGTGATCGCCCTCTCAGAGCGTGTCGGCCAGGCCATGACCGGGCTCCGCGATTACATGTTCGAAAACGTCTACCTGCCGCTTGGCGACACCCCAGAAGGGCTTGCGGCGCAGCGAATCACACGCCGCCTGTTCGAATACTTCCTGAAACATCCCGAACAGGTCGTTCCCGAGTTCCGAACCCGCGGCGAGCCAGCGGAGAGAATGGCCGCCGACATGGTGTGCGGCATGACCGATCAGTTCGCGGTGCGCATGGCCGAGCAGATCGAACCCGGCATCTCCGAAGGGCTGTTCGAAGGGCGCGTCTAGCAGTTCTCCTCCTGCACGCTTCTGGAGAGAGGTCGCCCCTGAACGCCACCCTTCGCCCTGGAAGGGAGAAGTCCCCCCACAGCACGCCACCCTTCGCCCTGAAAGGGAGAAGGTGGTCGGAGACCGGATGAGGGTTCGGACGAGGGTGGAAGCCCCCTCACCCGCTCTCGACGTGCGTCGAGATCACCCTCTCCCCGTCGGGGCGAGGGGTCAAGCACGCCACCCTTCGCCCTGAAAGGGAGAAGGCCCCCCTTAAGGCGCCATCCTTCGCCCTGAAAGGGAGAAGGTGGTCGGAGACCGGATGAGGGTTCGGACGAGGGTGGAAGCCCCCTCACCCGCTCTCGACGTGCGTCGAGATCACCCTCTCCCCGTCGGGGCGAGGGGTCCAACAAACCTTCGCACTGAGAGGGAGAAGGCCCCCCTTAGCACGCCACCCTTCGCCCTGAAAGGGAGAAGGCCCCCCTTGGACGCCACCCTTCGCCCTCA
>VGZT01000004.1 GCA_016872495.1 SAR202 cluster bacterium
CGGCCTTGCTGCCGGCAAGGGGGTGATCGTCGCCGATTCCCGCGCGGACGCGCGCGCCGCAGTGCGGTCGCTGTACTCCGGGGCGGTGCCAGCGTCCGCGATTTCGCAGGTGCTCATCGAGGAACGCTTGTCGGGGCCCGAAGTCAGCGTGTTTGCCTTCGTGGACGGCAGCCACGTTAGCGCCGAGGTGGCCGCGTGCGACTACAAGCGCGTCGGTGACGGCGATGTCGGCCCCAACACGGGCGGCATGGGAGCGTATTCGCCACCCGAGTTCTGGACCGCTGAGCTGGCGGCGCGCATCAGGCGGAAGATCCTGGAGCCGACCGCCGCCGGGATGGCGAGCGAGGGCAACCCGTATCTCGGGGTGATCTACGCCGGCCTGATGCTGACGGAAGATGGCCCGAAGGTTATTGAATTCAATTGCCGCCTGGGCGACCCCGAAGCACAGGTCGTCCTGCCACGGCTGAAAACCGACCTGTTCGAGGTCTTACTCGCCAGCGTAGAAGGTCGGCTCGCGTCATTGACGGTCGACTGGTCCGGTGGGTCGCACGTTGCGGTGGTGATGGCCTCAGGGGGGTACCCGGGAAAGTACACGACCGGTAAGGAGATCCGTGGTCTCGAGGAGCGACGGGAGGCGCTGGTCTTCCAGGCCGGTACGGTTGCGGCGGGGGGCGGACGCACGATCACCAGCGGAGGCAGGGTGCTCGCGGTCGTTGCAGGCGGCGCAGACATCGAGTCCGCACGCGCTGCCGCATACGAAGGAGTCGGCTCGGTTGAGTTCGAGGGAGCGATCTTCCGGAAGGATATCGCCGCCCGTGCTGTGCGGGGCGGAGGGGCGAGACCGTGAGTGGGCGCCGGCGGGTGGGCGCCCCGCCTGCCCGTGAGATGATTGGCTGGATGCTCGTCATATTCGATTTCGATGACACCGCCGCCGTCGAAAACGTCGCCCGGCTGCTTCTCGACAGGTTCGGCGATGGTGCGTTCGAACGCATTCAGGCCGACTACTCGGCAGGCAAGCTCCTGTTCAAGGACTACCAGGAGCTCGCATTTCTTTCTCTGCAAACCAGCGTCACCGAGATGCGAAGCTACGCCGCGGAGACCGCCCGACTACGGCCCGGCTTCAGCGACGCGGTGGCGGCCGCTGAGCGCGCGGGCGCCCAGGTTGCCATCGTCTCGGCTGGCCTCGACTTCTACATCGAGCCGGTGCTCGCAAAGCACGGCTTCGCGGGGCTTCCGATGACCTCGGTGGGCACCGGGCGCTTCGCGGGCGACGCATCGCAACTCAAGTACTTCTACCCGGCCGCCCGGGAAGGTTGCCCGGCCGACTGGGCCGTTTGCAAGTGCCGGGCCTTCGAGGAGGCGCTCGGCTCGGGCCAGGAGGTGGTGTTCGTCGGCGATGGCACGCGTTCAGACGCCTGTGCGGCGGCCAGGGCAACCACCGTCTTTGCCAGGGCAAGACTGCTCGACCATTGCCGGAGCAAGGGCATACGGGCCACGCCCTTCGACGACCTCTATCCCGTGGTGCGCCACATAGAGTGGGCAGCCAGAACCCGGAGCGGCCGCCATGATTGATCGCTACTCACGGCCTGCGATGTCGAAGGTGTGGTCCGAGGACCACGTCTTCCAGCTCTGGCTCAAAGTCGAGGTGGCGGCGGCGCAGGCATGGACCGAGCTCGGCGTCATACCTGCGGCCGACATGGCCCGCATTCGCAAGAAGGCGCGCTTCAACCGCAAGCGCTATGACGAGAACTTCGCCCAGACCCGCCACGACATCATCTCCTTCACCCGCGCGGTAGCCCCGAGCCTCGGCGCCGAGAGCCGATGGATCCACCATGGGCTCACCTCCAACGACGTCAAGGACACCGCCCTGAGCCTCCAGATGGTTGAAGCGCTGGACCTGCTCGACGGCGAGGTCAAGGCGCTCATGAAGGCACTGAGGCAGCGCGCCGAGGAGTTCATCGACACCCTGTGCATGGGCCGCACGCATGGCGTCCACGCCGAGCCAATGAGCTTCGGTTTGAAGCTGGCGCTCTGGTGGGAAGAGATGCGCCGCCACCGCCGGCGCCTGAAAGAGGCCCGCTTGATGGCGGCCGTAGGCATGATCTCGGGGCCGGTCGGATCGTACGCCAGCGTGCCGCCAAGGGTCGAAGAGATCGTCTGCAAAGAGCTGGGCCTCTCTCCTGCCCCGGTTTCCAACCAGGTGATCCAGCGGGACCGCCACGCCCAGTTCGTCCAGACCCTCGCGCTGATCGCCGCCACCCTGGAGAAGATCGCCACAGAGATCCGGGGTTTGCAGCGGACCGAGATTCGCGAGGTCGAGGAGCCATTCGGGCGCCCCGGTTATGTGAGCACCGGCTCTTCGTCGATGCCCCACAAGCGGAACCCCGAGCTGTCAGAGCGCGTGTGCGGACTGGCGCGGCTCGTGCGCGGCCACGCGGTGACTTCGCTCGAGAACGTCGCACTCTGGCACGAGCGGGATATCAGCCACTCTTCCGCCGAGCGTATCGTCCTGCCTGACGCCAGCCTCGCAGTTGACTACATGCTCGCTACGATGACCGGCATCGTCGGCGGAATGAAGGTCAACCCCGAGCGGATGATGGAAAACGTGGAGATGTCCCGCGGCCTGGTCTTCTCCGAGCGGGTCATGCTCGCGCTGGTCGAGAAGGGGATGGATCGGAAGCGGGCGTACGAGATCGTTCAGCGCAACGCCATGACTTCCTGGGACCAGGGGGACGATTTCCGGACTCTGGTCACGACGGACCCCGAGGTCGCAGCACTTGTGACGCCGCGTGATCTCGCCAACATGTTCGATTACGGCTACTACCTGCGCCATGTTCGTTATACCTTCGACCGGCTCGGATTCCGAACGAAGCCACCGGCCACCCGGGCTCACAAGAAGCCGGCGGACACGATCGAGGTCCTGGAGGGCGGAAGGTCAAGGACAAAGGCGATCCGGCGTTGATCACTCCCGTGTCCGAGACAAGGTTTGAGGGACTGGTGCACCGCGGCAAGGTGCGCGATACGTACGACATCGGAGGCGGCCGCCTGCTGATGATCGCGACCGACCGCATCTCGGCGTTCGATGTGATCCTCCCCAATCCGATCCCCGGGAAGGGACTGATCCTCGCCCAGATGTCCGCCTTCTGGTTCCGCCACACCCGGAACGTGATGCCGAACCATTTCATCGGGCTGGCCAGCGACCGCAAGGCGCTCGCGGACATCCCGGCAACGGGTGCCCTGGCCGGGCTGCCACAGGAGATGGGCCCGCGCGCGATGGTGATCAAGAAGGCCCGAAGGATTGACGTTGAGTGCGTCGTCCGCGCGTACCTCGCGGGGACCGCCTGGGCCGAGTACCGCAAATCGGGGACCGTACATGGAGTCCGGTTGCCGAGCGGCTTGCGGGAGTCGGACCGGCTGCCGGAGTTGATGTTCACACCCTCCACGAAGGCTGAGTCGGGACACGACGAGCCACTGACGTGGGATCAGACCGTCCGAATGATCGGCGAAGAGACCTCCGTACGCCTGCGCGAAGCCTCGTTCCGCGTATTCAAGAGCGCGGCAGCACACGCCGAACGACGCGGGATGATCATCGCCGACACCAAGTTCGAATTCGGCTGGGTTGGCGGGGAACTGACCTTGATCGACGAACTACTCACCCCTGATTCGAGCCGTTTCTGGGCAGCCGATGCCTACCGCCCGGGCGAGACCCAGGCTGCGTTTGACAAGCAGTTCCTGCGGGACTGGTTGTTGAGCACCGGCTGGAACCGCCAGCCGCCCGCGCCGAGCCTGCCGGAGGACGTAATTGCACGGACCAGGGAGCGTTACGAGCTGGCGCTCCAAAGGCTCACCGGGTCCTGATTGCCGTCACAGCTCCATTTCGCCCTCTCTGGGCGTATCATTTCCGGGTTTGCATCAAACAGATAAGTTGACGGACTAATGGCCACCACAGGAACCGAGAAGAACGAGACCACGCCGCCCCGCAAGGCATCGACGCGGCCGGAGCACCGACGCGGCATGACGCGTGGCGCCATCCGGGCCGAACGGCGCGCGCGCGCCGGGGCGCGCAAGCGCAAGAAGCAGATACTGATCTACGTTGGCGTGGGCCTGCTGGCCTTTGTATTCATCGCAAGCCTGCTTGTGCCTGGTGGCCTGCAGCGCACCAACCCGCAAAAGGCCAACCAGATCAACACCGGCGGCCCGGTCGCCATAGCACCGGATGACGGCCGTGGTCATATCGACGCCGGCGTCCGCGGAGGACCGTACTCAACCACTCCGGCCACCTCCGGACCACACTGGCAGACGGTGCCGGTCCAGGCTGCCCCAGACGGCGCTCCCGCGCGCTGGGGCTTCTACGCCTACCCGCTTCCGGACGAAGTGCTGATCCACAACCTCGAACACGGCGGGATCGGACTTCACTACGACTGCCCGGAGGGCTGTGCCAGCCTGATCGAGCAGCTGAAGGGAATCGTCGGACTCAACACCTCGATGTTCATCGTTTCGCCCTACCCGAAGATGGGGACCAGGATCGCGATCACCGCCTGGCGCCACCTGATGCCGCTGGCCGAGTTCGACGAGGCCAAGATCCGCGCGTTCATCGAGGCTTACCAGGACCGGGCGCCTGAGAGCGTCCCGCAGAACCTGTTCTAAGCCATGCCGTACCTGGCGCGTGTACGAATAACGCTCAAGCCTGCGGTCAACGATCCCCAGGGAATCACGATCGCCCGGGCACTGAAGTCCCTCGGCTTCGACGGCGTCTCTGCAGTGCGGGCGGGAAAGTACCTGGAGGTACGGCTCGCGGAAGAAGACCGGGCCACCGCCGAGGCCCGGGTCCGCGAGATGTGTCAGAAGCTGCTCGCAAATCCGGTCACCGAGACCTTCAGCTTCGAGCTCGAAAAGACCTAGCAGATCAGGTCCGGCGGAGCTCATCGATCCGCTTGAGCTGCTCTTCGCTGAACTCGGGAAACGGGCCGCCCGGGCGGCGTATCCCGCCGGTGAAATTGGGAGCGCGCTTCTCCCCGAACGCCTTCGGCCCTTCCGCGGCATCGTTGGTCGCCTGCATGAGCAGGTTGTTCATCAGCCACTGGACGTTCCATGCTGTCTCGACCGGTACATCCCGGAAGCGGACTGCGAACTCCTTCATCATCCGGACCGCTACCGGAGGCAGTCTGGCAATCCCCTGCGCGATCTCCTCTGCCCTGGTCATGAGCTGGCCGTGCTCAACCGTCTCATTGACCAGGCCGATCCTGAGCGCCTCGCTGGCATCTACCGGTTCATCGGTGAGCAAGATCCGCATCGCATCTGCATAACGGAGCTGGCGCAATAGAAACGTCGCGCCGGGTCCGGCGCCGACCCAGCCCTGGGAGAGCAGCGCAAACTTGAAACGAGCGTGCTGGGCGGAGGCAATCCGTATATCAGTAGACGTGAGCGTCAGGTAAAACCCGGCGCCCGCTGCCCAACCGTTGATGGCAGCTACCACCGGCTTCCAGATCTGCGGGTAATGGTCGCCAAGGCGCGGATCCACACCGGTGCGCGCGCCGTTCACCGAGCCGGCCATCGGCCAGAAGAGGCGCTGCAGGGCGAGGTACTCCCGCTCGACGTCACTAAGGCCGGCCAGGTGCTTGAGGTCGTGACCCGCGCAGAAGTGGCGATCGCCTCTCCCGGTTATGATCGCGACCCTGATCGCCGGGTCCTCCCAGACCTCCTTCCAGGCCTGTGAAAGCTGGTCGGCAGTCTCTAGGTCAAGCACGTTCGCGCGGGCCGGGTTGTCGATCGTGATATATCCGATGGCGTTGCGTTTCTCGAGGACGGTGGCCATGCTGTTTCTCCTGGGCCGGTCTGGCGGCCGCTCTGGTCGATGCCAAAGCTACGGCCAATGGGGCCGAATGACAACCATGAATCTGTATCTCCGGTCGGACCCGGGCAGGCCCTGTCCGCGGAGGGTCGCATGACGGGCCCACTTGAAGATCTGCGCGTGGTCGAGTTGGATTGCGGGCTCGCGACGATGTTCGCCGCACGCCTGTTCGCCGACCTCGGGGCTGACGTGGTCCGCTTGGAAGACCGTGGACAGGGGGACGACCCCCTTCACTCGGCACTGAACCTCAGGAAGCGGATCGTCCGGATCAACCGAAAACTCACATTCGGGTCCAGGCCTGGCCGATTCATGGGTGAAGCCGACCTCCTCATCACCGGGTCGACGGCTCACGGCCAATTCCCGCTCGGGATTCGACCGGAGGAGTTTAGAGACGCGCTGCCACAACTCTGCGTGACCTCGATTACTCCTTTTGGCCTGACCGGGCCGCACGCGAAGTTCCTGGGTGGCGACCTCACGGTATTTCACGGCAGCGCGGTGTCGAGGTTTCTGCTGGGCCCGGTGTCCGATCCGGAACGGACGCCACCGGTGCGGGCCTACGGTGACCAGACCGCCTTCGTCGCGGGGCTGACGGCCGCCCTGGGCTCGCTTGCCGCCGTTTATTCCGCTCGCACGGGAGGCCCCGCCCGCCTGACCGACGTGTCGATGCAGGAGGCGATGCTGTCGCTGATACCCGCCCAGCTGGCCCAGCATGCCTTCGGCGAAGGCGTGGCGAACAGGCGGCGCGTCCTCGATGGAGGCGCGTCCACGGTCTGCGCGCTGCCGGCCAGCGATGGCTATGTTGCGATCTCCCCGCGCGAAGAGCACCAGTGGGCTGCCTGGCTGGGCGTGATGGGAAAGCCGGCCTGGGGGACCGATCCCCGCTTCGCCTCCAGGGCGGCCCGCCAGGAGAACTGGGATGCGCTCTATGACCTGATGCGCACATGGTCGATCGCGCATGCGAAGGACCGGATCGTCGCTATGGCCCAGCAGGCCCACGTCCCGTGCTTCCCATGGGAGCTGCCCGGAGCCCACCTGGATTCGCCACAGTTGCAGCACAGGCAGTTTTGGGAAGAATGCGCCTTGCCTGGGTACGGGAAGCTCAGGGTCCCCGGCTCGCCCTACGGACTGCGCGCTGCCCTTCCCGGGGCAAGCGGCGCAGTCGAACTCGGTGATCCGGCCGCCGTCGCATGGAAACAACGCACCGATCCCCCCGCCGTGGCCAGCCAGCCGGCTCTGCCACTGGAAGGCGTGAAGGTCGTGGATCTCGGCTGGGTGATCGCGGGACCGGCTTGCACGCGATACCTGGCAGCTCTGGGCGCTGAGGTGATCAAGGTCGAGGCCCCCGGGCGGCCGGACCCGGGTCGCGCAGGCCGCCTGCACGAGGTGCTGGGGCAGTCCAAGCACGCGGTGACGCTCGACCTCAAGGACGCGGCCGATGCGGCCCGTATGCACAGGCTCATCGCCGGGAGCGACCTCCTGGTCGAAAACTTTGCCCACGGGGTGATGGACCGGCTCGGCCTTGGGCGCGCAGCCCTCCACGAGCTCAACCCCAGCCTGATCCAGGTCTCCTCATCCGGCATGGGTCGTAACGGGCCCCAGGCAGGCGCCGTTGCTTACGGGACACTGCTCCAGGCGTACACGGGCTTCAGCGCCCTCAACGGGTACCCGGGACAGCAGCCGGCCATAGGGATGGCGTGGACCGACTTCCTCTGCGGCATGGCGCTCGCCTTCGGCTCGATCGCGCTGCTGAACCAGAGACGGCGCGTGGGGCGCGTCGATCACATCGACCTTTCGATGTTGGAGACGCAGCTGATGACGATGCCGGTGGCGGTCATCGATGGGCAGACCAGCAACGCCCCGCCTGCCGCAGCCGGAAACCGCCACGCCTACCAGTCGCCGCACGATGTCTACCGGTGCCGCGGCGACGATCGATGGCTGGCCATAGAGATCGCCTCGGAGGCCCAGTGGAGGGCGTTGTGTGCGGAGATTCATGCCCCCGACGGCTGGCAGTCATGGAATGAATCTGAGCGCAGGGCGAACCGCGCCGAGATCGACCGCGCGATCGAAGGCTGGACCAGTACCCGGAACGACCTCCGGGCCATGCGTGAATTGCAGGCCGTGGGCGTCCCGGCGTGCGCCGCGCTGGCCGTGGCCGACCTGTTCGAAGACCCCCACTTGAAGGAGCGGGGGGCCTTCGTCGACTTTGACGATGGGCGCACCCCGCGCCTCCCGGGAATGCCATGGCGCTGGGAAGGGGTGAAGTTCAGGATCTTCCGCGCGCCGGGCACCGGCGAACACAACCTGCTCCTGGCCGGGACGGATGAGGGGCGATCCCACGCACCCGAATCAGCGCGGCAGCCCTGAACGAACTATGCTGTCTTCTTCAAAATCTACGGGGGCAAATACTTGTGACGATGAATCTGGGCCTGGTGGGTTGCGGCGGCATGGGCATGCGGCACGCCAACGGGCTGATCGAGCTGGCACAGCACTTCAACAGCTTTCGCGTCGCGGCTCTGTGCGACCGGCATGAGCCGGCCGCGGCCCAGGTGGCCGCCACGATCGAGGGCGCACTTGGCTACCGCCCGCGCTTTCACTCCGACTTCGATCGAATGCTTTCGAGCGAAAAGCTCGACGCGGTGGCGATCGTGACCGACACGCGAATGCACCATGCGTTCGCGATCCGGGCGCTGGGCGCGGGACTGCATGTCATCACCGAGAAGCCCATGGGGCTCACGATGCGGGCGTGTCGACTGATGGCGGCCGCTTCCGAAAAGGCGGGCCGTAAGCTTGCCGTGGCCGAGAACTACCGCCGGGACCCCATGAACCGGCTGAGCAAGGCACTGCTTGAGGCCGGGGCGATTGGCACGCCCTACTTCACGATTCGGATCGTTGCGGGCGGAGGCTCACAGCTAATGCACAACACCGGATGGCGAGCGTTGAAGGCGCGTGCCGGTTCAATGGTGATCGAACAGGGCGTGCACGACGCCGACCTGCTGGTCTACTTCCTGGGCGACATCGAAACGGTGTACGCCGAGACGGGCCTCTTCCAGAAGATCCGTAAGCGGGCCGCCATGTCGCCGAACCTCGCCAGGTTCTACGGCCATCGCGTCGAGGACGAGTTCGCCGGGCAAGAAGTGGTCGAGCAGGACCAGGAAGACACCGCCCTGGCATCACTCCGGTTTGTGTCAGGCGCGGCCGGCCAGTTCGGGATCACCAACGCGGCCATCGGCCATGGCGTCAGGAATGACACGGTCCACGGCAGCGGGGGCACCTTGATCCTGCCGGGAAGCCGGTCCGGAGAGAGCCCCCAGATTCGCTACGAGGGCCGCGACAAGCCAGTAACGGGGGACGAACTGCTGAAGCTCGTGCCGGATTTCGAGCTCGACGACAATACGGCGCCCTTCTGGGATGGCAAACGCCGCCTGAGCAGCTACGACATGCCGTTCGAACTGATCGACCGCAAGGTCATCGCAGTCGAATACCAGGACTTCGCGCGCTCGGTCCTCGACGGCCTCGAGCCGGAAGTCGGCAGCGAAATGGGTGCCAAGGCGCTGGGCGTGATCTACTCGATGCTCGAATCCGGGCACGCACGCCAGCCCGTCCGGGTTGCCGACGTGATCTCAGGCAAGATCCACGCCTATCAGGACGAGATCGATCAGTCGGCGGGCATCAAGGGCGGCTAGCCGCCCCGAGCCTCTCCAGCAATCGGCCACTCCATGATCCCGTCCTGGGGGCGATAGCCGACGGCGTCGCGTGCCCGTTCGAGGTCGCGGAACCTGGCCGCGTTATCCGATAGCGCGTAGAACGTCTCGAATCCGACCGAATCAGGCGCTTCGACGCTCTTCCTGATCACCTGGGCCGCGTCGCGCCTGCTCATGAATACCGCCGCAGCACTGGCCGAGCGAGGCCTGTCCTGGGCGTTGACCGCACCAAAGCGGATACAGATGACGGAGATGCCCTTCGTCTCGTGGTAGAGCCTGCCGAGCGCCTCGCCTGCCACCTTCGTGTACGCGTAGAACACGGTTGGCCGTACCGGGTCCCGTTCAGATATGAGCCGCCAGGGACGGCCGTAGTCGTCAGCGCCAGCTCGCACTCGCCGCGCAACCTCCGGGATGCGCTGGTCCCGCCATTGCAGGAGCGACTTGAACGGCTCATCTCCGTGATACCCGCCCATCACGGAGCCGGACGACGCAAAGATGATCCGTCGCACGCCCGCCGCAGCGGCCGCGGCAAACACGTTCTGGGTGCCGACGAGGTTCACCCGCGTCAATTCGGCCTCGGTCGCCTCGATCAGCAGGGCCGAGAGGTGCACGACCGTGTGCACGCCTTCGAAGGCCGGACGGATCGCGTCGAGATCTGCGATATCGGCCTGCACGGTCTCAAACGGGGGTGACGCGCGCCGGTTGAGCGCACGTACGCGATGCGTTGCGGACAGGTCGTGGGCCGCGGCCGCGCCGATCAGCCCGCTCGCGCCGGTGACCAGGACGGTCCGCCGGCCCGGATTCGCAGGTGGCATCATGCGAGCGCTGGTCACTTCCCCCGGATCCGGTCTTGAAGGGCTATCCGATCACACCCTTGGTGCTGGGCACCGCGCCCGTCCGCGGATCGTAGGCGACCGCGTCCCGCAGTGCCCTTGCGAGCGCCTTGAAGATGGCTTCAGTCCGGTGGTGATCGTTCTTGCCCGCAAGGACCTGCACGTGGAGATTGCTCTTCGACTCGATCGCGAAAGCCTCCAGGAAGTGCCGGACCATGTCCGCGGGCATCTCGCCCCCGTACTCCGGGGCGCCCGTGTCGACGACCGCGTAGCCCCGCCCGCCCAGATCGATCGCGACCATCGCCAGCGCTTCGTCGAGCGGCACGATTGCGTGCCCCATGCGCATGATCCCCCGTCGATCGCCCAGTGCCTTGTCGAGACATCGCCCCAGCGCGATCGCGGTGTCCTCTTCGACGTGGTGCCAGCCCATCGAGGTACCGCCGGATGCCCGGGCCTGGACATCCAGCATCCCGTGCCTCGCCAGCGCCTCCAGCATGTGGTCGAGCATGCCGTTGCCGGTCGCCACCGACGCCTTGCCCGCGCCGTCGAGGTTCAAAGTGATCGAAATCTCGCTCTCGCCGGTCTTCCGGCTAAGCGTTGCAGTGCGTGCCGCTGGTTTGCGTGCTCTGGTAGTCATTAGCGGGTCTTCCGCCCCCCGGTCAGCTCAAAGCTTTCGTCCTTGATGGCCTCGATCACACGGTCAGTCTGTTCGGGCGTGCCGGCGCTGATGCGCAGCGCACGGCGCAGGCGCGGATGGCTGAAGTGCCGCACAAAGATACCGCGCCGCCCCAGCGCTTCGTAGACCTTCTTCCCCTCGCGCCCGAACTCGCACAGCAGGTAGTTTCCGTCCGACGGCCAGTAACGGATCCCCTGGATATGTTTCAGCTCTGCTTCCAGGCGCTTCCGCTGCGCAACCAGCGTCCTGACGTTCTTCAGGAGCGGGGCCGGGTTGGCCAGGCTGGCAAGCACGGCGGCCTCGGCGGCCACGTTGATGTTGTAGGGCGGCTTGATGTCGAAGATGTGACGGACCAGGCCCGGGCTGGCGATCATGTAGCCGACCCTCAACCCGGCCACCCCCGCCCACTTGCTGAATGTCCGCAGGATGACCAGGTTCTCGTAGCGATCGACCAGGTGTGCGAGCGTCGTGCCCGCGAATTCAAAGTACGTTTCGTCGATGACGACGACTGGCCCCAGTTCGAGCAGGGCGACCGCCTGCGCTTCGGTGACCGAGTTGCCGGTCGGGTTGTTGGGCGAGCAGACGAAGATGATCTTGGTGCGCGGGTCGACCGCCCTTCGGATCGCCTCAAGGTCCAGGTCAAAGCTTTCGTCACGCTCCACCGAGACCACCGAAGCATCGTTGATCCGGGCGCAAAAGCCGTACATCCCGAATGTCGGCACCGCATCGATTACGCGATCGCCCCGTTCGAGGAATAGCCTCATCAGGAGGTCGATAAGCTCATCGGCGCCCGCCCCGGCGACCAGGCGGTCTTCGGGCTGTTTCGTATACGCGGCCAGCGCGGCCCTGACCTTGCGCTGGTTCGGGTCCGGGTAGATGTTCAGGTGCGCCTTTGCGACCGCCTCCTTGACCGTCTCCGAGGGTCCGTAGGGGTTCTCGTTGGCGTTCAGCCGTATCACGTCCTCAGGCCGGATGCCCGCGCTGCGCGCGAGTTCCTCGGTCGGATCGACCGACGCGTAGGTATCGACCTTCTTGAGATGCTGACGCACGAGGCGCTCGAAATCCGGCATTACCCGCCCGTCCGACTCTATTCGCCCAGAAGTTTGCGCAATCGTATCTCAGCTGCCCGAGCGTGGCCCGCCAGCCCTTCGACGTGCGCCAGCCGCGCCGCATCTCCCGCAACCGAAAGGAACGTCTTCTCGTCCATGTCCAGCACCGGCATCACGCGCAGGAAGGTGCGCACGCTGACGGCGGAGGCGAAACGGGCCGTGCCGGCGGTCGGCATCACGTGGCTCGGTCCGGCCACGTAGTCGCCCATGACCTCGGCCGAGTGCTCGCCAATGAACAGGCCGCCCGCGGCCCGCACCAGCGACCGATACCGATCGAAATCGTTCACCATGACGCACATGTGTTCCGGCGCAATGTCGTTGGCCACCTCGAAGGCCTCTTCAATGGTCGATACGACCACCGCCGCGCCGTTGCTCCGCAGCGCGGCCAGGGCGAGCGACTTGCGCGGCAGGTCGGCCAGCTGCCGCTCAAGCTCTCTGTCCACCGCATCGGCGAGTGCAGATGATGTCGTCACGAGCACGGGCGCCGCCATCGCGTCGTGCTCCGCCTGCGCGATCAGGTCGGCTGCGCACAGCTCTGGATCGGCGGAGCCGTCGGCCACAATCAGCGTCTCGGTGGGACCGTAGACCCCGTCGATCCCGACTTCTCCGTACAGGGCACGCTTGGCGGCCGTGACGAACACGTTGCCCGGGCCGCATATGAGGTCGACCCTGGGAATCGTCTGCGTCCCGATCGCCAGCGCGGCGATCGCCTGCGCCCCTCCGATCCTGAAAACCCGATCGACGCCCGCCACGGCGGCAGCGGCCAGCACGGCCGGGTGCGGCAGCGTGTCGCCCGGCGATGGCGTGCACAGGACCAGCTCCTCGACGCCCGCCACACGCGCAGGGACCGCCAGCATCAGCACGGTTGACGCCAGCGGCGCGCTGCCACCGGGCACATATCCACCGACCCTGCGGATCGGGGTGACCATCTCGCCATAGCCGGCGGCTGGATCGTTCCAGCTGGTGGGCCGCGCCCTCTGCTGAAATTCCTCGACTCGCCGCGCCGCGTTTTCCAGCGCCCGGCGCGTCTCCAGGCTCACCGTCTCAAGTGCCGCTTTGATCGCCTTGCGTGGCACCTCGATCGAATCCGGGGCGACACCATCGAGTGCCTCTGTGATGCGGCGTACTGCGCGGTCGCCTTCCGCGCGCACTTCGGCGATGACATGGGCGGCAACCTCGGACGGGCTTAATGCGCGCCCGAACGCGGCCCGCGTGCGCTCCTGTACCGCGGCCGGCACCTGGCTGCTACCCGGCACCTGGCTACGGCTGGCAAAAAGCTGCCTCGCCTCGGCGCTGCTCAGGCGCCTCAAGGGAGCTCCCCGCCATCCTGCAACCAGCCTCTGGCTCGCAGGGATTCGATCAGGCGGTCGTAAGCCTCGCACTGCGCGCGGAAAACGTACGTGGCGTCGTTCACCGTGAGCCCGCTGCCGCCGAGCTGCCTGAAATGGTCGACAACCTGCAGCAGGTCGGTACGCTTGACGACGACCTGCACCTGGAACCAGCTTTTTCGATCGTCGCTGTAGACATCGGAGATCGTTGGACCCTGGATGCCGGCCAGGTGACGTTTCGACATCACCCGCGTCGCGACCGCTTCGGCCGAATCACCCTGGATATTCGCGGTCACGCGCTGGAAACCGCGCGCCCTCAGCGTGGCCTCCACCCGCTCCAGCAGGCCACGCGTCAGCGCCAGCTTGGTGCGGTCGGTGCCCAGCAGGCGGCCGTTCCCGATCATCGCGGCCTGCGACGCAATAACCACCCCGTCCCGCAGGGGCCGCAGGCGGTTCTCCCGCAATGTCGTCCCGCTCGCCGTTACGTCGGCAATCAGGTCCGCGTAACCCATGATCGGCGCGGCTTCGAGCCCCCCGCCAGCGTGGACCAAAGTGAAGTAGTTGATGCCGTGGCGGTGCAGGTACCGGCGGACCAGGCGCGGGTACTTGGTCGCCACGCGCAGCTCCTTGCCCTTCTCCCTGAATTCGAGCGCGAGGTCCGCCAGGTCAGCCAGCGTCGTCACATCCAGCCAGCCGTCCGGGACTGCCAGCACCAGGTTCGCTTCGCCGAAGGCGAGGTCGCCGTACAGCTCGATCGAGTCGCCGCCCTCGCGTCGATATTCGAGGTACCGGTCCAGGCCCGTGATGCCGATGTCGGCGCTTTCGCCATCGACCTCCTGCGTGATGTCCGAAGAGCGCTGGAAGAGCACCTCGACCCCCGGCATCGAAGGTATCTCGGCCGTGTACCGCCGCGGGTTGGCGCGATTGACCTGCAGCCCGCAGCTCCTGAGGAGATCGAGCGTGGGCGTCTCCAGGGCGCCCTCGGACGGGATTGCGAGCCTGAGTCCGGTCATCACGCCGGCACTCTAGTAGTCGAGCCGTCGGCCGCTACCAGGACGACCCCGGCGCCGCAGGCCCGGGCAGCAGCCCGCAGCTCCTGCTTCGTGGCCGGAGGCGAAACAATGGCGGCGGTGCCGCTCCTGCGCAACTCTGCCGCGTATGCGATCGCTGCCTGCATTGCATCGGGGCTGGCCGGTGCGATCAGCTCGCACTTCCGGGGCTTGCCCTGCCTGGCGCCAGGCAGGACCTCTACCAGCACATCCAGGTTGTAGGCGAATCCAATGGCGGGGATGTCCTCTCCCGCGCCGAGCGAGTTCATCAGGCCGTCGTAGCGCCCGCCCCCGCCCAACGAGGTCGTGCCGTCCGAAGCCGTCAGATCGAAAACGCACCCGGTGTAGTAGGCGATGTCGCGGGCCAGGCCAAAATCGACCGTGATGGAGTTCTCGGGTACACCCTGCGCGACTGCGGATTCGACCACTGCTACGAGACCAGCGAACGGTGCGTCGCCGAGCCCCGCCGCCCGGGCCGCCGCGCGCCCTCGCTTCACCGTCGCCGCGACCGGTCCTCGCACCGTGGCGAGAGCGGCGACAAACTCGAGCGCCCTGTTGAGCGCTGCCTCGTCGTCCAGCGATTGCAGCTTGCGCGCCAGCCTCGCCATGACCTCCTCGGCCGTGCGAGCGCCACTGATCTGGCCGATCGGGCCGCCAAGCGTGCGCGACAGCAACGACTCCACGGCATCGGTCGACGCCCCCCCGGAGCCGCCGTCCTTCGCAGTTGATCCGTTCGACCTGAACAGACCCATTTCCTGGGCGGCCTTCCGGGTCCCGGCCACGGCATCCTTGCCCGCCCGGAGCCTGCCCACGCTCTGGACCAGGAAGTGCTGCGCGCGGTCCGACAGCCCAAAGTTCCCGAGCAGCTGCCACAGGAGACCGACGTGCCCGATCGTGACCCGCGGCGACTTCACCCCGAGCTCTTCTAAACCCGACCAGGCGGTCGAAATGATTTCCCCGTCGCCGAATGGCGCGGCGCCGCCGATTAGCTCTGCTCCGGCCTGCACGAACACACCGGGCTCTTGTTCGGCCGGGGTGCCCGGGGTCGGATATCGAAATACGGGGCCGCAGTAGTGGTAGCGGAGCGGGGTTCCTGCGGTGCCGACAACCTCGATGACGTGCCGGATGACCGGCGCGGTGAACTCTGGCCTCAGGCTGACTGGATAGCCACCCGGGTCGGCGAAGCTGTAGAGCCTGCTCGCAAGCTCTCCGCCTGACTTGCGCAGGAACAGCTCGGTCTGCTCCAGAAGCGGGGTATCCAGCTGGCGATAACCGCGCAACTCCAGGTGCTGGCGACATGCGGAACGGACGGCGTCCAGCCGCCCGAGGGCGTCCGCGTCGAGATCCCGGGCCATCGGCAGGCGCCTGACTAAACTGGTGTTTGCCATGCGTGACGAAATCCGTAACGTGCGCTGGTAGACCAGCCATTGTACACAGGGCCCACTGGTGGGACGGGATAGCCACGATACCGTTCCGGCGAACGGATTGCTCCTATAAAATCCCGCCCCTATGCAACCTCACCGGGCCGATTCCGCCCCGCGCAAGCGACGCCGGGTAGCCGTCGTGACGGATTCCGCGACCGCCCTGCCCCACGACCTCGCCTCCGCCCGCGGCATTCGCATCGCCCGGATGGAAATCACGCTCGGTGACAGAACCTACGATGACGGACCGCAGGGCCTCGGTGACGAGCAGTTCAGGCTCCTTCGTGAAGGCAGGGCCGTGCCCCAGACGGCCGCCCCTCGACCCGCTGCCTGGCTGGAACAGATCCGGGCCGCCGCAAGCGAGGCCGAGTCGGTCCTTTGCATTGCACTTGCGTCACGCCTCAGCGCATCGTTCGACAGCGCGCGCACTGCGGCCGAGCTCGCTGCGGCAGAGTTGCCGGGTACTGAGGTACGCGTTTTCGACAGCGACTCTGCGGCGGGGTCTGAAGCCCTGGTGTCGCTCGCGGCGGCCAGCCTGGCCGCTGCTGGCGCTGATCTCGCTGCCGTGGAGGAGCAGGCCCGAATGGTTGCTGGACGAGTGAGGTTGCTCGCCTACCTGGACACCCTCGTATACGTCTGGCGGAGCGGGCGCGTCCCCCGGATCGCCGTGTGGGCGACAAACCTGTTCGACGTGAAGCCGGTCATGGAGTGGTACCGCGGCAAGGTCGGCTTGGTGGCCCGGCCCCGCGCGCGCTCTCGTGCTGCGGCCCGCCTCTTCGCAGAGTTCGCCCGCGACGCAGCCGGCAAACGCGTCCACGTCGTCGTCATGCACGCTGACGCCCAAGCCGACGCCGTGGCTCTGAGAGATCGCATCGCCAGGGAGTTCGACACTGCCGAACTGCACCTGACGAGCTTCGCTGCGTTCATGGCAGCGCACACCGGGCCGGGACTCGTGGGGGTCGCCTACTGGACGGAAGACTAGGGCCAATCGGCAATTAGACGCCCCAAAAGCTGGAGGTCTGAAACCTGCTATTCCCCGCCTCGGGCCAGCATCGCAGACGTGCCGCAAGCTCCTCTCAATTGTCGATTGTCCCTAGCCGAACGCCAGGACGATGGCGGCGTAGACGGCCGATGCGACTACAAGCCCAACCGCCGACGCCTGGATCGCCCTCGACCAGTCCCCGTGCTCGTATGTGAAGCGCAACGCCCCCGTCATCGCAACCAGCATCCAGATCACGCCGAGGGCTAAGATCAGCCACCCTACGAAGGGGACCGGCCAGAACAGCAGCAGGATGGCAGGCGTCATCGCCATGCCGCCCGAACGCATGAGCCGATTGGACTTCACGGATTGGGCGTCCGCTCCCAGCACCCGCGTCGAAGCCAGATGGGCGACGTAGACCCAGACCAGCCAGCCGACGATCGCCGCGACCAGGCCAAATCTCGGATCTTCCCCGGGCAGGACGCCGCTCATTGCGGCAGAAAGACTGGCGAGGAGCACGACCTGTAGCGACTGGAATGTGGCGAAGCGGTCGTCGCTCGTATCGCGGATCACGTCGGCCTTGAGGGTCACTGCGCCCCACATGCGACCGGCCAGGAATCGCGTCGTGCGCTTCTTCTCGCCCTCCGGCTGTCCGGATCCCTTGCCTTCGATCTCGGGCCCCGGGCGTTCGTCTGTCACTTGTCGCCGAATCCCCAGACGGCGGCCGCCGTCTTGCCCAGGACCCATTCCACGTCGCCTGGCCTCACAAGGGCCGGATGTGACCGCACCCCCTCAAGCGCGTTGCGATAGCCTTCACGCCCGGCTACCGGCGGGAAGTCCGAACCCCACATCATTCGTTTCGGCCCCCAGGCCTTGTAGACGAGTTCTATCAACGGCTGCACCTTGCCGAACTTCAACGCCGGCGCAAGCCGTGGCGGTCGCGGGGTGAATTCCCCCAGGCCCGGAATCTTGACACAGGTGTTGGGCAACTCAGCAAGCTTCAGCGCTTTCAGAAACAGGGCGTCGTCCGGCATCGTCGTCGGCTTCGCGCCCGCCAGGTGCTCGACCACGATCGTCGTCGACGCGCACGCCTTGACCAGCGCATGGAACTCGTCAGAGGCAAACTGCTCGGTCGTGCCCATGCAGCTGACCACGACCCCGAGGTCGCCCGCTTTCTTCCAGAGCGCCAGCGGGTCCCGGCCGCTTACACGCATCGGCGGATAGAGCCGGATGCCCGCAGCGCCCCGCCTCGCGAGCTTCGCCAGCGTCCCCGGCTGGTCCGGGTCGTCGGGGTCGATCAGGACGGCGACCTTGAAGCGCCCCGGGAAGCGCTCCGTACATTCGAACAGGTAGTCGTTGTCGTAGGTGCCCCCGTGCTGGATGAGGACGCCTTCGGTCACGCCGTTCGAATTCATCTCAAACAGCAGGGTTTCCACCGGCTCGAACCAGTTATGGCCGGCGTGACAGTGCGTGTCGACGATCCTCACGCGGTCCTACTTTCGTGTCACTGCGCCGGAGGGTGAAACCCGGCGGACTGCTTCTTTGCCCGTGTAAGCCACCGCGTGGATGGTAGCCGAAACCGATTCACCCGCCTTGAAGCGGCGGGCCGTCTTGTTCTTGATCGCAGGCGTCAGCCCGGTGTTCGGGAAGCTCGTGCAGGGCTCGAGCCCGACGTTATAGCACCGGCGATACCATGGATATCCGGTCCCGCCCCCCAGGTTGCGCCAGAACCAGAGGTAGTTGAAGACTTCGACCGGAAACGAAACGCCGAAGCCGACTCCGAGGCTCTCGTTCGTTACCGCGTACCAGCCTTCCTTCATCCCGGTGAAATAGGCCATGTCCAGGGATCGGTCGTCCTTACCGGGGAAGCGGCTGAAGTCGATCGCTGCACCGCGCTGCGCCGCGGCCTTCGGCCATGGACCTTGCCAGCCGGGCTTGAGCTTGGCGTCCCTATCCATATTGGTCGGATGGTTGAGGATCGTGCAGGCGGGCAGCTCGAGCCGTGCCCCGGCCGCCAGCAACGGAGCGCCGATCGCAATGTGCTCGAGCCACACGCAATCGGCCGGCTCCTCCCCATCATTGGTCACGGTCTCCTCGACGATCAGGCCAGCGCGCCCGGCTTCGATCGAGAGCGTCTTCTCGACCCGGAACGGGGTCCGGACCCCATGCACGCGAAACCGTGCGGAAACTCGCCGTTCGGAGTCTTCGACGATGTCAACGTCCCACGGCATCGTGTTGACCTCGCCATGCAGGCCGATCTCGGCGCCGGCAACGGTCGATGGGAAGCCACCGTGGGGAACCACGGTCTGCCATCCGCCCTCGTACATGTCCAGCCACAGGCTGGTCGGCGAGCCGGTTGTCGGCAGGAACTTCCGTGGGTCACGCACGCCCCAGGGCGTGCGCCACATGAAATCGACGTCGGTGGGCTTGTGGACGAAGCTGTAGACGTCCGCGCCCTTGTCGGCGAGCACGATCACCCGGATAAGGTCGTTCTCCAGGACGACCGTGCGGAGACCGCGATAGGTCCACGCGTCCGAGATCCGGCACCCGCTGTTGCGCTCAACCTGGTAATGCACTTCACCTTCCCCCCGAGACGGACCCTGAACCAACCAGGATCCGGTATACGTCCTTCTGTGGCTTAAGCATCCGCTCGAAGCCGTCGACGATCGTCCGTTCCAGCGGAATCCTGGCGCTCACCAATGGCTTCGCGTTGACCTTCCCCGCCGCCATTAGCTCGACCGCACCGGTGAAGTCCTGCGGATTGGCGGCGAGCGACCCGATGACGGTCTTCTCGCCATCGACGATGTCGAGGAAATCGAAATTCGGCCGCGCCGCATAGATGCCAACGAGCACGACGCGTCCCCGACGCCGTACCCACTGAATGGCCTGAATCGGCGTCTGGGCAACGCCGGCGGTCTCCACGACGATGTCGGGGCCAATGCCGTCGGTCAGCTTGCGCAGTGCAGCGCCCGCATCCTCCTTGCCGGCGTCTATCGTGGTATCAGCGCCGAGTTTCTGGGCCAGCTCAAGACTCGACTGGCGCACGTCCACGGCGAAGACGCGGGCGCCCGCGGCCTTCAATGTCTGCACCGTCAGGAGTCCGACCGTCCCGCAACCGATCACAGCCGCGCGCTCCCCGAACTCTGGTCGCGCCCGGCGCGCCGCGTGGACCGCGACCGCGGCCGGCTCGACGATCGATGACTCCTCGTCCGAAATGCTGGCGGGTAGCTTGATGCAGTGGTCCGCCGGCCAGGCGAGGTACTCTGCGAGCCCGCCATCTGCAGAGAATCCCATCACCGCCAGGTTGGGGCAGGCGGAATATTCGCCGCGCCGGCACCAGAAGCAAGTGTGGCAGTTGATGATGTCGTTGACGGCGACCCGATCGCCCACCGTCAGCCCGGTCACACCCTGCCCCAGCTTGACGACCTTGCCGCCCACCTCGTGGCCCAGGACCAGCGGGGCCTTCTTCCCCGTTATGGGGTTGGGCGTCATGGCAACGAACCTCGGACCGAACTGCCACTCCTCGATATCGGTGGCGCAGATGCTGGCATAACCGACCTTGAGCTTGACCTCCCCCGGACGCGGCTCCGGTTCCGGCCAGTCGGTGACGTACCTGATGTCTTTGTTTCCGTGGTAGACGACCGCTTTCATGAGGGTCCTCGAGGGCTCTGCCTGGTAGCCGAGGCCGCATTCTCACACGACCGCTCGACACCGGCAAGGAAGCAGGAGCGGCGGGACGTGAGGCTATACTGCCCGCGTCATTCGAGACCGCTTTATTGCGCCGTGGGAGGATCTTGCATGAAGGCTGGCCCGAAGATCACGAAGATCGAAGTAACTGGCTACAGCTATACCATCGAGAACGTAGGCCGCGACTACAACACGTTCAACATGGTCTACGAAAAGGGCGGCAAACGGACCGCCACTTCAGGCGTGCTGCAGATCCACACCGACCAGGGGATCACCGGCGAGTACATGGGGCTGCGCGGGCCGACCATGGCGCAGGTCGCCATTGTCGCGGAATACCTCATCGGCAAGAACGCGCTGGAACGCGAGAAGATCTACCAGGACGTGAAGCGCGGCCTCCGCCACTTCGACATGACCGGGGTCGGACCGATCGACATCTGCCTGTGGGACATCGCCGGGAAGATGTTCGACCAGCCGCTGTACCGGATGCTCGGCGGCTGGCGCAAGCCGCTGCCCGCCTATGCCAGCACCCTGCACGGCGACGAGAACGGGGGCCTCAGCACCCCGGAACAGTTCGGCGACTTTGCCGTGCAGTGCCAGGAGATGGGTTACCAGGCGTTCAAGATCCACGGCTGGGGCCTTGGCGGCCAGCGTATCGAACGTGAGGAACAGAACGTCCTGCTCGTCCGCAAGCGCGTCGGCGACCGCATGGCGCTCATGATCGACCCGGCATGTGAGTACGAGAACTTTGCGCAGACCTTGCGGGTTGGCCTTGCCTGCGACGAAGCCAAATTCTTCTGGTACGAGGACCCGTACAAGGATGGCGGGGTCTCGGAATTCGCCTACAAGAAGCTCCGCCAGATGATCAAGACGCCGATCCTGCAGACCGAGCACATCCGGCTGCTGGAGCAGCACGTGAACTTCATCGTGGCCGAAGGCACGGACTACGTCAGGGCCGGCGCCCACGAGGACGGCGGCATCACCGGGACGATGAAGATCGCCGCGGCATCAGAGGGATTCGGCCTGGACGTTGAACTCCACGGGCCGGGACCGGTGCACCGCCACATCATGTCCGCGATCCGCAACACGAACTGGTACGAGCTCGGGCTGGTCCATCCCCTGGTCCGCACGACGAGGGCGCCCGGCTACCTCAACTACAACGACGACCTCGACGGGATCGACAAGCAGGGCAACGTCTTTGCGCCCGAGGGGCCTGGCATCGGCGTCGAACTGGACTGGAGCTACATCAAGCAGCACCAGACCGACCACCAGTCCTGGGGCGGCTAACCGCCTTTGGACAGCTTCGCCGGGGAGGACCTGCTCCCCGGCGAGAGCACATACGCGCGTGCCACGCATCCCCTAAAATCCGCCCGTGACGACCATCCCGCAAACCGAACGACCGGTCCGGATCTCACGGGACATCATTCACCCGTACGCAGTGATCCTGCACAACGACGAGGTCCATTCGATGGAGTTCGTGGTCGACGCGCTCATGAAGAGCGTCCCGTCCCTTTCTGAGCAGTCCGCTACGGAGATCATGCTCAAGGCCGACGAGGAAGGCCGCGCGGTGGTCATTGTCTGCCCGCTCGAGCAGGCCGAGCTCTATCGGGACCGGATCCAGACATTTGGCCTTGGCGTTTCGATCGAGCCAGCTTGAGCGGCCAGGTCTACCGGTCACGTCACTTGGAATCGGCGCCTGGCCCGATCAGAACCTGACCTTGCCGGCTGCCGAGACGGCCGACACTCCCTTGAAACCCCGCTCGGGCACGTCATACGCGATCGCCCTCATCGTGGCCGTACGTGTTTCGCCCGCGCGCATCTTCACGGCCGTGCTGCGGCGGCTCCCCGGAAGCGGCCGGCCGTTCGACAGGCTGGTGAAAGGCTCTAACCCTATGTTGTAGGTGCGCCGGTACCATGGATAGCCGCTGCCGCCGCCGAACACCTGCCAGTACCAGAGGTACTTGAACGTAGAAACCGGATACGCGAACGCGAACCCGACCCTGCGCTCGGGGTTCGAAACGGCATACCAGCCCGCTGGCATCTCGGTGACGACCGCGTAGTCCTGGACCCTGGCGCTCTTCTTCGGGAAGGTCCTCAGGTCGACCGGCTCGCCGTCCCTCCCGATCAGCTCGGGCCACTCCGCCGACTGCCCGGTCTTCAGTCGCCGGGTCCGCTGCCCCCCTTCGCCGGGCACGATCACAGTGCCCCCCGGGACATCCAGCCGGCAGGCCGGACTCAGGAACGGACCGCCAAGTGCGATGTGTTGCCCCCAGACGCACTCGGCGGGCTCTTCCGCCTCATTGGTGACGGACTCTTCGATCGTGAGGACCGGCGATCCCGCCTCGAGGCTCAACGTCTTCTCGATGCGGAATGGCGTCCGATAGGTGCGGACCCAGAAACGAGCGCTGACTCTGCGCACGTCGTCTTCCAGGATCTGGACGTCCCAGGGCATGGTGGTGGCTTCCGAGTGCTGTCCGATCTCGGCTCCCGCGTAGGTCATTGGCTGTCCACCGGTCGGAGCCAGCGTCTGCCAGCCACCCTCGTAAACATCGTGCCACAGGCCGTCAGGCCAGCCAGTCGTGGGAATGAACCGCCTCGGGTCGCGCACGCCCCACGGCGTCCGCCACATGAAGTCGGTATCAGTGGGCTTGTGGATCAGCTCGTAGATATCCGCGCCCTTGTCCGCCAGTACCGTGACCCGCAAGAGATCGTTCTCGATGATCACGACTTTCAAGCCGCGGTAGGTCCACGCGTCGGAGATCCGGCAGCCATGTGTACGTTCGACTTGATAATGCATGTGACAGGTACCCCTGAAGCTGGAAATGCGGGTTTTCGCCAATTCAGATGAGGAATGGCACGATTATGCTTGATTGCTCGGCACCGCCATACTGGTTGTGCAGTCGAGGCCTGACGCGCGGAAGGGTTGATGGATCGCATTCTGGTGGTCGGCGACAGCGAGGCCCTGCGCCTTGCTCCCACCACCATCCTGGAGGACGCGGCTACGACGTGATCGAAGGTTCGGACGGAGCAGAGGTCGTTTCGGAAGCGCTCGAGCATCGTCCCGGCCTCATTCTGCTCGACGTGGCGATGCCGCGCGTCGACGGGTTTGAAGCGCTGCGCCGTATCAAGTCGGAGCCGAGACTGCGCATACCCCGGCAATCATGGTGACCGTCAAAGGACGCGCGCCGAGGACCTTTCCATGGCCCGGACGCCGGGCGAGCGCGGCTACATCAGCAAGCCCTGGGCAGATGGCGCAGCCGCGTGAGGGTGGGCTGGGTGCTCCAGGCCGCCGCGCGCACGGTGCGGTTCCAGGCAGCTTTCGTCTCTGGATATCACGTTATCGAAGCGCGCGACGCGCTCGTAGTTCACCCGGAACCCGGCCTGATCCTCTGGTCCGCCCTGCTATAGTCCTGTCCCCATGACCGGACTGGCCGTTCTGCTCGTAGTCCTTTCCGCGTTCGCTCACAGTGGCTGGAACTTCCTCACGAAGCGAGCGAGCAACCCCGAAGTCTTCACCTGGGCCGCCGCGGTGTCGGCAAACGTGTTGCTGTTCCCGCTCGCCCTGTTTCTACTGCTCAGGGACCCGCCCTCGCTCGCCGGCTGGGGGTTCGTCGCGGCCACCTGGGGCCTGCACCTCGCCTACTTCACGACCTTGAGTCGGGCCTACCGGCACACCGATCTATCGCTCGCATATCCGATGGCGCGCGGCACCGGCCTGGTGCTGGTCCCGATCCTGGGCGTCTTCCTGCTCAAGGAGCACGTAACGCCGCTCGCCGCAATTGGCATCGGACTGGTCGTGACTGGCATCTTCGCGGTTTCGGCCGGCGATCTCCTGCGCGACGGGGTTGCAGGCCTCGGCAAGGCGCTGCGACAGCCAGGGGTCCGCTACGCGCTGGCCACGGGACTGATAATCGCCGCCTACTCGATCGTAGACAAGCGAGGCGTCGCCCACGTCACCCCGCTCCTGTACATGTACTTCCTGACCACGTCAGCCACCCTGGGCATGCCGTTGCTGTTGCGCAGCCAGTTCACACGCACCAACGTGATCGCCGAGTGGCGCCGGAACGCCCGGCTGATCGTCGTCTCGGGCCTGCTGCAGTTCGCCGCCTACTCGCTCGTGCTGACCGCGCTGACGGTCAGCCGGGTCAGCTATGTTGCGCCCTTCCGAGAGATCGGTATCGTCGTGGGCGTCCTTCTGGGATCGATCCTGCTCAATGAGTCGTTCAAGCGGTCCCGGCTACTGGGAGCCGCCCTGATCGTGGCCGGCGCGACGACCATCGCGCTGGCGCCTTGAGCCTGCCGGCTAGCCGGCGAACGCCCGGTCGCGCCAGGAGTACTTCGGCCGCCAGTTGATCAGCTGACGTGCCCGCTCGGTCGAGATCGGGGCCTCATGCCGAACGAACTCCTTGCGCAGCGGCACGTTGGGGTAGACCAGCCGCAGGGCCTCCATGGTTTCCACTGCAATCATCGTGTCATCGGCATTGAGAAAGAACTTCTCGCTCCCGGCCCAACCCTCGGACTCTATGGCCATGCGGCATGCCGTTGCCGCGTCCTTGATGTGGAGGTAGGTCCAGAACCCCTGGCAGCGGACCCAGGGATCGGTGACGGGAGACCGGTGAAGCTCCCTGAAGCGCTCGTCGTCCCACATCCCGTTGAAGCGCATGTTGGAATACTGGGTCTCCGGGTTGCGCCTTGCGAACGCGTCTGCGGTCTGCTCGCCTAGCCATTTGGCGACGCTGTATGGATCCTCGGCGCGCGTCCCGACCTCGTGGTCGAGCGGGAAATACTCGGGCGGCTTCACCTGCCGCGGCGCCCAGCGCGCCGCAGTGCCCATCGCGCCCACCGCGTTGTACGACGATCCCAGGACGACCTTGCGCACCTTCAACTGCTCTGCCGCCCGCATCACGTTCCACATCGAGGTCGTGTTGGTGAAGAAGACGAACTCTTCGGTGTAGTAGGCCGCGCTCGGGCAGGCAGCCAGGTGCACGACGGCCCCGCAGCCGTCCATCGCCGAAATGACCTGCCCGTAGTCGGTGACATCGACCTCGATGAAGGTCGGCAGCCTCGACCAGGCGGCTCGCATGGTCACCGCGGCCGCCTGGGCAGCCCCGGCAGTCCCGCTGTGGCTCAGGTTGCCCCAGCGGACCTTGTCGGCATTAACGACCTCATAGCCATTTCGCAACAACTCGTCGATGACGTAGTGCCCGACGATTCCAGAACCGCCGGTTACCAGGACTTTCAAGAATGGTTCCTCGGGGTCAGGGCCGGGACGCCAGGCACGGGGATTCGCAATGTCGATTCGGCATGGATGCCGAAACCCGTGACCGGATGCCCGTGGCCTGGCTAAACGGGCATCTTGCGCTTGCTGACCTTGCGTCCTTCGATCGCCATCCGCTCGCCGTCCTGGCCGGAGACGATCTTCACGCCCATCTTCAACAGGTGGCGGATCCTCTGCTCAGGCGTCATCTTGCTATCGTTCCAGGAGCACAGGAACGCGATTCCCGCCTTGTCGCATGCCGCCTGGACGCGCTTGCGCGCATCGTCCATCTTCTTCGGGTACGGGGGGTCGTGAGCGTCAGGCAGTCCGAGCGACATGCCCATGTCGCCCGGGCCCCACTCGGCGAACGAGATTCCGGGAACCGCCGCGCTTTTCTCGCAGTTCGCCAGGCATTCGGCGTCCTCGAGCTTGAGCCCGAGCATGAGCTCGCCCTTCGGGTTCAGTGGCCACGGATCGGACGCGGCCAGGTAGTCGTGTACCGAGAGCCCCCAGATTCTGGCGGGTATCGACTGTCCGCCCGCGCCGCGCTGCCCCTTTCCAAGGCCCGCCTTCGCACTGGAGAAAGGCCAGCGGCACTCCTCAACGAACGCCTTCACTGCTTCCGGAGTCCGCGCGTGCGTGTGCAGGATCCCGTGCACCCCGGCCGTGAGCACGTGGCGGATCTGCCAGGCGTTGTAGCGGACCTCCTCGGCGGTCTTGGCGTTCGACGGGAGCGTGACTATGACGGTCGGTGTCAGGTGACCGCTGGTGGTCGGGCCGGAGTCCCGGAGACCTTCCATGAACCTTGTCAGCCCAACCGTGTCGAAAGGGTGGTGCTCGAAGTCCACCGAGATGAAGTCGGCCCAGGTCCTGGACATCTTGACGCCGGCTTCGTAACTCAGCTCGGGCGTGCCCGTGTAGAAGATCGGCTGCCCCTGTTGAAGCAGCTCGATGCACCGGTTGATCCTTGCCACTTTGTTTGTCCCCCTCGACGACTCAGCGATCAGGTCCCAGGTTTCAGTTTCCCGAAGCCCCGGTCCAGCGGGCGGCAGTGTAACCGATAGGGTTGGCCGGGGCCAAGTCTCCGAAGTTGCCGCGGCTGCGGCCGAAGGGTAAGATTCGGCGCCGTGAACTTGCTTCTTGAAATGACTTCTTGAAGGTGGGCACCAGCGACACCGCCACTGGGAGCCCGGAACAACCGCCTCTAACGCCCGACCTCGAGATCCGCCCGTGGTCCGCGTTCGCGCACCGCGACTTCACGTGGTTGTGGGTCGGGGGCGTGACGACCACGGTCACGATGTTCCTGCGGATGCTCGTGAGCTCGCAGTGGCTCTACGACACCACGGGCTCCGCCGCACAGCTCGGCATCCTTGGCTTCATCCAGTTCATCCAGATGCCGGTCGTGATCTACGGCGGCGCGCTCGCCGACAACTTCGACCGCAAGAAGCTGATGGCGATGACCCAGGCCGTCGTCTTCGTGTCCCTGCTGATCCTCACCGTCCTGGCGGCTTCGGGCGGCCTGCTGCCATGGCACATCTTCGCGGCGACCGGCGTCACAGGTGTATTCAGCATGCTCGGCAGCTCGGCGCGACCGGCCATGGTCGCACGGGTCGTACCGCGCCCGTTGATCGGCACCGCGGTAGCCACCAACACGGCCACCATGCAGGTCGCCGGTGTGATCGCTCCCCTGCTGTTCAGCGCCTTCTACGTGGCGTTCGGTGTCACGGTGGCCTTCGCAGTCGCTACCGCAATCGCGTTCGCGAGCTTCGTGTCGCCGTTCCTGATACGGACTTCCGGGCTCCCCGACGGCGGTTCGCGACGGACGACCTGGAAGTCGATCGTCGAAGGGTTCACCTTCGTCCGGAAGCACCGAATCCTGCCCGGCCTGTACCTGCTCGACATCGGGGTAACCGTCGTCAGCTTCTACCGGATGCTTTTCCCGATCTTCGCCGACCAGCTGTACGGGCTGGGCGCGATCGCAGTCGGCCCGCTCAACGCGGCCAACTCGCTCGGCGGGATATTCGGCAGCATGGTCGTCTACGGGACTGACCGCTTCCCACGCAAGGGGCTGCTCGTCCTGTTCTTCACGCTGGTCTACGCCCTGCTGCTCTTTGCCTTCGGGATGAACCGGGCGGGGCCCGGGGACCCGATCCATCAGATGAACCTGCTGATCGTCGACTTCCAATTCAACATGGCCCTGCTGTTCGGACTGCTGATCGTATTCGGGCTCGGAATGACCGACTCCGTCAGCATGGTGATGCGCCAGACGATCGTGCAGCTAACGTCCCCCGACCGCCTGCTCGGGCGCGCCAGCTCAGCGCACTCTTTCGCCGCCATGGGCGCCAACAACCTGGGCCAGGTGGAGGTCGCATTCATGTCCGGAGCGATCGGGGCCGGACCCACGATGATCCTGGGCGGCGCGGTGTCGGTGGTCGTAGTCTTCGCAATATGGGTCGGGATCAAGGGCGTGCGGAGGTACCGGTACGATCCAGCCCATCCGTTTGAGGCATACGAAGGCGGCAAGCCGCCCGAATAGATCGAGACCGAGGAGATCGCTCAATGCCAGACCGCGCAAGCCAGGCAACCATCGACATCACCGTTCCAATGGCGCCACCCGAGTGGGCGCTCCTGGAGCGTGAACTGATACGGCAACAGGCCGACGCCATCCGGGTATTCCACGCCAAGTACTTTGACGAGCGCGGCTACCTGCTATGCATCCCGCGCTGGGGCGGCAACGATGGCCCCGACGACGCCGGCGAGAACATGCTGAACTGGACCATGCTGTACGCCCTTGGCGGGCCCAGTGATGTGCTCGACCGCTTCCGGCACGCATGGGAAGGCCATCTCCGGCAGTACACGGAAGCCAGGACGGTTGAAGTACCGCTCGGCCGGGAGGGGATGTACTTCAAAGAGTTCCCAACGATGTTCGACTGGTTCCATATCGGCGAGTGGTACTCGCCCTACGCCCTGCTCGGCCTGGCCGCGCCCGGCGACAGGGATTTCGAACACCGTACCCGGCGGTACGCCGCCTTCTACAACGGCGACGACCCCTACGCTCCCAACTACGACCCCAAACACCGGATCATTCGAAGCATGTTCAACGGGAGCCGCGGGCCTTTGCTCAGGAAGGCAACGGGCCTCGACTGGGCGGGCGATCCAATCGAGATCGAAGGTCGCTTCAAGCCGGGCCACGGTGAGCGAACCTTCGAAGAGATGATCGCCCACTTCAAGGACTACAACGACGTCGTTGGAGACAACCCGCTCAACCTTGGCGCCACGACGCTGGGGCTGAACGCGTTCGCGCTGACGGGAGAAAAGAAGTACCGCGACTGGTGCCTCGAGTATGTGGGCGCCTGGGCGGAGCGGACCGCGGAAAATGGCGGCCTGACACCAACGAACATTGGCCTCAATGGCAAGATCGGCGGCGAAACGAAGGGCAAGTGGTACGGCGGGGTCTACGGGTGGGGTTTCTCCGTCATCGTGCCCCAGACCGGTGAGATCGCACACAGGCCGTCGTTCTACACGCGGGCGCCTTACGGGTTCGGCAACGCCCTCCTGCTGTCCGGCGATCAGTCGTACGTCGACACCTGGCGAGGAGTGATCTCGAAGGTGAACGAAAACGGCAAGCGCCTCAAGGGGCAGATGCAGTACCCGCGCTCCTTTGGCGACAAGGGCTGGTACAACTTCCAGCCCGGCCCGTTCGACGAAGGCGCGCTGGAGGTCTACTACTGGTCGATGAAGGCAGATGATCGCTCGCTCGTCGGCGACGATCCCTGGGTCCGCTTCTTCTCAGGCAAGGGCAGGAGCAAGAACGACGGATATCCCGTGGACGCGCTGCGGAGCGACATCGAGCGCGTCCGGCGACGCGTCGAGGGTATCCACACCGACGATACCGCCCCTGATATGCGGATGTCGGACGACATGAACGACCTTAACCCGGCGTCGATCGACGCCCTGAACCGCCTGATGCTCGGCGGCATCCCGACCGGGCGGGTCGGATACCCGCTGCACTGCCGCGTCCGCTATTTCGATCCCGACAGGCGGCGGCCCGGCATCCCCGAAGACGTGGCTGCCCTGGTCGACGAGATGACCGCCGATGAGACCGGGCTAACCCTCGTTAACCTGAACCAGCTCCAGCCCCGCACGGTGGTCGTGCAGGGGGGCGCTTACGGTGAGCACCAGGTCGTTAGCGTCCGAGGCGGCGAGAAGTCTTCGACCGTGAACGACCGCAGCTTCACGGTCCGGCTGGCGCCCGGCGCCGGAGCGCATCTGTTGATCAAGATGAAGCGGTACGCCAACCCGCCGACATTCTCGCTGCCCTGGGCCTGAGGCGTATTCCGCATCTGTCGCGCCCTGCCAAGGGAATCCGTACCGAAAAAGAAAGGCGGGGCATCGTGCCCCGCCTTTCCCGTGTTGCTGACTGGTGCTGAAGAGATTCCTGCGTCCTACTTTCTGGTGGCCGGCAACCGGTCCTTCAAGCCCAGCTCGGCGACCGTCCCCTTGAACCACTCGACGACCTCCGGGTGGTACGGGATACCGTTCACGGAACGGTCCATCTCTGCCTCGTGCTCGGGAAGCCCGGCGTACATCACCCGCTCGTGCCCGGGCGCGGGCGGCGTCTCGCGCAGGGCGCGCATGAAGTCGTCCATCTCGGACTTGAACTTCTCGACGTCGTTGAAAGCCGACACCTTGAAGGCCGCGAAGAAGTGGGATGCCATCCCCCGGTTCTTATAGCCGGGCCCGGTCCCTGAGAGCACGCCGCAGAGGATGTCGACCATGACGGCCATGCTGTAGCCCTTGTGCGAACCGATCTCGCGGGTCGCGCCCAGCGGCAGCATGAGGAAGTCGTCCGGGATCGGCCTGCTGTCCATGATCGGCGTGCCGTCCGGTTCCGCGATCCACCCGGGCAGCGCCGGTACCCCGAGCCGTTTCGCAAGTGCGATCTTGTTCCCCGCAACGGAGCTCATCGACGCGTCGAAGATGAAGGGCGGCTCCTTGCGCGTCGGCGCCGCGAACCCGATCGGATTCAGGCCCACCATCGGCTTCGAACCAAACGTCGGCGCCACCCTCAGGCCGCCAACCGTCATGGCCATCCCGATCATGTCGTGCGGCAGGGCAAGCTGCGCGTGGTACGCCGCCGCGCCAAAGTGCCGCCCGTTGGTGCAGGTGACCGCGCCCACACCCGTGCGCTCCGCCTTCTGAATGGCGACCCGCATCGCAATCGGGCCAACGGCCAGGCCAAGCCCGCGGTCGCAGTCGATGGTGGCGGCCGAATCGGTTTCGTGTACCACCTTCCATTTCGGCTTTGGATTGATAGAGCCCTTGCCAAACCCTTCGACATACGAACGCATCATGTTGCTGACGCCGTGGCTCTCGATGCCGCGCAGGTCCGCATAGATCAGGACGTCCGCCGACTGGCGGGCATCGGTGTCGCCCATGCCCATCTTTCGGAAGATGTCCTCGACCGTAGATCGGATGTCCTGTTGCGCAACGCGCACCGCGATGTCGTGGGGGACGTGGAACATTTCGAGCACTGACTGGTACCTCCATGCCCTCTACCGATTGGCGACCCGCGCGCAGCGCGTTGGTGCGCGCCGGGGCGCCTCGATGAGGGACTTAGCTATGCGTTCGGCTTGACGACCAGTTTGACCCCGCGTCCTTGACCGGAGTCGTAGATCGCATCGGCGGCCCGCTCCAGCGGATACCGCGTCGTGATGACGCCCTTCAAGTTTAGTTCGGGCAGCAGCTGCAACGTCTTCTTGAAGTAGTTGCCCCGGCCAAAAGCCCCACGTATGCCGACCTCGCGGTAGTGGAGGTCGTAGAGGTCGGACGGTAGCGTCGTCCCCTTCGGACACACACCGATCATCAGCACGTTGCCGCGCGGGCGCACCAGCTGTACACAGCGGGCGACAAGTTCGGGCTTGCCAACGACCTCCACGGCGAGATGCACTCCCCTCCCGCCGGTCTCGCGATCCACGACCTTCTTGAGGTCCTCCATCTTTGGATCGTGCAGGACGTCGGCGCCCAGCTGGCGTCCCAGCTCGCGCCGTGAGGCCACCGGCTCCGAAAGGATCACCGTCCTGGCACCTCGGCGCTTCAGGAAGGCGACCGTGAACTGGCCCATGATCCCGCCGCCGACTACCAGCACGACTGCGTCTTTCGGCATCGGAAACACCATCGAGCCCGACAGGCAGCAGGAACCCGGCTCCGTCAGGGCTCCGGTCTCGAGATCGATCCCCTCAGGCAGCCTGTGCGCCGATTGCGCCGGTACCACCGCATAGTTCGCAAGCGCCCCGCTCGACTTCTGGGCGCGCTGGCACCGGCTGATCGTCCACTCGCGGCAGTTGTCACACTCGCCGCAGTGGCTGGTGATATCGCAGACGACCTGCTGACCGATCCGTGCCTTCGATACCCCCTTGCCAACCTCTACGACGGTTCCGCTGAACTCATGCCCGAGTATGAGCGGAGGTGTAGAGGGAAACAGCCCCTGCGTGATGTGTACGTCGGTCCCGCACACGCCAACAGTGTCGACCTTGAGCACGACCTGCCCGGGACCGGGGACCGGGTCGGGAACGGTGTCGATCGTAAACTTCGTCCCGCCTTGCCAGACCGCAGCTTTCATGTTTCCTACTTTCCGTGGACGGTGACCGAGCCGCCGAAGGCGCCCTCTACGGCAATCGGGCTCGCCTGTGAAATGCGCAGAGAGGCCCGGGAAGTATAGCCTCGCCGTGGACACGCTCTGTCTCCCGGCGTAAATTGGCAACCCATCGCGCGCGAACTCGCCGGGATCGACGTCGATCCTTGCGCCGATCGAAAGTCGTGCAGGGTCGAACCACCAGAACCGCAGGAGCGAACAAGTGGTCCTCAAAGGTAGAGCCGCCATCGGACAGGGCCCTCGGTCCGAATTCTGGATCGAAGAGTTGCCCGTGCCGGAAGTCGTACCGGGATCCGTGCTGGTGAAGAACACCGGGGCCGCGGTGTGCGGGTCCGACCTCCACGGATGGCGCGGCGACCAGGACGGGCCGGTCACGCCCCGCAAGCGCATCCCCGGTCACGAGTTCACGGGCCGCGTTCACTCTCTGGGCAAGGGCGTTTCCACCGACTCGCTCCGCCGCCCGCTGAAGGAAGGCGACAAGGTCGTCTTCCCGTTCTTCTTCCCATGCATGCGCTGCTACCACTGCCTGCGCGACCAGCTCTACGCGTGCCAGTACCGGTTCCGCAGCAACTTGACCCGCACGTTCGAGGACTACCCGTACTGCGACGGCGGCTTTGCCGATTATTTCTGGCTCAAGCCCGGGCACTTCGTGTTCAAGGTCCCCGAGGAACTGCCCGACAAGGCGCTGGCGACGATCAACTGCTCCATGGCCCAGGTGATGTTCGGATTGCACCTCGCCCAGCCGAAACAGGGCGACACGGTGGTCGTACAGGGTGCAGGCGGGCTGGGCATCTACGCCACCGCCTGCGCAGCTGAAGCGGGCGCCTCACAGGTCATCGTCGTCGACGGCCAGAAGGCGCGTCTCGACCTCGCGTTGCGCTGCGGCGCAACCGCCACGGTCGATCTCAACGAATACCCGACTCCCCAGGCCCGCGTGGACCGCGTGCGCGAGCTGACCGGCGGTATCGGTGCCGATATCGGCATCGAGGTCGTGGGCATCGCAGCGTCCACGCTCGAAGGTCTCGACATGGTCCGCATGGGCGGCACCTATGTCGACATCGGGAACATCTCAGGCGGCAGCTTCCAGCTGGCCGGCAACAAGGTCATATCAAGGCAGACCAGGTGGATCGGGCTGCAGCACTACAACCCGTGGATCCTCGAATCGTGCCTCCAGCTGCTGGTCCGCACGAAGGACAAGTACCCGCTGCTGGACCTGGTCTCGCACACCTTCCCACTGGAGAAGATGAATCAGGCCTTCGAAACGGCGGAATGGGTCGGTAAGCAGAAGGGCTCAGCCGCGACACGCGTCGTCGTGACCCTCTAGCGCCGTCGCTTCGGCTCGCTGGTCCACCCGGGCATCGTGGGTGCCGTCGGACCTTCTGTTACTTCATGGTGACTGGAAGGCAGCCCTGGCTCCTGAACGCCTGCTCAAGATCGGCGCAGGAACTCAAGGCGACGCATCTGAGGCGCGCAACCGACAGGAAGAATCGCTGGCTCTGGCGCAGAAGCTGGGGATGAAACCGCGCACCAGGACGATCGTCGCCCGAGAGAAGATCATGCAGGCCCGAACGAGCCAGGTCCCGACCTACTTGCCCCGGCGGCGGCCACTCCCGCCCATCCATGCGGCCGCCTTCCTGCGTGCCGATGGGGTGTCGAAAGCGGCGCGGAACTCTGCAAAGTATCTGACTGATCCCTGCGTGCCGAGCCCCAGCACGCTGCTAACGTTCATGAAGCGATAGCCAACTTCGATCCAGCGGCGGCAGTCCTCGGGATCGCCGAAGGTGGTCCCGAGCGCCTTGCCGGTGCCCCTGACACGATCGGCCATCTCGAGCATGATCTTCTCGACCTTCGGGTGGTGAATCTTGCCCGGAAAGCCCAGCGAGGCAGAGAGGTCGGTCGGGCCTACGAGCAGCACGTCGAAATGCTCGAGGGCCAGGATCTCGTCGACATTCTCGTAGGCCTCGACGCTCTCCATCTGAATGATCAGCAATGTCTCATCGTTGGCATGCTTGATGACGTCGTCCTGGGTCAAGCCCATCATGCCGCCAAACCACGGCGCGATGCCGCGCTCCCCGATCGGCGGGTACTTGGCGAAACGAACGGAGTCCTTCGCTTCCTGAGGGGTGTCGACCTGGGGGACCATGACGCCGACCGCACCGACGTCGTACGCCTTCTTGATGTCGCCGGGATCGTTCCAGGCGACCCGTATCACGCCGGCAACGCCAGCCTGGCGCGCCATCACGCAGATCGGGCCGATCGACTCGGTGCCCCACGGCTCGTGCTCCTGGTCGATCCAGACCCAGTCAGGCCGCGTCTGGAACACCGCTGCGGCCACGTACGGTTCCCTGGAGAACATACCGGTACCCAGGCAGAGTTCACCGTTGCGCAACCGCTTCTTGATGTCGCTGGGGTACATGGGCACCTCGGGTGGATCTTGCGAGCCGGGGTTGAGTTCGACGGAGCCGGCAGATGATAGCGGAAAACCGGGATCTCGAACGCCTGGACCGACCGCTAGACGTCCGCCTAGCGGCCGCCCGCGATGCGGTAGACGCGCCCGTCGAAGGCGGTGATATAGAGCTCCCCCGCAAGGTCCTGCCCGAACGACGAGATCTGCAGATCGGTATCAAGCAGCTGCCGCGCCGCGACCACCCTGCCGTCGATCCTGCGCAGGCCCCAGATGATGCCGGAGCAGAAATCGGCATACAGGTAGACGCCGGCCAGCCCGGGGATCGATGCTCCTCGATACACATAGCCACCGGTAACAGCACAGCCAGGCTCACGGGTGGGGTACTCAACCACCGGCGGTATCAACCCGGACATGTCACAAGGCGTGGACCGGTAGCAATGCGCACCCTCCATCACATTCCACCCGTAGTTGCCGCCCTTCGTGACCACGTTTACCTCTTCCCAGGCGTTCTGACCGACATCGCCGGCCCAGAGTTCGCCGGTCGACCGGTCGAACGAGAATCGGAACGGGTTGCGAAACCCGTAGGCCCATATCTCAGTCAATGCCTCGGTCGCCGGGCGGCCGACAAATGGATTGTCGTTCGGCACCGAATAGCCCTGCCTTGCGCCGCCCCGACCCGGATCGATCCTTAGAATCGAGCCGAGCAACGTCGCCAGGTTCTGTCCGTTGCCCTGGGGATCGCCACCGCTACCACCGTCCCCGAGCGCCACATACAGGTATCCGTCCGGCCCGAAATCGATCATCCCGCCGTTGTGATTCGAAAACGGCTGCCCTACCTCGAGCACGACCTGCTCGCTTGCGGGGTCGGCTCTTCCGGCCGCGGCGTCGGCCACAAACCGGCTGATCACTGATCGCCTGGGGTTCGTCGCCGAGTAGTGCACGTAGAAACGCCCGTTGTGCGCGTAGTCCGGGTCGAACGCTAACCCCAGCAAGCCCTCTTCATTCCCCTGGGTAGATACGCGGTCTGAAATATCCAGGAACAGCTCAGCTCCAGATGGCGGGGATGCCAGCGATAGAAGGCGGACGCGTCCGGCCTGCTCGACGACTACCGCCCTGCGCGACCCGTCAGGGACTTCTGCGAAGTACAGCAGCCGCCTGCCAAGAGCTCCGTCGTTCAACGATGGAAAGGCGGGCACGACTGCAATCGGGGGTATCACGTTGCCCGGCACAGGAATGGCGGGCGATGTGGGGGCAGGCGCTTGCGTCGGTGACACGACCACCGTCGCCGTGGGCGGCGCGACCGCCGTGGGCGGCACCGGTACGGTCGCCGTGGGCGGCGCGGTCGCCGTGGCCCGCGGCACGGATGGCGCCGTCGCCGTGGCCCGCACCGGTACGGTCGCCGTCGCCGACGGCGGCAGCACCGTGGGAGTGGCGGAGGCCGCCACGCGCGTCGAGCCGGCCGCTGGCGATGGCGTCACGTCGACGGGCGACTCCGCGGGGTCGAGAACGTTCGTACAGGCGGCGAGGACCACCGGCACAGTCATGAAAATCAACAGCGACCGCACGAGGCAGTTTCTCCTCATCCCGGTGATACGATCACTCGATGCCAAACGATGCGGAATCGAAGACCTTGCAGGCTTCGCCGAGCCGGGCGAGCCATGGCGACCTATCAAACTTCCCACACATGGCCGTTGGTGTCATGGGATCGGCTGGCGGCGAACTGTCGCCTGAGACCAGAGCGCTCCTCAGGCAACTCGGCCGGGAGATAGGCAGGCGAGGTTACGTCCTGGTGACCGGAGCCTGCCCGGGGCTTCCGCACGAAGCTGTCCTCGGCGCCAAATCGGCGGGCGGCATGGTGGTCGGCATCTCGCCTGCCCTGAATCTCCGTGATCATCTGGTCAACTATGCGTCGCCGTCGCGCGGCTACGACCTCATCGTTTACACGGGCAGCGGACTGATGGGGCGCGAGGTCGAGAACATCCGCACCTGCGACGTCGTGGTGTTTGCCGGAGGCCGATCCGGCACCCTCGGCGAGTTCGCGATCGCCTACGACGAATCCAAAGTGATCGGAGTGCTCACGGGCACTGGCGGTATCGCCGATCACATCGCAACTATCGTGAAGATGGTCAACAAGAGGACTGGCGCCATTATCTGCCAGAACTCCGATCCCGTAGCTCTGCTGGATGAGCTGGAGCAGGCCTACCGGCGGAACGTCCTGCCACGCTACCTGAAGGCGCTCCGAGAGCAACAGCCGGACGGCGTCCTGGAGCGCTGATCACCTGGGACCGGAGCCGCGCCGGCAGACGGGGCGCGGCTGGCCCTGCCTATCGCCGGTCGGGTGTCGCACCGTAGGCGCCAGCCCGATTGACGCCGCCTGCGCTGGGGGCCGGCCTGACCATTGCCTCGTTCACGGTTATGCGGCGACCAAACGACTCGGTACCGTTCAACCGGGCGATCGCCTCGGCCGACGACTCCTCATCGCCCATCTCGACAAAGCCAAAGCCGCGGGATCGCCTGGTCTCCCGATCGACGACCACCTTCGCCGTTACCACCGGTCCAACCTTCTCGAACAGGGCCTGAAGCTCGAAGTCCGTAACCGAGAACGCCAGGTTGCCCACGAACAGGTTCTTGCCCAAAGCATCTCCTCCAGGCGCTTCCGTTCGGTCGAGTCTTCCATCACCACCATCAGGTAATTTCGACCAACCCGGAGCGCATTAACGTCGTCAAGGCGGCCCAATAAGCTTCAATCAGCGGAATCTCAACATCGCTACCCCGGTGCGTAGCATGGGTTCAGGTATGCCACTGCGCTTGACCTCGGTGGCAGGTCGTGGACAGGGATCGGAACGTGTCCATGCGCACGGGCAGCTTGGTGCGGCATCCTATCTCAGGGTTTCCCCGGCTGTCATCAGGCGCGTGTCTTTTTGTGTGAATATTCCTGGTGATCGTGATGATGTCTTACCGCGTCTTTTTCTAATCGTGAGTCGGCTATTCCTCGAGCATTTCGGTCAGGTAATTGCCAATCGCCGGGTGATGAAGCCGGCCAGATCCCGGGTGAAAATCCACGGCGCGTATCTCCGGAGGCCGCCCGAAATCACGGATTTGCGCAGTCCTGATGGCGTGCGGCCACCAGTTGCCAGCTAGCACCCTGCGAGACCTAACCCGAATTCGGGTGACACCGATGGCCAACCGTGATGCTGGCGCAGCCGGCGGGCAGAGATCTTCGCCGGAGGTCGAGTTCCGCTACGAAATCCTGCACTTGCTCAGGCGCCATGGCGGGATGGACGGACACACGCTGCCCACTCTGAAGCAGCTCGCTGCCGGGACCCGCAAGGGCGGCGCCGATATCCGTCGAAGCTGAACGGTTGCAGGCCCTCGAGCGCACACGCGGCCACCACATCACGGGTGGCGACAGGAACCCCTCCTACGAGATCACCATCGAAGGCCTGTTCATGCTCCACAAGCAAGAGCACGTCTTCAAGCCAAGGTTTTTCGACGAGGCGCTGCGCGCCAGTTCATTAGAGGGGAAGGAAAACTTCGGCGGGCAGCGACCTCGAAGCCCGGCGACGAACGCAGGACCGTAACCGACAGCAGACGGCAATAGTTCCCACCGTCGACCTGTGATTTCCCGCTTACGCGCGAGGGCCGCGCTTCAGCTTCAAGCGAAGCCAGAGCACGGCCCAGGTAAGCGACGTGACCAGTAGCGAATATGCAATTACGACCGGGAAGGCGACGGTCCTGCAATACAGGACCGTTTCCCCCTCACGTCTCGGGGTGATGCCCTCCCGCCGGCTTAATAGCCGAACCTGAGAGCCCCTAGACCTTGCCGATCCTGAAAACCTTGGTCTTGCAGACCGGGCAAGTGCCCTGGGCAGCCGCGCGCCCGTTCTTCATCTTCGTTGGCTTCATATTCGTGATGCTGCGCTTCGTGCGGCACTTGAAACAATAGGCCTGGACTGCTGGCATCTACACACCTCCTATAGATAACCCGGCTTGACCATAGCTATCGCAAAGCTACTTGTCAAGTATTTCTTTCGAATCCTCATACCTGATCCATTAATAAAACGCGGGCCGGTCACAGAGTATCCCAGCCTGATTTGCCGTTCCTTTAGAGGACGCGGCCAGTGCTCTCTCCGGACGGAAGATGTCCGGAAAATACGATCCCGCGGTTTTTCAACGCCTCAACAGGCACCCTCTTGCGGGACTTCGTGGAGAGCCTTGTGTCCCAGTCGAAGGTCGGGCGCCACGTTTGCTCGGCAATCTGAGCGAGGTTGCGGAAAAGGTCCCCGGTTAGTACCCCGATTTTTCCAACGGATTCCACGAGGACGCACTGGTGGCCTGGCGCATGACCTTTCCAGGGCGGCGTCCTTATCCGGGACGCCAACTGGTGCTCGCCCCGCACCAGCTGCAACCGCCCAGGCTTCTCGAGGGGCCGGATGCTGCGTTCGAACGCCTCATTCCGGTTGCCGGGCCGCAGGGAGTGTTCCCAGTCGTTGGCCCCAAGCAGTAGGTCCTACTGGGAAACACGGGCCGCGGGCTTGCGTCCCTCCACGTGACCTTCCACCCGATGCGGTCGCGGTGGCAACGGGTAACCGCGACTGCGTCGATCAGATTCAGGCTCCCGAGCAGTTCGCCAGGCTTGCCCGTGTGTCCGTGCGGCCCCGGCCCCTTCCCCATGTCGACCAGTACTCGAGGCCCACCCGTTCCAGCGGCAATCAGATGACCCTGCCACTGCGAGCGGTATTTGCCACCTGGTTCAGCGCGAACGAGCGACAGGGCCCCCACGCCGCGCCGGGAACCCCCCTGTACACCACGCCAGGCCCCCGTTCGGGACCGGGGTGATCATGGACCGTCGAAACTGTGAAATCGCCGATACGCGGGCTCGTTGCCCTGGATTCACTCCCAACGTCGGTCCCGTTGCCCCACCCCATTCCCCCGACAGCTAGTAGGGCATCGTTCGCTGGCTGTGCTTCCTTCCCGCCACGGCGGTGTCCTCGCGGCCGCCTGAAATGACGCGCGCCCCTGAATCGATCACCTTCCCGATCGTTTCAGGCGTGGCGCCCGACAGGAAAGCGATCCCGTTCTCCCGGCAAGCCCGGGAGACCCGGTCATGCGCCTCCTGCATCTCAGGTGGGTAAGGGTCCCGCCGGATCGTCTTGTACCCCAGTGCCATGGAAAGGTCGCCGGGGCCCATCTCGGCGAACCCGATCCCCGGCACACGCATGATCTGTTCGACGTTCGACACCGCACGCGGGCTCTCGATCTTCACCCCCAGCAGCAGCTCGCCCGCCGGGTTCAGCGGCCACGGATCGCACTTGTCGATGTAGTCGTCCCGTGAGACGCCCCAGACTCTGGTTGCGGTTGGCTCAGATCCAACCCCCCGGGTCCCGGTGCCAAGGCCCTTCCCTACCCCGGCCTTGTTGATCGGGTAACGGCAAGACTCGACGAACGCTCGGACGGCGTCCGGGCTCTCGGCCATGCACAACAGAATTCCGTGCACACCCCGCGCGAGGATCTGCCTCACCTGCCATGAGTTATACCGGATGACCGGCTCCGAGGTGCCGTCGGCGGGGAGTTCCACGATCACGGGCGGCGTCCGATGGCCACTCTTCGTCGGACCACCGTCGCAGAGGCCCCGCATGTACTCGGCCAGGCCGGTCATGTCGAAAGCCCCGTGCTCCATCCCCACGTTGATGTAGTCCGCCCAGGTATGGGCGTCCTTCTTGCCCTGCTCATAGGTGAGGACCGCGCCGGTATGCCCACCGGTGTAGTAGATCGGCTGGTTCCCCTCAAGCAGTTCGACCGCCCGATTGATGCGCTTGGCCATGCGACGCGACTCCCTCATGCTGAATCCGACTCGGGCGAAAATTACACGATAAGGCAAGACTGCGTACGCAAGTGACCGCGCGAGGCCTCATGGCATACGTGCGACCAGCTTCAAACAGTTCTCGGTCGACAGCTCGCAGAGCAGGACCAGGTTCCCCGCGACCACGTAGGCACGGTACTGGGTCCGGTTGCCAAGCGACGTGATGATGCCTCCACCGATATTGGAGTTGGGCGACCGCCCGATCGCTTCGAGCGCCGCGTCTGCGCCCGCTCCCGTGGCGTCGCCGTGTGAGGGGTAGATCCTGACTTCAATATCGCGTTGGTCGTAGAAGCCGTACCAGACTGCCGTTGCGCCCGGAAGCAGGCTGGCGTCCAGCTCCTTCGATTTCTTCCAGCCAGCCCCGACCAGCACATCGATCGTGAACACTCCGTCGGGCCGCACGGTGGCGCTTTCACCTTGTCCGCTTGCGGGCGCCTGCGGACTCGACGTCGCCTGGGCATTGGTCTCATCACCGCCGCAGCTGACCGAAGCGCCGATTAACAACAGCACAAAGAGCGGCAAGAGTAGCGAGGCTGGCCTGATGCGCTTGCTCATTGAATCGATCCTCGGTGACATGCACTTGTGAGCGAGGGCTAGATATTACCGGGGTCGCCGCTGGCTTCTGCCGCCTCGAGAGAAGCCGGAGATTCCTCCACGCAAGCTTCCAGGTGGCGCGGCAGTCGGGGTTGCGAGCGGCAAGCAGGTCGCGCAGCGTGGCCTGTCGGGGACGCCTGGTCGCCCGCCGGGTCCCCGGGGTCCATCCCCGGATGGTCCCGGCTTGTTCACGTCACCTGCCCTCTGGCTGGTCAGAACCGGGTTCCGATTCCGGCCCCTTCAGTAGATCCATTGCCTGGCGCAGGGCATCCTCGGCGTCAGAGCCAGCCTTCCGCGCCGCCAGGTGAAACGAGCGGGCATGCGTGACATCGCACAGGGCGCATCTGTCTGCTGGTTTCCCGCGTTCGCTCTTCTTCTTCCTGCGTTCCTTGCTCGAGGGAGGCGCTACGGATCGCTGCTTCGAAAGCCGGTCGAGCTCGCCGAAGTAGACCAGTTCGGCCTTCTCCAGAGCGGCGCGAATCGCCAGATCGAACGAAGCCTCCCTTAGGTCACGTACCGCTTTCGCTGCGGCAGTAGTTTTAATCTCACCTAGCTGCAGGACCCATCGATCCCTCGGACCGCATAGCTCAGCGCACGCGTCGGCGGGATGCAGGACGGGGGCGGGCACGCGTTCATCCACCGGCGAGACGGACGGTCCTGCCGCCAGCTCTTCTCGGTAGACCTGGCACTGTCCGCAGGCGCATTCGCAGGCCGTCCTGGCGTCATGGTTCACGTAACAGGCGCAGAACCGGAACGCCCCCGCAGGCGTGCGTTCACGATCGCCGTGGTTGGGGCAGTTTTCGAATCCGTGGATGGAACAGCGCGCCATTGCAGTCTCCGCCCCGGGCTATGCCCGGGCATGGCTCCCGCGAGGGTATAGGATCGGGCCATTGGCGCGCCGGAGGCTCCGGGACTCCCCGGAGCCTCCACGCTCTCGCGAGTGGCCGACTGGAACCTTGAAGGTACCTTGAAGACCTGCCGGTGGAGCCGCGCCGGCGCCCCAGCCAGGCATCCAGCTCTCGACCCGCGGTCCACCTGGCCCCGACGCCAAAGGAGACCGCGACGGGAGTGGCCACTGCAGTGCCCGGGAGGCCGAAGCCGAGGATGATCTCGTCGGCGCCCCCGGTCTGCTTTGAGGCGACTGCAATCGTGAACAGGATGACCCGCCAGCGCGCCATTCCAGCGACCAGGGAAGAACACCGAACCGGGTAGCACTGATGCCTGCAAGGTCGCGAAAACAACAGGCAAGCGACCATCACGGCCGTAGCAGATCACCCTGGAAGGTCGCCAGTTGCCCTGAATCGGCTCGGTGGTGATCTCCAGGCGTACCGGGAGCGAGTTCACGCCCGCGCCCTCTCGCTCAAATCAGCCCTACGTTGCCCCTCGATGAGGGACTCGGGATCGGCTACCCGTCGATGGGACCCTGGATCCGCGGCACGGGCCCGTGGTCCGGTGCCGGTCAGCAACCTGACTGGGCACCGCCTGATTTGCGTGGCCCAAACCTGCTGGCATACGATGCGTGCGCACCCCGGCGCGCGAAGCCCGTAACGGAGTCAGACTGGAGTGGGCATGGCTAAGAAATTCAAGATCCTCTACCTCGGCGCCTCATATGGGTCGTTACTGGCCGCCAAGGCGGCGCTTGGGGGCCACTCCGGTCACCTGGTTTGCCTGCCCGAAGAGGCCAACCTGATCAACAGCGAAGGGGCCATCGTTCGCCTTCCCGTACGCGGCGTCGACAGGCTCGTCGAACTCAACACCAGGGATATGCCCGGGAAGGTAACTGCGGGGGCACCTGAGAAGGCGAACCCGGCCGACTACGACCTCGTCGTGCTGGCAATGCAGGAGCCGCAGTACCGGGTCCCCGTTGTCAAGGATCTCCTGAACAAGTTGGGCGACTCCCGGAAGCCCTGCATGTCGATCATGAACATGCCACCACTGACCTATCTGAAGCGCATTCCAGGGGTCGACGCCAGCGCCATCCGTGGCGCGTACACCGACGCGTCCGCCTGGGACAGGCTCGACCCCTCGCTGATGACGCTGTGCAGCCCTGACCCGCAGGCGTTTCGCCCGCCCGACCAGAAGGTCAATGTGCTCCAGGTTGGCTTGCCGACGAACTTCAAGGCGGCCGCATTCGAGTCGCCCGCGCATACCGCGATCCTGAAGCAGATCGAAGACGATATCCAGGCCGTCCGCCATGAAGTCAACGGCAAGACGGTGGAACTCCCGGTCAAGTTGCGGGTCCACGACTCCGTATTCGTGCCGCTGGCCAAGTGGGCGATGCTCATGGCCGGCAACTACCGGTGCGTCCAGGCCGACAAGATGATCCCGATCAAGGAAGCGGTGCACTCGGACCACGCAGCCTCCGAGGCGGTCTACAACTGGGTCGTCGAGCTCTGCGTCAAGATCGGTGCAGACCGTGCCGATCTCGTTCCTTTTGAAAAGTACGCAGAAGCTGCCAATTCACTGCTGCGCCCGTCGTCAGCGGCGCGGGCCCTTGCCGCCGGCGCGACCAACATCGAACGGGTGGACAAGTTGGTACAGGCCCTTGCTGCCTCGAAAGGCATGCGGTCCGACTCGCTTGACCGGACGGTGAAGCTGGTCGACGGCTGGCTCGCCAGGAACCGGGCAAAGGCGGGCACGGCCTAGGCCGGGGTCCGCCGGGGCGGTCATGGTTCTGATTTCGCTGGCTTTCTCGACTGGCCTGCTATGAACCGGGCGATCCTCTCGACTGGCGCCCGTGGAACCGGCTCCGAGAGCAGAAAACGAACCATTCCCCTACTGAGTTCGTAGAGGGTCAGGTCGTCGCTCAATTCGCTGGCCAGTTCTTCGGTCAGTGGGTAGATCGAGAAGTGGTTTTTCCAACCGGCCAAATAGACGACGGCTCGACCGTGCAGTTTCAACGCCGGGATACGGCATTTGATAGCCTCATCAGCGCCCGGGATCGAGGCCCGGAGGAAGAATGGCACTGCCCCGGACGATTTGACGACCTCGGAACAGACTGGAGGGACAATCGATGGTTGAAAAGGGAAGCATCCAGAACGGACTGGAAGACGTGAAAGTAAACGTCAAGCTGAAGCTCGCAGCTCTCTGGACCGCCACGCTATTCGTCTGGGTCTATGTCGACATAATAACTTTCTATAAACCGGGATTCATCGAGGACATACTGGCGGGAAAGGTCTGGCAGTTTGACATCTCGCAGACATGGGCGCTCGGCGCCCTGGCCCTCATGACGGTACCGGTCGTGATGATCTTCCTGTCACTAGCATTGCCGGCCAGGGTGAATCGAATGGTGACCATGTTTGTGGCCGGAATTTACGTCCTGGTTTCGATCGGCAATTCGGTGGGAGAAACCTGGGCGTATATCTGGCTCGGCTCAGCCACAGAAGTTGTCCTGCTTTCACTGATCATCTGGCACGCTTGGAAGTGGCCCACGACCGCAGGTGCGAGATAGCGACCGCGGGATATCGATATTGATGAGGCGCGGCGGCGCGATCGCGCCTCTTGCCTGCGCCGCGCTGCTGATCGTTGGCACCGCCTGCGGACCGGGTAGCGGATCGGTCCAGGCAACAGTCGACGCCAAGATACTCACCGCGGTTGCGGGCATTCCTGCGCCCTTGCCCGAGCCGACGCCGCAGCCGACGCCGTCCCCGATGGCGTTTCCGACTCCCCTGCCCACGCCAACTCCGGCCCCGGACCTGAGCGCCATCTATGAGCGATACGCCCGCTCAGTCTTTTTCCAGGAGACGCCGACCGGACATGGAACCGGCTGGTTGCTCGAAGCGGGCATGATCGTCACCGCCGCGCATGTTGTAGGTGACAACAAGAAAGTGACGGTGCGTTCGTCTTTCCGGGATGCATTTCAGGGCGCCGTGCTCGCGCGCGATTCCCTGAGGGACATTGCGCTCATCACGTTTGATCCAAGCACGATCGCGTTGCCAGACTCGGTCCCGGTACTGCTGTCGCTGTCGGCTGCCAACACCAGGATCGGCGAGGGTATCCTCGCAATGGGCTTCACTACCCACGGCGTCAGGGAGAACGGCTGGGTCGGCCTGCCCAGCGCCAAGGTAGGGATCAAATCTCAGCTGGTCCAGTTCGGTGAGTCATCGAACGGTTTGAACATCCAGCTAGACGCGCCGCTCGACCCCGGAGATAGCGGCGGTCCGGTGCTGAATGGCGCGGGACGCCTTATCGGCGTCGGCCCGGGCGGCGCCTGCTGCCCGCCGCACGCCGCAACGAGCAACGCGATACAGAGGCCTATCAGGACCCAACGCATTCTTGTCATGTCGTAGTTCCGCGATTGGCGGCCCCTACCTTAACTGTTTTTTATTGCCCGCAAAGGCCTGGGGTTTAACAAATTCAAGAAGGCCTAGTCCAGGCTCTAGAGCAGGGCTCTGTGACTCCTTGTGGCTGCCCCTGTCAGTACGTTATGCGATCAATACGCAGATAAGAAGTGCGGCCGCCAGGAGCTGGGCCATCCCAACTCGTGATCATCAGGTCGCCGATGAGCACCGTGTGCGGACGGTTGGCTCCTGAAGGCGCGATGGTCTGGCGAGCAGATACTGAGCCATCCGGTGCGGTGGTAAAACGGACGATCGACCCGTCATCTGGTGGCAGGCGCTGAGCTTCGCCGCCCCCCGTAGAAGTGGGTGGCGCACCCCTCAGGCTGACGCCTTCCCGCAGGCGGGTATTCACGACAAGGTAGCCGGTGCTCAGCAGCACGCCGCTGGGCATCGCGTATTGCTTCCCGTCCTCGTTTAAAACGAAGGCTGCCGTGATGGGCCGCCAGGAAAGATCGAATTGAAGCTTCTTGAACCCACTCGTCGCGAAGGGATTTAACGTCTCGGGAGCCAGGACCAGAAACCCTGACTGCGTCAGCATGGCACTGGCGCCGTTGCTGTGAATGAACGACCCGCCGCCGATCTGCACGGTGCCGCGTAACGCACCATTCACGTCGAAGCGGTACAAGCGGTGCCCAAAGTTAGGCAGAAGATAGCCGACCGTGACGCCTTCCGGTTCCGCAACCATGAACATGTCGTTGGTTGGCAGGGTGGAATTCTGTACAACCGTGAACAGGGCGATACGGCGAAAGTCCCTGTCGAGCTTTAGCAAGTAACCGTCCTTGGCGTTGTTGGCGGAAAAGGAGATCCAATGAAAGCCGTGGGCGTAGATGTGCCAGTGGTCGGCGGCTGAGGAGCCGCCCGTGTCCTGGCTAGTCGCGACCACCTGCCAGTTGATGGGTGCCGTAGGGTTATTCAAGTTGAGGCGCCCTACCTCTATCGTGCCTCTGGTCTCCGAGGAAACTGCGGGTTGAGGTGAGCCATCGTCTACCACATGGAGCCAGATTCGTACGCCAGGCAGTTGAAGGTTGTCCACGACCGTTGTAATGGCAGGAGGTGGTGCTGGTGTCGGGGTGGGCTACGGCGTTGGTGTAGACGTGGGGGTAGGCGAAGGGGCTTGCGTTGGTGTTGGGCGACGAACGATGCATAACCCACTGTGTAGCAGCTTGTTCAGGTCGCGGTCATAACCACGGCTTAGGCAGCTATAAACGACAACCATATCCCCTTCGGGCGAAGAAGTCAGGACGGCATAGGGCTCTGCGCCCGTATTGAACCCATCGTCTACACTCACGACTTCTGTAACGGTCCAGTTCAGCCCGTCTTCGGACGTCGCGACCGAGAAGAATGCGTTCAAACTTAATGTCCACCCTTGACCCTTGTCTGGGGGGCCCGGCGGTGGCCCGTTGTACACGCACATTTGGTTCTTGAAGAACATGATCCACTTGCCATCCGATGCTCGGTAGACGATCGGGTGGCCTGCATTCTTGAGCAGGCATGGCAGCGGTGGACGCTGTAACGCGTCTTTCGTCTCTCCATTCCATTGAAGGACCGCAGGGATCCGGACTCCCGGTTCCTTGGTGAAGGTAAACCCGTCGTTGGAGATGTAGCTGAAGATCTTAGCGGTACGCTCCGGCTCAAAACGTGCTGATGTACCCGCGTAAAAGACAGCCTTATACATCCGGTAGCGGCCGTCGGGGAGAAGGACGATGTTGATCTCCGCCCAACTGTCCTGGTCCTCCGCGTCGGGCTCCCGAGGTCCCCATTCCAGATAGCGCCCTGGTCCCCTGATGCGTGTGAGCTCCAGGCCATCCTTGGTTATGAACGCTCCACAACTCAAGTAGATGAGCTGGGTACCGTCGGGTCTTTTAATCGCCTTGCCGGGCACGGGGTAGCAGGTATCAGGTGACATTGGGTTGGAGCTCACACCAGTCCTGGCGCCGGGATCAATCGTCCAGTTGATCCCATCGCTGGTCACGGCAGAAATAAGGCGGAACGTGGTGAAACCGGGCTTCAGCCCGGCCGGTGAGTCCATCTCGCTGCGGGGATGCCAAGCGCTGTTGAAGATAAGCCTTGTTCCACCCGAGGGGAGATCGACGTGTAAGGCATCCGAGAAGAGGTCGAGGGTGTCGCCAACAAGCCTGTTCTGTACGGCGAATCCCACGGGAACCCACCGCGTGGTCAAGGTTGGCGTGGGCACAGGCGTAGGTGCAGGCGTGGGCGTGGGCGTGGCGGTGGGCCGGGGTGTGGGAGAGGGGCTGGGTGTGGGGCGCGGAGTCGGGGTGGGCTGCGGCGTTGGTGTAGGTGCAGGCGCGGGGCGCGGAGTCGGGGTGGGCTGCGGCGTTGGTATAGGTGCAGGCGCGGGCGTTGGCGTCGCAGCAACCGTGGACTGGGACGTGGGCGTAGCGGCCTGCGGCAGCGGCGTCCGTGTAGGTGCAGGCACGGGCGTGGGCGTAGCGGCCTGCGGCATCGGCGTCGGCGCGGGCGGCGCCTGCTGCCCGCCGCACGCCGCAACGAGCAACGCGATACAGAGGCCTATCAGGACCCAACGCATTCTTGTCATGTCGTAGTTCCGCGATTGGCGGCTGCTACTTTAACTGTTTTTTATTGCCCGCAAAGGCCTGGGGTTTAACAAATTCAAGAAGGCCTAGTCCAGACCGGGATCCGGCTAACAATCAGCCCCTCGCCAACCCGGCGACTGTTCCTCCCGCTACGGCGATGGTCGCCTAGCTTGATGCGCATGTGGCGGCTCCCCCGAGAAATGCCGGTACCTGCTCGATCATTCGGCCGCGGTGTTCATCTCGACGATCCGTGAGTCCGATTGGGCCTGGCTGCTGCACCAGGTCAGGCCCGAACTCCCGGGTCCGATGATTCGAAGCCTGGCAATTTTCTATCAGCATGCTCAAACCGCGCCAGGTCTCGCGTGGACGGCGGAGGTTCTCGCCGAGGCGCTCAGGTGCGCGGCATGGGAAAGCCAGAGCGCCATGCTTTCGTTCTTCATCGAAGCGGCGCCACTCATCCCGACCCAGCCAGAAGGTTCACCCTTGCACGAGGCCCAGCTATGGGACATGCCTCACATCGCGGGGCATCTGCGGGAGACATGGCGGCAGATAGACAAGCTAGCCGCCCCGCCCCGTGAAGTGAGCCCGGCCGCATTCAATGCCGCAGTAGCTCACGAAAACCGGACCGTGTCCGGGACGTCCGGTGGCTCTGGCGGGTCTTCATGAGACGTGAGGGCACCTCGCCCGACAACCTCTTTCCAATCCGGGCCGCGTTGATGGACTTCGAAGCCAGGAGTTTTTGGGGGGTTGGGGGGTGGCCGATTTAGCTGGCACGCCCGGAGGGATTCGAACCCACGACCCCTGGTTCCGAAGACCAGTGCTCTATCCGCTGAGCTACGGGCGCGCGCTGTGAGGGGGGGGAGGATCGACCCCTCGAGGGCTTCAATGGGTCAGACCGGTCGTTGAGATATGGGGTGAGCGGCGGGATTCGAACCCGCGATCTTCAGGGCCACAACCTGACGCGATAACCACTACGCTACGCCCACCACGCAAACAGAAAGAATATCAGGAACAAGGCGCCTCCACAGGGTGCGAGCGCTGAATTCCTTGCCGCCTTCGTCCCCCGGCGGTCAATGCCGGTTGAGCTCCATCCTGCGTGCCGATGGAGGGGTATGTCCGGTCTCGCGAACCAGGAGCGCCGCGCCGACTGGCGACTACTTCCGCCGTACCCGCTTCCCGGTCGAACTGGCCGCCCTCTTGCCCGCGCCTGCCTTGAGGTTTCTGAACTCGGCGTAGGTTTCCGGCGACGGCGGGTAGTACTTGCCAGGCGCAACTTTCTCTTTCTTGATCTTGACCTTGATGTAGGCCTCAACCGCCTCGGTCTCTTCGACCCTGCTGCAGATCTCCTCCGCGAACCAGGACGGGACAACGACGCATCCGTCGTCGTCGCCGACGATCACGTCGCCGGGCCGAACCAGGACGCCTCCGCACTGGATGTCGAGATTCTCCTCGTAGGGCTCCGCCCAGGGGCGGCCGCCGTAGGGAGTGCGGTCCTGCGCGTAGACGATCAGGCCGTACTTCTCGCGAAGGATCACGTCGAGGTCACGGATCGCACCGTCGGTGACCAGGCCCTCGGCCTTGTTCATCGAGAGCTGGAGCAATTTGACGTCGCCGGCAATCGCCGCCAGCCGCTTGCCCATGATGTCCGCCACGAGCACGTCCCCCGGCCCGCAGCGCGCCATCGCCCGGTATTCGGGAGACTTTTCGCCCGCACGCGTCTCCTTGTCCTTGTCAGGTCGCGGCGGAAGGAACCGAAGGGTGCGCGCACGCGCCGCCAGGCGGTGGCCCGGCGTGAACGCCCGCACGCCTTCCATGTAGCTGTCGATGCCTTCTTTCTTCAAGGCGCCCCAGACGGTGGCGATCGGAAGCTGCTTGTAGCGGTTCAGAACGCTCTGCGAGACGTTTACGGGCTTCATCGAGCGGTCAGGCATCGAGGTCACTCCTTTGATATCCAGACTCTGGAACTTCAGGCATCGCGCCAGGCCAGGCCGGCCACCGAACCTACTTGCCCATGTCCATTGCCAGCTGTACGAGCGTCCGGGACATTACTCCGGTCGCGCCTCCCGGCACCCATCCCTCCGTGGAATCAGCCATGAATGTGCCGGCGATGTCGAGGTGGACCCATGGCGTCCCCTCGGCGAACTCCCCGATGAAATGCGCCCCCGTAATCGATCCGGCGGCGCGTCCGCCCGTGTTCTTGAGGTCGGCGATCTTGGAGTCGTTCTGCTTCTTGGCAGTGGAGTCGAGTGGCAAGCGCCAGATCGGCTCGCCTCGCCGCTTCCCGGCCGCAATCACCCGGTTAACCAGGTCGTCGTTGTTGCTGAATGCCGCGGTGTTCCCATGACCAAGCGCTATGACGGCCGCCCCGGTCAGTGTCGCCACGTCTACGATCTTCTCGGCGCCGTTGGCCCGTGCGTAGGCCAGTGCATCCGCGAGGGTCAGGCGTCCCTCGGCGTCGGTATTGGCGATCTCGATGAATTTTCCGGCCATCGACTTCACCACGTCGCCGACCCTTTGTGCCGAACCTGAAGGCATGTTCTCGGTCGCCAGCACCAGCGCGGTGACGTTGATCTTCGGCTTCAACCGGGTGATGGCAGTGATGGCGGAGATGACGGCTGCGCCCCCGGCCATGTCGCCCTTCATCGTCATCATGCCGTCGCTGGGCTTGAGCGACAGCCCGCCCGAGTCAAACGTGATGCCTTTGCCAACGATCCACAGGTTGTTCTTGGGGTGGCGCGCGTCGCCCAGGTATCGCATCACTATGATCCGCGGGGGTTCGACGCTGCCCTGGGCGACCCCGAGGTAGGCGCGCATCCCCTGTTTTTCGGCGAACGCACGGTCGTACACCTCGCAGCTCAAGCCTGCGAGCCCGCGCGCAGCCTTGCGCGCGGCGCCCGCCAGTTCGGTAGGTGTCATCTCGTTGGCTGGTTCGTTCACCAGATCCCTGGCGAGTGTCGCCGCGGCGGCCAGGGTTTCGCCGCGGCTCACACCGCTCCTGATCGCGGGCAGCTTCTTGCGGTCGAGCTCGACGATGCGCAGGGTCTGCAGATTCCGGTCGTCGTCGCTCTTCTTCGACTTGTACTTGTCGAAGCGGTAGAGGCCGAGCAGCGCGCCTTCGGCCAGCGCCTCCGATGCTTCTTCAGTATCGATGCCTCCGATACCGGCGCCGTGCACGATGGTTGCGGCGGAGCTTGCGCCGACCGATCGAAGGCGCCGGGCGACATCGGCGCTGACGGAGCGAGCGGCGTCGAGGTCGAACTCGTCCTGCTTTCCGAGTCCGGCGACCACGACCCGGGCCGGCTTGAACCCCGGGTAGCGCTTGCCCACCGTGTGGATCACGGTGACCTCGCCCTTGCGGCCCTTGATCTCGCCGCGCCGGATGAGATCGGAGATCGTCCCTCCCACCGCGGCGTCGATCGCGCCGGTCGCGCCGGCGGGCCGCTTCACTCCCGAGAACAGGTTGACGACCGCGGCATCCACGTCCTGGGCGGCCAGATCGCCGGGGACAGTTTCGATTTTCAAAGTCAAGATCGCAGCTCCGGTTGCGGATATCGCCTACCCGCCAGTTCCATCGATTCGACCGTCGGCAGATTGTACGGCGTCGGACTATGGCCGCCCATCGACCAATCTCCAGCCCAGCCCGCCAGATATGAACCGCTATCTATTCGAGCCTGTTGTATTGGACAATTTTTAAATAATTACTAAACTTTGGCTGGAAAGTACTAAAGTACTGCTTGACATGTCGCCCGTACGCGGGTACGTTGCCCTACATAGCGCAATGTGCACGCCTCCCGGCCAGTCCACCGGGAGCCCGCTCCGCCCGGAGCGAGGGCGATTGTCCGATCGCAAATGCATGGGGCCAAAAAGACGCCAGGGGGGCAGTGATGAAGGCAGACTCGATCACAGTACGTGTTCTCAGCGACGGTTCATACCTGATGGACGGCGGCTCCGTATTCGGACAGGTGCCGCGGGTGATCTGGGAGCAGCAGGCCAAGCCCGACCGTCGCAACCGGGTCCGCCTCGGGCTGAACTGCCTCCTCGTACAGACCCCCGACCTCAACATCCTGGTCGACGCCGGCATGGGCACCCGCGAGCCGGAAATCACCCGGGAGATCTACGGGCTCAGCTCATCCAAGCTCCACCGCAACCTGCGGGCCGCCAACCTGACGACCCGCGACATCGACATCGTTCTCCTGTCGCACCTGCACTTCGACCATGTCGGGGGCACCGTCCGACTTGACCGAGAGGGCGAGATCGTCCCGACCTTCCCCAACGCCCGGTACCTCGTACAACGCCCCAGCTGGAACGAGGCATGCAACCCCAACGAGCGCGCCGTGCCGTTCTTCGGACTCGCGAGCACCGCCATGAGCGTCCTCGAGCGGTCGGGCCAGCTCGAATTCCTCGACGGCGACGCGTCGATCGTCCCGGGCGTGCACACCATGATCACGAACGGCCACTGCACCGGCCACCAGGTCGTTTTCGTGAACACCGGCGGCGAACGGATCGCCTTCATGGGCGACCTCGTCCCGACGCCCAATCACATCGTGCTTCCCTACATCACCGCGTTCGACCGCCGGCCCGACGATACGCTCGAAGAGAAGCGCGAGCTCCTGAGCCGTATCGAGCGCGAAGGCTGGCTGATGGTGTTCGCGCACGGCTACGAACAGCGCGCCGGGTACCTGGAGCGCATCGGCGGCAAGATGCAGCTGAAGCCAGTCGCCGTCTGACCTCGCCTCAAAGCTCTCTGATGAAAGGGGCGCCGCTGGGCGCCCCTTTCATTTGCCCGCCTATTTTTCGGGCGTCCGCATCCGGGGCATGCCAACCATGTGGCCTGAACGGTTCGCTACCAGTTCGACTTCCTCGATCCGGTTCGGACCCACGTACTGCTCACCGGGTGCCGCAACCACCCTTACATAGTTGTCGGTCAGACCGGCCAGCGGCGGGCCATCCGACTCCCATAAGACTGGCCGGACCTGGCCTACCAGATGCTCCCGGAACTTCGTCTCCGCCGCTCTAGCCAACCTCCGCAGCTCGGCCGCCCGGGAGGCCTTCACCTCATGCGGGACCTGGTCCGGAAACTTCGAGGCGCTGGTGCCCGGACGGGCCGAGTACGGAAATACGTGCGCGCCCGCGAGCTCCGCTTCCCGCACGACCGCTACCGTGAGCGCGAAGTCTTCGTCAGATTCTCCGGGAAACCCGGCGATAATGTCGGTCGTCACGGCGGCCGCGGGCACGGCCCTCTTCACCCTCTCCACCGCGTCGATATACCGGGCGGCTGAGTAACGGCGACGCATCCTGCGCAGGATCCCATCGCTTCCAGACTGCAAGGGCATGTGGAAATGCGGGCACAGGCGCCCCCTGCCCTCCCCGGACCACAACTCGAGAAGGCCTTCGGTCAATTCGAGGGGCTGGAGCGACGAAACCCGGATACGCGGCATTTCGGTCGATCGCAGCAGTCTGAGGAGCAGGCGCCGGAGGTCCGTGCCTTCCAGGTCGAACCCGTACGAACCGAGTTGAGTTCCGGTCAGCACGACCTCGCGTCGCCCGCCGTCGAACGCAACTCGTACTTCCGCGACCAGTTGTTCTTCCGGAATGCTTCGCTCACGGCCGCGCACCCGGGGCACGATGCAGTAGGCGCACACCTGGTCGCACCCCTCCTGGATGCGCAGGAAGGCGCGCGTGCGCCCCGTGGTGCCGGCGACCCCGGCCGTGCTGGCGACGGGATCGCGCGGGCCCAGTCCGAGCCGGGCCGCTACCAGTCCGACCAGTTCCGCTTTGGCGCGGTTTGTGACGGTCAGGTCCACGGCTTCCAGGGCGTCGACGGCATTCGGCGAGCGCTCGGCGAAGCAGCCCGAAGCTACGATCAGCGCATCGGGCCGACGACGGCGAGCCGCGGCCAGCGCCTGCCTGGCCTTTCGGTCGGCGACCGCGGTGACGGTACAGCTGTTCAACACGAAGACGTCGGCGTCTTGCGCCTGGCCGACCGCAAAACCGGCCGCGGCGAACTCGCGCGCCAGGCGCTCGCTGTCGGCCGCATTCAGCTTGCAGCCATGGGTTTCGATCGCGACGGTGGGCGTCGCTCGAGGGAAGGTCGCGGGCATCAGGGCGATTCTACGACGCAGGTCCAGTGCCGGCCTGATCGTAATCAGGACCCGGATTGCTATAATCCGTGGACTTTTCCGATTCGAGCCACTCGCGGTCATCATTACCCTGTTATCGGTCCAAGATCTGGTGTGCGCCCTCTCCTACTGCTGAGGCCCCGCCAGCAAGATCCCGGCCGTTCGCATGCATTCTCTGGGGGCTGTCGTATGTCAAAGCGCGTGGTTGTGACCGGCATTGGCGTAGTTTCCCCAGTCGGAACCGACCGCGAAACCACCTGGCAAGGGGTCATAGAGGGCAAGTCCGGGATCGACCGCATCTCGCTCTTCAATGCCGAAGGGTTCGAGAGTCGCATCGCCGGAGAAGTTCGAGGGTTCGACCCCACGAAGTACATGGATCGCAAGAAAGCCACGCGGATGGACCGCTTCGCGCAGTTCGCCTGCGCGGCGTCGATCCAGGCGAAGGAGCAGGCCGGGCTCGACCTCGAGAAGACCGATGCAAGCCGGGTGGCCGTACTGATCGGCAGCGGCGTCGGCGGCATCATGACGCTGTCGGAACAGTACGACGTGCTCAAGCAAAAGGGACCGACGCGCGTCAGCCCGTTCCTCATCCCGATGATGTTGACCGACCTGGCCGCCGGCAACGTGTCGATGATGCTCGGCACCAGGGGCCCGAACTTCTCTCCAGTGTCCGCATGTGCGACCGGCGCCGACTCGATCGGCGAGGCGTTCGAGATGATCCGCAGGGGCGCGGCCGACGCCGCGTTTGCGGGGGGCACCGAGGCAGCCGTCTGCCCGATCGCCGTGGCCGGGTTCAATTCCTGCATGGCGCTTTCCAAGCACAACGATGAGCCGAACAAGGCCTCCCGGCCATTCGACCTCAAGCGCGACGGATTCGTACTTGGCGAGGGCGCCGGCGTTCTCCTGATCGAGTCACTGGAGCACGCCGAGGCAAGGGGCGCACGGCCGATCGCCGAGCTGGTCGGCTATGCCGCTACCAGCGATGCCCATCACATCACGCAGCCCGCTCCCGAAGGCGCGGGAGCGGCACAGGCCATCAGGCTTGCCCTGAGGCAGGCCGGCCTTGCGCCACAGGACATCGACTACGTCAACGCACACGGCACGTCGACCCCGCTCAACGACCGCCTCGAGACGGCTGCCATGAAGGGCGCCTTCGGAGAACATGCGAGCAAGGTGGCGATCTCCTCGACCAAGTCGATGACCGGACACCTGCTCGGCGCCGCCGGCGGGGTTGAGGCTGCGCTTTCGGTGATGGCGATCGAGCGTTCGATGATCCCGCCGACGATAAACCTTGAGAATCCCGATCCGGAGTGCGACCTCGATTACGTACCCAACCTCGCGCGGCCGGCCCGCCTGCGCACCGCCATGTCAAACTCGATGGGGTTTGGCGGCCACAACGCCTGCCTCATCTTCAAGGAATTTGACCGCTAGCCTGCCCGCAGGCCGGAGGCCGGCCTGATGGGTGGCCGCCGCTGGAGAGTCAGGCAGTCGCCTGCATCGCTCCCGCAGGACCTGGTCGAACGCGCCGGGAACTGCGGCCACCTTGGCGCACTGCTGCTTCACCATCGCGCCATCCGGGACGGCCAGTCGGCAGCCCGATTCCTCAAGCCCGAACTGGCACACCTGACCGATCCGCTTGCCCTGCCCGACATGTACCACGCGGTTGAGCGGGTCGCCACCGCGCTCGACCGCCGCGAGCGGATCGGCGTGCTCGGCGACTTCGATGTCGATGGCCTGACCGGCGCGGCGATCCTGGTCCAGGCACTGCGCGACCTCGGCGGAAACGTGTCCGTACACATCCCCGACCGGGCGGCCGATGGTCACGGCCTGACGACCGGCGCGGTCGACGCGTTCCACGACGATGGCGTGGGCCTCATCGTCACGGCCGATACCGGATCGACGGCGGCCAAGGAGATCACCTACGCACGATGGCGCGGCATCGACACCGTCGTCACCGACCACCACCTCTCGGACAGCCTGCCGGCCGACGCGCTTGCGGTCGTCAACCCGCATCGAGCGGGCGCCCTGCCGGAATCCTCGGTCTTGAGCGGCGCGGGCGTCGCATTCCGCCTGGCGCAGGCCATCTCCGAGAAGTCGGGGCGAGCCCCCGCAAGCCACCTGGTTTCGCTTGCCGCGCTGGGCGTCATCGCCGACGTCGCCCCGTTGACGGGCGACAATCGAATAATCGCGGCCGAAGGCTTGCGTGAGCTCCAGCACACGTCTCATCCGGGACTGCGGGCCCTGCTGGACCAGGCCCGTGCAGGGAACCGTGGCGCGCGCGCCCCGATCGACACCGAGGCCATCGCCTTTCACATCGGACCCAGGCTGAACGCGCCGGGTCGCCTCGGCAGCCCCCTGCTGAGCCTGCAGTTGCTCACGTCGTCCAACGACGCCGAGGCGAAACGCCTCGCAGAAGAGATCGAGAACCTGAATGGCGAACGACAGAGGCTTTCGCGGGAAGCATGGGCCCTCGCCGAGGCGCAGCTGGCGAAGCTGCCGGCGCTGCCGCCGGTGCTGACGATCGTCTCGCCAGACCTGATGCCGGGCATCCTCGGCCCTCTGGCAGGCCGCCTGTGCGGCGAATACGAGCGGCCCGCAATCGCCGTGCAGATCGAGAATGGCAACGCGCGCGCCAGCGCCCGGTCGATACCTGGCTTCGATATCCACGACGCGATCGCCCGCCAGTCGGCCCGGCTTACCCGCTACGGGGGCCACGCACGCGCGGCCGGTTTCAGTTGCGCCGCGCCTGATCTGGAGGGCGTCCTCGCCGACATCGCGTCGATCGCATCAAGTTGTGGTCCGGTGACCGCGCCGCCCTTCATCACGGCGGACGTCGAGGTCGGGCTGGCGGAGCTCGGCGCAAGCGCCTGGGACTTCGTTCAGATGCTGGCGCCGTGCGGCGAAGGCAACCCGTCGCCCCTGTTCTTCACGCGGGGAATGCTGCCGATGCAGATCAAGACGCTCGGCGCGACCGGCGACCACTTGCGACTGGTGCTGGATGGTGGCGCCCGGAAGTACGATGCCATCGGATTCGGCCTGGGCGGGGCCGACCTGGGATCAAGCCTGGTCGACGCAATTTATGCATTGCGAACCGACCACTGGAACGGGCGGGTACGCCACGAACTGGAACTCAAGGCGATCCGGCCGGCGGCGCAGGCCTGACCAGCCACCCGGGTCAGGCTTTGGCGCGTGCCTTCGAACGACGCTCGCGCCGGTCGACCCTCCGCTCAGGCTGATCGGGCGCCGGCGGCACTTCCGGGGCCGGCTTGAAGCGGACCTTCCAGATGATGAAGCCGATGGCGAGCACGAAAACCATCACCGCGATCAGGTGCGCTTCCTGCAGGCCCCAGAACTTCACGGGATCGATCCTGAGGAACTGGATGGCGAAGCGGCCGACCGCGTAAAGCGCCAGGTAGACCATGAAAAGCGCCCCGTCGGGCTTCAGGCGGTTGCGCAGCCTCCAGATGATCGCGAACGCGATCCCGTTCCAGATCATCTCGTAGACGACGGCCGGGTGAACCGGCTGGTCGGGATCGCCAAACAGGCGTTCGGCGCCAGCGCGGCCCGGGCTGTCAGGGTCCGAAAAGTACCAGCCCCACGGCAGGCTTGTGGCCTTGCTCCAGTGTTCTCCGTTGATGATGTCGCCGATCCGCCCGATCGTTTGCGCGATGAGCAACGCCGGTGCGCTCAGGTCCAGCAGCTTGCCGACCGGGTACCTGGAGATCCGGGCGTAGATGACGCCGGCCAGAGTGCCGCCAAGGATCGCCCCCCAGAGGCCAATCCCGCCTTCCCAGAGCGCGAAAACCTGGCCGAGGTCGTGCCGGTAGAAATGCCAGTTGTCGGCGACGTGAACGACCCGTGCCCCGACGATACCGCCGGCGATTGCGAAAACGGCGGTGTTGTAGACGTAGTCCTGGTTGATGCCATCCCTCTTGGCCCAGCGAGCCACCAGGTATACGGCGGCCGAGACCGCCACGAAGCTCAGGAATCCGTGCCAGCTGAGCGTGAAGCTGCCGGTCGAGATGATGTTCGGGTCGAATGGGATCTTGATCATTTCTTACCCAGGACGCCGGCGCGAGCCGGGCTCATGCTCAGGTTCGAAATTGTACGCCACTGGCTGGCCTGCCCGGATGCACCCAAACAGGGTGTCTTTTTGTATTGGATTCCAAGGGCCGGGTATGCCATAAATGCGTGCTACAATCCCGCCACTTTTAACCCCAACGGCGACCCCCATGGACGATGAGCTAGACAATTTCCTCAACTACCTGGCGGTCGAGAAGGGCGCTTCCCGGCACACGATCGCAGCTTACGCGAGCGATCTTACCCAGCTGATCGAATTCCTGGAGTCGGGTCCGGCCAGCGCACGCGCCGAGACCTGGCGCGAGGTCACCACTCCCCGCCTGGCCCGCTTTGTCGAAGACATGGATGCGCGCGGGTACTCGCCCGGGACACGCGCCCGCAAGATCGCTTCGGCAAAGTCCCTGTTCAAGTTCTTGAAGGACGAGGGGCTGATCGAGGCGAATCCTGCCGACCAGCTCCGGGCGCCGCGGGCCGGGCGGCCGTTGCCAAAAGCGCTGACGGTCGAGCAGGTCGACCGGCTGCTGGCGGCGCTGGAAGCCGACCGCTCGAGCGAGGGACTCCGTGACCACGCAATGCTCGAATTGCTGTACGCCGCCGGCCTGCGGGTGAGCGAGCTGGTCGGGTTGGACGTCGCCGACGTCGAGGTTACGACGGCCACCGTGCGTGCGTTTGGCAAGGGCGGGAAGGAACGCCTCGTGCCGCTGCACGACCGTGCGGTTTCAGCCGTGTCGGCATACCTATCGAAGGCGCGCGGGAAATTGGCGGGCACGGGCTCCGGCGACGCCCTGTTCCTGAACCGCCGTGGCGGGCGCATGACGCGCCAGGCGTTCTGGCTCCGCTTGCGGTCAGCGGCGGTCCGCTCCGGCATCGGTGTCCACCTGACGCCGCATACCCTGCGCCACAGCTTCGCGACCCATCTCCTTCAGGGCGGAGCCAACCTGCGGCAGGTGCAGGAAATGCTGGGGCATGTAAGTATTGCCACCACCCAGATCTATACTCACCTGACCAACGAGCATGTTCGCCGTGAGTTCGACAAGGCGCATCCGAGGGCGCACTAGCGCCGTCGACGTCTTAAAGTGTCCGCGTCAGGACGGCACATTCCCTCACCCGCCCGGTGGGGGCGGATTACGAGGTACGCCACATGACGGTAATAACGATCGAAGGCAGGGCGGGTAGCGGGGCGCCGGAAATCGGCCGTCTGGTAGCTAAAGAGCTTGGTCTTGACTACGTTGACCGGCTGCTGCTCGCGCAGATCGCAAAACGCGTGGGCTCGACCGTGGAGGCGCTCGTCCAAAGCGAGCGGCGCGCGCCGGGAATCGTCGACCGTTTTGCGCGGCTGATTAAGCGCATGCTCGAACGTTCGGCGGTTGCCGGAACGGGAGGCGACCCCTACTTCGGCCCGGGAGTCGAGGTCCTGCTTTCCAGGCCCTACCGGGAGATCGAAGAGCCGGTTGTGACCACCGCACATCAGCTCGGGGAGCGAGAGTTCATCCAGACCACCGGCGAGGTGATCCGGGACCTGGCGGAGATCGGAAATGTCGTCATCCTGAGCCGGGGCGGCGGAGCGATCCTGAAAAACAAGCCAGGCGTCCTTCGGGTAGGGATTGTTGGGGATCGCGAAGACCGTGCCCGGCGAATCATGCTCAGGGAGCATCTCGACCTCGACCGGGCGAGGGCGTTTGTTGAAGAGTCCGACAAGGCGCAGGGCAAGTACTTCCAGGACGCCTTCGGTACGACTCCAATCGACCCCTTCTTGTATCATGTGATGTGGAACACGTCCGAAGTCGGCCTCGAATACACCGCACAGCTAATCGTCGAGATGTCGCGCGCGCTGAGTGAGCGTGGCATCAAATAACCTCCTACAAGGTCAAGCATGCCCAGAAATCCGCGCCGCGTCGCGTTCAACTTCCAGAAAAGGGCTAAGAAGCGCGCCGCTCGACCCAACGTGTACACCGGCCCGGTCCCGGGCTCCGAAACAGAGGCTGGAGATGGCCTCGCTACCTCACCGGCACTAGCGCCGGCCCGGCCAGGCGTTGGACGAGGCAGGGCGCGCGGGGACGTCTACACCGAGTACACCAGGCACGAGCTCATCAAGTTCGGCGCTATCCTGGGGATCCTGGTCGCCGTCGCATTCGCGGCCGCGGTGCTGTACCGCTAGAAAACCCCCGTCCATTTCTTCAGGCAGCCGTGCGGCCTGCACGGCGGCTGCTTCTGTTTCGCATAGACTGAAAATGTGACTACCCCGGCACCCAATCGCGATCAGCTCGTGGAGCGCCTTGCCTCGGTGCCGCTCAAGCCAGGCGTCTACTTGATGCGCGACGCCGCCGGCAAGCGCATTTACGTAGGCAAGGCAACGGTGCTGCGCGACCGCATGCGCTCATACTTTGGCTCGCCATCGGGATTGGCCCCGAAGATCCGCGAGATGGTCGCCCGCATCGCCGACTTTGAGTACATCGTCACCGAGTCGGAGCAGGAAGCCCTGCTGCTCGAGAACACCCTCATCAAGCAGCACCAGCCCTACTACAACTCAAGGCTGCGCGACGACAAGACCTACCCTTACATCAAGATCGACCTGCGGGAGGATTACCCGCAGATCTACATCACCAGGCGCACCGCCAACGACGGCGCGCGCTACTTCGGGCCGTTCGCCAGCGCGGGGAGCGTCCGCAAGACCCTTGATCTGATCAAGCGCCTGTTCCCCTACCGGTCGTGTACGAAGGTCATCACGGGGACCGACCAGCGGCCCTGCCTCGACTTCCACATCAAGCGTTGCGTCGGCCCCTGTATCGGCGCGGTGGACCGCGCCGCGTACATGAAGGTCATCGACGAGGTGATCGCGTTCCTCGAAGGCAGGACCAGGGATGTCGTCGCCGACATCAAACAGCAGATGACCGAGGCCTCCGACGGGCTGGCGTTCGAACGCGCCGCCGCCCTGCGCGACCGTTTGCGGGCGATCGAGCGGGTCTATGAAGGTCAGAAGGTCGTGTCCCTCAAGAACGAAAGCCTGGACGTGATTGCGGTCGCCTACGGCCGCAACGAGGCGTGGGTCGAGGTGTTCTTCGTTCGACAGGGCACCGTGATCGGCCGCGACAACTTCATCATGGACGGCACCCAGGACGAGCCCGAGGCGGCCATCCTGGCGCAGTTCGTGAAGCAGTTCTACAACTCCGCCTCGTACTTGCCGCCGAGGCTCCTCGTCCCCGTGGCGGTGGACGAAGTGGACATCATCGAGCCATGGCTTTCTGCCCGGCGTGCCGGACCGGTCCATTTCCTCGTGCCGGAGCGCGGCGAGAAGCGGCGCCTGATGGAGATGGTCAAGGAAAATGCCCGGCACGGGCTGGAGAATCTCAAGGCGAAGTGGGCGGCCGACGACGACCTGATGCAGCGGGCAATGGCAGAGCTTCGCGAGGAACTGAATTTGCCGCGCTTGCCGCGTCGGATCGAGTGCTTCGACATCTCCCATATCCAGGGCACCAGCACCGTTGCCAGCATGATCGTGTTCGAAGACGCCAGGCCCAGGAAGGCGCACTACCGAAGGTTCAAGATCAAGACCGTGGATGGCAACGACGACTTCGCTTCGATGCGCGAGGTGCTCAGCCGGCGCTTCAAGCGGCTGGGGGAAATCAGCGATTCCGAACCGGCCTCCGGTGAAGTCGACGGCGCGGGCGACGGTTTCAGTCACGTTCCCGACCTGGTCCTGATCGATGGCGGGAAGGGCCAGCTGGGCGCCGCGCTCCAGGTCTTCCTTGACCTGGGCGTGAAGGACATACCCCTCTCGAGCCTGGCCAAGCAGCAGGAGGAGATCTTCGTACCGCACACACCCGAGCCGATCGTCCTGGCCCGGAACTCCCCCGCCCTGTTCCTGGTACAGCGAGTAAGGGACGAGGCCCACCGGTTCGCCGTCACATTTCATCGCGATGTGCGCAAGAAGGCGACCATCCAGTCCGCGCTCGATCTCGTCCCGGGCATCGGACCGAAACGCAAGCGTCAGCTACTCCGGCAATTCGGATCGGTCAAGGCGATCCGAGAGGCCTCGATCGACGAACTGGCGGCGGCGCCCGGCATGACTGCCAGGCTTGCCGAAACCGTAAAACAGTACGTCTAGGATGCCGCGCGCCCTTCGATGTTTGCGCTGACGCTCGCAGCTCCCGGAGACGTGCGGACGGTTGAAGTCGACCGCCCGCAGGTAGTGGAGCCGGGCGACGCGATCGTGCGGGTGACGACGGCCTCGATCTCCACACTCGACCTCGAGCGGTATGCCGGACGGCGAACCTTCCCTGCGGTAACACCCGGCGGCGCGTGTGCCGGGATCGTCGAAGAAACCGGAGAGGCGGTGACCCGCCGCCACCTCGACGATCCGGTGCTGGTGCCCCCGGCGCTCTCCGTTGGCGGAGGCATCGCGTTGCCGGGATACGACCTGCCGGGATCGCACGCGGGCTGGATCCGCGTCCCTGACGCCGACCTGAACCTGGTCCCGCTCCCGAACCCCAGGGAGTTCGAGGCTGGCGGGGTGCTGATCGCCGACTGCTACGCCTCCGCGTACGAGGTGGCCCGGCGGCTCCGGGGAGCCGGCCTGCGCCGCCCTGTTGTAGCCGGTTGTGGTCCGACCTCTTTAGCGTTCATTAATGCCTGGAATTTACAAAGCGGCGAATCTGTGAAGCCCCTGGCAATCGACTCGATCCCGGGCCGGGTCATGCTCGCCCGACGCTGGGGCGCGACCGGGTTCGTCCACCGCAACGACGCCGATCTCAGGGCGCGCATGGAAGGATCCCTCGAGCCGCCGCCCCTGGCGGTCGTGGTCGGCGCCAGGTCGGAGGGCGCCGAACCGGGCTGGGTGGCCATGACTGGCTTTGAAGACCTCCCGGTCTACACGCTGGACGCGCCCGGGTTCGGATGGTCCGCCGAGCCGAGAGATTCCTTCCGCCCGCCTCAGTCATCTCCACTGTGCACCGCCCAGGGAATCGGGGAACACCTTGCGACACTGCTGAAAGGCCAGCTGGACCTGCTGCCCCTGGTTTCCCATACCCTTCCCCTGACCGAAGCGCCGACCGCCTACGAATGGGCGGCCCGGGGGACACACGGCGCGCTCAGGATCCTCTTGAAGGCCTGAGAGGGTCCTCGGTCCGAATCTGTCCGAGCCGCCTGTTGATCAGTTGGATGATGAGTTCCAGGTTCTCCGGCGTTTCGGGCAGAGAAATTTGACCACCCGAGAAAGCAAGGTCGATCCGCTGGAGGGCCTCGTCCGCCACGAAGCCAGGCGGGACCTGCGCGGCAAGCTCGGTCCCGTCCGCCGCAGCTGGCGGGCCGGCCGCCGGCTGGGCACTCGAGGCTCGCTCTGGCCAGGCATCCTCCAGGATGCGCCTGACCTGGACCAGGGAAACGTGGATCCTGCCGGCACCCGCATTGGTGACTTCGAACAGCACGAGCGCGAGGTCCGATCGGCCGGGCAAGGCACCCGGGATACGGCCTGCCAGGGCCGCCAGCAACGGCCAGGAAAACGCGGCCTGCTGCCGCGCCACCGCATCCTGAGCAGTCGCCAGGCGCACCCCCAGCGGTGTCAAACGAATGAACCCGCGCCCATCGATCAGCCCCCAGATTTTCAAGGCGAACAGGACGGATGCGTACCAGCCTCCCCTTGGATTCAGCCGCAGAAGGCCCGCAACACCGGCGCGTGAGGCGTTGGTACCCAAAGACCCGTGAACCCGCCTCAAAAGGGCTATCGACTCCGAGAGCGTGATGTCGGGAACGTCGTAATCGCCGAGCCTGGACATATGGGGCAAACCCTCTGGACCGAATTGCCGCGAAACAGCCGGTTACCGCGAATATTACGCTGCATTTACGCCGGCTCCAAGGCGTAATGCCGGTGAGTATGGGGCGTAATGACCAACGGTCAGTGGCGCCCCCGGCCGGCCGGTCTATCAGGCCCTGGCGCCTGTCCTCCATATGTGCGCGTACACGCAAGCGTGTAGATCTTCACACGCTACCGGATAATCAACTGTCGGCGGCCGGCCCATCCGTTTCCGTGTAAACCAGTCGATTTCTACCGGCACACACCGCACTGGAGCGGCCTGGTCTCCGACCCTCCGTCGCGGCACGAGCATCTTCGTCAACGGGCTCTATACTCCCGCCCGGAGGTCAACTTGAAGATCACCGACATCCGCACGTATCTCGCGCATGACGGGACGCGTAACAACGTATTCCTCCAGGTAACGACCGACGAGGGCGTGACAGGAGTTGGGGAGCCGTACTCGATCGGGCCCGACGAAGGGATTCTGGGCACGATCGAGAACCTGAAGGGCTGGTTCATCGGCCAGGACCCCAGCCGCATCGAGTGGCTGCTTCGGAGGGCCAAGAACACGATGCGGTTCCCCCTCGGGCAGGTCGCGTGGTCGGCGCTATCGGGGATCGACCATGCCCTGTGGGACATCGCCGGGAAGGCTGCCGGCGTGCCGGTGTACAGGTTGCTCGGGGGCGCCGCACGCGACCGCGTGAGGGTTTACCACGGCATCCATGGCGACACCCCGGAGAAGTGCGCCGAAAACGCGCTCGCTCGCCAGGCGGAAGGCTACTCCGCGTTCAAGATGTCGCCTTACGGGCCCGGTTGGTCCGAAAAGCCCTGGCGCTACGTGGTCCGGCACGCCGCCGAGCGGCTGGAGGCCGTGCGAAAGGCGGTCGGAGACGGGCCCGAACTCGCCGTGGACGTACATGCCACGCTCCGGGACGCGTTTCGAGCTCGCGAGCTGATCGAGGCGATGGCGCCCTATCGCTTGATGTTCGTCGAAGAACCGGTGCGCCCCGACCTGATCGAGACGACCGCCCGCCTGCGGCGCGAAACCCGCGTCCCCATTGCGACCGGCGAGAACCTGTACGGGGTCGCCCGATACTCCGAATTGATGGCCATCGATGGCGCCGACATCATCCAGCCGGACGTCCTCTGCTGCGGCGGTTTGCACGAACTGAAAAAGATCTGCGCGGTGGCGGAGGCCAGCTACGTCAGCGTGGCCCCGCACAACCCGCTGGGGCTGCTTTCGACCGCGCTCAGCGTTCACCTGGCGGCATCGATCAACAACTTCCTCATCCTGGAGTTCCACAGCGATCACGAAAGTCCCAAGGCACGTTTCGTCGACGAGCCCTGGGTGCCTGAGGGCGGATATTTCGAACTGCCCACCCGCCCCGGGATCGGGATGGAACTCGACCTTGCGGCGATCAAGGGCAACCCGACGAGGCACTGGAACCGCGGGTTTCCGAGGCATGCCGACGGCTCTCCGGCCTTCATCTGAGGTGCCAGTCGTCACGCTTCGACAGGCGCCGCGCCATGCTGGCGCGGCCATGTTGCATTCATACGAGTCAGGGGTGATGGGGACGAGCCAGTGAAGATCACAAGGATCGAGGCCCTGGTAGCCGGGATCGAACACCGCAATCAGGTGTTCGTCCGAACGCACACGGACGAGGGGATCCACGGCGTTGGAGAGGCGTATAACGTCGGACCCGACCTGGCAACGGTCAGCTGGGTCGACTACTTCGCCGAGCAGCTGGTAGGCCGCGACCCCACGCGAATCGAACAGCTCTGGGCCCTCGCCTACCAGGGGGCGCGCTTTCCGATCGGTTCGTCGGGGATGGCGGCACTCTCAGGCATCGAGCACTCGCTCTGGGACATCACCGGCAAGGCCCTGGACCTGCCCGTGTACAAACTCCTGGGCGGCAGGGTCCGGGACCGCGTCCCCGTGTATCACGGCGTGCACGCAGACGATCCCGGCCTGCTCGCCGAGCACGCACTTGAAAAGATCGAGGCAATCGGCATCGGCGCAGTCAAGACGAACCCGTTGGCCACCACCTGGCGGCAGGGCACCTGGAACGACGCCATTCGAACTGCGCGCGCACGTATCGCCGCGCTACGCGCGGCGGTCGGTCCGGACGTCGACATCGGCCTGGACGCGCACGCTGCGGTCTGGGAGCTGCCAAAGGCCCTTGATCTCGCAGATAGCCTCGCCGAGTACTCCCCGATGTTCATGGAAGAACCGCTCCGGATGGAGAACCGGCACGCCATGGGCGAGCTCCGCAAGAAGATGCCATTCGCGCTGGCCACCGGCGAGTGCCTCTACACGAAGTTCGAATTCGAGGACCTGGTGCGAGCGGAGGCCGCCGATATCCTTCAGCCCGATATCTGCATCTGTGGCGGCATGATGGAGATGCGCAAGATCGCGGCGCTCGCCGAGGGCCATGACCTCGTGGTCGCGCCCCATAACCCACTGGGACCGCTGGCCACGGTGATCAACGTCCACTTCGCGGCCGCCACTTCGAATTTCCTGATCCTGGAATACCGGGAACCGGACTCGATTGAGCGCGCGCTGGTGACGGAGACGCTGAAGCCGAAGGACGGCTATGTCGCTATCCCGGATCGGCCCGGCTGGGGGATCGACATCGTCGAGCAGGCGGTCAAGAAGCACCCGTACAAGAACGCCTGGCACCGTGGCGACCGCGTCTATCCGGACGGTGCGGTCGCCTTCATCTGACCTGCCGCGACTTACTTGTCGGCGCCCGCTCCACCGGCCCAGGCCCCCATGGCCAGGTAGCCGCCATCGACCAGGAAGTAAGACCCCGTGATGAACGAAGCCCGGTCGCTGGCCAGGAACAGGACCATGTTGGCGATGTCCTTGCCGGTGCCGATCCGCCCGATCGGGTGCGACTTGCCGTAGCGCTTGACGGTCGCTTCGACATCCCCGCCCTCGGCGCGCGCAGCGGTGCGCACCATCTCGGTGTCGATCGTGCCGGGGCAGATGGCGATGACCCTGATGTTCTCGTGCGCGTAGTCAAGCGCCATTTGCCGGGTCAGCGACAGATCACCGCCCTTGCTGGCCGCGTACGCGGGCACGCGCCGCATCGACTGGATCCCCTGGACGCTGGCGTTGTTGACGATCACGCCGCCCCCACGCTTGCGCATTTCGGGGATCGCGTACTTCGCCATGAGAAACCTGCTCTTCAGGTTGACCCCGATGATCCTGTCCCACTGCTCTTCGGTGGTCTGCTCCACGTTCCGGTACGACTCCAGGGGCTGGATGCCGACGTTGCTGAAGAGGATGTCGACTCCACCGAACGCCGCGACCGTCTCATCGACGGCGCGCTTGCAGTCTGCGGCCCGAGCCACGTCCGCCTGGACGAACAGGCCCTTCCCGCCCGCCTTATCGATCTCCCGCGCAACCGCCTGCCCGGCTGGCTTGTTAACGTCGGCCACCGCCACGGAAGCGCCCGACCGACCGAACTCGATCGCGGTGTCCTTCCCCATCCCGAGCGCCCCACCAGTCACGATCACGACTTTTCCGCTGAATTCACCCATCGCCGTCCCTCTATTCAATCGCCGCTTGCGAGCGTTACCAGATACTCCATCCGCCATCGACCATGAGGTTATGTCCCGTGATCCAATCGCCGGCTGGAGATGTAAGCAGGGCGATCGCGCCCTTGAGATGCTCCGGCCTGCCGACCACCCCGAGCGGATTGTTGAGCCGCGCCTTCTCGACCATCGCCGGGTCCGTATCCGCCCGCGGGATCTGCCCGGGGCTGATGCAGTTGACCTGGATGTTCCATTCCCCGAGCTCCGCCGCCAGGGCCCGGGTCAGGTTCACGATTCCACCCTTGGCGGCCTGGTATGGCGGGCCGGACCGCTTGAAGTTGAGCCCGCGATAGAAGCGCTTGTCGGCCGTCAGGATCCCGTGTATCGAGCCAAGGGTCACGATCTTCCCCCGCCGGGCGGGGATCATGACCCGGGCGGCGGCCTGGGCGCAGATGTAGGTGCCCGTCAGGTTCAGATCCAGGGTGCGCCGGAACTCGTCGATGCTGGCCTCTGGAAGATAGGAAGTTGTGAAAGACGCGCCGGCGTTGGCCACCATGATGTCCAGGCGGCCCCGGTCTTTGATCACCCTGGCGACGAGCGCGTTCACGTCTTCTTCGCTGGTCACATCGCAGCGCGCGCCGGTGGCATCGAAGCCGTGCCCTCGCATCTCTTCCGCAACCTGCATGCAGAGTTCGCCGCGGCGGCTCGCCAGGTAAACACTGGCCCCGAGCTCTGCCAGGGCCTCGGCCATCGCCCTGCCCAGGTGGGTCCCACCCCCTGTGATGATCGCCGCACGCCCGTTGAGGTCGAGGAGCTCGCTCATCCGTGTCACAGGGTCGCCTCCAGCGCCAGACCGGTGACCACCTGCACCGACGGCAGCAACGGCAGGATCGAAGGGGCAACCTTGACCTTCGCCGCCCGGCCGCCCGCGCCCAGGATCACCCATGGCTGTTCCATCACCCGCTGGTCGATGTAGATCGGCAGCGTGGCCGGCAGCCCGAACGGTGTCACGCCCCCGAGCTGCATGCCCGTCACCACCGCCATGTCCGATTCGTCCGCGAACGATGCCTTGTTCACGCCCATGAGCCGCTTGACCGCGTTGTTCACATCCAGGCGGCTGGTCGCCAGCACGACGCATGCGACGAACGCCCGAGGGGTACGCTTCGAGGCGACCACTATCGTGTTCGCCGACTGGCCGGGCGGGAAGCCGTACTTCTCGCAGAACGCAGCGGTGTCTGCGAACGAAGGATCGATCTCGATCCACTCGTACTCGACACCCATCCGATCGAGTATGGCTCTCACCTCGGCGGGACCAACGCTCAACTCTCAAACTCCCCCGGTTTCGACGCCCGGTTGTGCAGGGTACCCTAGCGGCCGCGATCTCACACCTCCGAGGCGGGTAATGGCATCTGACCACGGCCAGAAAGAACCAGGCGGAGGCGCCTCACGCGTGTTCGGCCCGGCGGTCGTCCTTGGCATCGCCAATCTGCTGGCAGCGGCGATGGCCAGTGCCCGGTCGATCCACCATCCGTCCAAGCCGGACCGAGTCTCCGATCTGGCGGAGCAGGTGGAGAGCCAGAGGCTCAAGGCACCGAAGATGCTCGAAAAGGCGGTCGCGGATCAGCGAGCGAGCGAGTAAAGTTCGGCGGAACTGAGGATGGAACCTGCGTTCCTGCCACCTGCCACCAGCACCCGCTGATCGCCAGCCAGGGCGGCAACCATGCTGTTGCGGGCATCAAACAGGTCGGCCCCGGAATGCCACGCCACGACCCTCGGATCCAGGATCTCGACACTCCTCAATGACCGCTGGGACGGGTCAATCCCACCGGCAACGAAGACCCGCCCATCAGGTAGTGCGACCGCGACGTGGGCCTGCCTTGCCGTCAACATCGTGGGCCCCCGCGACCATGTCCCGGTGACCGGGTCGAAGAATTCGGTCGATGCCAGGCTCCCGGGCTCGCTGGTGCCGCCGGCGACCAGCACTCTCCCGTCGGGCAAGAGCGAGGCCGTATGCCGGTAGCGTTGCGTCAGCATGGGCCCGACCGGGTTCCAGGTTGACGACGTCGGGTTGAAGACCTCGGCGCTGGCAAGGCGCCTGTCGTTGGCGTCTTCGCCCCCGGCCACCAGCACGCTGCCGTTGGCGAGGACCGTGGCAGTCTCGTCGAACCGGGGAGCCGACATCGAAGGCCCTGCGCTCCACGCGCCCGTCGATGGGGAGTAGATCTCGGTCGAGGCAAGGGTTACCGTGTTCCAGCCGCCCACCACGATGATTTTGCCGTCGGGCAACGCCGCGCTGACGTGGGCGATCCGGGCGACCGACATCGAATTAGTCAGCTCCCACGTACCCCGTACCGGGTCGAAAATCTCTGCGCTGGCCAGTGCCTGAAAGTTGGGACCCCATCCGCCGGTGATGATCACGCGTCCGTCGGGGAGCAGCGCCGCACCGTGGGACTGCCGGGGGTGGTTCAGCGGCGACGTGGTCTGCCATTCGCCCGTAGCGGGGTCAAAGGTCTCGGCATGGCCACTCAACTGTTCGCCGGTGGTCTTCCCGCCGACGACCAGGACCCGCCCATCCAGTAAGAGAGTTGCCGAGTGATAGGCGCGCGCCTCGCCCATGGGCTTCGTGGGGTTCAGGCCACCGGCCCGCCCGGTCGGCGGCGCTGCAGTGGTTGGCCTGACCACCGGCGCCCTCGTGGGCAGCGGCGTGCCGAGGCTCCTGGTCGGCGGAACGGCGGTGGCCGTGGGCTGCGGAGCAATCGTCGCTACCGGCGCGGCCGGGGGGACAACCTTCAGGGACGAGGCGCCAAACGGGGTCGCCGTTGCACCTCCGGGAGTAGCAGGCGCCTCGCCACCGGAGCACGCCGTGGCGAGGAGAACCAGAGAGGCTGCCCACAGGAGGGGAAAAGTTATCTGAGGGTGTTTAGGCATTCAACAGTCAAAGGAATCTACATAGATCTTACGGTTTGAAGATGCACGGTGTTATGCTCTGCCCGCGTTTAGACTGCCCGCGAACGCGACTTGATTTTCTGTCGGTGCCGACTCGCAGCCCGATTGCGCACCGGAGGTTGATCTGGTCAAGGCGTCCAAGTCCACCGCCATCGAACTCAATTCGGTCCGCAGCCGCGTCCGTGATCGAGTGCTCTGGCTCGCGACCGCGATCGTCCACTGGGCCAACAACGTCCGCCCCAACCCGGATGCGGTGAAGGTTGGCGGACACCAGGCGTCGTCCGCGTCGTCAGCCGCCCTGCTGACGGCACTGTTTTTCGAGACGCTCGACTCCACCGACCGCGTGGCTATCAAACCGCACGCCTCGCCGGTGCTGCATGCCATCCAGTACCTGCTCGGGGACCTCCCGCGTGAATACCTGACGCGCTTCCGCGATTTCGGCGGCCTGCAGGCGTACCCGAGCCGGACCAAGGACCCGGACCTCGTCGACTACTCCACCGGGTCGGTGGGCCTCGGGCCCGCCGCAGTGACCTTTGGCGCGCTCGTGCGCGACTACCTGGCGACGCATCACATGGCGCCCACTTCGGGACGCTTCTTCGCCCACATCGGCGACGCCGAACTGGACGAGGGCTCGGTGTGGGAGACGGTCGCCGAGCCGGCCGTTGAAGGCCTTGCGCGCTGCGTCTGGATCGTCGACCTGAACCGGCAGAGCCTGGACCGGGTCGTGCCGGGGATCCGGGTGGCCCGCTTCAAGCAGATGTTCGAAGTCAACGGCTGGACCGTGGTCGTCGCCAAGTACGGCGACCACCTTACTGAGCTCTTCGAACGCCCGGGCGGGCACGCGCTGCGCAAACGCATCGATGAAATGTCGAACGAGGAGTACCAGGGCATCATCACCGGGCCGCGTAACGCGATCCGTACGCGCCTGCTGGAAGCCGCCGGAGGCCTGCGGCGGGAGATCGATCGCTGCCTGAGCGACGTCGACGACACTGAGCTGTATGGCCGGATCGTGAACCTCGGCGGTCACGACGTCGGCACGCTGGCGAGGTGCTACGAAGAGGCAGCCAGGGCACCCGGACCGGCCGTCGTCTACGCATACACGATCAAGGGCTGGGGGCTGCCAGTGGCGGGCGACCCGCGCAACCACGCCGCGCTCCTCAACGAAGCGCAAATGCTGGAGCTCGCAGGGCAGGTCGGAGTGTCGCTGGCCGAGCCGTGGGAGCCATTCCCGGCCGGCTCTGCCGAAGCGAGGTACGTGATGGCGGCCGCCGAGCGCCTGCGCAGGCCGCCGCCGGACCCGCGGCCCGAAATCACGTTCAACGAAACCAGCCTTAGCCTGCCCGAGCGCGCATCGACCCAGGACGCGTTCGGCCGAATGCTGGTCGAGCTCGACCGGACGTCGACCGAGTCCGCCAGGCGGATCGTCACCGTCTCACCAGACGTCGCCACCTCGACCAATCTCTCGAGCTGGATAAACCGGGCAGGCATCTGGTCGTACGCCGAGACGCCTGACCACCTCGGGTTCAGCCGCCGCACGGTCAAATGGCTGCAGCGGCCCGTCGGACGGCATATTGAACTTGGTATCTCGGAGACGAACCTGTTCCTGCTGCTCGGACAGCTGGGCCTCTCCGACGAGTTGTCCGGGCACCGCCTGATACCCATCGGGACGCTCTATGACCCGTTCATCAACCGCGGGCTGGATCCTTTCGTATACGGCGTGTACCAGGGCTCCAGGTTCATCGCGGTAGCGACCCCGTCGGGCGTCACATTAAGCCGGGAAGGTGGCGCTCACCAGGGCGTGCTGACGCCGTCGATCGCGCTCGAAATGCCCGGCGCCACCTACTACGAGCCGGCGTTCGGGCGAGAACTTGAATGGATCATGCTCGACTCGGTGCGACGCATCGCCGCGGGTACCGGCGGTTCTTACCTGCTGAGGCTGAGCACGCGGCCAATCGACCAGTCGCTGTTCCCGGCGACGAATACCGAAAGCGAGCGCACAGCCCTCAGGAACGACGTGCTCCGGGGCTGCTACCGGCTGCTCCGCACTTCAGATACCTCGGAGTCGGTCAACCTCTTCGCGGTGGGAGCGACGGTGCCCGAGGCCGTCGAAGCCGCAGCACGCCTGGAACGGGAGGGCATCGGAGCAAACGTATTCGTCGTCACCAGCCCGGACCTCGTGTACCGGCGGGTGCGTGCGTTGGCGCTGGCGGAGATCGATGGCGCCCAGGCGCCCGGGCGCGACCCGGTGGGCATTCTTGAGCCGGGCGAGACCGGCCGCCCACTCGTGACCGTCATCGACGGCCACCCGCACTCACTCGGGTTCCTTGGATCGGCCCTTGGCAGCCAGGCGATCAACCTCGGCGTCGACAGCTTTGGTCAGTCGGGCTCACGCGCCGATCTGTACCGGCACTTCCGTATCGATTCCGAGTCGATCGTGGGCGCCGCATTCACCGTCCTCGACCGGCAGCGCAAGGCGCCGCGCTAATATCCCGGCCAGGCATGGCCGGGCACTGGAGGCAACTTTGAAGATCGTCATCGGTTCAAACCACCTCGGCGAGAATTTCGCGAAGCAACTGGCGGACACGTTCCCCAACGTACAGTTCATCCCCGCCTACGATGAAGCGGCACAGGTCAAGGCGGCTGCTGGCGCCGAGGTGTTCTTCGGCTGGCCGTCGCGCCAGGCGTTCCTTGCGGGCAAGAACTTGCGCTGGATCCACTGCCCCGGGATGGGGATCGACCGGATCGTTGCCGTCCGGGAGATAGTCGACAGCGATGTGCTCGTGACGAACGCCCCGGGGTCGCACGTGATCCCCATGGCGGACTGGACCCTGGCCGTGATGCTGGCGCTGGCTCACAACCTGCAACAGTCGGTCCGAGACCAGGACGCCCGGAAGTGGCGGACGGCGGCATACGCAGGCAAGATCATCGAGCTGGCTGGCATGCGACTCGGCATCTACGGCCTGGGAGCGATCGGCCGGGCCGTCGCAGTGCGAGCGGCCGGCTTCGGCATGGAGATACGCGCCGTCGACCCGGGCCCAAGCGAGATCCCTGAATGCGTGAGCGAATGCTGGTCGCCGGATCGCCTGGACGACCTCGCCCGATGGTCGCAGTGGCTGGTGGTGACGGCGCCGATCAAGCCGGAGACCAGCAAGAAGATCACGAAGGCGCGGTTGAAGTTGATGCCACGGGGCTCGTACGTGATCGTGGCCTCGCGCGGCGGGATCGTCGACGAAGCTGCCCTGGCCGAGGAACTGGCCTCGGGTCACCTTGCCGGGGCTGCGCTCGACGCGACCGAGACCGAACCGTTGCCTCTCACGAGCCCGCTATGGTCGCTGCCCAGCGTGATCCTGACGCCCCATGCGTCGGCGCTTAGCCCTCAGCTCTACGAGGGGCGCAGACGGATCTTCATCGAGAGCCTGAAGCGGTATTTGAAGGGCGACCAGCCGCTCCACATCTGCGACAAGCGATCGGGCTTCTAGGGGCTCGCGCTACCCGCCCCTTGCTGGCCTGAAAGCGGCGGGCGCGTGTTCATTGACACCCCAATCTGGGCTGTGCTAGGTTCACGCTCCTCCGGCCGGGCGATTTTCGCTGGGTTCTTGTACGGGCCGGAGTGGCTCCGGCGCGAATCCCAGTCTCGGCACACGCGGAGCGCACGGAGTTGCCGAATCTCGGATAGGTCGATTGACATCGGAGGGATCTCGTTGATGGGAGTCAAGTTCAGGTCCAAGCGTGGCCTCGCGGTCGCCGGCCTCATGGCCAGCGTCATGGCGGCCATTGGGGTCGCCTGCGGCAGCACCGAGACGGTCGTCCAGACCGTCGTCGTCGAGAAGCCGGTCGCGCAGACCGTCGTCGTCGAGAAGCCGGTGGCAATCGAGAAGGTCGTTCAGCAAACGGTCGTCGTCGAGAAGCCGGTGGCAATCGAGAAGGTCGTTCAGCAGACCGTCATCGTCGAGAAGGTGGTCGTGCTTACGGCCACACCAGCGCCCGCACCCACGCCCAAGCCGGTCCTGTCGGCCGGTTCGGTGACCGCGGCGGCCGACAACATCTTCAACCCGATCGGGACGCCCAGGTTCAATGCGGTCCAGTCACCGCACTTGAAGCTCGGGTTCATGGAACCCCCGTACCGCATGGTGCGCGGGGCGGGCGGGTCCCTCCAGCCGCAGGAGTGGCTGGGCCTCGGCTGGACCATGGGTCCCAAAAATGCATATGTCGACGTCAAGATCCGCAAGGGCGTCAAGTTCCACAAGAACTACGGCGAAATGACCGCCGACGACTGGGTCTTCAGTTTTAACGACGGCAACCCTTCCGTTACACCCGGTGCCACTAACGACATGGGCGGTGACCTTGCCGCCCTGTTCAAGGCCGCCGAAAAGATCGACCCCAACACGGTTCGACTCCCCTTCAACGTCTTCCAGTCGAACTGGCTCGAACGGTACATGTCCAGCTTCTGGGAAGGTCACGTCATCTACTCCAAGAAGCTCTTCGACGAGAAGGGCGCCGAGGGAATGCGTGACATCCTCGTCGGCACGGGCCCGCTCCAGATCGTGAAGTACGAGGCGAAAAAGGAAGTGGCCATGGAGGCGTTCCCCGACTACTGGGCGACGCCGTCCGCGGCCAAGAACGTCCGCGTGATCGAGGTCATTGAACCGGCAACGCGCAAGGCGATGCTCCAGACCGGCCTGGTGGACATCACCCACCTGCCGACCAAGGACCGCGTCGATGTCCTTGCCGAGGGGTTCAAGCTTGGACCTGAAGGTTTCCTGAGCGAGCAGGCGATCGCGTTCGGCGGCAACTGGTGGGAGAAGACCCACGTGCAGTCTGGCGCCGCGATCACCCGCACATCGGACCTGACCAAGCCCTGGGTCAGCAAGTCCGAGGCCGAGGACGCGGCGGGCTGGGAGAAGGCCCGCAAAGTGCGAGAAGCACTGGCCATCTCCATCGACCGGGAAGCGATCGGCAAGGGCCTCTTCCTGGGCCAGGGCAAGCCCGGATTCTCCCCGGGTTGGCCCTCGACCGAGCCCGGGTTCAAGGACTCATGGAAGTACGAGTACAACGTAGCCAAGGCCAAGAAGTTGCTCAGCGACGCCGGTTACCCGAACGGGTTCAAGCTCGGCTGGTGGGTGGGCCCCTCTGGCGACGGCGTGACCATGGCGGAGGCCATCGGCGGCTCGTGGCTGGCTGACCTCAAGATCGAGGTCGAGTACGACCGAACGGTGTACGGCACGGCGTTCCGGCCGAGCATCATCAACCGCTCGGTGAACAAGCTCTGGTGGTGCGGCACGGACGGAATCAACTTCCCCGTGACCTGGCCCAAGGGCTTCCTGCTCAGCACGATGAGCGACGGCGGATTCATGTGCGGTTCCGAGCACAAGTTCTTCGGTGATACGTTCCTGAAGATGGCCGTGGAGGCCGATCAGGCGAAGCTGAAGGCTTCCTCGACCGCGTACTACGACGAACTCCGCCGGACCATCGTCCAGTTTGGCGTGGTCGACGTCCCGCAGTACCCGGTCTACAACCCGAACAAGATTGCGACCTGGGAGATGCTGCCTGAAGGCAAGGGCGTGGTCGGCGGGCTCAACAGCCTGTTCGGCGCCAAGCCCAAGTAAGGTTCGGCTTTGAACGGGAGGACGACGCTGGTTCGTCCTCCCGTTCTTTTCTGCGACGGCGTCCGTCAGCGAACTTGAAAGCTACCCGATAGCCGATGGCCCGTTTCATCTTCCGACGATCCATCTACTCCATCGTCGCCCTGCTGGGCGCCACGATGATCGTCTTCGGGCTCTCGCGTGCCGTCGGCGATCCCCGGGACCTCTATATCCAGGAGGGTGGCTACGGCACGAGCGCCGAGACGCGCGCCGTGCTCGAGAAGCAACTCAATCTCGATCGGCCGCTCGCCGTGCAATACAGCATCTGGGTCGGTCGCGTGCTCAGGGGTGACATGGGCGACTCCGTCTTCACCCGCATCCCGGTATCCCGGCAGATCATGGAGAGCGGGCCGCGGACGCTCAGGCTGGGCATCGTCTCGTGGATACTCGCCACCGGAATGGGAATCCCCCTCGGGATCATCGCCGCGGTCTATCGGGGGACGTATATTGACAAGCTTTCCCGTACCTTCGCCTTGCTCGGCCAGGCGGCCCCTCCATTCTGGATCGGGATCATGGCGATCCTCCTCTTCTCCGTGAAGCTGCGCTGGCTGCCGGCGGGTACCGAGGGCGACGGCCTTGCGATCAGAAACTACGTCATGCCCGCGTTCACGCTGGGCTGGCTGGCCGCCGCCGGCTACATGCGCATCACCAGATCGGCGATGCTCGAGGTACTCGACTCCGAGTTCGTGAAACTCGCGCGCGCAAAGGGCGTGTCCGAGTGGAAGGTGGTCTGGAAGCACGCCTTTCGCAATGCCCTCATTCCGCCGCTCACCGTGAGCGCCTTGCTGCTCGCCGGATTCATCACCGGCGCGGTCGTGGTCGAGACGGTATTCGCGTGGCCTGGCCTGGGCCGCCTGGCGGTCGACGCCGTGTCAAACAACGACTACCCGCTGATGACTGGCACGGTCCTCGTGTTCGCCGTCGTCTACCTGCTGATGAACCTCCTGACCGATATCGCCTACGCTTTCATTGACCCGCGCATCAGGTACGGATAGCACCATGACAGGGCAAACCGCCTCCGCTCCCATCGGGGTGACCGCCGCCGCACCGAGCGGCCCCTGGCGGAAGATCTCGAAGCTGATTACCGGCTATCCCCTGATCCCGGTGTTTATCCTGCTCGTCATGCTCGTATGCGGGCTGTTCGCACCCTGGATCGCCCCACGCGATCCTATCCGTCCGAACGTGATCGCCCAGAGCACGCCCCCGGCCTGGTACGAGAAGGGCTCCTCCGACTACCTGCTGGGCAGCGATCACCTGGGCCGGGACATGCTCAGCCGCCTCGTCTACGGCGCACGAGTGTCGCTACTCGTAGTCGTGATCTCGACGACGAGCGGCATGGCGGTCGGAACGTTGCTCGGACTCATGGCAGGCTACTTCGGCGGAAATGTCGACGAACTGATCTCGCGCATCGTCGACATCTGGCTCGCGATCCCGTTCCTGCTGGTGGCACTGATCATCGTGATCGTGCTTGGCCAGAGCTTCCCTTTGATGCTCGCCTTGCTGGCCCTGCTTGCGTGGTCGCCGTTCGTGAGGAACGTTCGCGCCGAGGTGTTGTCGCTAAGGGAACGCGACTACGTTTCAAATGCCAGGATCGCCGGCGCCGGCGCGGTGCGCATCATGTGGCGGCACATCCTCCCGAACGTCCTTAACACGATCATGGTCATCGCCAGCCTGCGGGTCGGCCAGCTGATCCTTTCGGAGTCGATTCTCAGTTTCCTGGGAGTAGGCGTTCCCCCGCCAACGCCTGCCTGGGGCGCGATGGTTTCGGACGGCCGCAACTACCTGAACACCGCCTGGTGGATCAGCACGTTCCCGGGATTCGCCATCCTCTTCGTCGTGATGGCGTTCAACTTCGTCGGCGACTGGATCCGCGACAAGACCGACCCTCGCCTGCGCCAGCTGGGCTAGAACCCCTTGGGCCGGTGCTGCGCCCACGGCCGGGCCTTCTCGAAGGCAGCGGACGCCGCGAACACCGATTCTTCGTCGCCGAACTTGCCGATGATGTGAAGCCCGATCGGGAGCCCGCCGCTCGAAAAGCCCGCCGGCGCCGATGCAGCCGGGTTCATCCCCATGTTGAACGGGTAGGTGAATGGGGTGAAACCCCAGAGCCGGTGCGCGACCGGCCGGCCGCCGATCTTCTCCGGGTGCTGGTTGATCGGGAACGCAGGCACCGCGAGGGTCGGGGTCAGCAGCAGATCCCACTTCGTGAAGAAATCCCTGATATAGGCGCGGTACTTGTTCAGATAGGACAGCGCGTCGAAGAGTTCTTCGCCGGTGACCGCCCTGCCCTTCTCCATGCCTTCCATCAGGTAGTCGGTCAGCAGCTCCTTGTGGTCGCGCAGGAGATGGCCGTTGACCGCGTAAGCCCGCGTCCGGTAGATGACCTGGAAGTTGTCAAAGACGACCTGTGGATCGTCGAGCTTGAAGTCGGCGGCTTCGACCGTTGCGCCCATGTCCCTGAAAGCCCTGGCGGCAGCCTCGGCGACGCGCACCACCTCCGGATCCACGGGCACGCCACCGATGTCCGCGCTCCATGCGATCCTCTTGCCCTTCACTCCCTTCTCGAGGGCGGCTACGAAGTCCGGGGGCGCGGACTCGATCGTGCCGGGCTCGTGATCCGGCGCCGGCCCGGCGAGCACCTGCAGCATGATCGCCGCGTCACGCACGTCACGGGTCATCGGGCCCACGTTGGAGAAGTTGATCGGGTGCCAGCTGTCGATGTTCGCCAGCCGCCTCGGCACCCTGCCCTGGCTCGGCTTGATGCCATAGATCCCGCAGAACCCGCTGGGGATACGTATTGAGCCGCCGCCGTCACTCCCCTGCGCAATCACAGTCATCCCGGCAGCCACCGAGGCCCCGGCGCCTCCGCTCGACGCGCCGCTCGTGCAACTGGTGTTCCACGGGTTGCGGCAGGCGTCGCCGAGCCGGTTCTCATTCGTCCCGATGTGACCGAACTCCGATGTGTTGGTCTTGCCGACGATGATCGCTCCCGCGGCACGGAGCCTCTCGGTGGCCAGCGCGTCAGAGGTCGAGACGTTGTCCTTGTAAAAGAGGCAGCCGTTGGTCTGCCTCACGCCCTTGACGCCTTCGAGGTCCTTGATCGATACCGGCACGCCGTGCAACGGGCCGAGCTTCTGGCCCTTCATCACCGCCTGCTCAGCCCTGCGCGCGGCGTCGAGAGCCTGGTCGGCGATCACGGTCAGAAAGGCGTTCAGCTTCGGATTGTGCTGCTCGATCCGGCGGAGTGTGTTCTCAACGGCCTCGACCGGAGACACCTTCCTGTCAGCGATTTCCTTCCGAAGGCGGTGGGCTGGCATCCACGTGAGCTCGTCCCGCGTCCCCAATCGGTTCCCTCCAATCTGGCTCATGGCACGGCGCAAGTGTAGTACGGCCACGCGACCGTCGCCTGCTGGCCTAAACTCCCCTGATGACCAACGAACGTCTCTTCGAACACGTCCGGCCCTGGATCGAAAAACAGCTCGGCTTCAAATGGCGGGCTGCCCTGCGCGGAAATTCCGTAGATGTACAGGCGGGCGCCGGACAGCCGGACGCTCCGCTGATTGGCTTCAAGGTAGATTCGGCGGTAGCCGTGGCGGCGCCAGAAGAGTGGCTGCCGTGGCTTCGACCGGTGGTCGCTGGCCTCCACCCGGACCAGCTCTTCTCTGATCTTGGCGCCTACGAGCTCAGCCGCGTCACACTTCCTCATGGGTACGCCGTCTGGGGTCCGGTGCCCAACTACGTCGCGGACAGGTCGAGCTGGAAACCGGTGGCCGACCGCCGGCCCCGACCCCTGACGCGACAGCAATTCGAGGCCGTCGACTGGAAAGTCTTCTGGCACTGCGAGCGGAACGCGCCGCTCGCCTCGTTCGGCATCTACGAGGGCGACCGCCTGGTGGCCCTCACCACGGTCGGAGACAGGGGCGAGAGTGTCTGGGAGATCGGTGTCGACGTCGCGCCCGAGCACAAGGGCCGGCGCCTCGGCAGCGCCGTCGTGAGCGCCGCGGGAAACTGGATCCACGACAACGGCGGCATCATCCACGCGACCGTGGCCTTCTGGAACGTGCCATCTTCCCGGAACATGCGGGCGCTCGGCATGGAGTTCGTCTTCAGCGCCCTGCATGGGAAGAAGGGGCCATTCCGCGTGCCGCCCCAGCCCCTCGGCACGCCACTGCCCGGTGTCGCCATCCAGGACCTTTATCCTCGCTGGGCGATGAATCAGGCGATCCAACCGAAGCCCGAATAGACGAGAGCCGAAGTCGAATCCTAGCCGGCCTTTGACGCTTTCCCCTCCAGCCACTCCTTCGTGATCTCGAACCCGAAGCCGGGAGCATCGGTCGGCCGCACGTACCCGTTCTTGATCGCCACGGTACCGGGCAACGTGATCATCTCCTCGAGCGGGACCCCGGGCGGGGCCACACCTTCAGATCGCTCACCCCACACGATCGCAGGCATCGCCATGGCCAGGTGCTGGCCATACGGGTAGTTCATCCCGGCGTGCGTGATCACCGAAACGCCGTGCGCCTCCGCCAGATGGCAGATCCGGACGCACGCGCTGATGCCGCCACACCACTGGACGTCGGGCTGGAAGATGTCGACGAGCCCCTGGCTGGCCGCGACTGCAAACGGGTGGATGGAATACCAGTGCTCGCCGGTCGCCAGGATCTGGCCCGGGACGCGCTGCCTGACCTTGATGTAGGTGTCGAGGCTTTCTGGCAGCAGGTAGTCCTCGAGCCACTTGATCCGGTATGGCCTCAGGGCATCGACCAGGCGCACGATGTACTCGATGTTCAGCGACATCCATGAATCAACCGAGATCTCTACGTCGGGGCCAACCTGCTCCCTGGTCTTCGCAACCAGCTCTTCGTTCTTCCTGATTCCTTCGATCCCGTGTTCCGGTCCGTAACGCATGAAGAGCTTCACCGCCTTGAACCCGAGCTCGAGGAACCAGGCGATGCTGTTCTCGGTGCCGTACGTGAGATCGGTATTGCTCGCGTAGCAGAAGATCTTCTCCTTCTGCGGCCCGCCCAGCAGATGGTAGACGGGCAATTTGAGGAGCTTGCCCTTCAGGTCCCAGAGGGCGTTGTCGACCGCGCTGATGGCGTAGCTGGCCATTCCGGCCGTGCCGTACTGTGCAGTCGCCCGTTGCATCACGTCCCACAGCTTTTCCGTAGCCATGCAGTCCTGGCCGACGATCAGCTTGGCGAGGTGATCGTTGATGAGGCGCGTCACTGGTCCGCTGTTGTTCGTCATCCCGAGGCCCCACGTGCCGTCCTCCGCCGTGACGATGCATGCGGCCCTGGTCCAGTTGTCGGGCTGCCAGGCGTTCCGGACATAGTCGGGATAGCGCGCCATCGGATTGCCGAAGTGTGCTGCCTCCCGCTGCTTCGGGACCCGGGCCTTCGTCTTGATATTCGGTGCGATATCGACGGCCACTGCCCGGACTTCGCGGATCTTCATGCTATTTCCTCCGGGCGGCATTCTACCTATTGCCGGGCAGGCAGGTCCTCGGACGAGCGTCGTACCTGTTCGCCCCCGGCGAATTGCGTTAAAGTGACGCTGCGGTACAACCCCTGACTGGCGAGGGAGGCGTAGATGGTGACGCACAAGTACTTACTCGACGAGTCCGAGATGCCGCGCAGCTGGTACAACGTGCAGGCCGACCTCAAGCCAGCGATCGACCCGGCTCTTCATCCGGGCACGAAACAGCCGGCCGGCCCCGGGGACTTCGCCCCTCTCTTCCCGATGGAGCTGATCAAGCAGGAAGTGAGCAGGGAGCGTTGGATCGAGATCCCCGACCAGATCCAGGACATTTACAAGCTCTGGCGCCCTACCCCGCTCTACCGGGCCCATAACCTCGAAAAGGCCCTGGGCACACCCGCCCGCATCTTCTACAAGTACGAGGGCGTAAGTCCCGCCGGTAGCCACAAGCCGAACACGGCGGTTGCGCAGGCCTACTACAACAAGCAGGAAGGCACGAAGCGGATCACGACCGAGACCGGCGCCGGCCAGTGGGGCAGCGCCCTGGCGTTCGCCTGCCACAACATGGGCATCGAGTGCAAGGTGTACATGGTCTCGGCCAGCTACAAGCAGAAACCGTACCGCAAATCGATGATGGAGTCGTGGGGCGCGACCGTCGTCGCGAGCCCGAGCCGCGATACGCAGGCCGGCCGTAATGTGCTGGCGGCCAACCCGGAATCCCCGGGGAGCCTCGGCATAGCCATCAGCGAGGCCGTCGAGGACGCCGCAAAGCGCGACGACACCAAGTACTCCCTGGGCAGCGTGCTGAACCACGTGCTCATGCACCAGACGGTGATCGGCCAGGAAGCGATCAAGCAGATGGAGAAGGCGAACGCCTATCCGGACATGGTCATCGGGTGCGTTGGGGGCGGCAGCAGCTTCGGCGGGATCGTGTTCCCGTTCGTGCCCGACAAGCTCGCCGGCAAGAAGATCCGCTTCATCGCGGTCGAACCGGAGGCATGTCCGTCGCTGACCCGCGGCAAGTTCGCCTACGACTTCGGGGACACGGCTGGCATGACGCCACTGATCAAGATGTACACGCTCGGCCACACCTTTGTGCCTAACCCGATCCATGCGGGCGGGCTCCGGTATCACGGGATGGCGCCGTTGATCAGCCAGATGGTCAAGGAGAAGCTGGTGGAGGCACGTGCCTATCACCAGACAAAGGTGTTCGAAGCGGCGGTCCAGTTCGCACGCACCGAGGGCATCATCCCGGCGCCAGAGCCGTCGCATGCGATCAGGGCGGCGATCGACGAAGCGCTCGCGTGCAAGAAGACCGGAGAGAAGAAGAACATCCTCTTCCTGCTCTGCGGGCACGGACACTTCGACATGTCGGCCTATGACAACTACCTGACCGGCAAGATGGTCGACTACGCCTACCCGGAGGAAGAGGTGCGCAAGGCGATGGCGGCGATTCCGGCGGTCTAGCGCGCTTGGCAGACGGCATCCCGGTCGGGCATCACCGCCCGATCTGGATCTCGTTGACCACGCAGCTGGCGGGGAGACAGCTCACCTGGCCCGCCACACCCTGTTCATGTTGAGATCGCCTGCCGCCGGCTCGTCCAGCATCTGGCCGAGCCGCCGGACACCCGTGTCCTCACCCTTGGCAAGTGTGATCCAGCTCAGGTAGTCGTTCCGTTGCCATGGCGGCCGCCGCATCCAGGCGCCGACCAGTCCCTTTCCAACGCCTCATGCGCGTCGTCCGGTAGGCCCACGAGGGGACGCTACCGCGGCACCGGCCCGAGCTCCCTGCGAAGTACGTCGTCTCTCGCTATACCGCCAGGGTCCCTCCGAACACCTGCCAGGCCAGCAGCGATTTTGCGATCAGGCTCAGCAGCACGTAGACGGACTCACCGAACAGATAGTCCTTCCAGGGGCCGACCTTCCGGTACTGAAGGATCATGTTCAGCGCGAACGAATTGAAGAAGATGAACAGCGACACGAAGATCCCATACACAAACGCCGGCGGGGTGGCCGAGATTCCGGGGCTCCAGATGTAGATGCCGATCAGGAACCATGGCACGGCGCCCATGAGGGTGCCGAAGTTGAACGTCAGCCACGAAGGCTTGCCCGGCTTCTCGTAGTGCTCCATGAGCAGCCCGAAAAGGATCATGGCGGCGTTGACCGCAAAGATGGCGCCGACGGCCGCAACGTCGCTGATCCCCGTCAACATCGCAATGATTACGACCATGAGGGACGAGCTGATTGAGTATTCGATCCAGCGCGCGTAGTTGCGGTTCTTTCCAAGGTTCCGCACGTACCAAGGGAATATCCCCGGCAGTATCAGCAGCCAGTGTGCGACCGCCGACAGGAACACGAAGGCCGCAACCGCCCAGCCAATTCGAACGTCGAACAGCGTCGAGATCTCCGGCAGCCCTGCCCCGGGCGGCCCGGTCATGAAGGTCGCCGTTACCGGCAATGAGAAGTCGTTGGTGAGCCCCAGGATTACGACGCCCTGGAGGAAGTGGAACAGGCCCATGACCGCGTTATACCAGCGCAGCCTGGCATACCTGGAGCTTGTCTGAGTTGACGCCATGTCGGCGGCAGTCGTCATTGTTCCTCTCCCAAAACCCTTCAGTTCGTTGCAAAAAGTTTAGCCGTTTCTGGCGGAACACGCGTGAATCAATGCCCCGGAGGCCGTGCACGTTCCGTGAGGACCCAGCAAGCACCCGGAGGTCGGGCCTGAGCACCTCGTGCTGGGCCTCTTGAACGAGTGGCCCGGACTCGGGCTCACCGCGCCCGGCAAGCTCGGAGTTGACGCGCACGACCTCGCCGAGGCGGTCGAACAGGCATTCAAGCCGGGCGCAACTTCGGTCCAGGGAACCCCGGGGTTGTCGCCTGAGCGCAGGAAGGCGCTGGCAGGGGCCGCGCCGAACAGGCCTGCCGGCTCAAGACATCCCGGGCCGGTCAGGAGCACCCGCTGCTTTTGCCCCTGCGCGAGGGTGACGCTCTTCCGCCGGGGGCGTCACGGTACTCGTGGTACTACGGAGGTCGGTAGGACTCGGCCTGCTGGCTGCACGCGCTCGGCAGAAATCTGGAACGGCGTTCATCATTCGGGAGGGCGATCGCGAGCGGCAACTGGTGCTCCTGTGACGGCGCCCTATCTTGCCCTCGGTGCGGCCGCTACCCTGGAGAGCTCGCACAGTGGCACGAGCGCCGGGCCACTGCGGAGGCCTTGCCGGAGCGGGCCGAGCTGGTTTTTGACTTGCAGCGGATAAGGCCTCCCAGCGCTTCGGTCATTACCGGTCCTGACAACCTCCTGGCCATTGCGGCCGAAGGCAGAACCGCCTCGAAGACCCCCCTTCAATTGCGTCGATGGCGCCGTCACCGGCGCTGCCTCCGAGAGCTACGGTGAAGCTGAAGTCGTGATACGGGGAGTCCCGGAAACCGCCATGAATGCCCTCTTCGCCAGACATGGACTTCCAACGAGCTTCATGGGCTGACAGCATCAGCCTCCCGCCGGCCCGATCAGGACTGCCTGCAAACCCATGTCTGGAACGACGACCTGGGCGAGCTCGAAGGCCAGACCGGGCGTCGCAGGCGATCCCCCGGTCAGGCCGGGCGAATCAGGACTTCGACGTAGCTGGGGATCAAGCCGGCCCCGAGAGCGGTCCTATGGGACCGGATATTCGAGTTGGTTGCACCCCAGTACGGGACGCGCCCCTGCGAGAGCGTTTCTGCCGCTGCCACCGAAGCCAGCGCAAGTCCCAGTCCCCTGCCCTGATGCGCTTCGTCGACATCGATCCCGATCTGCCAGAGCGCATCGGAGTCGGCGCAAACGGCCGCCATCCCCACGGGGGAGGCCAGAACCAGGCTGGAACCGGCGGCGTAAGCGCAAGCGGCGAACCGGGTCGGCCGCACACCTTCCCGCTCAGGATTGAGTCCGTTGTGGAACTTCTTGTGGTCCACCTTCGCCGTCACGTCGGGGCCCACGACCCTGATCACGTAACCTTCCGGCACAGCTACCTTCCGGACAGAGCCCGAGGACCCCGAGAAGCGCGGGAACGGGCCGAAGACCCTGAAGCCGTGCCTGGCCCAGTAACGCGCTGCTTCGCCGGTCTGCACGGGGTCGAATACACCGTCCCGGTCCAAACCCTCGTACACGCCGCGCGTCCACTCCATGTGCTCCGCCTCGGCGGTGACGATGGCTCCGGCGCCGAGCGTGACACATCGCATCACGCCCGCGTACGGCGGGCCCTCCCGGTGCGCGGGTTGGCTACGGTCGCCGGGATTCCGCTCGCGGACGTGCACGAGCCCATCCGAAAGATCGCGGGGCCGTCCGGATGTCTCGGCGAGGATCATCTCGGTGATGGCCTCGCGACGGCGCTGTTCGCTGACCGACACGTATCGGACCCTACGCGCCCTTGCCCCGGCTGAATTGCGCGATCGACTTCATGTACTCGGGCTTGATGCTGTTGTAGGTGTAGTAGCAGTACCGCTTCGTGCCCTGTGCGTGCATCTCGGCAAGGATCCCGTGCAGGTCCTCAGGCGCCATCCAACCCACATTGAAATGCTCGCACCCGACGAAGGGCACGAACCGGTCCACGCCACCCACCGACGCAATCATCTGCCGTGTCTGATCGCGGACCGTAGTCTCAAACCACTCCTTCGTCGCAGGCTTCCCGTACTGTGATGGCAGGTATCCCGAGAACGGCATCGCGTAGTTGAACGCCGCGCTGAACCAGCGCGCCGCCTGCTCCTCGGACAGCCCCTGGTTCCAGTCTGCGATCGTGAGGACCCAGTGGTTAACGGTGTCCCGAATGCCGGCTACGGCGAACCACCAGTACTCCTTGGGCAGCTGGAAGTCGGTGTACGAGCGCTCCCGCCGCAGATTGTGCCCGTTCATGATCGTCATGGCCGGAACCCTGGAAGAGGTTCCCACCTTGAGTCCGGGACAGCGCGCCTTGATCTCACGGACGGTCGAACTGACCGAATGGTCCACGACCGCCTGCTTGTAAGCGAGCCAGTGCGCAACCGTCGGATCCTCGGTCCACCAGAGGTACGCCGACGCCCCCGCCGCGCAGTTCTTCACGAAGTCGTCTACGTACGCCGGCGTGAGCGACGTGAGGCGCTTCTTGAAGTTGTCGCGTCCCTGGATCACGCGATCGATCGACATCCCGATCGAAGCCGCAAACTGCCGCTGATGAGGGTCGTCGAAGTTCTCGACGAAGATGTCGTCGCGGCTGCCGGGCTTGATATCCCACTTGAAGTCCGGTCCGTCGAGCACGACCGCCTCGAAGTGCGGAAAGTTGTCGAGCACATCGCGGATCCGGGCCCCCGTGTACCGGGACGTCTCGGGATTGCAGACGCTGATGGCGGCCGGCGCGGGCTTGCCGGTGCCGATCCCGCCCTGGCGGTGGTAGCCCTTGTCGTCCATGATCCACAGCTTGAAGCCTGCATTCTTCGCCCGATCGAGCGCCGAATGAAGCGCCTTAACCTGCCCTTCGACGGACGGGGGCATGCCTGGCGGTGACCAGTGTTTCATGCCCTCGAACAGCTTCTGGTTCGGCTTGAAGGCGCCAACCGGGATTCCGCGCGCGTCCTTGCTACCAGCGGCGGCCAGCATCCTCGGGTGGATGTCCTCCGGCTTGAGTATTGGGGGCGAGGAAGGATCGCCCAACTTGTCGTAGACGGCGAGCCACTGAATAGCGACTTCCTCGATGCCGGCGTCCTTCATCTCGTCCCAGAACCCCTGGTCGTTGAGCACGCCCAGGGGTGGACGGACCATCATCACCGGCTTCATGGGCTTCTTGTCTGGCAACTGGTCGGTACCTCCGGCGGGGTGTCTTGGTAAGCCGCCGTGGCGCACGGTATACCGGACTCTGTTCGAGAGCAACCGGCTCAGCGGGTATCACGTCCAACGACAACACCAGCCCGTTAACAGGCGTTCGAGCTACCCGTCCCGGAAGTCGACCAGCGCCTCGACTAGGATGTCTAAGTCGCTCTTGTCGTTAGACACGACCAGGCGTAGTCGCGTACTGTCACAAACACCTTCGACCTATACGTCGCCGAGGGCAGTTGCCACGGCATCGCCGAACACCTGAACCGCGCGTAAGTCCCTGCCTTCAACGGTGGTCACTGGTGGGCGCTCACCGTGCGCCGCGTGCTGCTGAGCGAGTCCTGGACCGGGCGCACGGTCTATCGCCGCACCCGCACCGCGCAGTTGCGTGACACAACCCGCAATCAGCGGGTGAAGCGCGTTGTCGAGGTCAGCGCGTCGAACGAGGAGATCGAGATTAGCGGCGCAGCGCCGCTAATTGCTGAGTCGTCTCAGTCTTTCCCTACCACTGGACGAACATCGGCATCACGACGTACGTGTAGCCAGGATGGGCCTTCGACCTGAACACGCCCGGACTCGACGGTGTCGTGGTCCCGAGCGTTACTTCGCCCTTGTCCAGCACGCTGAGAAC
>VGZT01000005.1 GCA_016872495.1 SAR202 cluster bacterium
GGACAGGTACCGGGCCAGGGCCAAGAGTCTGCACACGATGACCTTCGGGCTCATGCCAGTCACCGCGCTGCCGATCGGACGATCGATCGACGACTGGGGTGCGCAGCCGACCCTGATCTTCGTAGCGGGCGCGGTGCTGCTGGCAGGGACGGCATTCCTGGTCGGCGCGCACCGGCTGAGGCACGACAGCTAGCTGCCGGCCGGCCGAGACTGCTTCGGGCCTTCGTCACACCGGCAGGCGGATGTACTCCCCGGACTTGTCCCAGGCTGGCCGCGTGATCCCGTTCAAGTCCCAGAGGGCCTTTCCCGCCCGGATCGTGACATGGCAGGTCAGGCGACGTGTAGCGCGCATGCTGGCGAGGCCGGAATCTACGAATCCGAAGTCTCCGGTTTCGAATTCGAAGACGGCAACATCCGCCTCCGCGCCGACCGATAGCGTCCCGAGCTTCGGGCGATTGATAGCCCTGGCTGCGTGGCGGGTGGAGCGATCGATCGCCTCCCGGAGCGGCATGCCAAGGTTGATCAGCTTGGACATCGTGATCGGCATCGTGCCCCTGGGCAGGAAGAAGCTGCCCTTGTGGACATCGGTGCTGATCGTGTCCGGCTGGAACCCCTGGTCCATGCACGGCTTCGCGATCCGGAACCAGAAGCTCCCGCCACCGTGACCGACGTCGAAACCGACGCCCCTGCGCCGGGCATCGCGGATGAACTTGTGGACCTTGCCCCGCTCGTCGAACTGGGGGGTGTGAAGGCCGTACATGTGCGTGTGCACATCGCCGGGGCGCATGTGGTCGAGCAGCAGCTCCTTGTACGTGCGCTTCGGGTGGCGGTGGTAGTCGATCATCGCAAACACGCCGGCGGCGTCTCCCGCCTTTACCGCGCCGTCCACCGACTCCCAACCGGGGCCGTCGTGGTGGGCGGCCTTGATGCCGACGATCGTGTCCGGATAGGCCTTGACCATCTCGGCGCACGGCTCGTGCTGCATCTCCGTGACGTCCTGTTCGACGATTCCGAGCATTCCGGCGCCGACGATGTTCAGCAGGGCGAGGACGCGCACCTGTGACTGATCGATGATCGAAGACTTGAACTGCTCGAAGTTCTTCCAGCCGGCGCCGCCAGCGTCGACCACCGTGGTAACGCCGTTCGGGAGTCCGTACTCGTCGGGGAACGTCCAGGCGGCGTAGCCGAAAGAGTGCGTGTGGATGTCGATCAGGCCGGGCGTGACGTACTTCCCCCGTACGTCAACCACCTTCGTCGCGCCAGAGACCGCGATCCTGGCATCCACGGCTGCGATCTTGCCGTTCCTGATGGCGACATCGCGCCTGGCGTCAATGCCATTCGCGGGATCGATCACATGCCCGCCGCGCAGCAACAGGTCGTAAGCAGATGTCCTGGCCAATTTTTGATCCTCCAGTAGCTGTTTCCAGGCCGCGCATGATAGACGGCGGGACTGCCCGCTAGAAAAGATCGACCTTGATGCTCTCGGGCGCCTTGTCCTGATATGCCGCGATGAACTGCTTGATGCGTTCCGAATCGACGGCGTCGAGTAGCAGTAGACGTCGCCACGCGGTCGCCACGACCTTCGCTGGCGCACCCGGGTATGGCGAGGCGATGAACTGTGAGGCCCCCGGCGGCACGAGCGCGGTAAGTGCGGAGACTACCTCCGGGCACCCGGCCGGGCAGTTGTAGTGCAGCCCGATCCCACCGTGTTCCAGGTTGTGAACGAGTACCTCGTCGGGCAGCACGACGGTGTAGATCCCCCAGCGGGCGGGCGCGCCATGCGGTGCGCCATTCACCGGGGCCGTCGACCAGTGGGGGCCCGACGTGGCGGGGGTCGTCGAGTAGCCCGAGTGTGGCACCCCGGCCGGCAAGTGCGCCCGGCCGTCGTCGGGTGCCTCCGGAATCACCAGCGCGAGCGGACCTGCCGCCTGAGCAGGACGGACGGTTGGGGTCCTCGTGGGACCAGGTGCGGGCGTGGACGTCTCGGACCGGGTGTCGGAGCTGCAGCCGATGGCGAACAGCACCAGCACTATCACTACAGACGCAAGCGATCTCAACCAGGCCTCCAATTCTTCACAGGGTCCGACGACCCTGGCTGGCGGGAAGCATAAATGAATCCCGGCGCGGAAACTCGCCGCGCGATCGCGTGGTTACGGGAACAGGGCGGCTAACGCAGGTAACGCTGGCCTGCGGGGATCGATGCGCTAGAGCCAGTCCGCGCTCGCCTTCCGCTGCTCTCCAACTCCGGGACGACGTATGGCTCGTACCTCCTGGATGAGCAGAGCGGTCATACTCGCTTCTTCTTCTTGCTTCTTTGCGATCTCCATTGGACTGGAGTCGAGAAAGACGAAGTTCTCTCGCTTCCGTCTTCCGCTCATGCTGGAAGGTCGGGTATTGGCTCCGGATCGAAATTCTTCGACTCAGTCTCGCACTGAAGTCTGAATCCCTCCGTTGCCGCGATTCGGAAGACCCTCTCGATCTCTCGTCGTGCCCATTCGCGATGGTTGGATGAGCCCTCGTAGATCACGAGTAACGTTCTCGCGTATGCCTCCGCGGTCGGTTGACGGTTGACCGACTTCTCTTCAGCCTCTCCAGACTTTCGCCTTGTCATGGCGCTCCTCTCAGTTACGCCACTCGGCCGTTCCCGTTCGACGACTTAGCCCGATCGAGTTGGGTCATGATTTGTCGTCTCGATGGGCCCCTTCCCGCATATTTCGCGGGTCGAGCGCCTGTGTTGGTTACCGCTCGGTGAGCGACGACCTTCCCCATCAGCCCCAGGTCAGGTCAGTCGCTCTCGAGACTGAACTATTTGAATGACCCGCTATGCTTGAACGCCCTGAACCAGATGGTAATCTCCCTGTCGATCCTTCCACGCCCAGCCGAAACGCGCGGGCGCGCGCACTCAGACCCCGCAGACATCCGACTCCGGCCGGGCATTGGGAATGTAGCGATCCCGTTCCGGCGTAGACAGGCGCCAAACCTGCCAGGGTTCCCCGGCGCAGCCAACCCCCATGGAGAGCGGATTGCGCGGATGGGAGGTCTGTGTGAGCACCGATAAGACGGCGAAGAATCCTGGCCTGCCAAACGCAGCAGACGTGGTGATCGTCGGCGGCGGCGTGATGGGCGCCGCCACCGCCTTCTACCTCGCACAGGCGGGGGTCCGGGATGTCTTGCTGCTCGAGCGGGATGCTCTGGGCTCGGGCGGGACCGGGCGCTCGATGGCGATCCTGCGCATGCACTATTCGAACGAGGTCACCGTCAGGATGGCGCACGAAAGCCGCCTCGTGATCGCGGACTTCGAACGGGTCGTTGGAGCGCCATCCGGATTCGTCAAGACGGGCTACGTGTTGCTCGTCGCCCCTGAACAGGCGACGGCGTTGAGGAAGAACGTGGCGCTGGGGCGTTCGCTGGGAGTCGACGCTCGCTCGCTCTCGCCAGGCGAGGGTGCCGGCGTCCTCCCGGCGGGGTTTGCCCTCGACGGCGTTGGAGCGGTCGCGTTCGAGCCTGACTCTGGCTACGCTGACAGCTCCGCCGTCACGAACGGCTTCGCATCCGCCGCCCGGAGATCGGGTGCGCGTATCGCCCTGGGCGTGGGTGTGCGCTCGGTGCTAGTCCGCAATGGCAAGGTAACCGGCGTGGACACGACCTCCGGGCCGGTCAACGCACGGGTCGTAGTCCTGGTCGCGGGAGCGGGTACGCCGGACCTGCTAAGGGGAGTCGGGGCAGATCTCCCTGTTTCGTTCGTTCGACACCAGGTCGTCAAGCTTCACCGGCCGCTCGATCGGCTGCCGACCCATCCGACCATCGCCGATGTCCCGGGTTGCCTTTCGTTCAGACCAGACAGCGGGGATCTCACGCTGGTTGGGATTCGGGAAGATCCGGTCGATTCGGCCGACTATGTGAGGACGGTCGACACCGAGGTGGCCCTCGAAGCGATGGACGCGGTGGCGCACCGGCTCGGGCCCATGGCCGATGCCGGCTGGGACGGTGGCTGGGCTGGGCTCTTCGATGTGACGCCGGACTGGCACCCGGTCATCGATCACGTCCCCGGAGTTGAAGGGCTCGTATGCGGCGTCGGTTTCAGCGGGCATGGCTTCAAGCTCTCGCCGACCGTCGGCCGCGCGCTGGCCGAACTGGTCGTCCACGGAGAGACCCGCATGATCGACATGCGGGCGCTGCGATTCACGCGCTTCGAGGAAGGCGAGCTTCTCAGGTCGGCATACGGCGGTACGGTGTTCGCGTGACCGCAATCGGCAGGCCGCACGCGCCGCACCGGGGCGTCATACTGATCGCCGCCTGAAACTGGCACAGCGAGATATGCTCTGGCTGATTCGAAGCATCTACCTGGAGGGTTCTGCTATTGAAGATCGAGAAGATAGAAACGTGGCTCGTGTCGAAGTGGCTGACCGTCAGGGTCACCACCGATACGGGCTTGCAGGGGGTCGGCGAGGGGACCTTCTGGGGGTTCGCGGGAGCGGCCGAACAGATCGTCAAGGCGGTTGCTGACGACCTGGTCGGCGAGGACCCCTCGCAGATCGAGTACATCTGGAACTCCCAGTACCGCAAGTACAGCTTCCCGAGCGCCGCGATCATGAGCGCCCTGAGTGCAATTGACCAGGCGCTATGGGACATCAAGGGGAAGCGGCTCGGCGCTCCGGTCTGGGACCTCCTTGGCGGAAAAGTCCGTAACAAGGTCCGCGCGATGGTCCTGCTCGACGGCGGCACGATCGACGACTTCGTGGCGTCGGCACGGCGGGCGGTCGCAGACGGTTTCACCGCTGCCAAGTTCACGCCATTTCCGCAGGGTTGGTCGGAGCTGTCCTACGCGCAGCTCATCCGGCAAAACACCGCGATCGTCGCCGCGGTGCGCGAGACGGTCGGCTGGGACTTCGACCTTGGCATCGAGATTCACCGGAACATGGTGCCGGGTGAGGCGATCGTATTCGCGCAGGAGATCGAAAAGTTCCTGCCTTACTTCTACGAGGACCCGATCGGCCCGGACAGCGTTCTTTCGATGGGCGAAGTGGCCGAAAAGATCCGAATCCCGCTGGCGGCAGGCGAGCGGAACTCTGGCATCTGGCAGTTCCGTGAGTTCGTCGAGACTGCGGGCATTCACTTCGTGCGGCCCGACGTCGGGCTGGCGGGAGGGATAACGCAGGTCCGGAAGATCGCCGCGATTGCAGAGTCGCACCACCAGCAGGTGATTCCGCACAACTTCCTGGGGCCGATCGTGACCATGTCGTGCGTACAACTGGCCGCGGCGACGCCAAACTGGGACCTGCAGGAGTATGTCCGGGAAGCCGGCACGCCCAGGGCCGCCGTGGTCAAGAAGACGGCGCAGCTCAAGGGCGGCTATCTGCTGATACCCGAGGCGCCTGGCCTCGGGATCGAGCTAAATGAAACGGGTATGAAGAAGCATCCCTACGAAGCCGGCCCCGGCGAACGGTCGCGGCGGCCGGACGGGTCGATTGCGCTCCGCTAGGTCGCGGTCGCGCTCAGCTACTACACGTTTGCGCGTCACCGAGGCATCGGGGCGCTCAGCCAGTGAACAGGAGAGTATGACGTGCGTTTGAAGGGCAAGATCGCATTCATCACCGGGGGCGGCGGCGCCATGGGCGGCGCCCAGGCCCGCCTCTTCGCTCAGGAAGGCGCAGCGGTGTGCGTGGCCGACATCTTCCCGGACAAGGGCCGGAAGGTCGCCTCCGAGATCAAGAGCTCCGGCGGGCGGGCGGTCGCGGTGGCCCTCGACGTCGAAAAGTCGGACCAGTGGGCGGCTGCCGTGGCAGCCTGTGAAAAGGAGCTCGGACCCGTCTCGATCCTCTGCAACAACGCCGGCGCCAACTTCAGGGTCAGCTTCGATGAGCAGACCGAAGAGATGTGGAACAGGATCATCGGGATCGGCCTGACCGGCTCGTTCCTCGGAGTCAAGGCCGTGATCCCGTCGATGCGGCGAGCCGGCGGCGGGGTGATCATCAACATGGGTTCGCTGGCGTCCGTGCGGCCCGGCGGTGGCAGTCCCGGATACGCCGCCATGAAGATGGGCCTGGTCGGACTGACCCGCTCGGCGGCCCAATCGTACGCAAAGGACAACATCCGTTGCATGCTGGTGTCGCCCGGGCACGTCGACACCCCGTTCATTCGCAGCAACAATCCCTACAGCCCGAACGACTGGTCGACCAGCATCGACAACCCCGACAACTACAACAAGCGAGTGGCGAACACGCCTGCCGGCCGGCTCGTGATGCCTGACGACATAGCGAAGGCGTTCCTCTTCGTGGCCTCCGACGAAGCAGCGATGCTTACCGGCTCGAATGTGATCGTCGACGGAGGGGCTGCCATCTAGACTGGCCCCTCCCGCCCGCCAGCGTCGGCCTAACCCGGGACCGGGATCGTCGGCTTGGTGACGTGGTGGTCCTTACGAGGCAGGTACTTGCGGTTGGCGAACTCGTCTGAGAACTCGATCAGGTTCTTGACGGCTTCGGTGAACAGCTTGCGCCCCTTCACCTTCGTCGCAATCGAGGGCTCGCCGGCGGTCCCGTTTTCCGTGTAGGTGCTCGTCCAGCCGGTTACGGCTACCGGTCCCGCTGCCCACAGGTCGACCCAGTGGTACTTGGATTTCACGGCGTTGACTTCGATCTCGACGTCCTTGGCCTTGTCCATCTGGACGAGGCTGGCATCCATGTGCAGGGCCATCGAGGTCTCCGCCTCGCAGGCATGCGCGCAGCCGCCCGGAAAGTGCGACTGCCGCCATTTCTTCATGTAGGACGGATTGGCGGCGGCCAGGCTCCACCATGACGTCATCGCAACCATCGCATCCGTTTCGAGGATTGCCCTGCGGGCCGCCAGGTCCAGCGGCGGCACGTTCGAACCGTGCCCGTTGACGATGATGATGCGCTTGAAGCCGTGATAGGCCAGGCTCTTGAGGATATCGACCACGTACCGGATGAAGGTCTCGTGGTGGATCGTGATGCTGCCCGGGAAGTCCATGACGTGGGTCGTGTACCCGTAGGAGACCGGTGGCATCGCGAGGAGGCGCTCCCTGTGCTTCCTGGCGGCCTCGTTCACGACCTCTGTTGCGGTCCAGCGGTCCATCTTGATCGGGAGGTGCGGCCCGTGCTGTTCCATGGTGCCGACTGGCAGGACCGGAATCATGCCTTTGGAAACGGCGTCATTGACCTCGGGCCACGTCAGGTCCTCGAAACGTGATGTGAATCCCATGAATCCTCCTGCTGCAACCAATCGGCCTGCCCGGGGCCACTCGAGTGCCGGATCCTCCCGACCCTGCCCCGCTGCTGCTACGCGTAACTGTCGGCGCCGGCGGCCCTGGCCTTCAGCGCCTGCTCGTCGATCTCGATCCCCAGCCCCGGTAGGTCCGGGACCGGAAGCATGCCGTCGTCGTCAAGGAGCAACGGCGTCTTCAGGATGCCACTGACATAGGGCGCCGGGTGCCAGTATTCGAGGTATTTACCGTTTGGCATCGAGGCCGAAAGCTGCAGGTCGGCGGCCGCGCCAACCGCGGTGTTCCAGCCGTGCATGACCACCTGGATGTTGCGGTCGTAGGCCGCCTGCCAGATCCGGCGCCCCTCGGAAAGCCCGCCGCAGATCGTCAGATCTGGTTGCAGGATGTCGACGGCGCGCGCGTGGATCCAGGGCTCGAACGACTGGCGCCTTGTGAGCACCTCGCCGGTCGAGATCGGCACCGGCGATAGTGCTCGGAGCTGCTTGAAGCCCTCGATGTCGTCGGCGCGCAGCGCCTCTTCGAACCAGGTGACGTCGTAGTCCTTAAGCATGCGCGACGTCTCAATTGCCCATTTCAGGTCGCCGTGCCAGAAGACGTCGCTCCCGCCGGCATCGATCATGAGTTCATTCCGGTCGCCGATCGCCTTGCGGGCCGACCTGACCAGTTCCTCGTCCCGCCTGCGGTCGACTCGCCCGAATGTGCCCCAGCCCAGCTTGAAGGCGCGGAATTTCTTCTCCATCCCGCTTTCGAGGTTGGCGGTCTGTTCGTCCAGCGGCCAGGAGAACAACATCGATGCGTACGGCTTGAGCGACTCCACGAAGCGCCCGCCGAACATGCGTGAGATCGAAAGGCCGGTCGACCTTCCCAGGATGTCCCACAGGGCGATGTTGATGGCGCCGATGTAGCTGGTCAGCGTGCCGCCGCGGCCATACCAGAAGGTCCACTGGTGGAGTTTTTCGGTCACCGCGTCGGGCTGCGAGGCATCTTGCCCGATCAGGTGCGGTGTGAGGACCTTGCGGGCGGCGTCGGTCAGCTCCCAGCGGGTGCCCGCGCAACCCCACCCAGAGATCCCTTCATCGGTATCGACGCGCACCAGGGATTGGTCGTAGCCCCACCAGCTCGGATGTATCGGCTTGCCGGCCTTGAGCGTCGGACGCTCGCTGGTCAGCGGGAACACTTTGATCGCGCGAATTTGCAAGGGAGCTGCCTCTGGGAAGATGGCGGGGCCGGGGGAGGCGCAACGGACAGTAACCCGCCTATCCGCGCAGTGTCAAGGAGGGTCATTGGGGACGTGTTCTGAGGTATCCTCGGCCACCATGAAAATAACCGACGTCGAAGTGATCGTCCTGGAGTCCACCGACCGCTACGCGGCGCCGTCCGGGGCGGAGGAAGCCCACGGGATCCGCCACCTGTGCCTGATCAAGGTCTCCACAGACGAGGGGATCACCGGGTACTCGGACGTCGAGACCCAGCCGCACGTCGCACGCGCCGCGGTCACCGCGCCCCCTTCTGGAAGTGGCGCTTTCGAAGGCCTCAGGCACCTGGTCATCGGTGAGGATCCGTTCGAGACCGAGCGGCTGTGGGACAAGATGTACCGGGGATCGATCTACTTCGGCCGGCGGGGCGCCGCCATCCAGGCCATGAGCGGGATCGACATCGCCTGCTGGGACATAAAAGGCAAGGCCCTCGGGCTGCCCGTGTACAAGCTGCTCGGCGCAGGCTACCGGAAGCAGGTCCGCGCGTATGCCAGCACGCTGTTCCGGCCCACTCCCGACGCCATGCGGAAGGCGGTCGACGGCTACCTTGAACGCGGGTTCACCGCGATCAAGTTCGGCTGGGGCGTCTTCGGCCAGGACCCGCGCAGGGATATCGAGCTGGTCCGGGCGGCCCGTGAGCAGGCCGGCCCTGACGTCGAGGTGCTGGTCGACGCAGGCTGGAACGTGCGACGCACCCCGTTCGAGGCCGTGAAGATGATCAAGTCGATCGAGGAGTTCTCACCCTTCTGGATCGAAGACTTCATGCACCCTGAGGACTATCCTGGCTATCGCTACGTCTCGGAGCGGGTCGATTCCAGGATCGCCGCGGGCGAGCAGGAAGCGACCATCTGGGGCTTCGAGAAGCTCATCGACGAAGGAAAGGTCCACGTGGCCCAGCCGGACATCTCTCGATGCGGAGGGCTGACGGTTGCGAAGCGGATCGCCGACTTCGCGGAGCTGCGCAATGTGGCGGTCTGTCCACACGCGTGGCTCTCCGACCTGCTCAGCGCAACATCCTTGCACCTCAACGCGTATCTGAAGGAGTCGCTATTCCTGGAATTCAACGTCTCGGCGGGCCCTCTGGTTCGGGAGCTCTGCATGAACCCGCTGGACATGAAGGATGGGTACCTGGAGGTCCCGCAGGGGCCGGGGCTCGGTGTCACGATCAACGACAAGACGGTCGAGAAGTACCGCGTGGGCTAGGTTGCGGGCCCGTGCTGGGCCCGTCGGTTACTCTTCGTCCGGCCGTTCGCCGCCGCGCACGCCCCGCCTGCCCTGCCGGGACTCGTCGTCCCTGAGCGGCTCGTCGTACGTGGATCCATCGCCCTCGGTCGCCGCGGAGACGACCGTCCGGATCCGGTTGTTGGCGGAATCGGCGATGTAGATATAGCCGTCGGCATCGGTAGTGCAGCCGGTGGGCGTGTCGAGAGCCGCCGCCGAGGCGTCGCGGCCGTCCCCGCGGAAGCCGCGCCGTCCGCCTGCAACGGTATAGATCAGGCCCGTCAAGCGCTCCACGAAGCGAATCGCGTGGTTGCCGGTGTCGGCGATCAGGACGTTTCCGGACGGGTCGACGTAGACATGCTCGGGTGCCCTGAGGGTAGCCGCGATGGCTGACCGGCTGTCGCCCGAGTAGCCCGCGACCCCGGTCCCGGCGAACGGCGCGAGGCGCCCGTCGGGCGAGAGCCGCCGGACCCGGTTGCCATCCCTTTCGCAGATGTACACATTGCCTTCGGCGTCGCTCGCAACGGAGACCGGCGCCAGCAGTGCGGCGCGAAGGCCGTCCACCGGGTCGCTATCGGTGTTCTCGCCCCCGCCCGCGAGGGTCCTGATAACTGCGGTCTTGCCGTCGATCCGCCGGATCCGGCCCGAGCCGGCGTCGGCCACCAGCACGCCGTCCTGGGCATCGACCGCAATGTCGGTCGGCCCGTTGAGCCTGGCCTGGCTGGCGGGGCCGCCGTCGCCGGAATACCCGGGGGTGGCGGAGCCCGCGATCGTGCTGGCTTTGCCGGCTACGTCGACCTTGCGAATCATGTGGTGCTTGCGGTCGGAGATGTAGAGGTCCCCGTTCTTTGCGATGGCGATGCCGAGCGGCTCGCCGAAGCTCGCCGCGGTGGCCGGCCCGCCGTCGCCGCCATGGCCGCTCTCACCGTTCCCGGCATACGTGGATGTGGTCCGGTTGATGAGATCGATGAGCCTGATCCGGCGGTTGCCGACGTCGGCGAGGAGGAGGTTGCCGGCTGCGTCGACGGCACATCGTGACGGACGGTTCAGGCCCGCGCGCGCGCAATCGCCGCCATCGCCTGAAAAACGCCGGGCCGAGTCGCCGGCCAGCGTATCTATGCGCCCGAACAGGGGTGGCAATGCTCCCTACCACACAGATCAAGACGCCGCGCTGCGAAATCCATTCATTGCGCGGCGTGTTTTCCGAAGTACCCGCCAACGAGCCGGAAGTATAACGCAGTATCGCAATCGCTTCATGGCATGTATATTTCGCTCTCGCGCAGAAGCGAGAACCACAAGAAAACGCTGCTATCCCGATGACCGGAAAGGCCCCCGGGGTTAAGCGTCGGGAGGTCGTTTATGAACGGCATCGAAGCCGTAGCACGGATCCTGAAACTTGAGGGCGTCGAGTGGATAGCCTGCTACCCCTCTAACCCGCTCATCGAAGCGGTCGCCAAGGAGGGCATCCGACCGATCCTCTTCCGCCAGGAACGTGGCGGGATCATGGCCGCCGACGCTTACAGCCGGATGATGAATGGCACGAAGTTCGGCGTCTTCTGCATGCAGGGCGGGCCGGGCTCCGAGAACTCGATGGGTGCCGTCGCGCAGGCGTTCGCCGACAACGTCCCGATCTTGCTGCTTCCGACCGGGCTCGGCCTCGATCGCGTGGGCGTACGCCCGACCTTCTCGGCGGTGCGCAACTACCAGTGGATCACGAAGTCGGCCGAGGCGATCAACCGTATCGACCAGGTCGTACCGATCATGCGCCGCGCCTTCCATGCGTTGCGCAACGGCCGGACCGGACCGGTGCTCGTCGAGATGACCGGAGACGTCTGCGCGCAGCAGGTACCTGACGCAGCCATGAACTACGTGCCGCCGAAGGCCTCGCTGCAGCGGCCATCCGCCAGCGACGTCAAGGACGCCGCAAAGCTGCTCCTGAATGCAAAGAAGCCCCTGATCTGGGCGGGCCAGGGCGTGCTGTATGCCAATGCATCGAAGGAACTGACCGCGCTGGCCGAACTGACCGACACGCCCGTGCTGACCACGATGCCGGGTAAGAGCGCGATCGACGAGCGACACCAGCTGGCGCTCGGCGCTGCGAACCGCACCGCTCCCAAGGCGGTCTGGGACTGGCTTGGATCTTCTGACGTGATGCTGGCGATCGGCTCCAGCCTGACCAAGACGCAGTACGGGATCGACGTACCGGGCGGAAAGGTGATCATCCATTCGGTTGTGTCGCCGGAGGACATCAACAAGGACGTGGCTGCCGACATCGGGCTGCCGGGCGACGCCAGGCTGGTCCTGCAGGAGCTGATCGAGCAGGTCAAGGCCACCCTTGGCGCCAAGGGTCGCGGCACGGAGTCCAAGACGGCTCCGCAGGTCAAGAAGGTCAAGGAAGCCTGGATGAAGGAGTGGGCGCCCCTGCTCACGTCCGATGCGGCGCCGATCAACCCGTACCGCCTGATCCACGACATCGACGCCACGCTTGACCGCGAGAACTCGATCGTGACCCACGATGCCGGACACCCGCGCGACCAGATCATGCCGTTCTACACCGCTACCGTTCCGCACAGCTACATTGGGTGGGGCAAGACGACCCACCTCGGCTACGGGCTGCCACTCATGATCGGGTCGAAACTCGCCCACCCGGGCCGCTTCTGCCTGAACTTCATGGGCGATGGCGCGTTCGGCATGTCCGGCCTTGACCTGGAAACATCGGTAAGGGCCGGGGCGCCGATCACGACCGTGGTCCTGAACAACGGCGGCATGGGCGGCTACGACCGATCGCTCCCGACCGCGCTTGAGGTGTTCGGGACGTCCAAGATGACGGGCGACTACTCGAAGATCGCAGAGGGACTGGGCGCGGTGGGCATCAAGGTAACCAAGCCCGCCGAGATCGTGCCCGCCCTCAAGAAGGCGCAGCGGCTCAACGCGGAAGGCAAGTCGGCCCTGCTCGACGTGCACACGGCGTTCGAGATGCGTTTCTCGCGCGTCGAAAAGTAGGTTCGGATCAAGCCAGGGGCGTTCCAGCGGACGCCCCTGTCTGTTTCAGGCGGATCGGCACACATAAATGAAGATCTCAAGTTTCCGCACTCTCGTCCTGGGCACGCCGTGGCGCAACCTGACCTATCTCGTCCTTGAAACCGACGAGGGGCTCACTGGCATTGGCGAGGCGCGCGTGCTCGGCAAGACCCACACGGTCACCGAGTACCTGAAGGACGCCCAGCGACACTTCGTCGGTCATGACCCGTTCGATGTCGAGGCGCTGTACCGCAGGATGACCCTGTTCGACTTCGGGAAGCCCGGCGAGGTGGTCCACACCGGGCTCGCGCTCGTCGAGATGGCCTGCTGGGACATCATCGGCAAGGCGTGCGGACAGCCGGTCTACCGGCTGCTCGGAGGCAAGGTCCGGGAGACCGTGCCCGCTTACGCCAATGGCTGGTACACGGTGGAGCGCAAGCCGGAGGACTTTGCGCTGTCGGCCCGGCGGGTGCTCGACCGTGGATACAAGGCCATGAAGTTCGACCCCTTCGGCGCCGGTGACCTGGAGCTATCGCGCCAGGAGTTCCATCGTTCGATCGAACTGATCGAGGCGGTGTTCACGGTCACGAAAGGTCGCGCCGAGATCATGCTCGAGATGCACGGCCGCTTCGCTCCGCACCAGGCGCGCGAGATCGCAAGGGCGGTCGAGAAGTTCGAGCCGGCGTGGATCGAGGAACCGACGCGGCCCGGCGACATCCCGGCGCTGCGGTCCGTGCGACAGCACTCCTCACTGCCGATCGCGACCGGAGAGAGGCTCTACGGGATGCCGGAATTCCGTGAGCTGTTTGCCCTGGGCCTGTGCGACGTCGTGCAGCCCGATATCACGCAGTGCGGCGGGATCCTGGAAACGAAGAAGATCGCGTCGACCGCCGAGATGCACTCGGTGATGACCGCGCCCCACAACGTGGGCGGCATCGTGTCTACGATGGCCGCGCTCCAGCTGTGCCTCACCCTTCGCAATGGCAAGATCCTCGAGCACTTCAACGACTTCGCAGACGAAGGCATCAAGCGCGCCGGAAGCAACTACCCGGAAGTCGTCAACGGCGAGTTCAAGGCGCCGAACCTGCCCGGCTGGGGGATCGAGCTCAACGAAGACTTCATCAAAGAGCATCCGCCCCGAATGGTTAACGGCGTCATCCAGGACCCGGGTTTGCAGATGTTCGAAAAGGTCGACTGGGCCAAGCGGGGCCAGAAACCGCGCTGACGGTCGGCAGGTGAACGGGCGTCTCGTGCCCGTGGGTGGTCCGGAGGAAGCGATTGGCCCACGATGCCCCGAGACACGAACATCCCGAACTGGTCGATGAGACCCGGCGTATCTGGGACGCCAATGCCAACTGGTGGGACGACCGCATCGGCGACGGCAACTCATTCCAGGACCACCTGATCGAGCCGGCCAGCGAAAACCTTCTGGCGGTCAGACCAGGACAGGAGATCCTCGACATCGCCTGTGGGGCGGGCCGCTTCACCCGGCGCATCGCTGCACTGGGCGCCAGGGTTGTTGCATTCGACCAGTCCGAGAAGTTCATTGAGCGAGCGCGCGCCAGGACCGTGGAGCAGCGCGACCGGATCGACTATCGCGTGATGAATGCCACCGACGAGGCGGCCCTCCTCTCGCTGGGCGAGGGACGCTTCGACGCCGCCGTATGCACGATGGCGATCATGGACATGGCGCAGATCGAACCACTGCTGGCAGCATTGAGCAGGCTGCTGAAGGCGGACGGGCGATTCGTGTTCTCCATCACCCATCCGGCGTTCAATTCGACCGGCAGCAGGTTACTCGCCATGGAACGCGTCAGCGAAAGTGGCCGGCATTCCAACGCGTTTGGGGTCTGGGTCAGCGACTATCTCACCCCGGGTGCACGCAAGGGGGAGGGAATACCCGGCCAGCCCGAGCCCCAGTACTACTTCCATCGACCGATCAGCCTGCTGCTGAACCTCTGCTTCAAGGCCGGCTTCGTCCTGGATGGTTTCGAGGAGCCGGCCCTCCCACCGGGAACGAAGGGATCGATGCCGCTGAACTGGTCCTACTACCAGGCGATCCCGCCCGTGCTTGTCGTGCGTTGCCGCCTCAGCCTGCCCTGAAGCGACGACACACAGCGCGCTGCCGGGAGCTGGCATTAACGGCGGACTGGGCCGGGGATGGGAAGGGCCGCCCCGTTTTGCGGGACGGCCCTTATCGGTCCAACGACAAGGCGGACTGTAAGCCGAGTTCTGTTCCGGGCGACGTGGGGTTTACGGCTTGCGCCTTCGTCCCCCGCCTCGCCAGGATGGCGACCATCCATCTAGGTCCCGGCTTGCGCCGGGACTCGAGCGGCCAACCCGGAGACTGGCCGGGCTCCTGCGTCTCCCTATTTGGCCTTGCACCGGATGGGGTTTACCGTGCCTCCGATGTCACCACCGGAGCGGTGAGCTCTTACCTCACCATTTCGACCTTACCCCGATTCGCATCGAGGCGGTGTGTTTTCTGTTGCACTTTCCGTCGGGTCACCCCGCCCCGCTGTTAGCGGGCATCCTGCCCGGTGGTGCTCGGACTTTCCTCCCCGATTAGATCGGGGCGGCCGCCCGTCCTCCTTGTCACCTGAATTCTACTCTGCGAGCCCTACCCGGAAACCCGCATGGGACTCGTCGACTCGGAGCGCAGGTTCACGGTGACCTGGTCCTCGGTGGCAATAATGCTTTCGACCAGCGCCGACATCACGCGTCTTGCGAGCGACCGGTCGCTGGAGCGCGCCTTCGCAATTGCCTCTGGCAGCGTCAGGCTGATCGACTCCGCGCGCGGCCCTTTGGCGCGGATACGTCGCAACTGGGCTCTTGCGGCGGTGAACTCGCCGATCTGGCCGTTACCGGCAGCGACCCGCCGGATGATGTTCCGCACGCGGCGCACGGCCATGTCCACGTCGTGCTGCGGGCCGCCCTCGTCAATGTCGACCCGCCTTTCTACTCCCGCGGCCAAGTCGGACGCGGCAAGCTGCTCCAGGCGATCAAGGGCGGCGGACTCGAGAAACTCCGCTCGGAAACTCGAATGGCGCTTGCCTCCCAGGGGACGCCCCGGGCACTCGTAATAGCGGTAAGACCGGGCGGCCGGCGTGCCGTCCTTGCGTACCCAGTTGCGGGCTCGCAGGAGTCCGTGCAGGGTCCGACCGCACTCGGAGCAGGGTACGAGGCCAGCCAGGGCGTAGCCATCGCGCTGCCGGGGACGCCGCATTGGACGGCGCTCCGCCATGGCATCCTGGACACGGTCGAACGTCGCCTGGTCGATGATCGGCTCATGGTTGCGCGGAATCCTCACGTTTCGCCGCTTGTAGAAGCCCACATAAGCCTGGTTCCGCAGGATCCCCGCGATGCTGACGGTCGTCCACAGCCGGCCGGCGCGTGTCCGCAGGACGCGCCGGTTGAGTATTGCGGCCATTCTTCGAAGGCCGAGCCCACCTTCGGGCCCGGCGCCGGAGTACAACTGAAAGATCTCCTTGACCACCGGCGCCTCATCCGGCCGTGGCTCGAGAAGCCCGTCCAGGCCGATCCGGTAGCCGTAGGGCGTGCGTCCGAGCACCTCTCCGCGCTCGGCCTTGGACGAGATCGCAGAACGAATCCGGGTCTCGCGATCGACGAGGTGGAGGCTCGGCTTGAGCAGTTTCAGTCCGTTTTCGAGCGGGTCGGCCAGCGGCGAGGCCGTGCACCGCACGTCGATGCCCAGGTTCTCCAGCAGCAGGACGCGATCGATGAACGTATTGAGTTCGCTGGCGAGGTGCGGGCTCTCGGGTATGACGACCACATCGGGGCGCGTCGCGGGGTCGCTGCAGCGCTCCAGCAGCTGGTTGAACTGCTCCTCCTCGGGAAGGGGCCCCTGCTGCCCGGCGGTATCGAGGCCGAACACGGTGACGAGTTCCTGGTCGCGATCGCGGCAGTAGGTCTCGAATTGTGTGCGCGGCGATTGCCGGAGCGTGAGGGCAGGCGTCCCCTCGACACCGGGGCGGAAGTAACCGAAGGCCCGCACGGAACTAGCTCGCCAGCAGGATCCGCCCACAGCTGCTGCAGGTAACCAGCGCCTGGGAGTCCTTGAGCTTGGCCGTCTCGCGCAATGGGAGCTTGAGGCGGCGCGGACACTGGCAGATGCCTCGCTCCACGCGCACCACGGCCAGCCCGCCCTTGCGTTTGAGGATCGATTCGTACGAAGCCAGGTCGGCCGGGCTGACCTGGGCGGTAATCGACTGCCTGCGCCGTTCGAGCTGCTTGTAATCGCGCCCAAGGCCCTGGCTTTCGGCCTTCAACTCTGCGCCGCGTACGTTCCACTCCGCCTCGCGCCTGGCGAGTCCAGCCTTCTTCTCTTCAAGGCGCTGGTTGGCCTCCTGCAAGTGTGATTGTGCAGGGGAGATCGATTCTTCTGCCTGGGCCAGATTGCGCTTCGCCGCGTTGTGCTCTTCCTGCAACGCCGTCAGCTCACGCATGTTGGTGATCGTGCCCGAGTAGAGCCGGGCTTCAATCTGCTGCAGCCGCTCGCGGATGGAACCCAGCTCCGACTGCACCTTGGAAGAATGGACCCTGGACTCGAGCGATTTCACGCGGGCCGCTTCGGCCTCGGCGCGCAGTGCCGGCAGGCCGGCTTCGGCCTTCAGCTCGGTCATCAGCTTCTTGTACGCGTCGCGTTTTTCAGCGAGTTGGCGGTCGATTTCCTGCAGGTCGAGAAGGCTTCTAGCGGAAGTCAATTTGGCAAACGACTCCACTCGTGGGCCACCGCGGCCCGTTAAAGGGGATAGCCAGAGTCTAGATACGGCCCATGCCGGTGTCAACTTGAACGCCAAAAGGGCGGCTGGCGGCCAGAGACCATGCCGGCTGAAAGCCGCAGATCGGTACGAAGCGCATCCTGTGAGCCTTGCGGCAGGCCACTAACGGCGAGAAGATACTGCCGTGAAATACGACTATCACATCCCGCAACACGTCCTGAAACGCCCCAAGACGCGTGTGGTCTGCACCCTCGGGCCGGCAACCGCATCGGTCGAGGCCATTCGCCGGCTGGTCGAAGCCGGGATGTCGGTGGCGCGGATCAACCTCTCGCATTCAACCCACGAGGTACATCGCGCCACGATCGCCAACGTGCGGACGGTGGCGGCAGAGTGCGGGCTCCCTGTTGCGGTCCTGACTGACCTCCCTGGGCCCAAGTACCGGCTGGGCGTACTGCCGGCCAGCGGCATTGAGGTCGCCGTGGGCAGCAAGTTCACGCTAATTAGTGGAGCCGGTACCGCCGGGCGGTATCACGCCCCGGTGCTTCCGGCGGGGCTGGATCGGGACGTCTCGGCGGGCGACGAGATCCTGGTTGACGATGGGGCCATACGCCTGGTCGTCGACCAGAACCAGGGCGATCGGATCCGCTGTACCGTCATCGAGGGCGGGGTCATGAAGTCCAGGAAGGCGGTGGCCGTTCCGGGGCGAATCTCGCAACTGCCCTACCTCACGGAGGACACGAAGCTGGCGCTCGACTTTTCGGTCGAGCAAAGTGCCGACTTCGTGGGGTTGTCCTATATCCGGACTGCGGACGACCTGCATCGGACCCGCACTTACATCCGCGAACGGGGGCTGGACGCCCAGCTGATCGCCAAGATCGAGCTGGCCCAGGCCGTCGAAAACATGGACCCGATCCTGAGCGGGGCGGACGGCGTCATGGTGGCGCGCGGCGACCTTGGCGTTCAGCTGCCGTATGCGCAGCTGCCCGGGGTACAGAAGCGCCTGATCAGGCGAGCAAACGAGCTTGGCAAGGTCGTAATCACCGCCACGCAGATGCTGGAGTCGATGATCCACGCTGCGACACCAACCCGCGCCGAGGTTGCCGACATTGCGAACGCGATCCTGGACGGGTCGGATGCGGTGATGCTGTCGGCCGAGACGTCGATCGGCAAACATCCGACCGAGGCGACGATGGTAATGGCGGAGACCGCGCGGGAAGCCGAAAAGCTGCTCGACCACGAGGCGCTGGCGAGCAGGCGCGGCGCGCGCATCAATTGCCATGTCGACGACGCGATCGCGTTCTCGGCCTGCTGGACCGCGGCCGAGATCAAGGCAGCGGCAATTGTCGCGTTTACCGAGTCGGGTTCCACGGCAGCACGCGTCGCATCGTTCCGGCCGCGCGCTCCCATCATCGCCCTGTATCGCGATCCCGCGGCGGGCCGGCGCCTGGCGCTGCGCTGGGGCGTGATTTCGTTGCAGGCGCCGAAACTGAACAGCGTGCAGTGGATGTTTCACGAGGCATCGCGCGCGGCCTGCGAATCCGGGTTTGCGAAGGAAGGCGACTACGTAGCGGCGGTGGTGGGAATGCCGATCGGCATTCCCGGCAACACCAACCTGCTGCGCGTGATCAGCGTTCCCGAACCGGAACCGCCCTTCCCTGCCAACATCATCAGCGCGCACTCCCGTCCGCGGCGGGAGGCGTCGACGCGTGCTTCAAAGGCGCGCTCGCCGCGGCCTGGATAGCCGCTTCCAGCCCTGCTTCGAGGGCGGCAATCATGGCGGGAGGCGTCGGCTCGTGCCCGTAGCAGGCCGCGTTGAACCGGTCGGTCATCAGTGCGACAGGGGCGCCCGGCAAGGCCTCCATGATCAGCGGGCCGAGCTCGGCGGGCGTCCGATGCCGTTCAAGCTCCATCCCGTGGCGCATCGCCGATGAGACGTAGTCGAAGTAGAGGCGGAACACCTCGGTGATGCCGGGCTGGCCCAGCGGGTAGCGCCAGATCTCCGGGGTCCGCTTTGGCCGCGCGAAGCCGGGGAGCAGTCGAGACAGTAGCGACGCCACGTCCTTCCGGGGATTGCCCTGGTCGCGAATCGACTCGCGGTCGATCGTCTCCTCGCCGGCGTCGACCTTCCGCACGCGCCGGAACACGATGACCAGCAGATAGAGGATCCCGAGGACGAGCAGCATCATCACCGGGTACTGAATGATGTTCAGGATCGCCTCGACGAGACCTGAGCCGGTCGCCTCACCGGTCTGCGCGGTCGGCGTCGGCGCGCCAAACAGCGGCGCCGCGGGCTGCTGGATGGGCGTCATCTCACCGCCGAACATCGAACGCAGCCATCGCAAGAATTCGAACAGCCCCCCGACGATCCAGCGGAGCGGGATGCTGATCAGGAACAGAAGGCCGTCACGTAACGCCCCCAGTCCGGCGCCGGCGAGCCTGAGCGGCCCGCCGCCGTATGCGCTTCCCGCCAGCCCGAGCAGCACGCCGAGCAGCATGATGATCCCGACCGACAGCGCGACCACGCGCGCCCAGGCACCCACCGCACTCCTGCGAGTCGTTTCCGCGATCTGCCCGAATGCCATCCCGGCGAGTGCGGCAGCAAAGAACGGGAACAGTACGTGCTGGGCGCCTATGTCCCGGCCCGTGGCGATCTGAGCGATCAGCGCCACCGCGATGGCCATGACGCCGATCCGGAACGTGCGACGCAGACGGTCCGACGCCGGGTCGTCGGTGACCAGGCCAATGCCACGGCGCCAGAGCAGGATCGCAGCCAGCGCGGCAATGATCGCCGTTGCGACCGAGGCGCCGGACAACCGGCCGTTCACCAGCTCAAACACCCAGTACCACTGCACCCCGCTGAATCCATCGAAGGAGCGCGCCGCGACGACGAAATAGACGACGACCAGGCCGACGCCGCCCTGCAGCAGCGCGAGCGTCGCCGTCTCACCCTTCAACCCATGCGCTACCCAGCCCACCAGCATGGCGCCGGCCAGGACTCCCATTACCGCGGGCCACGAAAGCGGGGAGCCGCCGATCTGGACGATCAGGCCGAAGACCGCAAGCGCCACGTAGAGCCACGCCGCGTCGGCCACCCATAGCGCCGCATACAGCAGCTTCTCGCGCGTGGTGATCAACGGGCGCGCTTCCCTGGCTCGGGAGGCGGGTCGAAGCGAACACCGTCGGACAGGACGTCAACGCCCCGGGATGGCAGCGGAGGGCTCTCCTCGCCTACGTAGAGGATGACGACGGCATGCCCGCGCCGCGCAAGCTCACGGCAGGCAGCCTGCAGGGGTGGAGGGCAGATTGCGGAGACGACGATGACCGTCGCCCCGAACGGCACGGCGAGTCGCTCCGCTTCGAGCACCCGGTCCAGGCGGTTCATTGATACCGGGCGCACCATCGCCAGCGACTCGAGCACGGTCGTCATCCGCCTCGGGTCGGCACCGGGGGGTATGACCATCCGGGCGGTCTCAGATAACGGAATCGCGTTGCTGATGAGGCCGATCCGGTGACCGGTCTCTTCCAAGCGCACCGCCACCGAAGCGGCCGCGGTGACCACCCGCTCGAGCATCTGCGGGGAGTAGCCCTCCCACGACTTCTCGCTGGTGTCGACGTCGACTGCGATCACGGCCGATTGCGCTACTCGGTGGTCGTACGTCCTGACCAGCAGATCGTTGGTGCGAGCAGTGGCCTTCCAGTCGACCCTTCGCAGGGAGTCGCCCGGAGCATACTCCCGCAGCCCGGACGGACGGCTCGCATCCTCCCACAGGCGGAACTTGCTCACCGTGTCACCGATCGGGCGCGGTGCGGGCACCATGAAATCAGGCATCGGCACCGAGCGCGGGTAGACGACCATCGAATCGCGTCGGCGTGCTTCACGGGTTACCCGGAAAAGCCCGAAGAGGTCACCGCTGGCGAGCCTGGCAGGCCCGAACCGCAGGTAGCCGCGCTTGAGGGCGCGCACTCGATACCGCATTCGGATCTTCTCGTACCAGCTCATGCTGACGGTCCGTCGCAAGATCAGGGCGTCGTGCCGCTCTCCCAGCGACATGTCGGCGGAGTCCACTGCGAGCTCGATCGGCACGGCGTCGGTGATGGTGAGCCACGGCAGCGGGAGCGGCTTCTTATTGACCACCGTGACGATCAGCTCGAACTCCTCGCCGGCGAAGACCCGGTCGGAGCTCACCTCACGGCTGAACTGGACCTCTTCCAGTGATAGCTTTGCCCAGATCCGGGAAGCAAGCGCGACCACGCTGGCCATCGCCCCGAGGGCCACTACCAGCGGCGCGTGGGCAATGATTCCGGCGATGATGACGGCCAGCAGGAGAAGGGTCCAGACCTCGCCCCACAGGTCGGCCAGGAGGTCGGAACGGGTAGCGACCCGCCGGAGAAGGTCTTGGGGCGGCCCAAACGAGCCCCAGGCCCAACCGAAGCCTGGGCGCAGCCGGTCGCGGGTCGGGCGTTCCATCGGTCGGGGACGGGCCGCTACGGCCCGCGCTGAATCGGGACAGGAACGGTCCGCAGGATGTCTTCGAGGACGTGTTCAGGCTTTCGACCGCGCAGGCGGGCATGCGAGCTCGGGATCAGGCGGTGTCCGAGCACCGGCGGCGTGAGGCGTTTGATGTCGTCAGGCAGGACGTAGGACCGTCCATGGATCGCCGCGTACGCCTGGGAAGCCTTGAAGAGTGCCAGCGACGCCCTCGGGCTGGCGCCCAGCTCAATCTCGTCGTTCTTGCGCGTGGCCTCGACGATGCGCAACAGGTAGTCGCGCAGGGTCTGGTCGACCCTGATTCGGGTCACTGCGGCCTGGAGCGCGGCCAGTTCGGAGACGGTGATCGCTGGCTTGAGGGCGGCGGGCGACACCGCGCTCTGCTGGAAGCGAGCCAGGATCTCGGACTCCTCGCCGTGGGTCGGGTATCCCAGTGTGATCCGCAGCATGAAACGGTCGAGCTGGCCCTCCGGCAGCGGGAACGTGCCCTCCATCTCGATGGGGTTCAGAGTGGCCAGCACGAGGAACGGCGACGGCAGGCGATGCGTGGTGCCGTCGATCGTTGCCTGGCGCTCCTGCATCGACTCCAGCAACGCGCTCTGGGTCCGCGGCGTTGCCCGGTTCACTTCGTCGGCCAGGAGCACCTGTGTGAAGACCGGCCCGGGGCGGAACTCGAACTCACCAGACTTCATGTTGTAGACGTTTACGCCGAGCACGTCCGACGGCATCAGGTCCGGGGTGAACTGAATGCGCCGGAACTCGCAATCGATCGACCACGCCAGCGCCTTCGCCATCGTGGTCTTGCCGATGCCCGGGACGTCTTCGATTAGAACGTGCCCGTGGCAGAGGAGGGCCACCAGTGCGAGCTCGACCGCATCCTGCTTGCCGACGATGAGCTGCTGGACGTTGGAGCGCACTCGCTCGGCCGCGACGCGGATGGCGCTGGCGTCCCCGAGCTCAGCCGCAGGCTTCTCCGACTCCTGCCGGACCGTCAAAAATGGCCGCCTTTCGATCTGGAATCACCAGTCTGATGTGATCTGCTGACAGGACCGCGATCGCGACTCAAGCCGTCAGACGACGACTACGGTATTTACAAGAGTCCCGATCTTTTCGATCTCGATTTCGATGACGTCGTCCTGTTTGAGGGTGAACTCGGGCGGCGGAATGGTCCCGGTCCCGGTGCAGACCGTGGTGCCGTCAGGAACCGGGTTGTGGCGCTGAAGCCAGTCCGCCAGGTAAGCACAGTCACGCTTCATCTTGCCGGTATTGGTCGATCCCTTGAACGCTTCCCTGCCGCCGCGGCGGATTCGCAGGGTAATGTCGAGGTCCTGGGCGTTGCCGATCGAATCCGCCGTTACGAAACAGGGGCCGATCGCGCACGAGCGGTCATAGATCTTCGCCTGCGGGAGATAAAGCGGGTTCTCGCCCTCAATCGTGCGGCTGCTCATGTCGTTACCGCACGTATAACCCGCGATCCGGCCGTCGTACAGCACGAACGCAAGCTCCGGTTCTGGCACGTTCCAGGCCGAGTCGCTCCGGATCCCGACCTCTGCGAACGGCTCTGCGAGCACACGCGGCGTCCCCTTGAAAAACACTTCTGGACGATCCGCCCCGTATACCTTGGCGTAGACGTCGGGCGACTTGCTCTCGGCCTGCCGCTCTCGCATGCTGTCCTGGTAGGTGACGCCCACGGCCCAGATCTCGGGTGGTACGAGTGGCGAGGTCATCCTCGGGAACCTGCGCTCCGCCTTCGAATTCTTGACCAGATCGCCGACCGAGAGCCAGGAATTGCCAGACCGATCGATCAGGCCACGCGCCAGGTCGTCGACGCCGCTGCCCGCCAACGAGCCGGCATGCAGCAGATCGAAAATGGAGCGGGCATGCGGCGAAATCGTTGTCAGGTCGACCAGCGAGCCGTCGCCGGCTTCGGCCGCAAGGTGGGACTCGCCACTCTCAAGCAAGACCTGGAAATAACGCATCTGGCCTCTCTTCGAATAGGACTGACTTGCCGCGTCACGCGGTCGCCCGGGGCCTGAAGCAGACCTCCGAAACTGCGGCGATGCTACGATGCCGCGAGGGCGTTGTCAAAGCTGTCCCATACGACGCGACAGCTGCCCTCAGGCCCGGCGTCGGCAGGCGCGGCCAGCCAGTGGACACACGGCCAAGGCCGGTCAGAAAGGCTGAGAGTTGAAGATCGGAATCATCGGTGGGACAGGCCCCGAAGGGCGCGGGCTCGCCGTGCGCTGGGCGGCTGCCGGGCACCACGTTGTCCTCGGGTCGAGGGATGCCGCGCGTGCCAGCGATGCCGCCAGCCGGCTTGGCGGCGCCGAAGGTTCGGTCAAAGGTGCGACCAACCTCGAAGCGGCCAGAATCTCGGATGTCGTCGTCCTGTCGGTCCCGTTCGGCGCGCAGACTGCCGTCCTCACCGAGCTGTCGCCGCAGATCTCGGGCAAGATCGCACTCAGCGTGGTCGCGCCCCTGGCGTTCGTGGCCGGCCGCGCCCGCTTCGCGCCGCCGCCCACAGGCTCCGCCGCCGAAGATGCCAGACTGCAGGTTCCAGCTGCGCGCTGGGCCGCCGGCTTTCACACCCTGCCCGCAGGCGATCTTCTGCGTGCCGGTGACCCGGTGGATGCCGACGTGCTGCTGTGTGGAGACGACGCGGACGCCAAACGCGCCGCGATGACGCTCGCCGGGGACATCAGAGGCGTGAGGGCGATTGACGCTGGATCGCTTGAAAGCGCCCGTTACCTTGAAGCCGCGACCGCGCTCTTGATCAACATCAATCGCATATACAAGTCACATGCGTCGTTCCGGATCACGGGGCTCGAAAAGTCGACCTGAACCAGCGGACCGCGGCGGGCACGCAAGGCATCAACGCGCGGCATGCCCCAATAATGAATACATGAGATCGAACACCATGAGGCGCCGCGCGTTGCTGGCGACGCTCATTCTGCTTGCGATCGCCGCTACGGCGTTCCCCGGCACAGAGACCATTCCGACCGCGGCCTCTGATGGCGCCACGATCCGGGTGGTCAACCATGGTTCGAGCATCCGGTTTGGTGAACGGATCGACGTGACCATGGAGGCGTCCAGCGCCGGGTCTCCGATCGAAAAGATCCGCGCCGTTTACCGGCCGCGCGGGCCGCGCACGATTGCCAGATACAGCTATCCCGACTTCAATCCGGCCAGTTCGGTTACCGCACGCTTCACCATTCCTACCGCCGAACCGACCTTCATTCCCCCCGGGATCGTGTTCGAGGTCCGCTACGAGATCACGGATTCGGACGGCCGGCAGTTCGAGTCCAAACCCTTCGAGATCGAATACCTCGATCCCGAGTTCGACTGGAAACGGGCCACGCGGGCCGGCCTGACGGTGCTCTATCACGACCGTTCGGGCAGGGAGATCACTGAACTCCTTGAAGCTGTGGCCGCCCGCTTGCCGGAAATGGAGGCGGTCACCGGAGCCGCGCCCGGCGGCGAGTACCGCGCGGTGCTCTACAACTCGAATGCCGAGGCACGACGGGCCTTCCCGACGGTCAGCAAAGCCGCGTCGGACGGTCACCTCTTCGCCGGATTCGCCTACGAGGAGTTCGGAATGTTCGTGCTGGACCACGCCAAAGTCCCGGGAGTTACGCACGAACTCGCTCACCTCGTGTTTGGCAGGGCAACGTCTTACCCGGCAGCGAAGCGACCAGCATGGCTCAACGAGGGACTTGCGGTGTACTTCGAGACCGGCTCCCGCGCGGCGTCCCGCAGCCGCATCGGCGACGCGATAAGGCGCGACAGGCTGCTGCCACTGAGGTCGATCAACTCGATCCCCGGCAGGCCAGATCAGATCCAGATCTTCTACCCGCAGGCAGGCGACTTCGCGGGTTATCTCGTCGAAGTGCGGGGCGCGGAACGGGTGCGGGGCCTGATCGCCGCCCTCGACCGCGGCGCACTACCCGCGGCCGCGGTGCAGGCCGTCTACGGTATTTCGCTAGATGAGCTCGAGAACGAGTGGCGGAAGGACATCGGCGCGCGCCCGATCGAGCTGCTGCCCGCCCCGACCGCGCACGCCGGTTCGACGGCCGTCGCAGGCGGGGTCGCGCCGGTCGCGACCGGCGCCCTTGCCCCGGAAACGCTCCCGAACGGCTCGTCTGGTGGATCGTTTAGGATCTGGTGGGGGGCGGCCGGCAGCGCGGTTCTCATGCTGGCGGCGACCGCCACGATTCTCCTGGTCTACCGGATTCGTCGAAGCGGTTGAGGTCAATTTGAGTAACGCTTCTGCCGGCGGCGCCCGCGCCGCCTATGTCTACTCGGACCAGCTGGCGCGCCACTCTTACGGCGATGCCCACCCGATGAAGCCGATACGTCTCCAGTACACGTTTGAGCTGGCACGGGCGGCAGGCTTCCTGAACGGGGGCGACATCCAGGTGATCGCGCCCCGGCCTGCGACGCTCGAAGAGCTCGCACTGTTCCACGACCCCGAATACATAGCGCAGGTGAAGTCGATCGGCGAAGGTCGCTTCACCGGCGAAGAGATCGCATACGGCTTCGGCCCGGGCGACAACCCCGCCTACCCGGGGATGTTCGAAGCGCATTCCCTGGCGAGCGGCGGAACCATGCTCGCCGCCGAACTCGTGGCCAGCGGGCGGTTCCAGGTGGCGTTCAATCCGGCCGGGGGACTGCACCACGCGCTGCCGCGCCGCGCCTCCGGCTTCTGCGTTTTCAATGACCCGGTGCTGGCGATCCGGAAGCTCGTCGCACAGGGCATGCGCGTCGTGTACGTCGATATCGACTGCCACCACGGTGATGGTGTGCAGCACGGCTTCTACGACAGCGACCAGGTGATGACGATCTCAGTGCACGAGAGCGGCCGATTCCTGTTTCCAGGCACTGGCGATGTCACGGAGATTGGCGTCGGCAGAGGCGAGGGATACTCGATCAACCTGCCGCTCGCCCCTTACACCGACGACCTGATCTACGCGGCATCGTTCGATGCGATCGTGCCGCCGCTCATCAGGGCGTTCAAACCCGACGTGCTGTTCACGCAACTTGGGATCGACACCCATATGGGCGACCCTATCACGCACATGCGGCTTTCGACCCAGGGTTTCACCGACACTGTTGCGAAACTGGCGCAGCTGGGCGGCGAATGCGGGCGCTGGATCGCCACCGGTGGCGGCGGCTACGACATGAGCGCGGTGGCGCGCGGTTGGGCGATGGCGTTCGCGGTCATGGCAGGCAAGCAGATCCCCTCTCGCCTGCCCGAGTCCTACCGGGGGCCGGATGGGCCTCGCACATTCGCGGACGCGCCCGACATGCCGCTGAATCCCGACATCCGCCGCGAGGTCCAGGCCTTCGCAGACCGCAGCGTTGAGGATCTCAGGAAACTCACGTTCCGCAGGTTCGGTCTGTAGCTGTTCCGGGAGTTTTCAAGAGTCACGGGCCAGAATCGACCTCCGGCCGCGTGCGTCAATTGCGGTAACCTTTCCGCCATTCCTGGCTCAGGATCCGGCATTGCTGTCGCCGGGTCTCGTCTGCCAACGAGTTCTTCAAGGGATTAGCAACATGGCACTCAAGGTCGTAGTTACTTTCAGCCGCCAACTCGGCGAGCCGATCATGAGCCCGCTCAAGAAGGCGGGCCTGGAAGTCGTTCAGAAGCACTGCACGACCGAGGAACAGGTGATCGAGGCCGGCAAGGAAGCGGACGCTCTCATGATCACCAGCCTTCCGCTGACGTCAAGGAAGGTTCTCCAGGCGTTGCCAAAGCTTAAGGTGGTGGCTCGGGCGGGTGTCGGCTACGACTCGGTGGACGTCAGGGCCGCGACCGAGCTGGGCATCATGGTCTGCAACACCCCGGGCGTCAACACGACCGAGGTCGCCGACCACGCGATGGCGCTATTGCTTTCGATTACCCGGCGTATCCCGGAACTGAACGCCGAGGTAAAAGGCGGCGCGTGGTCTGACCGGTTCGGCGATCTCGACAAGATCCGGGGCCGGCTGCTGCGCATAGCTGGCAACGTGGTCGGGATCAACGGCTTCGGCAACATCGGCCGAGCGTTCGCTACCCGGGTGCGCGGGTTCGGCCCGTCCCGGATCCTGGTGCACGACCCTTACGTGTTCCAGACGACCGGCGACCTTTACGGTGCGCAGATGGTCGACTTCGACACCCTCCTGAAGGAGTCGGACTTCATCACGACACATACGCCTTATTCGTCCGAGACCTACCACATGTTCAACGACGCGGCGTTCGCAAAGATGAAGCCGACCGCCATCTTCATCAACACGTCCAGGGGCCCGGTGGTGGATGAGGCCGCGCTGGCTTCAGCGCTTCGCTCGAAGAAAATTGCAGGCGCCGGCATCGACGTCACCGAGGTCGAACCGCTGGACGCAGAGAGCCCATTATTGAAGACTGAGAACCTGCTGATCACGCCCCACTTCGCCGGCGCGTCGGCAGTGTCGACGGCCGCGGGGGCGCAGCGCTGGGCCGAAAATGTGGCCCTCGTGCTGACCGGCAAGCAGCCGCACGGGCTGGCCAATCCGGATGTCATCAAGAAGATCGCGGTGCTGCGCTCGCAGAACTCGCCACGCTGGGCAGGTGTGCCCGCTTAGGAAAACGGCCCGGAAACAGATCGGGGAGGCCGCTGGGCCTCCCCGATCGTCCTAGACTTCCCTGAACTCGCCTTCCACAGTGTCGTCGGGCTTCTTCTTGCCCTCGGGCCCACCTTCGCCGGACTCTCCGGCACCCGGTGCGCCGCCGGAAGCGCCGCCGCCTGAGGCCTGCTGATTCGCGTATACCGCCTGGCCGACCTTCTGCATGGCGGTCTGCAGCGCCGTGATGGCTGCGACGATGTCCGTGGTCTTAGAAGCCTGTTTGCCGAGCATTTCTCGAAGCGTCTTGATGTGCCCCTCGATCTCGGCCTTGAGATCCGCCGGCACCTTGTCGCCCTGGTCCTTGAGCAGCTTCTCGGCCGCGTAGGCGGCGCCGTCGCCGCTGTTCCTCGCCTCGACCGCTTCCTTCTTCTCCCGGTCCTCGTCGGCATGCTCTTCGGCCTCCCTGACCGCCCGCTCGATCTCGTCCTTGTTGAGACCGGACCTGCCAGAGATCGTGATGTGCTGTTCCTTCTTGGTGCCAAGGTCGCGGGCGGTGACGGTCAGCAGGCCGTCCGCATCGATGTCGAACTTGACCTCGATCTGCGGTACGCCGCGCGGCGCCGGCAGTATCCCGTCGAGGATGAACCGCCCGATCGACTTGTTCTCGGCCGCCAGCGGGCGTTCGCCCTGCACGACATGGACTTCTACCTGGCCCTGGCCGTCGGACGCGGTCGTGAACGTCTCTGACTTGGAAGTCGGGATCGTCGTGTTGCGAGTGATCAGGACCGTGCGTACCCCGCCCAGCGTTTCGATGCCGAGCGACAGCGGCGTTACATCGAGGAGCAGGATGTCCTTCACCTCGCCCTCGAGCACGCCCGCCTGGATCGCAGCGCCCAGCGCCACCGCCTCATCGGGGTTGACGCTCTTGTTGGGCTCCTTGCCGAAGATCTCCTTGACCTTGGCCAGCACAGCCGGCATCCGGGTCATGCCACCTACCAGGATGACCTCGCCGATATCACTCGGATTGACCCCGGCGTCTTTCATCGCCTGGACCGACGGCTCGCGAGTGCGATCGATCAGGTCCTGGACAAGCTGCTCCATCTTGGGCCGGGTCAGCGTCAGCGACAGGTGCTTCGGGCCGCTGGCGTCGGCCGTTATGAACGGCAGGTTCAACTCGGTCTGCGTGACCGTGGAGAGCTCGATCTTGGCCCTCTCGGCCTCGACCCGCAGGCGTTGAAGCGCAGCGCGGTCGTTCCTGAGATCGATGCCGTTCTCGGCCTTGAACTGGTCGGCCGCCCAGTTGACGATCCGGAGGTCGAAGTCGTCGCCACCCAGATGTGTGTCGCCGTTGGTCGACTTGACCTCGAACACGCCGCCGCCGAGCTGCAGGACCGTGATGTCGAACGTGCCGCCGCCCAGGTCGTAAACGGCAATCAGCTGGTCGGTCTTCTTCTCGAGTCCGTATGCCAGCGCCGATGCCGTTGGCTCGTTGATGATGCGCAGGACTTCGAGGCCCGCGATCTGGCCGGCCACCTTCGTGGCTTCGCGCTGGCTGTCATTGAAGTAGGCGGGCACCGTGATCACGGCGCGCGTTACCGGTTGGCCGAGCTTGGCCTCGCTGTCTTCCTTTATCTTCCGCAGGATCATCGCTGAGATCTCGGGCGGCGACGTGGGCTTGCCGTTGAACGTGACCCATGCGTCGCCGTTGTCGGCCTTCGCCAGCCTGTACGAGACCATCTTCTGGTCGCGCTGGACGGACTGGTCCTGGAACCGGCGCCCCATGAACCGCTTGACCGAGTAGATCGTGTTCTCCGGGTTCGTGATCGACTGGCGGCGCGCGAGTTCGCCAACGAATCGTTCGCCGGTCTTGGGGTTCACGGCGACGACCGACGGCGTCAGCCGGCGCCCTTCCCGGTTCTCAACGACCCTTGCCTCGCCCGCTTCCCAGATAGCGGCGACCGAGTTGGTCGTCCCGAGGTCGATACCTATTGCCTTGGCCATCCGAGCCGAACTCCTTCTTGCCTAATCAGTCATCAGTCAGATGAATGGATGTATTTCAGGTCTGTGTGGCTGGTGATGCGCTGTCATCGGGCGGCGAAGCTGCGATCTCCACCAGCGCAGGTCGTATCACTTCACCATGCATGCGATAACCCATGCGGTGCACCCTGGTGACCGTGTCGGGCGGGCTTGCGGCGGTCGGAACGCGCGCGATGGCCTCGTGCAGGCGTGGATCGAACTTCTCACCCGCTCCGCCGTAGCCTTCGACACCCTCGCCCGCGAGCGCGGAGTCCAGGTTGCGTTTCACTGCACGAACGCCTTCGACCCACTTCTGGTCGACATCGCGCGCTGCATCGCCCTGCAGCGCCAGGTCCAACCCGTCCAGTACGCTCAGCAGCTTCAGCAGCAGCGCGCGGTTTGCCGAGCGCCGGAAGTCGTCCCGCTCCGTGTCCACGCGCTTGCGGTAGTTGACGAAATCGGCCTGCACGCGCTGCGCGAGCACCCGGAACTGGTCGCGCTCCCGCCGTGCCTCTTCTAACTCAGACGTGGGGGACCCGGCAGCGGTGTCGCCCGGCGCCTGGGCGGCGTCGATCTGTTCGTTCCCGATCTCTTCCTCAGTCAACAGGATCCTCCGGCCGGGCCGTGCCTACGCGCCCACAAATTCGAGAACCGCCTTCATGTGCGCACGCGCGGCGGTACCGCCGTTGGATTGCGCAGCAGCGTCGTCGTTATCGATCTCTTCCACTGCGAGTTTCAACCGGGCGACGACCTCCAGAAGTAATCGCACGCCCGCGAGGTTCAGGCCAAGCTCGCCTGCCAGCCGCCGTACGATCCTCAACCGCTCCAGGTCCTGGTCGGAATACAGTCGGAGGGCGCCAGCCGTGCGCGACGGTCGGATGAGGCCGACCCGCTCGTACTTACGCAGAGTCTGCGGGTGCATCTCAAGCAGGCGTGCCGCTACTGAGATGATATAGACGCCCGAAAACTCGACGGACGCGACGACCTCGTCACTGACGCCGGCTTCGACTGGCGACTCTTCGTCCGCATCGGCTGCGAGGCGTGAGTCGCTCGCGGCGGGCTCCAGGTTCTGAAACAGGCCGCCAGGCCAGGCATCTCCGCTTCCCGAGAAGCCGGTGCGTCGCCGGTCTTTTTCCTGACTGGTCACGCTTCTTGACCTTTCCTTGGCAATTCGCCATTAACCTCCGCCTGGTCAGGATTCGTTAAATCCCGCAACGGGCGGACAGTCTTGACAAGCCTGATACGTGGTATACATTACGACTTGATACGGTTTGTGTCAATTCTGGTGAGTCATTCAAAGTCCACCTGTAGCTGGGAGAGCGTAAAAAAATCTTTACGAATTCTGGTCCACTACCCTAGTGCATTTGGCCCGAAATCGTTGTACAGTATCCAGTCGGTCAGGCATGGTGACGAAATTCGTCGAACGAATCCGCCACCATTTTGGGCGCAACATATAGCGAAACCGTCGTGACCAAGGCGGCGTAGTCAGTGGTGAAAGAGAGAAAGGGGAGAAGAACATGCTTTACCTCAAGGCGTGCCCCCGATGTCGCGGCGATGTCAAGTTCGAGCGGGACATGTACGGGCAATACCTGGAGTGCTTGCAGTGTGGCTTCCTCATCAGCTCCAAGCTCGATGAGAAGACTGGCAAGACAGAGGCCGGCACCAAGGCGGCCTAGGCCCTTCAAGGCATAGGACGACAAAGACGCCCCCGGCCCGTGGCCGGGGGCGTTCTGGTTCGAGGCCGTTCCGCGGCCGGGTACCGGGTCGGGTTCCTCAGTCCGTCAGGTCGATCACCTCGCGGTCTGCTGCGAGTACCTGGACGTCGAAGAAGTTCGCTTCTACGAACTCAACGACACGCTCGATTACGGCATCAGCCGTCCGGGCGTCGCCACTGACGACAGCGATGCCGATCAAGGCCGATTGCCACTTGTCCTGGTCGCCCACCTCCGCTACCGATACCTCAAAACGGCTGCGCAGGCGGCCGCACAGCGACTTCACCACCTGGCGCTTGCCCTTCAGCGAGCGGATTTCGGGTATGTGCAGCGCAAGCCGACAAACTGCGACCTGCAAATTCCTTCTCCCGTTCAACCCACCGCTTCCCATCGGCGCTTTCCGGCGGGCGGGTGCAAGTTGTCGCCCAAATACGCTTGTGATATAAATCACGGCCGGCGCGAATTGCCCTTCGCCGGGGGTCGCTCCGGTCATTCCTGGAGGCATCCCAACTCGTGGCGATACTCAGACCCAGTATTACGACCGGTCCAGATCACAATATCTCAGACGTACCCTCGGTCGTCATACAACGCCTACCCCTCTATGTACGCGTGCTCGCCTACTTCGAGGGAAATGAATATGAGATGGTCAGCTCGGAACAGCTGGCCGGACGCCTCCAGATGACGCCCGCGCAGATCCGCAAAGACCTCAGCTACTTCGGCAAGTTCGGGAAACAGGGACGCGGCTACAACGTCAAGCGCCTGGCCGCCGAACTGCGCCGCATACTCGGCCTCGACCGCTCATGGAACGCCTGCCTGGTCGGCGTGGGCCGGCTTGGACGGGCCATCATCAGCTATCCGGGCTTCCAGCCCGAAGGGTTCAGGGTCGTAGCCGCGTTCGACGCCGACTCAGCCCTGATCGGGTCAGAGGTCGGCGAACTGAAGGTCGATCCCCTCGGAGATATTCCGGTGAAGGTACGCCGGCTGAACATCCGAATCGGCATCGTCGCCGTGCCCGCCCAGCACGCGCAGGGGGTCATCGACCGCCTCGTCGACGCCGGCATTCGAGCGATCCTCAACTACGCCCCGATCGCGGCGCAGGTACCGCCAAACGTCAGGGTCGCCAACATCGATCCGGTACTGGGCCTGCAGTCGATGACCTACTACCTCAAGAACGCCCGCGGCTGACCTCCTCGCGCGACGGCACGCGCTGGTAGACCACCCTCCATGAAGGCAGTCGTGCAGAGCCGGTACGGACCCCCTGGCGAGGTCTTGCAAGTCCGCGAAATCGAAAAACCGACCATCCGCGAAGACGAGGTCCTCGTTCGGGTTCGTGCCGCATCGGTCCACGCCGACGTCTGGCATGTCGTGACCGGCCAACCCTACGTGCTCCGCATCATGGGCGCCGGTATCTTTTCGCCCGGGCGCCGCGTCCCCGGGACCGACCTGGCGGGCACCGTCGAAGCGGTGGGCGTGAAGGTGTCCCGCGTCAAGCCGGGCGACGCGGTCTTCGGCGAGAGCCAGCGCGGGATGCAGTGGAAGAACGGTGGGACGTTCGCCGAATACGCGGCGGCCCCGGAAAGCGCGCTGGCGCTCAAGCCGGCCGGCGTGACGTTTGAACAGGCGGCGGCCGCGGCGACCGCCGGTTACGTCGCGCTTACGAACCTCCGGGGAAAGGCCGCAGTCCGAGCCGGTCAGGACGTGCTGATCAACGGCGCGGCAGGCGGAGTCGGGGCGATTGCCGTGCAGTTCGCCAGCGCACAGGGGGCGAAAGTAACCGGGGTCGACCGGACCGAGAAGCTGGAGCTGATGCGCGCGCTCGGGGCCGACCGGGTGATCGACCACACGAAGGAAGACTTCACGGCCGGCGACGAACGCTACGATCTGATATTCGACGTCGCCTCGACGCTCTCGCTGTCGCGGTGCAAGCGCGTCCTCAGGCCCGAGGGCGTCTATGTCTTCATCGGCCACGACCACTACGGGCGGGCTGGAAGGCGGGTACTGGGCAGCATTCCACGGGCGTTCGGGCTCATGTTCCGAGCACCCTTCGACCGTCACATCGCGATGGCGATTGCCACCCCAAAGAAGCAGGAAGTGATGGCCGAGCTGGCGGAGCTCCTGGCGACCGGCAAGCTAAGGCCGGTGGTCGCCCGCACCTTCCCGCTCGAGTCGGTGGGGGAAGCCATCCGCGACCTCCAGGAGGGCCGCGTGCCCGGAAGGATCATCCTCACGCCCTGAGGACCGGGGGCTGCCTCGGCCGGCGGAGCCGCCCCGCAGGCCGCGTCCTATTGCTCCCTGCCGCCACCCATGCCGCGTCGCCGCCGCCGTGCGACTTCGACCCTGATACGGGCTCGCTGGAATGCCGCCAGCGCGGATTCGAGTTCCTCGGCCGCCCCGCGACCCGCGATTGCTTCCTGGGCGCTCTTGAGCGCCTTCTCGGCGCGGTCGATGTCGATCTCCTCGGCGCGCTCGGCGGTGTCGGCCAGGATCACGGCGCGGTTGGCCATGACTTCGAGGAAGCCGCCACTGACGGCCATGTTCGTCTCCTGCCCGCCCTTCCGGATCGTTATCTCTCCGGGCTGAAGCTGGGTCAGGAGCGCCGCGTGGTGCGGCAGGATCGTCAGCTGGCCCTCGACGCCAGGCGCAATCAACGCGTCGACCTCATCGTCGAGGACGCTGCGCTCAGCCGATACGATTTCTAGCCGAAGCGTCGCCATCTGCCGTCGCCTACTTCTTGGCCTCTGCGGCCATCTTCTCGGCGTTCTCGCGGGCCTCTTCGATCAGGCCGGTCATGTAGAAGGCCTGCTCAGGAAGGTCGTCGTGCTTGCCTTCGAGGATCTCCTTGAAACCGCGCACCGTCTCGTTGATCGGAACGTAGCGGCCCGGGCGGCCCGTGAAGACCTCGCCAACGAAGAACGGCTGCGTGAGGAAGCGCTGGATCTTGCGGGCCCGCGCCACTGTCTGGCGGTCGTCGTCGGAAAGTTCCTCGACGCCGAGGATGGCGATGACGTCCTGCAGGTCCTTGAAGCGCTGGAGCACTCGCTGCACTTCACGGGCGGTGTTGTAGTGGTCCTCGCCGACCACCGCAGGCTCGAGGATGCGCGAGCTTGATGCCAGCGGGTCCACGGCCGGGAACAGTCCCTGCGCCGCGAGCGAGCGCTCGAGCGAAATGACGGAATCGAGGTGACCGAAGGTCGTAACGATGCCGGGGTCGGAGTAGTCGTCAGCCGGGACGTAGATCGCCTGGAACGACGTGATCGAACCGTCCGTGGTCGACGTGATCCGCTCCTGGAGGTCACCCATCTCGGTACCCAGCGTTGGCTGGTAACCGACCGCCGAGGGCATGCGGCCCAGGAGCGCCGATACCTCCATGCCCGCCAGGATGTAGCGGTAGACGTTGTCGATGAACAGCAACACGTCCTGCTTCCCGATGTCGCGGAAGTATTCGGCCATGGTCAGGCCGGTCAGGGCGATACGGGCGCGCGTCCCGGGTGGCTCATTCATCTGGCCGAACACGAGCACGGTGTTCTTGAGCACCCCGTACTCCTGCATTTCGTGCCAGAGGTCGTTGCCCTCACGTGACCGCTCGCCGACCCCGGCGAACACGGATACGCCCTGGTGTTCCTGCGCAATGTTGCGGATCAGCTCGGTGATGATGACGGTCTTGCCGACGCCCGCGCCGCCGTAGGCGCCAATCTTGCCGCCCTTGCTGAACGGCGTGATCAGGTCGATGACCTTGATCCCCGTCTCGAGGATCTCGGTAGTGCCCCGCTGCTTCTCGAAGGCCGGGGGCGCCCGGTGGATCGGCCACTTCTCCTTGGCGTCGACCGCACCCAGGTTGTCGAGGGGGTCGCCGACGACGTTGAACAGCCTGCCAAGGGTAGGCTGGCCGACCGGCACTGCGACCGCCTGGCCGGTGTCGTCGGCTTCCGTGCCGCGCGCCAGGCCGTCGGTGGGTCCCAGGGCCAGGCAGCGAGCCCAGTTGTTGCCGACGTGCTGCTGGACTTCGAGCACCAGCCGCTCCCCGCCCAGCTTGAGCTCGAGCCCGTTATAGATCGATGGCAACTGGTCGGTGGGGAATTCGACGTCCACGACCGTACCGATGACCTGTACTACTTTCCCTTTAGCCATGACCTGCTCCTGGCGCCCCCTCACCCTGACCCTCTCCCGCGTCGGAGAGAGGGGACTGTTCAATTAACGCTGGACGGCGGCCGCGCCGCCCACGATGTCGAGGATCTCCGAGGTGATCGATTCCTGCCGTGCCTTGTTGAGCTCGAGGCGCAGATCCTCGACCAGCTCATTGGCGGCGTCGGTCGCGTTCTTCATGGCGACCATGCGGGCTGAGTGCTCGCTGGCGATCGCCTCGAGTACGGCGTGGTAGACCTTCATCTGGACGTATCTCGGTAGCAGGCGCTCCAGCACGGCCTGCGGGTTGGGTTCGTAGATGTAGCCGACCGCTTCCTCGGCCTTGAGATCGGCGGGCTCGACCGGGATCAGTGTCTCGACCGTTGGCGTCTGCAGCGCGGTTGAGACGAACCTTGAGTAGGCTAGCCAAACGCGGTCCACGCCCCGCTCCTCGAACTCCTTGATGACCAGGTTCGAGATCTGCAGGGTGTCCTCCAGGCTGGGCCGATCGCCCAGGCCGGTAAACGAGGCCTTGAGGTCGCTGCCGACCCTGACCACGAAAGTCCGGCCCTTGCGGCCAACCGAGACCACGGCCACCGGCCCGCCGGCGCCGCGGATCGCCTCGCCCGCAGCCCGGTTGATGTTGGCCACCAGTCCTCCGCACAGGCCGCGGTCCGGCGTGATCAGGACCATCCCGGTGCTCTTGATCGTTCGCTCTTCGAGCAGCGGGACGACGGGTCCGTCGCCCGTCTCTTCCAGCGTCTTCAACTGGGCGGCGAGGTCGGCGAGCACCGCAGTGATCTTGTCGGAGTAGGGCCGTCCTGAAAGCACCATTTCCTGGGCGCGTCGCATCTTCGAGGCTGCGATGAGCTGCATCGCCTTCGTGATCTGCGAGGTGTTCTTGATGCTGCGGATTCGGCGCCGCAGCTCACGCGCGCTGGTAGCTGCCATTTACTTCTTCAACGTCGCCTTGAATGCCGTGGCCGCGGCGTCGAGCTTCCCGCGCTGGTCGTCCGACAACTGGTTGGTCTCGGCGATCCCCTTGAGAACATCGGGGATGTTTGCCGACGCGTACTCGTGCCAGGCGTCCTCGGTGGCCCTGATCTGTGCCACCGGCACGTCGTCGAGGTGCCCGGCGTTGAGCAGGTAGAAGATCGTCGTCTGCTGTTCCATCGACAGCGGCTTGAACTGCCCTTGCTTCAGGACCTCGGTCACACGCTGGCCACGCTCGATCTGGCGGCGGGTCGCGGCGTCGAGGTCGGCGGTCCCGAACGTGGTGAACGCCGCAAGCGCCTGGTACTGCGCCATGTCCAGCTTCAGGCGGCCGGCGACCGCGCGCATGGCGCGTCGCTGTGCCGCGCCGCCGACACGGCTGACCGAGATACCCGCGTTCATCGCGGGCCGGATACCGGCGTTGAAGAGGTCGGGCTCGACGTAGATCTGGCCGTCGGTGATCGAGATGACGTTGGTGGGCACGTATGCCGAAACGTCACCGAGCTGGGTCTCGATGATCGGGAGCGCGGTGATCGAGCCGCCGCCATTGTCGTTGTTGAGGCGGCAGGCCCGCTCCAGCAGGCGGGAGTGCAGATAGAAGACGTCGCCCGGGTAGGCCTCACGCCCCGGCGGGCGGCGGAGGAGCAGCGACATCTGGCGGTATGCCCAGGCGTGCTTCGTCAGGTCGTCGTACACGATCAGGGCGTCGCCCCCCTTTTCGAGGAAGTACTCCGCCATCGCGCAGCCGGCATAAGGGGCCAGGTACTGCAGCGGGGCGGCATCGGAGGCGTTTGCCGCTACGACGATCGTGTGATCGAGCGCGCCTTGCTGTTCGAGCGTCGTCACGACCTGCGCTACCTTCGACGCCTTCTGGCCGATGGCGACGTACACGCAGATGACCTTCTCGTCCTTCTGGTTGATGATGGCGTCCAGGCAGATGGCCGTCTTGCCTGTGCTGCGGTCGCCGATGATCAGCTCGCGCTGGCCTCGCCCGACCGGCGTCAGGGCGTCGACCACCTTTACGCCGAACTGGAGCGGGGTGTCGACCGACTTGCGGGCCACGACGTTCGGTGCGATGCGCTCTACGGGCAACGACTTGCTCGACTGGATCGGTCCTTTACCGTCGAGCGGGCGGCCAAGCGGGTCGACGACACGTCCGACCAGTCCCTCGCCGACCGGCACCTCGACGATGCGGCCCGTCGACCGGACTTCGTCGCCTTCCTTCACGTGCGTGTGGTCGCCCAGGATGACTGCCCCGACGCTGTCCTCTTCCAGGTTCAGGGCCATGCCCAGGGTGTCGCCCGGGAACTGGAGCAGTTCCGTGTACTTGACGTTACTCAGGCCGTGGACGCGCGCGACGCCATCGGCGGCCTCTACAACGGTCCCAACGTCGACCATCGTGAGTTCGCCGCCGAACTCCTCGATCTGTCGCTTGATGACCGAGGCTATGTCCTGTCCTCTGACCGCCATCGGAACCCTCCGCAGCTTGTCCTGCGGGCATCGCCCGCTTGATTAACAATCCCGGCGCCTCACGCGCCCCTTCGTTATCGACGGGTGCCGCGCACCCGCGGGAGGATTTCTCCCGGCTCTACTAAGTCCCTGCTTTCTCCGCCGGCGGCAACGCCAGGGCTTCCCGCATCGACTCGAGCTTTGTCCTTGAGCTCCCGTCGATCAGGCGGTCGCCGACCCGCGCGATCAGTCCCCCCAGGATGGCGGGATCGATCCGCTCGGTCGATAGCACTCGCTTGCTGACCAGCTTGCCCAGTTCATCCGCCACGCGCTGCTTCTCGCCGCCGACCAGCGGCACCGCGGTGACGATCACGGCGCGGGCGACACCCTGGTGGTTGTCGACCAGCGCCTGAAACTGTTCTTTGATATCCCTCACCAGCCGCACCTGCCGGTGCTCCACCAGTACGGAGAGGAGGTTGCGAGCGTATTCGCTGGCATCGCGCAGTACCGTCTGCACGCCGTGGTACTTGACGTTCTCGGGCACCTGCGGCGATTCCAGGAACACCGCGAAGTCGTTGTTACCAACGGCATCGGCGAGGCGTTCCAGGTCGCGCTGCCACTGCTCGACCGTCCTGCCTTCGAGCGCGAGCGCGAAGGCAGCCTGGGCGTAGCGGCGTGCGGTCGGTCGGCGTGCCAACTAGTGGGCCCTCATCAGTTCTTCTGGTCCTTGAGCCCCTCGCGCAGCACGCCCTCGATCAGGTCACGGTGCGCCTTCTCGTCGAGTGACTTCTTGATCACCTGCTCGGCCGCGGCAATCGCCAGACCCGCGAACTCCCGCCTGACCTGCTCCACCGCGGCGTCACGCTCCCGGGCGATCTCCGTGCGTGCGCGCTCGACGATTTCTTCCGCTTCCTTGCGTGCCCGCTGCTCCTGGTCCAGCCGGAAGCGTCCTGCGGCGTCGCGTGCCTCGGCGATCAGCTTCTGGCCTTCGACGCGCGAGTTCGCAATCTCCTTCTCGACCTGCTCGGCCGCCGAGGCAGCCGCCTTCTTCGCGTTCTCGGCGGCATCCAGGCTTTCCTGGATCCGGCGAGCGCGCTCGTCCAGCATCCCCAACACCTTCGGATAAACGAACTTGTAGAGAATGAAGAAGATGACGAGGAAGCTGATCAACTGTGTCAGCAACCCCGGCAGGTTAATGCCTAGAGCTTCGAACATCTTGGTCTACTCCCTGTCGACGCCGGGCGCCGGGGGCACCTAGACGAACAGAATGATGACGGCGACGACCAGCGCGTAGATTGCGATGGCTTCGGCGAAGGCCAGCGCCAGGATCATGTTCTGCTGAATCGGGCCACGTGCCTCGGGGTTGCGCCCGAGCGCTTCCATGGCTCGACCCGCCAGCAAGCCGATACCCAGAGCGGGGCCAAGCGACCCGAGGCCAATGGCCAGACCAGCCGCTATTTTGGTGAGATCGATCGGTTCGGGCACTTTATTCCTCCTGCAGACTGCAGACTTCTGTTTGCGGCTCGGGGTCCGGCTCCCCTTCTGCCACATCCGCCTGCGCGCATCGGCGGCAGGCAACTCTCCTATTGTGCGGGGTCGCGTGGCCGGTCTCGCGCACCCGGGGCCCAGCTAGTGGTGACCCTCCGCGCCATGCCCTTCCTCACCATGGCCGACGGTCGCCGAAGTGGCGAACACCAGCGTAAGCATGGCGAAGATGAACGCCTGAACGAGGCCGACGAACAGCTCCAGTCCCAGGAACGGGATGATCCCGATCAACGGGAACAGGAAGCCCATCGCGATGAGCAGGATCTCGCCTGCAAAGATGTTCCCGAATAGACGGAAGGTAAAGCTGATCACGCGCGAGATCTCGCTGACTATCTCGAGCAGTCCGACCGCAAAGAAGATCGGGCCCTGTTTCAGGTTCACGAACTTCGAGCCGTATCCGCCGACTCCCAGCGACCTGAACCCCCAGTACTGGACGGCGACCATTGCCACGATTGCGATCGCGAGGGTCGTGTTGAGGTCAGTCGCAGCGCCGCGGAAGACCGGCACCAGTATTCCAACCTCCTTGCCCTTCAGTTCAGGGTGCTTGGCCGGTGGGTGAACGACCTTCGGATGCTCGATCTCTTCGAGGGTCGGGTGGTGCGGGTCCTCGAACAGGCCTTCGAGCGGAACTTTGGTCCCTTCACCACGCCCGCCGAAGGGGATGAACCGGAAGCCACCGGAGCCATCGAACACAGTGACCTTGAATTCCGCCTCTTCCTCGGCGGCGTGGATCAGGGCCTTCTCCTTCGCTGCCCTGGCGGCGGCAAGATCGCCCTCCTTCTCGTACTTCTTGATCTTGGCCTTCTCATCCTTGGAGAGGTGGTGCTCGAGGAACTCCTCTACGGTCTCCACGCGGCCGACCGTCCCAACGCCCGGAAGGATGTTCAGCCAGTTGGCGATGACAATCGTGATGAAGATGGTGAGAACGAGGGGCAGGAAGCGCCGGCCCTTGTCGCCGGCCACCCCTTCCACCAGGGTGTTGAAGAACTCGACGATCGATTCGATCAGGGCCTGGAGCCGGCCCGGGACGAGCTTCATCTTGCGGGTGCCCAGCAGGAAGAGCGCCAGCACGATGATGCCGGCTGCCCACAGGCCGATCATGGAGTTCTTGATGGCGAAACCGGCCACGCTGGTGACGGTTTCGGCCGGGACCGAGATCAGGGGGATCGGGCTGCTGAAGAAGCCGAGGCCAAAAGCGTCGCCGAGGGCTCCGCCCGCCACTGAGATTAGGCCGACGGCCACGACGACCAGGATAATTGCGATTGCCCTGGGACTCTTAAGCACCAACCATCCTATTCAGCTTTGCCACCGCTGCCGGCGGCATTATCCCCCGCGGCCGTGAACCACCTGAGAAGTCGCAACATTCCGTAAACCGCGGCGGCCAACCCGACCGCCAGGCCCAGGATCATGAAGACCGGCCGGGTGTCTAGACGAGAGTCCAGCCAGACTCCCGCCAGTGTTCCCCCCGCAATCGAGATCGCGACGTACCAGCCTACCCCCGCCAGCCTCGCCAGCAGGACGAGGGTCGACGTTTCCGTGTTCTCGCTGCGCCCTGGCTCTGGCATGCAGCCTCCGCGCCTCATCCGAGCACGTACGTCACGGCCAGGAAACGACGATTGTGGACTTTATCACAATAGGTTTCCGCCGCAAACCCCGAACGGTTTTTCGCGGCCACCGGACAGCCTACCTGAACCCGGGCCGCCCCGCCATCGGTCCGCTAGAACACCAGGTTTCGGATGCGGCGGCTGGCGACGAAGACGGCGATCGTGAAGAGCGCCACGGCGGCGGAACCGGTCAGCAGCGCGATGCGGAGGTCGGACGCCGATGCCAGGGCGCCAAGGGCCAGGCCGCCAAGAGGAAAGGCGCCCCAGGCTACTTCGTAGATGCCGAACACCCGCCCGCGCATGTCGTCGCTGGATGCCAGTTGCAGCGCGGCTACCCCGAGCGAGATGTGGATCGTGTTGAAGAAGCTGGCCGCGATCGCAGTCGCCAGGGCAAACCAGAGGCTGCCCGAGATCGCAAACGCGGCACACGCCGCCGCAAAGACCAGGTTGCTCGCGATCAGGCCCGGCCCGGCCCTTCGAATGCCGCCTGAGATCGACAGCCAGGTCGAAGCCGCGAACGCGCCCACGCCAAGCGCGGCGTAGAGCCAGCTGAGCCCGCGGGCGCCCGTGTCGACCACGTCCTTGGCATAGGCGGGCATGAGGTACACGATGCCGCCCACCAGGAGACCGTTTACCGCGGTGAACACGATGTTGATTCCGATCACCTGGTCGCGCCAGACCGCCTTCAACGCTTCGGCGGTGTCGCCCCAGATTGCGTGGGCGCCGTCCCTGGCCACGCTCGGAATCCGGTGGATGGAGCTGATCATGAGAAGGTTGGCCGCAAACAGCCCCGCGATGAGCCCGTAGGTCGCCGGGCCACCGAGCGACGCGAGCACCATCCCGCCGGCGAGTGGCGCGACGACCCGCGCCAGGTTGAACATGCCCAGGTCGATTGCGACGCCGCTGACCAGCCGGTCACGCGACACGACCGACGGCACCATCGACTGCCTCGTCGTCCAGTCGATACCCAGCACGCTGCCGTGGATCACCCCTGCCGCCAGGATATGCCAGGGCTCCAGGGCCCCCGCGACGTAAACGGCGGTCAGGACCGCCATCGCTGCCAGCATCGCGAGCGAGCCCGCCATCAGCAGGCGGCGACGCGGAAAGCGGTCGTTGAGGAAGCCACCCACGATCGGAGTCACGACCTGCGGCACGCCGGTCGTGGCGCCGAGCGCGGCCAGGTATGCGGTCGAATCGGTCAGCTGAAAGAGCGTGTAGCCCTGCGCCAGGGTGAGCAGCTGGTAGGCGGTGCCCCACAAGAACGAACCGGCGACGAACCGGCGGAACTGGCTTTCCGCCAGCGCGCCGGGGAACCTGGCGCGGCGATCTGCCGGGGTGGCCTTGCGATCGGCGGGCGCGGCATCCATTTCGTCAGATCTCCGGCGCGATACGGCCCCCGGTTGATTCCGAGGGCCGCCTGAATGATATCCGGGAGTGCGTCCGGCTACGTCTTCTTGTCGCCGTCCCCCTTGCCGTCGCCCTTGCCCTCTTCGTGTTCCTTCCGGCCAAGGTCGTCAAGGTCGAGGGAATCGATGAAGTCCTTGAATGCCGACATCGATTGCAGCTCCTTCTCGTCGACCGGCTTCGGGGGCCGACCTGATGCGTCGACGTCACCGCCGACCACGGCCTTGCCCGACTCCTTGTCGAGCTGGACGCCCGCCTTCTCGAGTACCGACTCATCAGCAAAGATCGGCACCTTCGCCCTCACCGCCAGCGCCAGCGCATCCGACGGCCGCGAATCGACGTGGATCTGCTTCCCGTTGTGGGTCAGGACGATCTTGGCAAAGAAAGTGTCGTGGTCGAGCCCGGACACGATTATGTATTCGAACGACGCGCCGAGATCCAGCGCCAGTTGCTGAAGCAGATCGTGGGTCAGGGGGCGCGGCACGTTTACTTCCTGGAGCTTCACCGCGATGGCATCTGCCACATCAGGCCCGATCCAGATCGGGAGATACCGGTCGGCACCCTTCTCTTTGAGGATCACTACGCGCTGATAGTTCAGGAGGCTGACGCGGATGCTGTCGATTACCATCTCCAACATCGTAAAAAGTCACCTCTGTGCCCGCTGGTGCTGCAACCTGCAGCCAAAGCTGGTTCCAGCTTATGCCGCCCCAATAAACAGTGTCAACGCGACTCGGGGTTGGCGGGGGGTGGCCCTTCCGCCGCTGGCCCGTTTCCCTCCTCGACGGTACCGGGCTCGCGTGACTTCATGCGACGCTCCAGTTCCCGCCTGGCGAGGAGGAACCGGCGGCCGCACGTAAGGCACTTCAGTCCGATATCGGCGCCAATTCGGTAAACCGTCCACTCGCGTCCGCCGCACGGGTGCGGCTTCTTAAGGGTAATACGGTCGCCTGGTTGAAAAGGAGTCAGCCGGGCGGGCCGCATCGCTCACCTGTCCGCTGGATTCTGCGACGCAAGCGCGGCGCGGATCTCGTCGCGCAGTCGCTCCGCAGCTTTGCGTGATGCGTCCGGGAACGATTTCGGATCGGACGAGGCGTAGATGATTCCCCGCGACGAACTGACCATGATCCCGCGGCCGTGCCGGTCCGCGCCAGCCCGCGCCGCTTTCGCAACATCGCCACCCTGGGCGCCGACGCCCGGGATCAGGATCGGCAGGTTCGGATGCGCCGCCCTCAGTTCCCCGAGCTCCTCGGGATACGTGGCGCCTACGACCAGGCCAATGTTTCCTCGCCCGTTCCACTCTTCGGCAAGGTCGGCCACGTGCTCGAAGAGCCGTTTCCCGGGGACGTCGGCCCGACTGCTGGAGGCCTGGAGGCGCAGGTCCTGCAGCTCACGCGCGCCCGGATTGGACGTCCGGCAGACAATCAGCACCCCGCGCCCGGGCTGCCCGAGGAATGGCTCGATCGACTGTCGGCCCAGGTACGCATGAACGGTCACGACGTCGAAGTCCCATAAGTCGAACATCGCCCTGGCATAAGCCTCGGCGGTCGAGTCGATGTCGCCACGTTTCGCATCGCCAACGACTACGGCATGCGGCGCGACCCTCCGGATGTGCTCGACCGTCCGCTTCAGAGCGTTGAGGCCAGGGATCCCCAGGGCCTCGTAAAAGGCTATCTGCGGCTTGAACGCGCAGGCCAGGTCGAGAGTCGCATCGATGATCGCCCGGTTGAACTCGAACACGTCCGGCACCGGCATCCGGCGAGGGTCGGGATCAAGGCCAACGCAGACCGACGAGCCGGTCTTCAGCGTCGCAGCATCCAGTTTCTGGGGCCAGGTGGTCGACATGTCAGCTATTCGAACAGTAGCACGCTACGCGCGAGCTCCCCTTTCGCAAGCACCTCAAAGGCTTCGTTTACCTGCTCCACCGGAAATTGCCGGCTGATCAACTCGTCGAGCTTCAACTGCCCCGCCTTGTACCGGTTGATTGGCCCCGGGAACTCGATGTGCGGCCTGGCGGCGCCGTACTTCGAGTCGATGATCGTCTTCTCCTGCATGAGGTCGCGGGCGTCCAGGGTAACCGGCGTGGTGACCTGTAGGCCAACCGACTCAACGATCCCGGCTCCCTCGTGGCCCAGGAAGGCGGGCAATGCGTGGTGGCTCCGCTCCCCTCTCACCACGTGCCAGTCGGAGTGGCGCGCGCCGCTGGCCATCATCTTGACAGGACCTTGCCCGGGCCGGGCTCAGCCAGATCGAATTGTTCGATCTGCAGCGGCGCCTTTGCCTGGTGCAGGACCGCGGTTTCCATCTGCGGCTTCTCCCTGAGCTCGTGACCACTGGGCCGGCAACTATACCCCCGCACCAGCCAGCGCCAGCATGGGCTGGCAGGGCGATGCGGCTTCAGCTCTCCACCACGCCGATGCTCGTGGACTTGAACACCATGAACACGTCGACGCCGGCGGCCAGTCCCAGTTCACCTACCGCCGCTGCTGTCACTTCGGAAATCACGTGCGTACCGATGTCGACGGTCACGTAGGCGCTTCCGTCGACGGACCACACCTCCAGGATCCTGCCCGGCAGAATGTTCCGGGCGCTCATCCGCACCGGGCGCTCCCTGGCAAGGATGATCTCGGCAGCGCCGACGTATACCGACACTGCGCTGCCCGGAGTTGCGTCCAGGGGCGCAGTCACGAATTCTGCGTTTCCGACCGTCACCCTGCCCGGACGGTTGTCCCCGCCGGAGTCGGCCACGGTTCCTTCAAGCACGTTCTCCAGTACGCCGCCCTCGCTGCGCATGCCGGCGACCGCCTCCAGGGCGACCTTCGATGGCTTGCCCTGCGCCGTGACCCGGCCACCAGCGAGCACGATCGCGTCGTCGGCAAGGGCCAGGACGGAGGTCACATCGTGCGATACGTACAGCATCGGGATGCCGAGCTCGGCCCGCACTCTGCGCAGGTGGCTCATGACAACGCCTCCCATGCGCAGGTCGAGCCCCGCGAGAGGTTCGTCAAGAAGCAGCAGGTTGGGAGAAGTAGCCAGCGCCCGGGCGATTCCAACCCGCCGCTGTTCTCCCCCGGAAAGGGAGCCGGGACGGCGGTCCACGACGTGCCCGATCCCGAGAAGCTGGATCAGGTCCCCGGGGTCGAAGCGCCTTTCCGACGGCGGTGTGATCCGATACCCGTAGAGGATGTTCTCGCGCCCGGTCAGGTGCGGGAAGAGCGCCCCGTCCTGGAAGACGTATCCGATGCGTCGGCGCTCCGGTGACAGGTTTATGCCCTCCTCCGACGAAAAAAGCACACGCCCGCCAAGCGCGATTCGTCCCCGCGTCGGCCGCGCGAGCCCCGCGACGCAGTTCAGGGTGGTCGTCTTCCCGCTGCCCGACGGGCCAAAGATCGCGGTGATGCCCGGTCCGCACTTGATCGAGACGTCCAGGGTGAACCCGGAGTACGCGCGCTGGAGAGCAAGCTCCAGCGCGGGCGCCGCGCTCACCTTGGCCCCCTTGCTTCGCCAGCCGATTCGCCGGTCCGCACGCGGCCAACAAGGTAGTTGTGGACCAGGATCGAAAGCGCGGCCAGTACGACCGCAACTACGACCAGCTGGAGGGCTGCGCCGTCCCGCCCGGCCGATATCCGGGAGAAGATGGCGAGCGGAATCGTCTGAGTCTGGCCGGGTATATTGCCCGCGATCATGATCGTGGCGCCAAATTCGGATAGCGCACGCACAAAGGCCAACAACGTCCCGGCGAGGATACCCCGGTAGGCCAGCGGCAGCGTGATGGTCGCGAACACCCTGAGAGGCCTGGCGCCCAGGCTGCGGGCGGCGGACTCCAGGCGCGTGTCGACACCCGATATGGCCACCATGTACGCCCTGACAGCCAGCGGGAACGCCAGGATCGCCGAGGCGAGCACGGCGCCCAGCCAGGTGAACGCGACGCTGACGCCGAGCGTGTCCTCGAGGAAGCGGCCGACCGGTGAGCGCTGGCCGAAAACGGAAAGAAGCGCGTAGCCGATCACGACCGGCGTGACGGCCAGGGGCAGCGAAACAAGCAGGTCAAGGATGAAGAGCCCGGGCATCCGCTTGCGGACGAGCACCCATGCGACCACGAGACCGACCGGCACCACCAGGGCAGTGGCTACCAGCGACACCCGTAAGGAGAGCAGGATCACCGACCAGTCGGAGATCAACGCATCGCCGCCAGCCGGGTGAATCCGTGGCTGCGGAAAGTCGCGCTCGCTCTCTCCGACTTCAGATACTCCATGAACCGGTGAGCGCCATCCAGATCGCGTGCACCGTTCAGTACCGCGGCCGGGTACACGATCTCCGGATAGGTTTCTGGGGGGATCGTGCCGGCCACTCTTATGTTCTCGACCCCGATCGCGTCGGTGGTGTAGACCACCGCGGCATCAGCGGTGCCGAGCGAGACCGATGCGGTCGCAGCTCGCACGTCCAGCGATCGGACCAGCCGCCCCTGCACGCGCTCGAGCACACCCGCGGATTGCAGAGCCGCGATGGCGTACTCGCCCGCCGGCGCCAGGTCCGGATCGGCGATCGCGATCTTGCCTTCGAAGCGCTCAGCGAGGTCGGCCAGGCTCGTCACGTTTCCCCCGTAGGTATCCCGCACGACGATGATCAATGAATTGGACAGCAGGTTAATCCGCGAGCCCGGTTCCAGGAATCCGGCGCGCTCCAGCTCATCCATGGGCCGCTGGCCGGCAAAGACCACGATTTCGGATGGAACGCCCCTCCGAACCTGAACCGCGAGGGCCCCCGATGGCCCCTCGCTGATCTCCACCGCCCCGCCTTGCGCGCGGTAATCAATCGCTAACTCGCGCATGACGTCACCGAGGGACGCCGCGGCCAGCACCCGGACCGGCGGTCCGTCGGCCACCCGGTCGGGGCCACAGCTGAGACAGGCGATCAGTAACAGGGCGGCAATCGCCGCGAGCGAATGCCTGGTCACGTCGAGTCCCGCACGCTGTCGCCCCGCCTGTTCTCATATCCAGTGTCGGATATATTGACATGCTCGCAAATGGTAAACTCGAGGTTCAGGGAACCCGACTCAGGGCTCCTTATCCGGCGTACGCGTCCCGTTTGCGTCGGGATGTGAGGTTGATCAGCGTGGCCCACAGCGCCAATTCTGAATACACCTTTACAAGTTTCGCCAATCTGGACTTCTACCGGAAGGTAAACGCGCGCCTGCTCGATCTTGCCGAGGTGGGCAAGAACAAACGCATCGTTGACCTTGGCTGCGGCACGGGCGCCGTGACGCGGCTGATGCTCGAACGACTCGAATCAGCACGGCAGACGGTCATTTACGCCATCGATCACTCGGCGACCGCCATCCGCCAGGCGATCGCGGAGCTCGGCGACCGCAAGAACGCGGTCGTCAATTTCATCCAGGCGGAAGTCCAGAACCTGCGGACGGCCGTGCGCGAGCAGGTGGACTCGATCGTGTACTGCAACTCGATCCACTACGTGCCGGACAAGGGCAAGCTTCTCGACGAGGTCCGGGACTCGCTGCGCCCGGGCGGCACCCTGGCCTTCAACACAACTTTCTTCGAGGGATCGAACCCCCCTGAAAGCGAGGCCTTCTACCGCCGCTGGATGATGCGGTCGCTTCGCATTCTCGTTAAGGAGCACGGCCTGCGGCCCGGCAAGGCCGAAAAGACCGAGGCCAGGCGGCAGCTCAGCGCGGAAGGCTACGCGAACCTGCTGCGCGAGCACGGCTTCGACATCGAAAAGGCGGAGGTCGTGCCGGTCGAGTTCCCGCTCGAAGGCTACCTCGACATCAGCGAGTTCAAGGACTTCATTGAGGGAACGTTCCCTGGCGTCCCGCTCGACAAGGCAAGCGACTCGCTCAAGCGAGGCGCGCGCCAGGCATTTGAGGACCTCAACATCACGTTTGTGCCACGGAACTGGCTGAACGTGGTGGCCGTCCGCGCCTAGCCTCCCTGCGCTGTGCCGCGATTAGCAAACGACTGGTCGCGCCCGCCGGGAAGCGCCCAGCTGATTGTGCGCTGAGAACACGGGCCTTCCGGCTACCAGGTTGACCAGCGGCAGCATGCGCCGGACAGGTCTCCGGTTGGCGACCAGATTCCTGAACCAGCGGTACGCGCGCCAGTCACCCGAGACAAAGCTCGCGCTGCAGGCCAGGTCCTGGTACGGAAACGCCGCGCCTGGCGGGGGCGCCGCCACCAGGGCGACGACCCCGTTCATGACGACCGACCAGATCCCGGTATTCCAGATCAGGCCCCGAAGGGCCGATCTATCGCCCGCCCCGGCGAGCGCGAGCATGGCTGCCCACCATGCGTGCGTGATGGCAGGCATGGCCGCGCAGGCTCCCTGCACGGGCGACATCCTCTCGGACGTTTCGCCGTAGAGACCTGTGTGGTGGTTGATGATCACCTGCCACAGGCTGGCGTCGATCGTCACCACGGTCACCGCGATCCACATTTACGCTCGGCCCCGTTCCCGGGACGTTTCGGCCGCGTTCTGGACCACGGTTGATTCCTGCAAGCCGGCCTTCGGCTGGCCAGGCCTCAACCGGCTGGACGGCGTATTGAAGCCGATCCCGGCACGCGCCGGCAAATCCTGCGTCGTGCTGGGTACGGTCCAGGTGCGACGCAGGGGTCATCGCCGCTGCACCCTGATAAAGTCTCGCCCCATGACAACCAGAAGCATCGAAGCCGCAATCCCACCAGTGCGCGACCTGATTCAGGCCGCCCAGGCTCGCCTGAGAATCCCCGGTATCGCCGCCGGCGTTGTAGTCGACGGCAGCCTTGCCTGGTCAGAGGGCTTCGGGGTCGCCGAACTTGACACAACCCGCAGGGTCGACTCCGCGACCCTCTTCCGGGTCGCCTCAATCACCAAGACCTTCACCGGGGCGGCGATCATGCGGCTGCGAGATGAGGGCGCTCTCTCGCTGGACGATCCCCTGCTCAAGCACGTTCCCGAGTTCAGAGGCGCCAGGGCCCGGCGTGGCTCGCTCGAGCAGGTCACGGTCCGGCGGCTCCTGTCTCACCACTCCGGGCTGGTCAGCGAAGCGCCTTTCGACTACTGGCATACGCTGGAGTTCCCGTCCAGGCAGGCCGTCCTCGAAAGTCTCAAAGGCGTCGAAGTCGTGCTTGAACCGGACCGGCGTTGGAAGTACTCGAACCTCGGGTTCGGCCTGCTCGGTGAGGTGGTCGCGCGCGTGAGCGGGCAACCGTACGAGAATTACGTTTCATCGACGTTCCTGAAACCACTCGGGCTGCGCTCATCTACCTTCGAGCTCGACGCCGCCAGCAAGCGGCGTTTCGCGGTCGGCTACGACCCCGACCCTTATTCCGACCGGCCCGGGGTTGCGGTCCACACCTCCATGTCGGGACTCGCGGCCGCAGGCGGCTTGTACACGAACGTCGAGGACCTTGCCGTATGGCTCAAGTTCCAGATGACGTCATCGCTCCGCGGATTGCCGGAGCCCGCCGATTTCAAGCCAAAGAAAGGCGCCGCACTCTCCCCCGACACTCTGGCAGAGATGCAGCGCCCGCAGGCCCTGGAAATGGATTGGAAGGCGGGCTACGGCCTGCCATGGCGTTCTACGCGGTCGGGCGACCGTGTCTACGTCAACCACGGTGGGGCGTTGCCCGGGCACCGATCGGGACTCTACTTCGACCCGGTGCGCGGGTTTGGCTTCGTATTTCTGAGCAACCTCGGCTGGCAAAACGGCCCGGAAGACGTTTCGGTCCCGGCGATGGACGCCATTGCCGAAGAACTCGACCGGGTGCTCCCACCCGCCCAGACCTTCGAGCCGGTGCCGTCTCCCCTGCAGCGCCTGCTCGGCAGTTACGCCTCAAAGAACGTCCTTTTTACCGACGTGGAGTGGCGCGCTGGGGCGCTGCGCCTCGTGTGCCCGCCCGGAGTGCGCTCACTGCACGCGCCGGCACGGCTCGACCCTACCGCCAGGCCCCTCGAGTTCCTGGTCGTCGGTGGACGAGGCGCCGGCGAAATCGCACGCTTCATGGCCACCGGCCGCAAGGTGATGGCACTTTCGCTCGGCGGCGTGATTTATCAACGCCTGGAGACGCGTTAGCGCCAGGCGAGCGTCGATCGCATCTCCGGAATCTGAAGGAGTTGGTCCATGGCACAGCAGTCGCAGGTGCGTGGCAGGTTGACCGGCAAGGTTGCGATCATCACCGGGGCGGGGTCTGGGATCGGCCGCGCCAGCGCTTTGAAATTCGCCGCCGAAGGCGCCAGCGTGGTCGCCGCCGACATCAACTTCCGCGCGGTCGAAGACCTGGTGAAGTCCGAGAAGACCAGGGGGCGCATCCTGCCGGTCGCAGTCGATGTTCGGGTCAGCGACCAGGTGCGCGACCTCGTGAAGCGGGCGGTCGAGGTGTTCGGCTCGGTAAACGTCGTCTTCAGCAACGCGGGGATCATGCGCGGCGGCAACGTAGTGGACATGCCTGAGAGCCACTGGGACGAGGTCTTCGCGGTCAACGTGAAGGGGGCGTTCCTGCTCGGCAAGCATGCCGTGCCCGTGATGCGCCAGGCCGGAGGCGGCTCGTTCATCATCACGGCGTCCGCCAACAGCTTCTATGCGGAGTCCGATATCGCCGGCTATTGCGCGACCAAGGGCGCTGCGATGCAGTTGACGCGCGCCATGGCGATCGACCACGGTCCCGACCGGATTCGGGTCAACTGCATCTGTCCGGGGTGGATAGAGACCCCGATGGCACTACCTTTCCTCGACGAGAACCCCGGCGGACGCGCGTTCGCAGGTCGCATCGCCCCGCTCGGCCGCATCGGACAGCCCGAAGACGTAGCCGAAGTGGCGCTGTTCCTGGCCAGCGACGACGCGCGCTTCGTGACGGGAGCGGCGTACAACGTCGACGGAGGCTGGACCGTGGGCATGACCAAGGCGGTCGCCCTCATCTGAGCAGGGGCCCCGACTCGCGTGGGCGCTGCTATGGTCCGGGATCGCCGACCTTGCCGGCTCCCGAGCCCTCGGCCAGCACCAGCGAGTGAGCCGGGGCCCCGACTCGCGTGGGCGCTGCTATGGTCCGGGATCGCCGACCTTGCCGGCTCCCGAGCCCTCGGCCAGCACCAGCGAGTGAGCCGGGGCCCCGACTCGCGTGGGCGCTGCTATGGTCCGGGATCGCCGACCTTGCCGGCTCCCGAGCCCTCGGCCAGCACCAGCGAGTTGATCTGCTCTCGCAACGCTACCGGCATGTCCCAGTCGCCCCCGACGTCCTCTTTCACTTCTTCCGGCTGCTTGGCGCCGCACAGGGCAACCGTGACCGCAGGATGTCCAAGCACCCACGCGATGGCCAGCTGTGGCAGCGTCTTGCCCTGATCGGCGGCTATCTTCCTGAGCTTCTCGACCACGGCAACGTTTTTCGGGAGATTCTCGGGCGCCCACGTGGTCAGCCCAAAGTTCTTGCCGCCCCGTCGCCAGTCGTCGTCGCCGAACTTGTGATCGGCCTTCCAGGTTCCGGTCAGCAGCCCGTGCGCCATCGACCCGTAGGCCATGATCCCGATGCCGTTCTTCCGGACAAACGGGAAGGTCTTTGCCTCCGGGCGGCGGTCGAAAGCGTGGTAGCCGACCTGGTTGCAGGCGATGCGCCCGTGCTCGAGACAGTCCGCCATCATCTCCGAGTTGAAGTTCGAGACGCCGTAGTAGCGGATCTTGCCGGCCCGGCGCGCCTCCTCCAGCACCTGCATCGGCACGGAGTACGGCCGGCTCGGGTCCGGCCAGTGGATGAGATAGAGGTCGATGTAGTCGGTCTGGAGGCGGCGCAGGCTTTCCTCGATGCCATGGTTGAGGTACTCCGGCGAGCTGTCGGAGACGGTCGCGCGGCTGCGGTCAGCGTTGCCCTCCAGCCACTTGCGACCGCCCTTCGTGACCAGCACGATCTTCTTCCTGAAGTCCTTGATCGCCTTGCCCAGCAACTCCTCGCCGTAGCCCCAACCGTAAACGGCTGCCGTATCGAAGAGCGTCACGCCGCTGTCATAAGCGAGCTTCGCGGCCGCGCTCGCCTGGTCGTCGTCGAATGATCCGTACTGGCCACGGCCCATGGGCCAGCCGCCGAACCCGATCACGCTCGTGGTCAGGCCGCTCTTCCCGAACTCTCGTGTGCGCAAATCGCTACTCCTGTACTGCGGAACGGTCGCAGCCGCAGATGTTATCGGTGGAACGCCCGCCGTGCCACATATATGCGGGGCGGCCGTCAGGCATGGACGCATCCCGGCCATCGCACGTGGTCTTGCCGGTTGTATGGGTCGACCAAACAATCGAGAGTGTGCGGTGGTTGGGCCGGCTTGTGACGCACTGCTGCGCCTGCGCAAAGCGCGTTAGCCGTTCCAGGGACGCTTCCTGAGCTCCCTCTCGACCAGGTCGGAGCCCAATCCGGGGCGGTCCGGGACCTTCAGATAGCCGTTCTTGACGGTGAAAGGATGGGTCAGGAAGTCGTCCCGCCATGGTGGGTCGTCCTGGTCGAACTCGAGGATCATGAAGTTCGGGCACGTGGCCATGACATTCGCCGATACGAGCGTACATATCGGGCTATGGCAGTTGTGGGGGGCTACGAACGTGTCGTACGCCTGGGCGAGGTCGCAGATCTTCCTGCCCATCGTGATCCCGTTCCAGGCGAAGTCGGGCATGATCACGTCCTGGGCATACCTTTCCAGGAAGGGTCGGTACCCGTCGAGGCCGTAGAGGCTCTCGCCCGTGCAGATCCGCGTGCGGGTCGACTCACGCACCGTTCTCAACGAACCGGGGTCGAAAGTCTCCGTCTCCAGCCACATCAGGTTGTATGGTTCGAGCGCGCGAGCGATATCGATCGCGCCGCCCAGCTTGAACCGGAGCGCGATATCGACGGCGATACCTACGTCCGGGCCGAGGGCCGCGCGGAAAGTCTCGACCAGGCCGACGGCGTTCCGGATCTGATCGGGGGACGCGTGGCCCCCGATCCGACCGCTCGCGACGGAGCCCGGGCTAGGCAGGTCCTTGAGAGGCATCAGGTTGGTCTTGATGGCTGTAAAGCCCTTCGCAAGGACCTCCTCGGAGAGCTTCTTCAGGTCGCCAGTACGCTGCACCGGTGGGGTGCCCAGCTTTTTCGCCCACCGATTTCGGAACGTCCCGCAGTGCGACCAGTACAGGCGGAGCTCATCGTGGAGCTTGCCGCCGAGCAGCTGCCACACCGGTACGCCGAGCACCTTGCCCTTGATGTCCCACAGGGCATTATCGATGCCGGCCATCGCCTTCCAGGCCAGCCCGCCGTTGTGGCGGACGTTGTCGACCATCAGGTCGTACCAGATCTTCTCGCTGTTCATCGGATCCTTGCCGATGACCCTCTCCGAGAATTCATCGACGAGGTGGGTAACCCCGCGATAGACATCCCATTCGGTGCAGTCGCCCCACCCGACCACGCCGTCGTCGGTTTCGACCTTGACGAAGGTCCACGGGCGGACGCCGCCATCGGCCAGGAACGTCTTGACCCCGGTGATCTTCATGGCTGGCTCCTAAGAAACTCTGGTTGCCGGGCGCTGGACCCTCGACAGGGGAATGACGGCCGTCGCCTCGATCTCGATCAGCCAGTCGGGGTTGATCAGCCTTGCTACGCCAACGAGTGTGCTGGCGGGGTAAGGCCGCGTGAAGAACTCCGCGCGCACTTCGTGGATTTCCTTGATCTTCGAGATGTCGGTGACGAACACCGAGACCTTTGCGATGTCCGACAGCGCGCCACCCGCCGCCGCCAGGACGTCGCGGATATTGGCCAGGCATTGCCGCGTCTGCGCGCGCATGTCGCCCTTGCCAACGGTCCTGCCCTGCGCGTCCTGCGCTACATGGCCGGAGATGAACAGGGTGGCGCCCTCCGGCGCCCAGGCCGCGCTCGAGAAGATCCCGAACGGCTTAACGACCCCGGGCGCGTCATACGCGTCGGCCATCTGTGTCTCCCGTTGGATTCGCAGGTTGGAGCGCGCGCCGGAGAAACGGCGGCGCAAAGGACGCAATAGTCTACCCCGGGGTGTGCAGAAGGAAGTGCCGGCGACTCCCGCTTCTGGAATACCGGCAACCTCCACAGTAAACTTAACTATTCAGCCCACGAGAATCGATCCGGGGCGGGAGTCAACCAATCATGCGCATCCTTCGCAATCTGGCGCGCCGCAAACTGCGCACCACATTGACTGTCGTGGGAATCACGATCGGCATCTGGGCGCTCGTCGTGATGAGCTCCATGGCCAACAAGATCGGCGCGCTGGTCGACGGCGGAAGCAGCTACTTCGCCGACAAGATCATCGTGTCCGACTCCGCCAATCTGGCGTTCGGCTTCTCCTCCGCGCCGATCAGGGTCAGCGTCGCGGCCGACATTGAGGCGATCGATGGCGTCGACGTGACGGTCCCCGAGGTCGACATGCTCCTCGACCCCGACCGAAGCGGGCCTGCCTTCAACATCCCGGACCGGATCGTTGCTTCGATGGCCGGGGCCGACAAGGGCCGGGAGAAGTTCCCGATCAAGGCGGCCCTGGGCCGCCTGCTGGTCCCGGAGGACGAGGGCAAGAACGTCGTCGTCCTGGGGTCCGACCTTGGTCGCAAGTTCAATAAGAAGCCCGGCGAAAGAATGACGGTGAGGGGCATCGAGTTCGAGGTGGTCGGCATCCTTGAACCCACCCTCAGCGCGCCGGACACTTCCGTGTGGATACCGCTGGCCGCCGGTCAGGCCCTGCTGCTGGAGACCCTGCCGGACGTCATGCAGCGCGAATTCAAGGCCTCCGAACTGGCCTCGTCGATCACGGTCTACCCGGACCCGGGCGTCGACATCCCGGCGTTGGCGAAGACGATTGAGCAGCGCGTGCCCCGAACGCAGTCCCTGACGGGGGCAGAGTTCGATGAGCAGGTCGGCTCCGCGATCGCAATCTTCAACGCCATCATCCTGGGGGTGGCTCTGATCAGCCTGGTCGTTGGCGGGCTTTCAGTCATAAATACGATGGCCATGAGCGTCGCAGAGCGCACGCGCGAGATCGGGGTCAAACGGGCGATCGGTGCCACGCGCGCCCGCATCGTGCGCGAGGTCGTGACCGAGGCGGGCGTTATCGGGCTTTTCGGGGGGACCCTCGGGCTGGTGCTCGGGGCGGTCGTCGTACTGGCTGCCAACGAGGCCGGCCGGTCGTCCGGCACGATCCTGTTCCAGCTTACGGCCGGCACGGCAATCTTTGCGGTCGTCTTCGCCGTGATCCTGGGCATGCTTGCGGGCCTGATTCCGGCAATTACGGCCGCCCGTCTCGACCCCGTCGAAGCTATCAGGTACGAGTAGGTACTGAAGATGCCACTGATCGATGCAATGGACGTTCACAAGACCTATCGCCTGGGGCGCTCGAACGTCGTGCGCGCCCTCCAGGGTGTCAACATGTCCCTCGAGTCCGGCGAGATGGTCGCCATCATGGGCCCGTCCGGCTGCGGCAAGAGCACCCTGATGCATATCGTGGGACTGCTCCAGCCGCCTAGTACCAATGGCACGAAGCCCGTGCTCAAGTACCGTGAACGGGACATGACGACCCTCTCGGACCGCGAGCGGACAAGGATCCGCGCCACCGAGATGGGCTTCGTATTCCAGGCGTTCAACCTGGTCTCCACGCTCAACGCGGTCGAAAACGTGGCGCTGGCGGCCGAGTATGCCGGCCAGCCGAAGCCGAAGGCAAAGGCATCGGCTTTGGACGCGCTGGGGCTGGTCGGGCTTGCGGAACGGGCGGGCCACCGCCCGATGGAACTCTCTGGCGGCGAGCAGCAGCGCGTGGCCATCGCGCGCGCGCTCGTCAACAGGCCCGGCCTGATCCTTGCCGATGAACCAACCGGCAACCTCGACTCGGCCAACAGCAAAGAGGTGATGGAACTGCTTCGGCGGTTCAATCGCGAGCAGAAGCAGACGATTCTCCTGGTGACCCATGACCCCGAAGTGGGCAAGGCCTGCTCGCGGATCATCACCATGCGCGACGGGAAGGTGACCGCCGTCTGACGGCGGTCATCCAGGGGTTCACCAATGGATCTCCCGAGCGTAACCGGCGGGCACGCTCAGCCGTAAGGGAAATCCAACGGCCTCCCCGTCGCCAGCGCCGGCTTCAACCCGCCCGGGATCACGCTGACGGCGCCGATGACCGACTCGCAGGTCTTCGTGTGACCGTCAAATCGCCCTGCGTGACGACCAGCCGGCATGTCTCGCCCATTGGAAAATCTCGGTCTTCGCGCGCTGCGGCCGGTCCGGCCTGACGCACTCGTCCCACTGCGCACCGAACCTGATTACGGGCCTGCGCGGCCTGTTGCTCTCGAGCACCTTGCCGGTTCCGCGATGCAGCCTTCCCTGCCTGAGCAGGTGATGTTGCTTGAGGTGCTGCATGACGCCGAACCGGGTCATCTCCGGGAGTACCGTGCACCGTTCTTCCAGGGTCGGACCGTCGTGCGTCCTCAGCCTGTCTAGAAGCAGCCTGCGGACGGGTCGGCCAGCGCCCTGAACACCTCGCCGGCCTCGATCTTCTTGATGCACAGCACGGGACGGCTCCCGCCTGCGACGACCATGTCCAGATACCGGTCGATGACCGTCGAACGTGGCGGAACCGGGACGGCTACCACCGCGACGTCGAGGTTGGCGACCAGGACGTGGGCGCCTTCCTGCCCCCGGTCGCGACGGCGCCAGGGGGCGCCCGCCGCGCCGGAAACGGCATCACCTCAGGTATACGCCCGTTCCAGCTCGAGCTCTGCCGCCAGGCTCTCCGTGTCGCGCCCGACCGTAGCGACCGCGACCCTCCGCTTGCCCACGAAGTAGTCGACCCGGAAATCACCACTGCCGAAGTCGCCGTCGATCGCCACGCGGTCCCATTTTGGCGCGTGGCCCACGTAGTTGATCTGCCGGTCGTAGTGCGAGCTCCAGAAGAACGGCACGCTGTGGTACCGCCGCCGGTCGCCAAGGATATTGCGGGCCGCGACCTGACCCTGGCGCTCGGCGACCACCCAGTGCTCGACACGGATCCGCTGGCCCGAAATCGGGTCGGGCCAGCGTGCGATATCGCCCACGGCCCAGATACCCGGGGCGCTGGTCGCCATGTACTCGTCGACCAGGACACCGTTCTCGACCGCCAGGCCCGCCGCCACCGCGAGGTCCAGATTGGGCCTCACGCCGACCCCCATGACGATGAGGTCGGCCGCCACCCTCGATCCGTCGGAGAGGGTAACGGTGCCGGACAGCATCGACTGCGCGGTGCGCCCGAGCCTGAACTTCACGCCATGCTCTTCGTGCAACGCCTTCAAGAACGTTCCCAGTTCCTTACCGAGCACCCTTTCAAGCGGGGTGTCCTCCGGGGCGGCGACCGTCACATCCAGGCCGCGTTCACGCAGGGACCACGCTGCTTCCAGGCCGATGAAGCTGGCGCCCAGGACGAGCGCTCGCTTCTTGCCTTCGGCCGCGGCGGCGATCTTCTTGCTGTCAGCGAGCGAACGTAGCGTGAAGACGGCCGACTCCGGCGCGCCCTGCACCGGGACACGGATAGGCGTCGCACCGGTTGCCAGCAGCAGGGCGTCGAATGCGAACGTGTCCCCACCGACTTGCACCTGTTTCCTTCTGACGTCGACGCCCGTGACGCGAGTGTTCAGTCGCAACTCGATCCCGTTGTCGCGATAGTAGTCGTCGCCGAACAGCGGCATCCACTCGGCGGGCGCCTTGCCTGCCAGGTAGTCCTTCGAGCAGTTGGGCCGGTCGTAAGGAGCGTCGGAGTCGGCGCTCAGGATGGTCACCTCACCAGTGAACCCCTCTCGCCTGAGAGTGACGGCCGCGGTGGCGCCGGCCGCGCCTCCGCCAACGATCACAACGCTCTTCGGCAACCCGGCCTTCGAGCGCGCGCGGGGTGGCGCGCTCTCTGCCTTGCCGGTCACATAAACGCGGTCGCCGCGCCGCTCTACCCTCCAGAGCGTCAGGGGGTTCAGGCCTGGCGCGCGCAGCGATGCCCCGGTTTCGAGGCTGAAGCAGGCGTGGTGCCACGGGCACCTGACGGTAGCGCCGTCGATCAGGCCATCTTCGAGCGGACCGCTGTAGTGGGTGCAGCCCGGGCTCACCGCAAAAATGCGTCCGCCGGTTCTGACAACCATCACATCCTCGTCGCCACACTTCCCGCGCAGCGCCTTGCCGTCGATCACGTCCGCCAGCGGCACCCCGACTTTGAAGTCGGGGCCGGAAGGACCTTGTTTCGTTTCGCCCATGCGGTGAACTCCTTAAGCATTCAGGCCAGCGGCGTTGTGACAGGCGCGGGCCAGATCCTGCGTCATGCTAAGGCCTCAGGAGCTCGACCGCCTTGCCCGTCGACCAGGGACTCCCCGCGGTACAGCCGGACCGCGATGTCGTAGCTCTGGGCCCGTGGCGCGATCGTGGTGCCGTCGCCGGCTTCCTGGTCGTAGCTGCCGTCCTTGCGCCTCATCAGTTGCGGACATCGTGCCAACCTGCTGCTTCAAGCACTCTTCAAGTCAAGGCCCCTACTCCCGGCCCGTGCGAGGTAATCTTTCGCAAAGACCGACCATAGCAAGGAGATTTGGAGTGCCGCAGCCCTCCCGGACCCCTGCACAAGGACCGCGTTCACGGCGCCGGACGAACGGCGCGTCGAGCTCTACCACACCGGGCGCCCGCACCTCGTCTTTCGCGACGCGCGGAGGCGGGAAAGGCTCCGGCAGGGTAGCCGAAGGGGCCCACGGAATCGTTGTCTCACGCGACGTCATGATTCCGATGCGGGACGGTGTCCGCCTGGCGTCCGATATCTACCGGCCGGCCGATTCCAGCGGTGAGCCCGTCAAGGGCAAGTTCCCGACGATCGTTGGCCGCACGTCCTACGACAAGTCGAACCCGGTGATCTGGATCAGGCCGGTCGCCGAATTCTTCGTCCCGCGTGGCTATGCGGTGGTCCTGCAGGACCTGCGGGGCCGCGGGCTTTCGGAAGGGACAGGCCAGTACTACCACACCGCCAATGTCAACGAGGGAAAGGACGGGTACGACACCGTCGAGTGGATCGCGGCGCAGTCGTGGTCAAACGGGAAGGTCGGCATGGTCGGCTCGTCGCACGGGGGCATCGTGCAGAACGTCGCCTCCATGGAGCGCCCGCCGCACCTGTCCGCGCTGTGGGTCGACGTGGCGCCCACCAGCGCATTCGACTGGGAGGCCCGCCAGGGTGGCGCGTTCGCCCTGCATATGTTCGGTGCGCTGTTCCTGCACGGCTGGGACGCCCAGGAGATCCGCAACGACCAGCCTGCCCGACGTAGCATCGAGATGGCGGCGGAGCAGCTTCGCGACCTCGTCTGGCAGATCCCCTACAAGCGGGGCCACACCCCTATCTCCGTCGTGCCCCACCTCGAGGAAGTGCTTTTCCACTATCAGAACGAGGGCGTGTTCAACGACTGGTGGGACATGCCTGCGATGCAGCAGAAGGGCCGTTACGGTAGCTTCGCCGATATCCCGGCGGTCTTTTCGGGAGGCTGGTACGACCCATTTGTCGCCGATTACTCCGAGCAGTTCGCGATCCTGGCAAAGCAGAATCGATCGCCGCAGCGCCTGATTGTGGGGCCCTGGAATCACGTGACGATGCGCGGCGTTGGGGCAACCAATGTCGGCGAGGTCGACTTCGGGACGGGCGCCCACTGGGGCGACGAGGTCTACAACGTCCAACGCCTACGCTGGTTCGACCGCTGGCTCAAGGGCGTGGCAAACGGCGTGGAGAACGAAGCTAAGGTTCAGATCTTCGTAATGGGAGGCGGCACTGGCAAGAAGCTCGGCGCAGGCACAGTCGACCACGGCGGCGCGTGGCGCAGCGAGGAAGCCTGGCCACTGGCGCGTGCACGGGCGACCTCCTTCTACTGCAACCCGAATGGCCGGCTTTCGACCGATGCGCCTCGCGAGAATGGCACCGTGGCGTGGACGCACGACCCTCACCACCCGGTGCCCAGCGTCGGCGCCAACGTCACCGGCTTCTACGAGTGGGCGAAGGTGCCGGAGTCGCTGAACCGTGCCTACATACCCGCCCGGGCACGGATGCAGTCCGTCATACCCGACGGCCCAATGCACCAGCGGGAGCGAGCGTTCCTGGTCGGATGCAGGCCGCCCTACGGCCTGCTCTCCGACCGGCGCGATGTCGTCGTATTTCAGACCGATCCGCTCGAAAAGGACGTCGAGGTCACCGGTCCGATTGAGGTAGAACTCTGGGTGTCGTCGACCGCGCCGGACACCGATTTCACGGCGAAGCTACTCGATGTCTATCCGTCCAGCAGCGACTTCCCCGAGGGGTTCCATCTGCCGCTCTGCGACTCGATCCTGCGGGCACGCTTTCGGGGCGGCTACGACCGCGAGGAGCTCATGGAGCCCGGCCGGGTCTACCTGATCAAGATCGCACTCCCGCCGATCTCGAACCGCTTCGTGAAGGGCCACCGGATCAGGCTCGACATCGCCAGCAGCAACTTCCCGAGGTTCGATATCAACCCGAACACCGGCGAGCCGCTGGGCCGGCATACCCGCATGGTGAGCGCCGTGAATACCGTTCACTTCGCCCGTTCGCGTGCCTCGCGCCTGGTCTTGCCGGTGGTGGGCCAGGCCCCGTGAGACTCTTCGAATACGAGCGGGCCGCACGCCTGATGCGCGCGCACGGGGTCGATGTGCTGCTCGCCCACACCAAGCCGAACGTCGAGTACCTGACCGACTACGAGTGGATGCGGTGGTTCGACCACACCAACTTCATGAACGAGGTGGGATCCGACTTCGTCGTCAACTTCGTCGGGCTGCCCCGGGAGGAGTCCAGGGGGCCGTTCTACATTGCCGCTTCGACCGAGACCGGATACCCGGAAACGTACGGTTGCGAGGTACTGACGACCACCCCGCGCGCGCTCGACGCATACCTCTGACCAGGCCTGCCGCGCTTCTTCAACCGGCCGCGCCTGCGTAGCGGGACAGACGGTCCGCGCCGGGACGAACCCCGGTGTCGAATCAGTGGAAGTGACCTTTGATGTGGCCTGCCTGACCCGGCCTCTGTTCATGAAGAAACGGGGTCACGCATCGATTCGCAACATCCATGAGAACCTGAGGCGGATCATCGAGTCGAACAAGTCGAGCTGACCGCGCCGGTGAAGCGGCGGACCCGCTAGCGGCGAAGGATCGTCGACTTCTGTGGCGGCCGGGACTGGGTGATCGGCGGCGGCCGCTTCTCGAACAAACGGCCGTCCCGAAGTTCGAACGTTCGGGTCGCCACCCGATCAAGGAAGTAGCGGTCGTGCGAAATGATGAACACCGTGCCGCGGTAGTTCTCGACCGACTCTTCCAGGACCTCGGCCGACTGGATATCCAGGTTGTTCGTGGGCTCGTCCAGGAGCAGCAGGTTCCCGCCCTGGATCATCAGCTTCGCCATCTGCAGCCTTGCCTTTTCGCCCCCGCTCAGGAACTTGACCTGGCGCGTTGACTTCGCCTGGTCGAACAAGAACGTCCCGAGGAACGAAAGCGCCTGCGCCTCGGTAACCTCTGCGACCTTGCGAATCTCGTCCACCGGCGTCTTCTCCCGGTCCAGCGTTTCCTGCTCCTGCGCGTAGTAGCCGGGCTCGATGCGCGCGCCGATCCGCGCCTCGCCCGTCGACGGCTCGAGCCGCCCGAGGGCGATCTTGAACAGGACCGACTTCCCTGCCCCGTTCGGACCGACCAGCGCCACACGTTCGCCGTGAGTAATCAGCAGGTCGACGCCGCGCAGGACTTCGTTGTCCCCGAACCACTTCCCGACGCCCACGAACTCGAGGACCTTGAAGCCGCCACGCTCGCCCTTCAGGTCGAGGCCGATCTTCGCCGGCTCGAGGATGGGGCGTTCGACCTTCTCGATCCGCTCGAGCCGCCGCTCGATGTTCCTTGCCCGTCGCACGAACTTCTCGTTCTGACCACCGGCCCAGCCCATCAGCCGTCGTGCGGCGTGCTCGAGGCGCCTGATCTCTCTTTGCTGCAATTCGAACGATGCCTGCTGGCGGAGCAGGGACAGTCGTTTGTCGGCGGCGTACTCCGAGTACGTGCCGTGGAACAGCGTGAGCTGCGGCCGCCCGGGGTGTTGACGGACCATTTCGATCTCGGCGATATCGTCCACCACCACGTCTAGCATGTGACGGTCGTGGGAGATCACCACCACGGCACCCGGGTAGTTCACGATCAGCCGCTCGAGCATCTCTTTGGCCGCCAGGTCCAGGTGGTTGTCGGGCTCGTCGAGCAGCAGTAACTCGGGCTCGGTGGCCAGCACGCGCGCCAGGTACAGCAGCTTTCGCTGGCCGCCGCTGAGGGCGTCGGTGGGCAGGGCGAGGTCGTCGTCGGTAAACCCGACCGCCTTCAGGTGGCTGCGGACACGGCCATCGAAATTGAGGCCGCCCATCTCGTCGAGCCGCCGGGTTGCCTGCTCGTGCTCGTCGATCACCGCCGCCAGCGCGTCAGGCTGTTCATAGACCTCGGGGCTGGCCATGCGCTCTTCGAGCCGCTTCAGCTCGGCCTCTACCTCGACCAGGTAGCTTCTGGCCTGCATCGCCGCCTCGAGAACGGTCACCCCCTCGCCCCGCCGTGCGTCGACGCGCGGTGCGTCGTGGGGCGTTCCCAGGGCCGGCTCGTCCGAGCGCGGTTCTGGTGCGATTGCTCCCACGCCCCGGGAGTCGACGAGAGGCATCGGGTTCTGGCCGTCCGGTGCGAATCGGACTTCCTGCGGCACGTAGCCAACGCGCAGGCCGCGCCTCCGGGCGACGTGGCCGGTGTCGGACACGTCAACGCCCGCGATGATCCTCAGGAGTGTGGATTTGCCGGCGCCATTGGGCCCGACGAGCCCGATCCGTGCGTCGTCCTGGATCTCGAACGTCACGCCCTCCAACACGAGATTGGCGGCGTGGCTCTTGGTTACGTTGACGATATTGCTGACGATCATGTGGCGTCTGGCAGTAGCTCCAGATTACACGGCGCGCGCGGGAAGTTGCCGTCTCCGGGATCGGCACGTCCACCCCTCACCACGCCTAGCGGAGTCGGTCGCCGAATCTCGGGAGCTTTGGCGCCATCTCGGGCCGGTGCAGGTTGTACAGGTCGACCGCTTCGTAGGGGTGCTCCGCCGCAGCTTCCTCGTCGAACTCCACGCCGAGCCCAGGCCGGTCCGGTATCTCCAACCAGCCGTCGACCACCTTCATCTCATTGCGGCACACCTGGAATCGCCACGGCTCCGGCGGGAAGTGCTCCAGGGCGAAGAAGTTTGGCACGCAGGCCGCCAGCTGCACCCCTGCGGCGTACGACACCTCCCCGTTCGGGTTGTGAGGCGTGAAGGCGGCGTAGTGAGAGTCGGCAATGGCCGCGATCCGGAACGCGGAAAGTACCCCTCCGCAGTGCGACATGTCAGGCTGCACGATATCGGCGCCGTCACGTGCCAGCAACTGCTGGAACGCGAACGGGGTGAAGAGCCGCTCACCCGTCGCCACCGGGATGTCGATCTTGTTTCGAACATAGGCCATCTCGTCCAGGTTCTCGTGCGGGACCGGTTCCTCGAAGAACCCGATATTGAATCGCTCCACGCCCTTGGCCGCTCGGATCGCGTTGCCGGTCGTCTGGAAGATCCCGTTGCAGTCGATGAACAGGTCGATGTCAGGTCCGACCGCCGCCCGGATCGCCTCGACGCTCTCGATACCGTCGTTCAGGATCCGGTTCTCGAGGCGTGTGAAGTCGATTCCTCGACGGCCGCCCCACGGGTTGAACTTCAACCCCTTTGCGCCGAGCCCAACCGTCCGCCTTGCCGCTTCGGCGAACTGCTCCGGACTCATGCCCTGCCGGTACCAGCCGTTTGCGTACAGCTTGATTCGGTCCCGTGTCTTGCCTCCGAGCAACTCGTAGACGGGCACCCCGAGCGCCTTGCCCTTCAGGTCCCACAGCGCCGTCTCGACCCCGCTGATGGCGCTGTTGAGTACCTCGCCGCCGGCGTAGAAGGCGCGGCGGTACATCTCCTGGAAGTGCCGCTCGATCGCGTTGGCGTCCTTGCCGACGATGTAACGGGCGAGCTCGCGGACCGCTGCCTCGACGGTCGCCTCCTTGCCCTCGAGCGTGGCCTCGCCTACGCCATGGAGCCCGGCGTCCGTCTCGATTTTGACGATCAGCCAGTTTCGCCAGGAACCTCCGACCAGGAAGGTCCTTACTTCGGTGATCCGCAACGCCCCCAAACCGCACCTCCGCCGGGAAGAATACACGCGCGACCTGGCGCGGAGTCCGCCCGGGGGCCGACTTCAGCTCAGCTTCGGATCCTGGCCGGCATCGATAACGATGTCATGCACTGCACGCTGCTCGGGTCGTCGGTACTGAGCGCGCGCTACGCGCCGGTCATCCTCGCCCATTTCCTGGTGCTCGACGGCGATACCCGCACCGTGGTGATGATCAGATCGGGAGCAAGCGCTGCGGCGCTGGCCGCGATCGCGCGGGTGATACGGCGGGGGTCCCGCGGGCCCCTCCCACCTGGCAGCTTTCCCCATCTTCATGGTGATCCTGGTTAATAGCGGCCTGATGCTCTGGATCACCGAAAATCATGAAGCAGTCGACCAACTTCATCCTGACCATCGCCTTCGCAGGGTCCGTGATGCTTCGCCGCCGATGGCTCCTGTGCACGCTACTGGTTGCGGTGGCGTTGCGGACCGCGATCGTAACCACCTTCCTGGCCCGCGACGACATCCCGCATTACAGCTTCGAAATCGGGACGCCACGCTGGCCGCGCCGCTCATCAAGCTGGCGCGTCGCTTCGCCGTCATGACACAGGTCTCGGGTCGCATTGTGTGGGAAAGCCAGGCGCTCGAACTCCCGTGCCTCTCGGCAAGGTCGCAGACCGTGCTCGAGTCGACCCTCGATGGCATCTGCAGCCTTGACTTGTCCGGGAAGACCCTGCTGGCCAACGCAGCACCAGCAATCTGTATAATCCCCGACCGCAAGGTCGAGCACAGAGGGCGGCCTGCTCGAAGCCACCCTGGCACTGCCGATCGGGTAGCGCAGTCGATCACCGTAGATGGTTGTCTGCAAGGAAAGGGGCGGTCTATGAGTATCCGTTCACGTTCCGCGATCCCAGCCCTCCTACTGATCCTTGTGTTCCTTCTGGTCCTCGGGGTGGCCTGTGGCCAGGAGGCCGCGCCGACGCCGGTGCCTCCGACAGCGACCAAGGCCGCAGCGCCGCCTGCCGCGCCGACGCCGGTGCCTCCGACAGCGACCAAGGCCGCAGCGCCGCCTGCCACGCCCACGACCGCGGCGCCAGCGCCTACCACCCGGCCCGCTCCACCGGCGACTGCGGCGACGAAGGCGCCAGCCGGTTCGATCACCATTGCGATCAGCTCGGTTCAGCCGCCGTCCGGCACCCCAAGGTTCTGCACTTCCAATTGCACCGAAAACCTGGTGATGATGAGTGTCCTCGAGACCCCTTGGCGCACGGTTGAGGGAGACCTCGCCGGTGACATGCCCCTCGAGAATGTCCTGGCGATCGGATTCACGCTCGATCCGAACCTCAAGTTCGTCGACCTGAAGCTGCGTCCGGGCGTCCCGTTCCACAAGGGCCAGGGGGAAATGACAGCGGACGACTTCGCATTCTCCCTCAACGATGCCAACCGGGCGGTGACTCCGGAAAGCATCAGCGGCCAGGCCGGCGAGCTTGCGTCCACGTTCGCCAAGATCGAGACGGTCGACAAGTACACCGCGCGGGTGAACTTCAGCGTGTTCGACAGCCGGTGGCAGCGCTTCCGGCTCAGCAACTTCGAGGAGTCGATCGGCGTCACCTCGAAGGCGGTGTTCGACAGGCTCGGCGCCGAAGGGATGCGCAAGGAGTTCGTCGGCACGGGTCCTTACGAGGTCAAGGAGTGGATCGAGACGGACAAGACGATCCTCGAAGCCGTGCCTAACCACTGGCGCAAGACTGCAAGTGTCAAGACGATCACTTTCATCGAGGTACGTGAAGCTGCGGTCATGCGTGCGATGCTCGAGACCGGCCAGGTCGTCGCATCGGCGCCGTCGCTGACCGACTGGCCCACGCTGACGCAGAAGGGAATGAAGCCGCTTTCCGCCAGCGGGTACGATGCCTACGTCAACATTTCCTTCGCCGGCAACTGGTGGGAGAAGAACAGCGCCCGAACCGGCCAGCCGCTGACGCGTACGCGGGACATCACGAAGCCGTGGGTCGGCAACCCGTACGAGAGCGGGGACACCTACAACGAAAAAACGCCTTCGATGGAGAAGTCGCGTAAGGTGCGATGGGCGCTCGCCTACGCGATCGACCGCGCCGGCCTGAACAAGACGCTTCTGTCCGGCCTTGGAAGCCCGATCTACTTCGGCTATCAGCCCGCGGGCAACACCAGCTTCTTCAAGAAGGGTATCTACCCGGCCGGATGGGAGATCCCCTACGACCTGGCAAAGGCCAAGGCACTCCTGAAGGAAGCCGGCTACGAGAATGGCTTCGAGATGAACCTCTGGGTCGGGCCCACGGGCCTCGGGGTCGAGTTGATGGAGGCCATTTCCGGGGTCTGGCAATCAGAGCTGAAGATCAAGACCAACCTGCAGAAGACCGTCTACGAGACCTTCAGACCCGGCCTCGTCCAGCGAACCACCTCGGTTCCGTTGGTTGGCTGTGGCGACGGCAACAGCGGCAACAACCCGATTGACGCCGCTCGAGGGTTCACGATGAGCTCCTGGAGCGATGGCGGCTACGGAGTTGGCGTGGAGCTTCCGTTCGCGGCGGACGGCTACAAGAAGACCGCGCTCGAGCCTGATCCCCAGAAGCGAATCCAGGCGAACCTTGAATTCATCCAGACGTCGATCGACTGGGGGATGTGCGTTGGGATCGTCAGCCAACCTGGCTACGGGCTGTACAACCCGAACGTGATCGCTGACTGGCGGCCATTGCCTATCAGCAACAGCGGCATGAACAACATGAACAACTTCGAGTCGATCGTACTCAAGTAACGTCCGACCCCGATTTCCATCGGGACGGAGAAGGAGACGGACGGGGGGGCACTCTGACGTATCGGGGTGCCCCCGCCTGTATTCAGTCGCCGTGCAAATACGGATGTCGTCCGCGAGTGGGGGCCCGTTGTAAGTGCGTCGCTATCTGATCACCCGGTTCCTGTATTCGATCGTCGCCCTCATCGGCGCCACCGCAATCGTCTTTTCCCTGTCGAGGGCGGTGGGCGACCCGCGCTACCTGTACGCCCAGGAGGCATACGGCCTCACGTCTGAGGCGTGGGAGGACCTCGGAAGGCGGCTCGGACTGGACAAGCCGCTCGTGGCCCAGTACTTCATCTGGCTTGGCAATGTGGCCAGAGGAGATTTGGGCGAGTCGCTGATCGGCCGGAAGCCGGTCATAGAGCTGATCGGCAACAAGGTCGGGAACACGCTTCAATTGGGGCTCGCCGCCTGGCTTCTTGCGACGGGGGTCGGGATACCGCTGGGCATCTTGTCGGCGGTCCGGAGGGGAACGGTGTGGGACTACCTGGGCCGGGGATTCGCGGCCCTCGGCCAGGCTGCTCCCCCGTTCTGGATTGGCATCATGGCGATCCTGTTCTTCGCGGTGAAGCTGGGTTGGCTTCCCGCAGGAACCAAGGGCGCCGGTGCGTCGGCCGCGAACATCAAGTACTTCATCATGCCTGCCGTGACGCTTGCCTGGCTGTCTTCGGCCAGCTATCTGCGGATAACCAGGACCGCGATGCTCGAAATTCTGGACTCCGAGTTTGTCAAGTTCGCGCGGGCAAAGGGTACTACCGAGCGATCGGTCATATGGAAGCACGCCTTCAGAAATGCTCTGATCCCGCCGTTGACTGTGTCAGCTCTGGTCCTTGCGGGGTTCATAACGGGGACGGTGGTCGTGGAGACAGTCTTCACGTGGCCGGGACTCGGCAAGCTCGCCGTTGATTCAGTCGTCCAGAACGACTATCCGACAATGACGGGCGTCGTCCTGCTTCTGGCCCTCGTGTACGTGGTTGTGAACTTCCTGACCGATATGGCGTACGGGATCATCGATCCACGGGTCTCGTACACGTAGGGCGCGGCAGACCAGGGAATGGCGACCCCACAGCTGACCATGCAAAGCCCGGCGCGGTCGCGTTTTCGCGCCGGCCTGAAACTGCTGCGGGAATGGCCGGTCGTGCCCATCATCATCCTCACACTGCTGGTTATCACCGCGGCCGCCGCACCCCTTCTGGCACCGTATGACCCCATCAGACCTGAGATCGGCGACCGCAACGCGAAACCCTTCTGGTACCCGGACTCGGATGGTCGGCATCTGATCGGCGCGGACCACGTTGGACGTGACGTCCTCAGCAGGCTGATCTACGGCTCGCGCGTGTCTCTGATAGTCCTGGCGATATCGCTCAGCAGCGGGATGCTGGTCGGCACCACGCTCGGACTCGTGGCCGGCTACTTCGGCGGTCATGTCGATGAGGTGATTACGCGGTTAGTCGACATGTGGCTGGCAATACCGTTCATCCTCTTGGCGCTGGTCGTCGTGATCGTGTTCGGGCAAAGCTTCATCGTGCTGATGGCGCTGCTCGCGCTGCTGGCATGGGTCCCCTTCGTCCGGAACATCAGGGCGGAGGTGCTGGTCCTGAAGACCCGCGACTTCGTGGCGATATCAAGGATCTCCGGTGCGAGCGCCACCCGCATCATGGTCCGCCACATCCTGCCAAACGTCTTCAATACTGTGGTCGTGCTGGCGACGCTCAGGGTTGGCCAGCTCATACTCACCGAATCGATCCTCAGCTTCCTCGGCGCCGGCATTCCCCCGCCCACCCCGGCCTGGGGCGTCATGGTCAGCGACGGCCGGAACTACATTGCAAGCGCCTGGTGGATCTCTTTCTTCCCTGGGATCGCAATCCTGCTGGTGGTAATGGCATTCAATTTTGTAGGCGACTGGCTGCGAGACCGGCTGGATCCGCGCCTGCGGCAGATCTAGCTGCGTGGCGGCTCTCCTTCTGACGACGTACGCCGCGCTATTGCTCGTCACGGTAGCCTGCGGGCAGGAGATGGCATTCCGACCCGCGCCCACGGCCGTTTTCCCCCCGAGCGCCCTTCTCGACGGACGGTTCGAGTCATACACGCAGGGCTCCGACGGAACCTGCCTCACCGGCATTATCCAGTGCCCCGTCGATGAGGACGGACCTCCAGCATGGTCGCCAGACGGCACACGCCTGGCATTTCATTCGACACGTGACGTGAACTATGAGATTTACAGCGTGGCCCCGGACGGGTCTGATCCCCGTAATCTGACCGCCAGCTACACACAGGAGATGTTTCCTGTCTGGTCACCCGACGGCGCATCGATCCTTTTCACGTCGAATCGAGACGGGAATCTGGACGTGTTCCTCCTGCGTGGCGGTGATGGCGCGGTGGTGAACCTGACCGCAAATCCCGGCGCGGATCGTTCTCCCGCGTGGTCGCCCGATGGCTCACAGATTGCATTCGCTTCCGACCGCGACGGCGACTGGGAGGTCTATGTAATGGGCGCCGGGGGCGGCGAGCCGCATAACCTGACAAACAGCAAGGGCTGGGACGGGGAGCCCGCGTGGTCGCCCGACGGGACAAGGATCGCCTTCACTTCGACACGCAACGGCAATGCGGACATCTATGTGGTGGACCGTTCGGGCGACCGTGCCAGGCGTCTCACTCGAGGGGACTCAGATGACCGCTCTCCCGCGTGGTCGCCCGATGGTAGCCGGATCGCGTTCGTTTCGAATCGCGAGGGCAATCCGGACATCTTTGTGATGAACGCGGACGGGAGGGCACAACGCAATGTGACCCGGGACCGCGCCTGGGACTACCTCCCGGCCTGGTCCCCGGACGGCCGGCACCTCGCCTTCAGCACGAATCGAGATGGCAACTGGGAGATCTATACGGTCCAGCTCGACACCGGCCTCACCCGCAATCTCACGCTCCATCCTGCGACGGATGACCGGCCCGCGTGGTCGCCGGATGGGCGCCGGATCGCTTTCGCTTCCGACAGGACCGCTCGTTTCCAGATCTACGTCGCGTATTACTGAAAACTGGCGGGCGGCCAGCGTTCGATTACATCGTTTCTCGCCATTGTCCTTACACGCTCAGTGAGATTCATCATGCCGGGCTCACGGCGTCACCGCGACGATAGTCAGGGCGCCGACTCGGGGGCGCGTCGGCACCCTGACATGAATCCGATCCGCGAGGGTGTGCAATGTACGTTAACGACTACTCGCTCCTCACCTCGCCGGTCTTCGCGAACCGGGCGGAAGCCGGAGGGGATCTCGGCATGGGGCTGCTGGCGCAGGTAGTAAGGGCGGACCTGATACTCGGGACCCGGTGACCGTCCAGCCCGACGCCCCGCACTGGGAAGTCGCTGACGCAAGTACAACCTCATCACGGTGTTCGAGTGCATCCACCACAATTCGAAACCCGTTGCGGTCCGGTCTACCATGCCCTCCCTGCTGGCGCCCGACGGCTCAGCGTTTGTGGTCGACGAACGGGTGGCCAGTGTTCATGGGCAAGGGCACCGGCATCCAGTGGATGATGTACGGCTGGAGCGTGCTCTGCTAGCTGCCCGCCCGACGGCCGACAAGCCATCGGCCGCAAAGGGCACCGTGATACTGATGCCTGTTCTCCGCCGATAGGGGCAAGAAGCCGGATTCACTTCGGTCAAGAAGCTGCCGGTCGAGCACTTCTTTTTCAGCTTCTAACGGCTGACGCCCTGGACCGGGGGCCAGGCGGGCTAGCGAGCGATCTCTGCCAGCCGGCGCGCGATTGCCTCGATCTCCTGGTCGGAGCAGAGCCTGACATCCAGGCGAATGGCCATGGGGTCTGATGGATGGTTCATCGCCGCGATGGGTGGATCACCTGCCCGGAGCTCAGTCAGCAGCGCCTGCGCATTCATCTTCCTGGCGGCCGGCGCCTTGAAATGCACGGTCGGGAACGGCCGCTGGCTGGAGTCGAAATCGGCGACCTCCGTGCTGGCGCCCGGGATTGCCCGCGCCAGGTCGGCAAGTCGGCGGGCCTTGCCGTGTTGCTCGAGCATTCGCTCCTCGTCGTCCTGCTCGGCCCACCACATGAGCGACGAGATCAGGCCGACGATCTCCTCCTTGCTGACCTTGCAGACGCGGCCGATCCCGTGCTCAGGCGCCGTCTGCATCGACACCGCCTTGATGAGGTCGGCACGCCCGGCCAGGATGCCCGAGCCCTGCGGCCCCTGGATGCCCTTGCCGCCTGAAAAGCAGACCAGATCGGCACCCTGGTCGATGAACCGGTAGAGGCTCTCCTTTGGTGGCAGGTAGTTGGAGCAGTCGATCAGGACCGGGACGTGGTGCGCATGGGCGATCGAGATCACCTCCTTGACCGGGAGGTCGCCCTTCGGCCCGTAACCCACCCAGTAGACGAGCGCCACTTCGTCGCTGAACGCCGCCTCGTACTGCGCGCGGGTCACGACCGAACCGTCGCCCACCTCGACGAACTTCACGCCCGCGGTCTGAACGGCCATCGCGTAGCCGGGGTCGGCGTACTCGACGCCCTCCGGCGACTTCTTGCGGGGGAACCGCTTGGCGATGCACAGGCTCTTCATGCCAGTGGTGTCCGGAAGCCGGTACATCCTGGCGATATCGGTCCCGGTCAGGATGGCGGCGGTGCCCACCAGCATCGCAGCCGCGCATCCAGAAGTGACGTAGCCATCCTCGGCATGCGTGTAGTGCGCGATGACGCGCCCGGCCGCACGCTCGAGCTCCATCATGTCGACGTGAAACGCAGCCGCGCTGCGCATGGCATCCAGCGATACCTCGGGGATCAGGGTCCCGCCGATAATCGTGTGGTGGCAGGTGGCATTGATGAACTTCCTAACGCCAAGGCTGGCATAGGGGTCTTGTTTGATCTGATCGATGCTCGGGATCGCCATTGCTGCCCACTCCCCATCCGGCGGTGTGCATTACGCCGGTCTAACTTTTGCCCTTCTTCTTCACAGGCACGGTCGCGGTGTAATCGAGCGACCACTTCACCCATATGTCGAGGTCCTGCGCGGTCCTGTAGCCGGCGGCTTCGATGAACAGGAATCCCAGCATGGGCCGGTGGGTGAAGTCCATGGTCCGTGCTCCGGGCTCCTTGACCGTCTCCTCGTGCTTTCCGGGCCCCACCCGCACCATGAGCCGCTTCTCGTGGACACCGACGCACCCCTTGCCGTCGATCATGAAGGCGCTGCCGCCGGACATCTTCCTTTCGACCACCGGTCGCTTCGTCGCTCCCGCCACGGCGACGCGCAGCCGGGCCGCCAGAGCCTCGCCGCATGCCATCTGACTGCTTCCGAGCTGTGCCGGGCTATGATGCCGCCTGCGAGCGCCCGGCGCCAGATACCGACGTTACGACCGCTACCGGCTGTCCTTTCGCCAGGTCAGCAGGTCGCCGACCTCGGCAAGAAGCCGGACCAGCTCGGCCATGTCCTGGGGGTCCATGCTGTGCCGTCCCGGCGATCGGACCGTGGCCGAGGCGATGATGCCACGCTTGACCAACACCGCCTTGAAAGCCTCGATCCCATAGATCCCCTCGAACACGATCAGCGGGAGCATGCGACGGTATAGCTCTCCGGCTTCAGCCGCCTTCCCGGACTCGAGCAGGTTCCACAGCTTCGACATTGGGTCGCCAAAGTGCGACGCCGGCATATTGCCGCAGAAGCCGCGCGCGTACTCCATCAGGATGTAGCGGCCGCTGCCGCCTCCCATGACGCCACGGCAGTGCGCTGGGGCAAGCTCGAGCAGCTTCGAACCCACCTGCGCGGCGTAGGTCGTTTCTTCCTTCACGTAATCGACATTGGCCACGTCGCGGCACAGCCCGGCCAGTTGCTCGGCGTTCAGCCGCGCCCCCTGGTTGTGGTTCTGGATGAAGATCGGGATCTTGATCGCCGCACCCAGCAGCTCATAGAAGCGGCGCACCTCGTCATATGAGGGCGGGCGACCGTGCGGTGGCATCGCGATCACGGCCTCGGCCCCGGCGCCCTCGGCATACCTGGCCAGTTCTATCGAATGCGCGTTACCAATGCCGCTTACGCCAGCAACCACCGGAATCCTGTGGTTTACGACCCGAATCGTCGCCTCGATGACCATCCTTCGCTCAGTGTCGGTCAGCGTGCTGAACTCGCTGGCCATCACCGGCATGACGACACCATGACAGCCTGACTCGACGGTGAAGTGCAGTACCGATTCGAGCGACCTACGGTCCAGGGTTTCGTCGTCTTTGAAGGGCGTGGCCGGGATACCGAAGATGCCCCGGTACTGCGTGGCCTTGGTCAAAGCTAGCTATCCTCCCAGATATTTGACCCGTGAGCATACCGCAGGCCGCACCGGGCGGGCAGGTCAGGGCATCCGACGCCTGGCCGAGCGGCACGCCCTTCGGCAAGCAAAGAACATACTCAGGCCTGAAACGGACGCGCGAAGCGCTCTACTCCGTGCTTCACTCCGTTAACACCGGCACACAGCTCGAATCCAGGCAGTTGGATGTCGTCAACGCCGCCCACGCGCATCCTGCCACGTCTGTTGCTCAGCAACTACGCCGGAGGGTTCGGCTGGGAATGGACCGGAGAGTCCCACGATCTCGAGCCGATACTCGGGCCGGTACTGGTCTCAGCCCGCGCGCTGCTGGCCAGTGGCCCCGTTCATCTGCTCCAGGTTTGCGCAGACGAAAACGGCTGCGGCTGGTTAATCCTGGACACGACCAGGAACCGGTCCCGTCGCCGGTGCGACATGAAAGGCTGCCGGAGCCTTGCAAGGCTCCGTCGCTTTAGTCGGCGGCGCCGTGAAGGCGGCGCGCCTAGAACTTCTTCTCGAAGCAGTGGTACTGGATCCTGCCCTGCCCGCCCAGGTTGATCGCGAACCTGCGAGAGGCCGCGTTTGAGTCGTTGACCAGGTAATAGAAGGCACCGCGCATCCCATTTGACTCGTAGTGCCGGTATAGCCGCGTGGCCAGGGCCGCCCCGATGCCCCGCCCGCGGAACTTCTTGCGCACGCCGATTCCCAGCAGGCCCGCGCGCTTGTAGCGCCTGGCCGTGACCATGAACTTCAGGATCTGCATCAGGCCCATCCGGCCGTTGAACGCCCGGTAGTGCGGCGTGTAGTCGGGCATGCCCAGGCAGAACCCGGCCGGCTCGCCGTCAACCTCGGCTATCAGCAGCTGGTTGACGTCGAACCGCGGCTTCATGAAATCGAGGAAGCCGCGCCACTCCTTCTCGTTCAGCTCGTGCATCTCCCACTCGTCGGCGAAGCACTCGTTGAACAATGTCCGGATGATCTCGATGTCCCGCTTCCAATGCCGCTTTTCCACATGCCGCACCCTCGCCCCGAACGATTCCGCGGCTTTGCGCGCCGCGGCGCGGTACTGCGGCGTCGCGAAGTCGATCCAGAACTGCCACAGCGGGAAGCCGGGGGCGTATCCCGCCTGCTCGAAGTAGTTGCGGTAGTAGGGTGGGTTCCACGTGAACGGGAACATCGGCTCCTCGTCGAAGCCGTCCGTGAGCGCTGCCATTCCGACCATCGAAGATCCGTTCAACGGGGCGACGACGCGCTTCACCCCGCGCTCGCGCAGCCAGCCTTCGGCCCGCTCGAGCAATTGGGTGACCGCCGGCCCGGCGTCCGCCGCCGCCGCGAAGTACCCGATGAAGCCCCGGGCTGAATTCTCAGGCGTGTGTCGTTGATAGCGCCGGTTCAGGAAAGCGACGCAGCGCGCGACCGGCGGCTGGCCGGGGGCGGTGAACAGGGCGAACTCGGACTCATCGAGGATGGGCGACTTGCCGGCCAGCCGCTGCCTGACATCGGCGTCGACCTCGTTCGCGTAGTACCGCGGATGGTGTCCGATAAGCCGCCTCTCCAGAGCCACGAACTCTGCAAGCGCGGCCGGATTCGAAGGGTCGACTTGCGTGACGCCTGCCTGCGAGACCGCGGTGCTCATTTCGACCTCCCGGGCCGCCCCGCGCAGCCGAGTTCGATCGGATCGGTTTCTGGACGATGCGGCATATGTTACGTTCAGCCGATTGTTGGAAACATACTCAAATCGATATTCACCCCGCGACAGGAGCTACCGGACGCCAATCCGAAGCCCGGGCCACGCTTGCTGACCGTCCGAGCGTCACCTCGATGGGGTCCGGCAGCATCATGGATTCCGGCTTCCTCGTGGCGTTTGCGATCACCCGAGGGTGCAAGCAACTTCGAAGCAGGCCTGGTCGCCGCCCTCCCGTTCCTCGCCACGCATCTGCAGCTCGTGACGGTCGGCCTGATCGAAGTACCGCCGTCGAGAGGTATCGCTGCCGTCATCTGGGCCGGCGTCCAGGATCGGACTGATCCCCGTCTTCCTCGGCGTTGCCGCCGCAGACCAGCGGGACCTGCGCCGCGTAGCCTCGGCATCCGCCTTCACCCGAGGGCGACGGAAGGGAGACCTATACTTGCGGTCATGCCAGCGAAGGGAAAACCATGGCCGACTACCGGATAAACCAAGCGAAGAAGAAGCTGCAGGCAGGTGGCGTCGTCACGCTCGTCATGGGTGACTATACGCCAGATATGGCGGAGTTCCTCGGTCAGTTCGGGATCGACTCCGTGATGGGCGAGATGGAGCACGGGACCACGTCCTGGCGCGACATCTCCAACCTCTCCCGCGCATGCGACCTCTGGAACATGATGTGCATGGTGCGCGTGAACAAGAACGACGCCGGGCTCATCACGCGTGTCCTCGACTGCGGCGCCAACGGGATCATGGTGCCGCACGTGAACACGGCCGACGAGGCAAAGGCGGTGGTAGACGCCTCCTATTACGGCCCGATCGGCCACCGCGGACAGGCGTCTGGACGTCGTGCCATCGGCGTCGCCGACTACCACCGCTGGCAGAACGAGAACACCCTGACGTCGATCCTGATCGAGGACATCGCCGCGATTCCGCACCTGCCGAAGATGCTGAAGGTGGACGGGATCGACGTCTACTACGTAGCGCCCGGCGACCTGGCCCAGAGCATGGGAAGGACCGGCCAGCCTGGCCATCCTGAGGTCCAGAAGGTGATCGATGACGCTATCGCCCGAATCGTCAGATCCGGGCGCGTGGCAGGTGCGCTCGTGACCGACGCAAACGTGGAAGCCACGCTCGCCAGGGGCGTGCGGTTCGTCGGCACGTCGTGGACCAACTGGATCGGCGCAGGCGCCAGGGGCTTCATGGACAAGGTCAACTCAACATCGAAGGCGAAGCCCGCAGGGTCGAAGCGTAAGTGAACCCTTCCAGGCCATAAGTGCCAGGCGTAGGGCAGTACGCCCGCCCATCCAATCCGGTGGTTGAATCTGTCGAACAACCCTGAGTCGTAGCGATGTATCGTATATGCCCGCCCAATCCAATCCGGTGGCTGAGCCTGTCGAAGCCTCGGGAAACACCAAGGGAACCCATGAACTCAATCGAATTCCTCCTTCAGCAGCACGCCCGCAACCACTCCGCCAGGGTAGCCACGTGGGAAGGCACCACCGCAACCGGCCAGAACCAGGAGGATTTAATTCTCGACGGCCTGACCGACGCCCAGCTCCGCAAGATTCCAGGCGCCGGCCTTAACTCGATCGCCTGGTTGCACTGGCACATCGCCCGTTCCGAGGACGTGGGCGTTTCACTTTGCGGAGGCGGACGCCCTCAGGTCTGGCACGCCGGTGGATGGGCGAAGAAGCTCAAGTACGAACGCGCTGACTCCGGGACCGGCATGACCGCCGCCGACGTGGCGGACCTGAGCGCCAGGATCGATTTGGCGGGCCTGCGCGAGTACCGCTGGGCGGTGGGTCGCCAGACGCGTGAGATCGTCACCCCGATGAAGCCGGAGAGGTTCTCGGCGAAGATCGACATGGCTGTCCTGCGCAAGAACATCGAGCTCGGGTCCTACAGAGCGGCGCCCGACAAGGCCCGTTTCGAACAGACCTGGAGCACCCGTTCGGTCGGCTACACCCTCGCCACCTATGCCGTCACCCACAACATCGGCCACTGGGGAGAGGTGAGGACCCTCAAGGGGATGCTGTGACGCCCGGGGTCAAACCAGGCTGCCCCTGTTCAGTGACCGGCTGCAAACAGCCGCCCTCGACCTGTACCGGCAACACGGCGTCGTCACACCTGACCTGCGCCGGTTAGCCCGGCGCGGTGTCCGGTTTCACCCTCGGTTGGGCGTAGGCCGTCGATCCAAACGCCTCGCTCGGCGCATCCGGTTCAGCTACGAAAGACTGCCCTTCCCCTGATACATTCGATTCCATGGATACTCCGCCGCTCCTACTCCTCCTGCTCGCGTTTCTCTTCGCGCTGGCGGTCTCTGCGTTCTTCTCCGGGACTGAAGCTGCTCTGCTCTCCGTGCAGCGGCACCGGATCCGGACCGCGGCCGCACGGGGCTCCCCGGCAGCTCAGCGGACGGCCCGCCTGGTCGAACACCCGGAGAACTTCCTGCCCACGGTCCTGATCGGAAACAACCTCGTCAACACGGCCGCAGCAACGCTCGGCACGTTGATTGCCGTGCAGCTTGTCCCCAGCGACGCGGTGGGCGCAGTGGTCTCCGCGATCGTCGTCGCCGTGGTCCTGATCGTCTTCGGCGAAACAGTGCCGAAGACGCTGGCGGCCCGCCGCGCCGAGTCCGCGGCGATAACACTTACTGGTCCATTGATCTGGATCGAGCGAGTGCTCGCACCGGCGGTATTGCCGCTCCGGGCTCTGAACCGCTGGGTCTCGAAATTCAGTGGCCCACAGGCAGGATCGCTACTGGAGGCCAACGAGGAGCTGAAGGTACTTATCTCACTCAACCGAGATAGCGGTGGGCTTGAAGAAACTGAGGCGCGCATGCTCCTGCGCACACTCCGGCTCGCCGACCTGGAAGTACACGAGGTGATGACGCCTCGGACCGATATCGTCTCGGTGCCTGACGACCTCACCATCGAACGGTTCCTCGAATTCAATGCGCGCCAGTACCACTCGCGGTTCCCTCTCCTCAGGCGGGGCACCGAAGATGTCATCGGCGTCATCGAAGCGCGCGTCGTGCTCAGGGCACTTGCCTCAGGGGAGGCGTCGGCGTCTGACCCCGTGACCAAACTGGCGTCGGAAGCCCACTTCATCTGGGAGTCCAAGCCGGTCATTGACGCCATCGAAGAGATGCGGGGCCGTGATCACGACATGTCGATCGTGGTGGACGAATTTGGATCGATGGAAGGCCTGGTAACGCTCCACCAGCTGCTCTCGGAGGTTGTCGGCCGACCTCGCCGGCCGCACCCGGTGGGGGGTGATTCGGGCGGAACCGAGATCTCCGTCAAGGGATCGACACGGGTATTCGACCTGAATGAGAGCCTCGGAATCGGCATTCCGAATGGCGAGTACGACACCATCGGAGGCTTCGTAATTCACGAACTTGACCGCCTCCCGAGGGCAGGCGAGAGGGTCACCCACGGCGACTGGGTCCTGGAGGTCGCCAAGATGGCCGGACCACGCGTGGTCGAGATCAGGTTGTCGCGATCTCACCGCCCATCCCCTGCTACGGAGCAGCAAGAGGCGACCACTGTCCGGCCTTAGGCCAGCCATGACGACCCAGCCGTCGCCTCCCACTACGAGATGGCTGAAGGCAAATTCGCGGCGATCACTGTTGAGCCTCGAAGCAAGCCAGGCAGGTGGTTTGGCGTGGGTCGTCCTCGCCTGGTTTCCACAGGATTTACAAACCTCCTCCAATTCTTGAATTCTGACCATACGTCGCAACAGTCGGCAGACATTGGCTTGTAGACGTTTTTGGGACGGCCCGGCCACACCTCACACAGTAGCCTCGAACCGCGTCCGCGCGACGAGCGAAGTATTGACCTACCGCGCCACATTGCTTGACTTCGACCGCAAGAGCTACAGGCGCCTGATCGACGAATCACGGACCTGGGCGGCAGTCGCCGGCTCGGTGAGAAGAATGGCGAAATTCGGGGACTGTGCGGTTGATCCGGCCGTCAGATTCATTGAGTTGAGGACCACCTGGCCCTGGTCCAAATAGCGCGCCCTCCGCGTGCCCCCAGCGTTTGAGGTACGGAGTCAAAAGAACCGCCTGTTTTCTGGCCTCCCGGAGACCTGAAAGGGTCTGAGTGGCTACCTGCTCGTCTGTCGAGAATTGAACGAATCCGCCGTTCATTCGCCCCCTCCCGAGATCACGGCACTCGGGCGAGTAGCACGACGACAGGTAAGGTGTTGGTCCCCCTGAGCACGCAAGACGGTGACCCGGCGAACGGTTTGCAGGCCGCCGCTACCCGTACACCCTGGGACCGCCGGGGTAGCTGCCGCCGGCGTTGAGGGCGAGGTTGCCGCCGTCAAGCGGGATGACAGCGCCGGTAACCCACGAAGAGGCATCGCTGGCGAGGAATATGGCGAGGCCTTTGATGTCGTTGGGCTTGCCGAAGCGGCCCATCGGGATGCCGCCAAGGAACGTGGTCGTGAGATCGGGTCGGGCTTGCATGCGCGCTTCGAGCCCCTTGTTCATCACCTGTGCGGGGACGATGCAGTTCACGCGCACCCCACGGCCACTCCACTCGGTGCTGAGCTCACGGGTCATCTGGATCACCGCGCCCATCGCCATGCCGTAAGGGGTATGCCCGCGTCCGAGCGAGTTCACGCCACCGATCGACCCTAGATTGATGATCGAGCCTCGCTTCTGGGCCAGCATGCGGCGGCCGGCCTCCTGGCAGGCGGCGAAGCGTCCGATCACCAGGTTCTTGAATACCTTCTCGACGACCGCGAGTTCGATCTCCTCCGGGCGCCCGGTATGCCCTTCACCCGCAACATTGCCGGCGATATCGACGCGGCCGAACTCGGAGTCGGTCCTCGAATAGGCCGCTCGCACCTGTCCGGCGTCGGAGACGTCGCATTTGAGCGCGATCGCCTTACGCCCCAGCTTCGAGATCGCCTGTGCGGTGTCCTCAGCTCCCTCGAGGTTGATGTCGAGGAGCACCAGGTCGGCGCCCGATTCGGCAAAGCCGAGTGACATGGCTTTGCCCATGCCGCTGGCGGCACCTGAGACGACAGCTACGCGGCCCGAGAGATCGAACAGTGGGTGTGACATGACGGAAGATTATGCGCCGCGCCGGGGGTACGTTTGAAGGGGCACGGACCCTCACCCGGCCTTCGGCCGGCCCCTCACCCGGCCTTCGGCCAGCCCCTCACCCGGCCTTCGGCCACCCTCTCCCGCAGACGCGGGCGAGGGGTTAAACGGAGACTCCCCCGCAAGCGCGGGCGAGGGGTTGAACCGTGGCTATCACGCAAGCGCGGGCGAGCGGTTGAACCATGACTCACCCGGCCTTCGGCCAGCCCCTCACCCGGCCTTCGGCCACCCTCTCCCGCGAGCGCGGGCGAGGGGGTGAACCGTGGCTCTCACGCAAGCGCGGGCGAGGGGTTGAACGGCCCCTCACCCGGCCTTCGGCCGGCCCCTCACCCGGCCTTCGGCCACCCTCTCCCGCGAGCGCGGGCGACGGGTTGAATCGTGGCTATCACGCAAGCGCGGGCGAGGGGTTGAACGGCCCCTCACCCGGCCTACGACCGGACCCTCACCCGGCCTTCGGCCACCCTCTCCCGCAGACGCGGGCGAGGG